>JBKQQG010000049.1:0-242486 GCA_052144455.1 Bryobacteraceae bacterium
GCTTCCGCAGTTGGGGCAGCTCCACAACTTTGCGGAGCCGGTTCGAAGGCTGTTGAACCCAGAGGACAAGAGAGCCGTCCTTTGTTTCCATCAGGCTGTTTCCGCGGTTAAGTTTCGGAGTTCCGAAGATCTGTGGCGGGCCGGCAACCAGTTGACCGAGGCCGAGGCGGCGTTTCGCGTTCACAAGTCCGGCCTGGCGATCCACCCAGTGTGGCGCCAGAAAGAAGATCGCGTGCAGGCGCACATTCCGGTTTGCTTCTTGACCTGCGCGCTCTGGAAGACTCTGGCCGCGAGTTGCCGCGAGGCGGGACTGGGCGACCAACCGCGGCAAGTCTTCGAAGCCCGGTCGGAGATCGCCATGGTCGGTGTAGGGCTGCCGGCGAGATCCGCACAAGTGGTCCGCAAGCGTTGTATCAGCCAGCCAACCGAGCACCAGTGGATCCTGCACCGGCGGCTTGGCCTGAGGCTGCCCGCCGCGCTGGAAAAAGCGGCGATGTAGTGGAAACTTGCCCATGCCTCCGTTGAAAGCAAAGACTTTATTGTTCCAACTGCGGAAGCTGGGTTAGCGATGCCGCTGGTCGTCGGGTTGGCGGCGAAGCCCACGCGGGCGACCCCGATCGAAAAGCTGGCGGCCGGTATTCGCGAGCGAGACAACCACACCAGCGCCGGAGACATCGGATACCGGTACGTCATCCGGGCGCCGGTGCAGCGGAGCCGTGGAGCAAGGAGAATCGGGAGACCGCCCACCGGGCCCTCCTCGCACAAGTTAGACTGGAGCCAGTATGCCTAATGCCCGCTACGCTACCACCGCGTCTCCCTGCAAGAGGAGCCGCGTACCAGTATTCGTTCTGTCGTTCTTCGCATTGCTCTTCTCCGCCGCGTCAACCGCGCAGCAACCTCCCGCGGCTGCCCTCGGCGACGTGCAGGTCGACCAGCGTGTGGAGTCGCTACTCCAGCAGATGACCTTGCAGGAAAAAATCGGCCAGCTCACGCAGATTGGTCCGAATCCGGTCGCGCCCGAGAACCTGCAGCCGGAAGACCTCATTCGCAAGGGCCAGGCGGGATCGGTGCTTTGGACCATAGACTCCGCCCGGATCGGGCGGATGCAGGAGATCGCCGTCAAGGAAAGCCGGCTGAAGATCCCGCTTCTGTTCGGTTACGATGTGATTCACGGCTACAAGAACTTCTTTCCCGTGCCCATCGGCATGGCTTCCAGTTGGGACCCCGGCATGGTGGAGAGAGCCCAGGCGATGGCCGCGCACGAAGCATCGGTCGCGGGCATCAACTGGACGTTTGGCCCGATGGTGGATATCGCGCGCGATGCCCGCTGGGGGCGCATCGTGGAAGGCGCGGGCGAAGATCCCTACCTGGGCGCGGCGATGGCTCGCGCGCAGGTGCTCGGATTCCAGGGGCCCCGGCTCGGCACACCGCATCGGGTGCTGGGCAGCGTGAAGCATTTTGCGGGATACGGCGCGGCCGAGGGCGGACGAGACTACGATGCCTGCTACATTCCCGAGGCGCTCTTCCGCAACGTTTACTTGCGCCCCTTCGCGGCCGCGATCGAGGCGGGCGTCGGCACGGTGATGAGCGCTTACATGGACCTCAACGACGTTCCGGCCAGCGGCAATCGGTGGCTGCTCCAGGACGTGCTGCGCCGCGATCTGGGTTTCCGCGGTTTTGTGATTAGCGACGCGTGGGCGGTCCACTCGCTGGTGGCCCACGGCTACGCGCGCGACTTCGAAGACGCCGCCTATCGCGGTGTCGCGGCCGGGGTCAACATGGACATGGGCAGCGAAACGTATCTGGAGAACGTCGCCAAGCTCGTCGAATCCGGCAAACTGCCTGGCGCTCGGGTAGACCAGATGGTGCGCGAAGTCCTGGCCATTAAGATTCGCATGGGGCTTTTCGAGAATCCCTACGGCGATCCGGCGAACAAAGACAAGGTGCTCAACGATCCCCAACACCGCGCCGCCACGCGCCTGGCGGCGCAGCGCTCCATGGTTCTTCTCCGCAACGAGAATGGCGCCCTGCCCCTGAAGAAGACCTTGGGCTCGATCGCGCTCATCGGGCCGATCGCGGACTCGACCGAAGAGATCAAGGGCTCGTGGACGGTGGAGAGTGGCCCCGCGGTTTCGGTGCTGGAGGGGCTGCACAACAAACTGCCCAACGCCAGGATCGAGTTCGTGCGCGGCGGCGACATGCAGAGGCTCTTCCCTCTGCCCTGGGACGCGATGCTAGGAAAGAAGGCTACTCCGTCGATGCCGGAGGCGGAAATGAAGAAGGAAGTCGAGCGGGCGGTGGAAGCGGCCAAGCGGGCCGATACCGTAGTGCTGGTGCTCGGCGAACGCGCCTTCATGACCGGCGAAGCCGCCTCGCGCGCCTCGCTGGCCCTTCCCGGAAACCAGCCGCAACTCTTGGAAGCCGTGGTGGCGACTGGTAAGCCGGTGGTGCTCGTGCTGCTCAACGGCCGGCCGCTGGACATCGCGTGGGCGGCGGAGCATGTGCCCGCCATTCTGGAAGCCTGGTATCCCGGCACGGAAGGCGGCAACGCCATCGCCGACGTGCTCTTTGGCGACGCGAATCCCGGCGCTAAGCTTCCGGTCTCCTGGCCGCGCATCACCGGCCAGGTTCCCATGTACTACAACCACAATCTTACGCACGCTCCCGAAGACGATCCAACATTCGCTTCGCGCTATGCGGACTTCGCCACGGCGCCTCTGTATCCCTTCGGCTACGGGCTAAGCTACACGACCTTCGGATTCTCGAACCTCCAGCTTGACCGGAAGCAGATCGGGGCGTCCGGGACTGTGCAGATGTCCGTCGATGTGGAGAACCGGGGCTCCGTGGCCGGCGACGAGGTGGTGCAGCTCTACATCCACCAGCGGGCCGGCAGCGCATCGCGGCCGGTGCGCGAGCTGAAGGGATTCGAGCGGGTTGCCCTGGCTCCCGGAGATAAGAAGACCGTGCACTTCTCGCTCGGCAGGGACGAGCTGAAATTCTGGAGTCCGCAAGCCAGGGCCTGGGTTGTCGAACCGGAGGAGTTCGACGTTTGGGTGGGTGGAGACTCCAAGGCGACGCTGCACGCGGAGTTCAGGGTCAGCCAATAGCGCCATACGGCGTCAACCGCGGGCGCGCTTCCGCAATCCCACCCACGCCGGAAACACGCCGGGGTTCTCCAGCCAGGTGAGCAGCCACAGGATCGTTTCTTCTTTTTCCTGGTGCCCGCGGCGCAACGCCCAGCGCGCATGGAGCTTGGCTTCGATCGCCAGGCGCCGCACCAGCCGCGCGCGCCCCGCTTCGCCGCCCTGGGTGGCCTGGGCGTACACCTCTCCCAGCTCTCGCAGGCTGCGTTCCAACTCCTCGAGGGATTCCTGGCGCACTCCCGCCACCAGCGGCGCGAGCGGCCATCCGGTCGCCCGCAGCAGCCGCCGCAGATAGCTATCGGAAATTGGCGCGAGGCGTGCCCGCAGCTCGGCCTGTTCCGCTTCCGTTACCATGGACGGGCGGTTTTGCTCCAGGTACGCGTCCAGTTCCATTCGCTTGCTGCGCCTTGCGGAGCCCACGCCTGTATTGTTGAACAGCCAGCTCGTGCTGCGCCAGCTCTTTCGAGAACTGGTGCCGGCCGCTTCCGTCGGGCCGCGCCACAAAGTAGAGGTACGCGGTTTGCGCGGGGCGCAACGCGGCCTGGAGCGATTCCAGACCCGGATTGGCGATCGGCCCCGGCGGCAGGCCCACGTGCCGGTAAGTGTTGTAGCGCTGCTGGCTGGCCAAATCCGAGCGGTGGATCGCGCCGCGGTAGCGGTCTTCCAGGAGCGCCGCGTAGATCGTGGTTGGATCGCACTGCAGCGGAAGATCCAGCCGCAGGCGATTGAGAAATACTCCGGCGATCACCGGCCGTTCCTCGGGGAGGCGCGCTTCCTTCTCGACGAGGGAAGCCAGCGTGACAATGGCGTGCACATCCGCGTGGGGCGGCCCCAGTTGCTGCCAGGCCCTACGGAAGCGGTCGGTCATGGCGCGGCAGAGTTGCCCGGCGGTGGTGTGGCGCGCGACGCGGTAGGTGTCCGGGAACAGGTAGCCTTCCAGGCTGGGGGCCTGGGGGTCCAGGTCGCGGATGGGCCGCGGGTCGTGCACCTCCTCGAGAAACGCATGCGCCGTCATCACGTGCTCGCGCTCCAGCGCGGCCGCGATGTCGAAAACGCTATTCCCCTCCGGTACCGGCAGAAGGTAATAGTAGACGTCGCCGCTGGCCATGCGGTCGAGAACCTGGAGCGCACTGGCCGGCTTCTCGAAGCGATACTCGCCGGCCTTCAATCGGGCGCCCGGCCGCATCCAGCGGGCCAGCCAGAACTGCAGCGGATGTTCAATTACTCCGGCTTCCGCGAGGAGCTGCGCGATGGCGCGGGTTCCCGTGCCTTTGGGAATATCCACGAAGGCCGGCTCCTGAAAACCGGCATATGGAACGCGCACCCACCACCAGGCGGTGCCCGCGGCTGCCGCGATAGCCAGCCCCAGCACGGCCGCGGACCTCCACTTCATGCGCCGGGCTCCGGCTCGCCGCCCAGCTCGAGCGCATCCAGATAGTTCTGGAGCAGCAGGACCGCCGAGAGCCGGTCCACCGCGCGGGCGCGCTTTTGGATGCTGACGCCGCTGGACCGCAAAACGCGCCCCGCCTCAACCGTAGTCAATCGTTCATCCCACATTTTCACCGGCACTCCGGTGCGCGCGGAGAGCGCCTCGGCGAACTGCCGCACCCATTTGGCCTGGCGGCCTTCGCGGCCGCTCATATTCACGGGGTTCCCTATCAGAAACATGGACACGCGCCGCTCGGCGGCCAGGCGGGCCAGGGCGGCGTAATCCTCCCGGTTGTTCGTTCGCTCGAGGGTTTCCAGGCCCTGGGCGGTCAGCCCCAGCTCGTCGCTGATAGCCACTCCGATCCGGCGCTTGCCGACATCCAGAGCCAGAATTCGCGGTTTGCTTTCAAACACAATGCGCCACTCGGCCGCGCCACGCGGGGCGGGCCGTTTGGCGGGCCGCGCCCCATTTCATTATACGGTGCTGCATGCTAGAGTACGGGTAACAGGTGACCGCCCCCACACCATCGTTCCGCAGCCTCGCGCCGCGCAGTGCGAGCACGGCGCTGATCGCGCTGGCAGCCGGGATCGCCCTGCTCTACTACGGGCGCGCCTTCCTGGTGACGCTGTGCATGGCCTTTATCACCGCGTTCATCCTGGAGCCCTTCGTGGGATTGCTGATCCGCATTCGCGTGCCCCGGGCCCTGGGTAGTTTCGTGGTCTGCTCGCTGGCTCTCTGCGTGGTCTATCTCGCGGGGCTGGGCGTCTTCACGCAGGTTTCGGGGGTGGTGGAGGAGTTCCCCAAGTATGCCCAACGGATCAACAACATCGCCGACCGGGTGGTGGCTGCCACGGATTCCATGGAGCAGAAGCTGAAGGACCTGGTGGTGCCCAAACGGCTCAGCGAGCAGCCGGCGCCGCCGCCCCCCAGGCCGCTCACCAGACGGCAACGTGCCGCGGAGTCCGGCCCGCTTCAACCGGCCGCGCCCGGCGCAGTGCCCGAAGTCCGCATCCGGAACGAGAGCGCGCCGCTGGCGGCTCTACTGTTTGGCGGCTGGGCAATGTCGGTTTACGAAATCCTGCTGATGGCTTCCTTCATCCCCTTCCTGGTCTACTTTATGTTGAGCTGGCGCGACCACCTGCTGCTCAGTTTCCTGCAGTTGTTCCAGGGCCAGGCGCGCATCGTGGCTTCTAACAGCTTGAATGGCATCGCCCGCATCATCCGGGCCTTCGTGCTGGGCAATACGCTCCTGGGCTTGCTGCTGGCCATAGCCACCACGCTGGTATTCTGGCTGTTTCGCCTCCCCTATCCGATTCTCTTGGGACCCTTGAGCGGGTTCCTGAGCCTGTTCCCGTACATCGGGTTGCCGCTGGCGATTCTGCCCGCGCTGCTGGGCGCGGTGGCGGTCTACGACAACATGACCGCCTACGTCATCGTCATGACGGTGGTCGCGTTCCTTCACCTGGTGGCCATGAACCTGCTCTATCCCAAGATCGTCGGCCCGCGCGTGCACCTCAATCCGCTGGTGGTGACCGTGGCGCTGATGTTCTGGAGCGTCCTCTGGGGCGCCCTCGGCCTGCTGTTCGCCATCCCGCTCACCGCCGGGCTCAAGGCCGTCTGCGACAACGTGGAGCGGCTCGAGCCGTACGGCCGCCTGCTGGGCGACTAGCGGTTCGCTGGAACCCGCTATACTTGTGCATGTGGAGCCGGACCTCTGCTAAAATCCATCTTCAACCCCATGCCCATGAAACGCTGCTTATTTGCCGTGCTGCTCGCCGGCGGAACCCTGTGCGCCCAGAGCCCCACTCCTCCTCCCGCCCCCCCGGCGGAGAAGCCGGGGACCTACGTCCGCCGCCTCTCGATCGGCGCCACGCTCAGCGTGCTTACCCTGGGCATGATGCCCGACCGCGGTTCGACCAACGTCACCACCATCCCGCCGGTGGACGCCACGTACACGACCACGGGCGACCGGAAAGACACACAGCGGATCGGATACGGTTTGATCGCGCAGCTTTCGCTCAATGGGCATTTTGCGCTGAGCGCGGGCGCTTTCCGGAGGCGGTTTGGCTACGAGTTCACCAGCGATGTCTACACGGGCCTGCAGGATCCCAACTCCCTCACAGACACCCGCACTCATACCGTCACCGACGAGAACACCAGCGGCTATTATATGGATTTTCCCGCAACGGTTCGCTACTACACCAAGAACCGGCACGCGGCGGGCGCCCGCGGCTTCCTCGAGTTGGGGGGCGTGCTGCGCCGGGTTTCCGGCATCCGAACCGCGATTGACACCACCATCGACGAGGGCACGACGAGCTGTTGCGTCACCACGCCCACCACCCCCGCGCACGGCACCGTGGAAGGCTACCAGGCCGGCTTCGGCATGCAGTTCATCGATCCTTTCGGCATCCGCGTGGTGCCGGAAGTCCGCTACACCCGCTGGAGGCAGGATACTTTCGCATCGCTCACCACCCAGACGGGACGGAATCAGATTGAAATCATGTTCTCGCTGACGTTCTAGGCCCTGGAGTCCTAGCCAAGTGAAACCCGCACTGAAGAAAGCCCTCGAGCCCTACATCAGGCTGGCTCCCTTCTTCGGGATCGGCCTGGGGGTGGTGGCCATCTTGATGGCCGTGCTCATGCTCTGGCAGCGGGGTTCTCAACTGGAGATAAGCGGCTCCATCCTGAAGGTCCGCACGCTGGCGCTGGACGATCGGAGCGCCGCCGCCATCGTCGACTTCCGCGTTGTGAACCCCTCGAAGTACACCGTGGTCGTGCGCAAAGCGGACGTCACGCTGGTGGACCGGAGCGGAAATGCGCTCGAGGGCGCGGCGATCTCGGAAATGGACGCGCGCGGGCTGTTCCAGTACTTTCCGGCGCTGGGCCAGAAGTACAACGACAGCCTGGTGGTCAGGACCAAGATCGGCCCGTACCAGTCGCTGGACTGCATGCTGGCCGCGCGATTCGAGGTCTCCGAGAAGGAATTGCAGGCCCGCCGGCGGCTGAGCGTCCACATTGAGGATCTGAACGGCCCCAGCGTGGATCTGGTGGAAAAGCCCCGCTAGTCGACGCGCAACGAAGCGTAGAACTCGCGCAGCCGCTCGGCGTAGCGCGGGCCCGCCGTCTCCACCAGGTCGTTGTGATCCGCGCCTTCGACGGCCCAAAAGGTCTTCGGCTCGCGGGCCGCCTCGAAGAGCGCGCGCCCCAGTTTGAACGGCACCACCGAATCGCGGTCGCCGTGGATAACCAGCAGGGGCGCTCCCACCTGCCGGATCTTGCCAGCCGAATCGAAGCCGAAAATCAGCAGCGGGCCGATCACCGGAAGCACGCTGGCCGCCATGGCGCGGGCCGAGGTGAACGGGGACTCGAGCACCAGCCCCGCGCAGGGCCGCCGGGAGGCCAGGTCCACCGCCACCGCGGTGCCCAGCGATTCCCCGTGCACCACCACCGGCCTGCCCAGCCCCCGTAGATACTCGTAGCCCGCCTCCGCGTCGGCGTATAGGCCCCGCTCCGTGGGATGGCCGCCGCTCTTGCCGTAGCCGCGGTAGTCCAACATCAGCACCGCCGAGCCCGCCGCGACGAGGGCCTCGATGTGCGGCCCCCGGTGGCTGATGTTGCCGGCGTTGCCATGCAGGAACAGCGTACCTACCCGCGCGCCGGGCGAATCGATCCACCAGGCGTGCAGCCGCACCCCGTCGCTCGTCCGCAGCCACACATCGGCCGCCCCCACCTGGGCCTGCGTTTCCCAGCGGCCCTTGGGATAGCGCGACGGGTAGTAGATCCCGCTGTTAGCCGCCCAGTAGAGCGCGCCGTACCCACAAGCGCCGACCAGCGGATAGCCTATGAACCGCGGGACGCGCATTCTCTTCCCCGTGCCTACGGGCGGGTCACTTCGTAGCGCTCGGTCTTGGCCCAGCGCATCTCGCGGCGCGCGATGAAGTCGTCCCAGAGAGCCACCGCCACCAGCGGTATCCAGAGCTGGCAGTAGGTGAAGTACATCACGAAGGTCAGCAGGATATTCAGCGGCGTGTCCTCGCCCGGCTCGCAGGAGAGCGCAATGATCAGTTGCAGAACGAAGGTGGCATAGGCGAAGATCCAGACCAGGCTGTAAGGGCCGGGCACGGGGATGCGGATCAGACCGCTCATGCTCAGCACGAACAGCAGGTCGGAGATCACCACCGCCAGGAAGAACAGGTAATAGAGCGCCAGCGAATACAGCAGCTCCCAACCGATGCGGCGCGGCCGTGTGTGCAGCAGGCTGCCGGCGTACTTCCGGAACAGGTAGTTGGAGCCGCGCACCCAGCGCCGCCTCTGTCTGAACCACACCTTCAGCCCCTCCGGTTCCTGCTCCCACGTCACCGAGGAGGGCACGAACTGGATCTGGTAGCCGGCCTGGTAAATGCGCACGCTCAGCTCGGCGTCTTCGGTGAGCGCCTGCACGTCCCACCCGCCCAACTGTTCCACCAGCGAGCGCCGGATCACGTAGTTGGTGCCGGGCAGCGTGGTGAGGCGCATCAGCATCCAGCGGCCGGCCTGCAGGATCCACTGGAAGCCGATCCCCTCGATGTTGAGGAAGCGCGTGAGCAGCGCGCGGTGCCGGTTCCAGGCGCGATACATCCCGATGGCCGCGCCCAGTTTGGGGTCCTGAACAAGCTGCTCGGCCAGGGGGCGAAGCGCGCCCGGCTCGGGAATGTTATCCGCGTCGTAGATGGCCAGCACCTGGTGCGTAGCCTGCTTCAGCGCGAAGTTCAGCGCGCCGGATTTCCCGCGCGCCGCCAGCTCCGGCGGAACCTCGATCAGCCGCACTTGCGGCTCCGTGAACTCCCGCACGATTTCGGCCGTCCGGTCGGTGCTGCCATCGTTGATGATCAGCAACTCGAGTTTCTCGATCGGATAGTCCAGGGCCAATAATCCCCGGATGGTGTGCGCAATCACCCGCTCCTCGTTGTGGCAAGGCACCAGCACGCTCACCGCCGGCAGCTCGGAATCGGGCAGCGCCGGCGCGCGCCCCTGGCCCAGGCGGGATTGCCGGTAGTAGCGGTGCCCCAGGAAGAACAGCAGGCACTGATAGCCCAACATGAACCAGATCAGCGTGACCGCCGCGACGAACAGCCCATCGATGAGAACACTGGAGTACATTCGGCTTGCTGGCAGCCCGCGGACACCCAACCCATGGGATACCAGCTAGTACGATAACACAGCGGCCTCTGCCCGCACCGCGAAAGCGCCTACGAGCCCCGCGCCCAGCGCTGCTTGAACAGCCGCCGCAGCCGCACCTCGAAGTAGATCAGCGCCATCAGCAGGGTGGCGATTCCGCCGAACGCCGTAATCGCCGAAGCGGAGGCCCAGCCCCACAGGTTCACCGCGACCCCGGCCTTGGTATTGGTCACTACCGCTACCCGGTGCTCGCCGCCGGGAAAGATCATGGCCCAGGCGCCGCCCCCGCTCTCCACCGGCACGTTGCCGCGCCGGCCGTCCACCAGGATCTCCAGCGGCGGCTCGTTCAGCACCACCACCGCCCGCCCCGGACTGCTATACCAAAACACCAGCCCGGTCGGCATCACCCGCGCATCCAGCAGGTCCGCGCTGATGCTCAGCAGCCGCGCCGGCATGGTCCCCGGATCGAGGAAATGGTGCCAGGGCCGGTCGATCGAAAGCCCGTGCCGGCCGGTGGGCGCCAGCACCCCGTCGATGGACACCGCCGGCCAGAGTTTCCCGTCCAGATAGTAATCGCGGTCCTCCGACGGCGTCAGCAGCACCGGCGCGGGGCAGTCGATCTTCCAGGAGCGCTTGCCCGAGCCGATCAGCGACGCCTGCGTCAGCACGATACGCAGGAATTGCCAGTCTTGGGCCGGAACGCTGTTCTCGGAGTAGATCGCCACCCGGCCCAAACCCGAGCCTGCCGCGGCCGAGATCACCGTGCGCGCCAGTTCCGTCCCGGTCGCGGTGGCCGAGGGCAGGGTGGTCTTCTTCACGTCGCGCGGCACCACGTTGATATCGAACATGAGGCGCCGCGGGTCCTTCACCAGCTTGCGGTACGATTGCGCGAAGCCCAGGTAACGCTCCGGGGACTTCATCCAGAACTCCGCCGGGTCTTCCACCTGCAAGGTGAAGTTGAAATCCTTCATCAAAGCCACGATGCGTTTGGAATCCACCCCCAGCGCCGGCTGCACGAACTTGCTGTGCAGGCTGTCCATCATGGTGACAATCACTTCCCAGCCCTTGTCGCGGCGCATGGGCTCCAGTTCCGTCAGCACCTTGCGGTGCCACTCGGTGACCAGGTTCTCGCGGTAGCGCAGGAATCTCCGCAGCGCGTCCGGGTTGGTCTTATGGTAGTTGGGCGAATCGGGGGCGAACAGTTGGATGGGATCGAATCCCGCCTTCTTCCGGAATTCGGCGCGCACCTCGTTGCTCATGGGGATGAAGCGGTCCGGGCGCAGGTAGTCCGCCGCGTCCGCATCGAAATTGAGCTCGCTGATGTTGACCCCGTCCCACGGGTAGTCCGTCAGCACCTGCTTCACCCAGTCCATCGCCGCGCGGTAGCAGGCCGGGTTCTGCAGGTTCATCGAGTAGCGCCAGCCCACCTGGCCGTCCTTGCCGCTGGCCGTCTTTTCGCGCCACTCCGGATGCTGGTCCCACATCTTGGGCGTGGTGGCCGGCAGGATGAACCAGGCATAGACCGAGACGCCGTTGCGATGGCAGGCCCGCACGAATTCGCCGTAGTTGAACGAGTACTTCGAGTAGAATGTCCAGGCGGCGGCGTAGACGGTGCGGATGCCGGACCGCCTCCACTGCGCGGCCAGCCGGTTGAAGTCGGCGCCTGGCCGGTCCCCCGGATCGAAGTACGTCTCCAGCCTCGGACTGCGCATCGAGGTGCTGACCCCGAAGGCGTCGCTCAGGTACTTGGGGAAGTACGGATAGTGGCTCACGCCGTCGCTGGTGTGGGCGTCCAGCGGCGCCGCCAGGAACAGATAACGGCCCGAGCCGTAATCGTTCGACAAGGCCAGCACCTGGCTGCTCTCGGTGTCCACCATCAGCTCCCGGGCAGTCTCCGGCGGCGTGAACTGCTCGACGCGCTCTTCGGGGTGCCAGACCAGGTACATCTCCGGGTACAGCTCATCGGAAACGTTGGTCACGATGAGCTGGCGGTCCAACCAGGTGAAGCCCAGCTTGGTCAGCCAATCCTGCCGGCCGTCGAAGACCACCAGACCGCCCGCGCCCAGGTACCGCAGCACTTCCGCCTGCTGTTTTTCGGTGAGCTGGATTCCGGCCGACCGGGGAACTATCAGGACCGTGTCGCTCTCGGGAGGCGCGCGCGTGAAACCGGCCACCGGCAAGAACTTCACCTCGTAGTCGAACGTCTCCAGCACCGCCCGATAGCTCTGCTGGTTCCGCGCCACCGGCAAGGGCGGCTTCTCGACCGTCAACACCCAGGCTTTCCGTTTCGAAACGAATTCATGCGATTCCGGCGTGCGCTCGCTGGCCCAGAATTGGACCCACCACTGGCGGACGCGATCGGCCCAGGTTGCCTCGTGGCGTTCCGTGGGGAGTTCGCGGATGCAGTCCGCGGCGGCAAAGCCACCTTCCGGGACGTCCATCTGGACCTCCACCGGGCCGGTCATGCGTTGCGGGGAGATCTCGCTCTTGACCTCCCTGCCGTTCGCGTCGTACTCGCGCACGCGCCAGAACTCGTTCTGCGGAATCAGGTTCGCTTTGCTGGAGGCCGTGCGCACCGCGTAGCGCCCCTGGTAATTCACCTGGCCCGCGTATTCGCGTAGGGAAACAAACTGGTAGCCCAGCGCTTCAACGCCCTTCACCAGCCGGTCCAGCAGGTTCACCTTGAGAAAAGGATGGAAGTAGAACGAAGCCACCCCGTCCCGAACCACCCGGAGGTTTCGCGCCCGCTCGATAATCACCTCGGGGTCGGGTTTCTCTTCCGGCAGGTAGCCCAGGTCCTCGGGCGCCACCCGGCGCCCCCAGACGTCCACCACCGGGTAGGGGAAGTACTGCTGCGAGTTGAGGCTGGGCGTGGAAATCGTGCGGTCGTTAAACAGCGAGAAGACCCGCATCATGGCCAGGTAGTCGGTCCGCGACGCGGCGTAATGCGGCGTCTCGAAAGCCACCGGATAAACGCCGCTTTTGAAGCACTCCGCCAGGCCCAGTTGCAACCGCTTCATCACGAAGTCGGCCGAATCCCCGGCTACCGCCCGGTCTCCGGTGTCGTCCCAAAACTCGTAGTCGTCGCCGCTCTGCCCCCGGTACTGGTGTGTCGCGCCGTGCATGATCACTGTGCCGCCCCGCGCCACCATGTAGCGCACCGCGTCGGCAATGCTCCGCCGCTCGGAAAGGCGCACATCCATCTCCTTCGCCGGGTTGCGGAAAATCGGGATCAGCGCGATCTGGAACGGGATGTGCTCTTCGCCCAGCAGGTCGGCCACGCGGCGCAGCTCGAACGGGTCGTCGTCGATGCTGACGTCCTCGATGCGCACTAGAGCCTGCTGGGACGGCGCGTGCTGGATCTCCAGAATGTCGTGCAATAGGTCGCAAAACGCCAGGTAGTAACCGCCCTCGTCCGGGTAGGCGAACGGGCTGTCCGCGAAGTACCAGAACCGTTTGCGGTGGAACGCGTAGGGGTGCGACTCGCCGTCCTTGGTGAGCGCCGTGGCTACCACCTCCACCGCCCGCTTGTCCGTGACCTCCACCACGTTCAAGTCCGGGTCGATTTTCGGCAGAGTCGCGCCCTTGTAGATGACGCGGTTCACCCCCATGTTCCGAACGTATTGCTGGTACTTGAAGCCGAAGCGCCGCGGCCCCTCCGGAGTGTTTACCAGTTGGTCGGCGTGCTGCCCCAGCCAGCAAAACGGCCCGCTGAAAGCCTTCACGTCCTTGAGGAAGACCGGAGGCAGCTCGGCGCCGGCCGTCACGCCTACGAAAAACGCCGCGCGGCGCCCGGCCAACTGGCCCGCCTCGTAATCCTTAACTGGGATGAGCTCGCCCTGCAGCCCGAAGTGCCCCAGCAGGTTCTCGATGAAAAGGGCGTGGATGTAACCTTTCGACTGGTAGTCCTTAGGCCCCGCCGCCCCATCGTAAACGATGGCCGCCGGAGTCTCGGCGGATGGGGTCTGCGCCTTCCCAGAAGTGCCTACAGCCGTAGCTAAACACAACAAAATAAATAACTTAATTATATTTGTCCGCAAACAATCCACCAGGGGGAACCGATTCGCCGCGTCAAACGGTATCAGCAGAGTAATAGCACTTCCCAGGCCGGTTCCGCAACTTGGACCGGCGCCTCCGGGCTCGGCCGAGCGCGTGACCGGTTTGCCGCTCACTCCCCCCGGGAAGCCATCCAGACAAGAACGGTTCCCACCGCGACCTGCCAGGCGGCAAATCCGACCGGCGACGGAAGATAATCGCCCCCCATCCAGCCCGAATGGACGAACCGGCCCGTTGCGGCGAAGACGATCCCGCCAAACAGCCCTGCTCCGGCCAGCCACGCCAGCTCTTTTCTCCGGATCCGCCGGATCAGCAGTGAGAACGCGCCCGCAAACGCCAGGGCGCCTAGAAGGCCCAGGATCGCAATGCCGATCGAGCCCAGCTCGAGAAAGACAAGAAAAAACGCACCGAAGAAGAGGATCGGGTAAAACACTTCGAAATTGACGATGAGCCACAGCCAGCAAGGGACGCGTTCCCATCGCCCGCATAGCAACATAAGGGGCAATCCAAAAACTAGTGGAATCAGCAAAACCCCGAAACCCGCCATGATTCTCCACATGAATGCCGAGCATCCACCGGAGATGGCGAAGATCGGAACTGACAGTGCGATCAGCCATTCCTTCGGCAGCCTGGCCATTGACACCTACGCCTCAGCGCCGAGTATATACCCGTCGGTCTTCGGTTGCCGACCTTGGTCGCCAGGATGCGCCGGCGCTAGTGCGCGCTCATGGCCTTGGCGCCGCGCGCCCGCTCCAGGTTTACGCCGACCGCCTCCCAGCTCAGATTCTTGAGGAACGCGTCGATGTAGCTGGCCCGCGCCGTGCCGTAGTCCAGGTAGTAGGCGTGCTCGTAGACGTCCAGGCCTATGATCGGCATCGCGTTCCACACCGGGAACGAATTCTGCGCGTCTCCGGCATAGTTGAACAGGTAGTTCCAGTCGCGATCCCAGGCCGTCCAGGCCCAGCCTCGGGACGCCATCCCGGTAGCCTTTAAGTCCTTCCACCAGGCTTCCACGGAGCCGAAGTCCTTCTCGAGCTGCTTCCGGATATCGCTGGGTGGCTCGCCCCCCTTGCCGCCCAGGTGCCCGAAGTACAGCTCGTGGTTCTTCACCCCGCCGATGGCGAACGTCAGGTCGACTTTGAGCGACCGCAGATCGCTGAAGACCTGGTTGGCCGGCGCGCGATCCACGCTCTCGAGCTTGCCCACTATCTCGTTGTATTTATTGACGTAACCCTGGTACAGCTTGTAATGCTCGGTCATGGTGCGGGCCGAGATTCCGTCCAGATCCCGCATGATGGAATCGAATTTCCTGGCTTCCAGCTTAGGTGTCATCACACCCCTCCTCCCATGTGATGACGCCGCCCTGCCGAGGAATGTTAACCTTCGAAGCCGCCGTTCCGCTCGAAGGCATCCGCCAGCCGGAACATGCCTGGCTCGTTGAAGTGCCGGGCCAGGATCTGCATTCCCACCGGCAGGCCGCCCGCGGTCTTTCCGCAGGGCACGCTCATGCAGGGGATTCCGGCCAGGGATCCGGTGATGGTGTAGATGTCGGAAAGATACATTTGCAACGGGTCGTCGAGCTTCTCCCCCAGCTTGAAGGCGGGGAAGGGCGAGACCGGCGTGACGATGGCATCCACCTGGCGGAAGGCCTCTGAGAAATCCCGGGCGATCAGGGCGCGCACCTTCTGGGCCTTCAGGTAATAGGCATCGTAGTAGCCGGAGCTGAGCACATAGGTGCCCAGCATGATGCGCCGCTTGCATTCCGCTCCGAAACCTTCGCCCCGCGTGTTGCGGTACATGTCGCTCAGGGTCTGGCTGTGGGCCGAGCGGGAGGTGTAGCGCACGCCGTCGAAGCGCGCCAGGTTCGAGCTGGCCTCGGCCGTGCAGATGATGTAGTACGCCCCAATCGCGTAATCGGTGTGCGGCAGGCTGATCTCGCGCACCTCGCAGCCCAGCCGCTTCAATCGTTCGACGCCGCGCATCACCAGGTCGCCCGTCTCGCTGGACAGGCCCTGGTAGTACTCACGCGGCAGGCCGATCTTCATCCCTCGCGCCTGGCCGTCCATGGCCGCCGCGTAGTCTGGCACGGGCGCGAAGGCGGAGGTGGAATCCAGTTCGTCCCGCCCGGCGATGACCTGGAGCAGCGTGGCCGCATCGCGCACCGTGCGGGCCAGCGGCCCGATATGGTCTAGGGAGCTGGCGAAGGCGATCAGCCCGTAACGCGATACCCGCCCATAGGTCGGCGTCACGCCCACCACGCCGCAGAACGACGCCGGTTGCCGGATCGACCCGCCGGTATCCGACCCCAGCGCCGCCACCGCCGTCCCCTGCGCCACTGCCGCGCCCGGCCCGCCGCTCGAACCGCCCGGCACACGCTCCGTATCCACCGGGTTGCGCACCGGCCCAAACGCCGAATTCTCGTTCGAGGATCCCATCGCAAACTCGTCGCAATTGGCTTTGCCCAGGATCAGGCCGCCAGCCCGCTCCAGCCGGATCATCGCGGTCGCGTCGTAGGGTGCGATGTAGTTCGCCAGCAGCTTGGAGCCAGCCGTGGTGCGCTGGCCCGCGGTCATGATGACGTCCTTGACCGCCACCGGTACGCCCGCCAGTGGCCCCGGGTCTTCGCCGCGCGCGAGCTTCTCGTCCACCCGGCGCGCCGCTTCCAGCGCCCGCTCGGACGAGAACTGCAGATAGGCGTTGGTTTTTGGGTTTTCCGCCACGGCGAAACGCAACGCCTCGGCCGCCAATTCCTGGGCGCTGAACTGCTTCCGGGCCAGGCCCTCCCGGATCTGCGGAATGGTGAGCGAGGCAATACCAGTGGGCGCGGTCACCGTTCGATCACCCTGGGAACTTTGAAGCATCCGGCGCCGGAGAGCGGCGCATTGGCCAGCGCCACCTGGCTGCCCAGCCCCGGCCGCTCAAGATCCTGGCGCAGCGTAGCGGTCTCGTCCCCCTCGAACAGCACCTGGGCCATGGGCTCGACCGCGCTGGTGTCCAGCTCGTTCAGCTTTTCCATGTGGGTGAGCACCTCGCCCAGATCCGCCGACATCTTGCGCACTTCGTCTTCCGTCAAGGTGAGGTTGGCCAAGCCGGCCACGTAGCGCACTTGTTCTTCGCTGAGCTTCATCCCGCCGCCCTCTTCCGGGACGCCTTGTAAATCCGCCGCAGACCGGGATCCGCGATGCCGTCCGCTTCATCCCGCGTGGCTCGCATCTCGCCGGCCCGTTGCGGCATGCGGCGCGGAACCCCCAGGCGGAACTCGAGGGAGCGCACGCTGGCGGCGCCCGCGAAATCCTTCAAACGGCCCAGGATCTGGCCGCTCAGGGTCTGGAGCTGGCTTTGCCAGACCGCGTCCTGGACTTCCACCACCAGCCGCCCCTCCGCGAACTCAACCGGGCGGGTATGCGCCGCGATGCGCGCCCCCACAGCCACCGGCCAAGCCGCCCGTACCGACTCCTCCGCCGAGAGGCTCTCGCCGCCAATCTTCAGCCCGCGTAGCAGCTTCCCGGCGCGATCCATCAGGGTGTCTGCCATTCTAGCAGATCCCCGTCCCGCGCCGGCCGGGTCTAAGGCCCTCAGGATGCCGTCTTCACATGGCACTTGGCGCAGTTGCCGGCAGTCGGGAACGCCATCCCGCCTGCGGTATGGCAGGCTCCACAGGAGGTCTTGTTCGCTTCCGCCGGCTTATGCATGCCGGGCTTGAAGTTCAGCGGGGCCTTGGCCGACTGCTGGAACAGCTTGTCGTGGCACATCTTGCAGTCGCCCTTGGCGCGTTTCAAGTGGGCCGCGTGATCGTAGGTCACGTTCCCCATCTTCGTCTGGAAAACCAGCTTGGTTGGCGGCTTAACCTCCTGGGCGGAGACGCTCAGCAGGCAGACCACCGAAAGGCATAACAGGAACACCATCAAGTAGCGCATACGAAGAAGATAATACCATTAAGCTATGTTGATTTTGGCCTCCCGTTCCCCGCGGCGTCAGGAGATCCTGGCGCGAGCCGGCATCCCCTTCGTCTCCCGGCCCGCCCAGCTCGATGAGGCGCTCCGTCCGGGGGAGGATGCCGCCGCCTACGTCCGGCGCCTGGCCCGTTGGAAGGCCGAAGCCGTGGAGTCCGCGCCGGGCGACATTGTTCTGGGCGCCGATACGGTGGTGGTCGTGGACGGGGAAATCCTGGGCAAACCCGCCGACGCCGCCGATGCCGCGCGCATGCTGGGCCTGCTGTCGGGGCGCGAGCATACGGTCCTGACGGGCATTTGCCTGCGAGCTTCCGGGAGCCTGATCGAGGATCTGGAGGCCACTCGGGTGCGTTTCGTCCCGCTGTCGCCGCGCGAGGTGGCCGAGTACGTGGCCAGCGGCGAGCCCATGGACAAAGCCGGCGCCTACGCCATCCAGGGGCTGGCCTCGCGATTCATCGATCGCCTGGAAGGCTGCTACTGGAACGTGGTCGGCCTCCCGGCCGCCCGGGTCTATCGCCACTTGGTCGCGCTGGGCGCTTTGGGCCGGTAGCTGTGGCGCGATGCGGTGCTGTATAATGGGCCGATGAAGGCCAAAGGAGTGGTTTGTCCGCTCCCGCCTTCGCAGTCGATCCCGCAGCACCCGAAAAGGAGCGGAATGAGAGGATTCTCCACTGCAAGCGGCAGCTTGGCGCTGGGTCTTCTAGGGGCTTCCATCTGCCTGGCCGCTCAAGAAGCCCCGGCCAAGCCGCAGGAAACGCAGCCCTCGGCCCCAGCCAAGACGGAAACGGCGGAGCCCGCCAAGCCCGCGGCGCTCCCGGTCAATGTGGATCCCAAGAGCTTCCTTCTCGGTCCGGAAGACGTCATCCGGGTGCGGGTTTGGCGTGAGCCGGACTTGACCGGGGACCTGGTGATCCGGCCCGACGGCAAGATCAACATGCCTTTGATTCGCGAGATGCAGGCCGGGGGCCTGACTCCGGAGCAGCTTGTCGCCAGCCTCACCGAGGCGCTCTCCAAGTTCATCAACAATCCCCAGGTTCTGGTGCAAGTCATGGCGATCCGCAGCCAGAAATATATGGTCAGTGGGGAGGTCCTGAGATCGGGCTCCTTTCCGCTAGCCGGGCCGACCACCGTGTTCGAGGCGATCACTCTGGCGGGCGGCTTCCGCGAGTTCGCCAACACCGGGAACATCACCATCCTGCGTGGCGCCCAGCGGCTGAAGTTCAACTACAAGGAAGTCGTCAAAGGCAAGAACCTGGGCCAGAACATCCTGCTCGAGAACGGCGACAAAATCGTCGTTCGATGATGGGGAACGGGGTTCGGACAGCCGATAGATACCCGGGCGTCGCCGCTGGCGGCGCGTTCCGGGCGTTAGAAAAGGGAAGAATATGCAACCGGCGCAAGACCTTCTGAATGTGCCCCGGCGTCCGATGGATGTCGAGGACTACATCGATATAGTGCGGAGACACAAGGGCTGGATTGTCGGCCCGGCCTTCGCCGCGCTGGTGATCTCGGTGGTGCTGGCGTTCTTCTGGCCCGACACGTACATCTCGACGGCCACCATTCAGGTGGTGCTGCCGCAGGTGCCGGAACGTTACATTCCCTCCAACGTCAACTCGGAGATGACCCAGCGCATCAACGCGATGCTCAACGGCATCGAGAGCCGCGCCAACCTCACCAATCTGATCAATACCCACAGCCTGTACCGCAGCCAGGTCGCCCGCAAGCCGCTGGAGGACGTGATCGAGGACATGCGGAAGGACATCCACATCACCCAGGCCGGCAGCCTCCAGACGCAGAATAAGGGCCCCATCTCCGCCTTTGAGGTGTCCTTCGAGTACTCCAACCGTTACGTCGCCCAGAAGATCACCGCCGAACTTGCGCGGAACTTCATCGATGCCAACATCCGCACGCTGGCCAGCCAGTCGGCGGCTACCACCGACTTCCTCAAGGACCAGTGGGAGGCGGCCAAGAAGCAACTGGACGAACTCGAGAACCGCATGACCGAGTTCCGGGTGAAGAACGCGGGCCGGCTGCCCGAGGAGTTGCAGGCCAATCTGCAAACGCTGCGCTCGCTGGAGACGCAGTTGGCCGGCGTCAACGACGCCATCAACCGCATCGGCCAGGACAGGCTGATGCTGGAGGGCCAGATCCGAATCTACCGCGAGCAGTTGACCGCGCTGAGCCAGGGCGCCGACTCGATCACGGCTCGTGTCAAGGACGAGCGTCTGGCGCAGGCCGAACACGACGTGTCGACGGCGGAGAGCGCGCTTGCCTCCCTCAAACAGCGCTACAAAGATACTCACCCCGACGTCAAACAGGCCGAGGCGCAACTGGAAGTGCTCCGGCAGAAGCGGGACGCCCTTCTCAAGGCCGAGGCGGAGAAACCTCCGGAAACTGGGCCGAAGACTCTCAGCCGGCAGGACGCTAAAGGCGGCCAGGAACTCGAGGCCGCCATCGCCAGGGTGCAGAGCCAGATTCAGGTCCAGGACATGGAACTGGCGGACCGCAACAAGGCGCAGGCGAAGATCAACGAAGCGATTAGCGCTTACACGGCCCGCATCCAGGCCAGTCCGGTCATGGAACGGGACTATACCGAACTCTCGCGCGACTACGCGATGGCCAAGACCCTCTACGAGGAGCTAAACGCCAAGAAGGCGCAGTCGGAAGCCGCTACCGCTTTGGAGAATCGGCAATATGGAGAGCGCCTGGAGCTGCTGGAGTCCGCTTCTCTGCCCGAAACGCCGGCCAAGCCGAACCGCTGGCTGATCATCGGGGCCGGCCTCGGCATCGGGCTGGCGCTGGGGATGTTCTTGACCGGCGCCCGCGAGATGAAGGACACCTCCCTGAAGAACTTGAAGGACGCGCGGGCTTACACCAATCTCCCGGTGCTCGGCACGGTGCCCTTGCTGGAGAACGATCTGGTGGTGCGCCGTAAGCGGCGGCTCACCTGGCTGGCCTGGTCGACGGCCTGCATCCTGGGGATCCTCGTCATGACCAGTTCGATCTACTATTACTACTCGACCAGGCTGTAACCATGGAGGTCCAATGAGCCGAGTTCACGATGCTTTGCGCCGCGCGGAGTTAATGGGGGGCAGCTGGCCCGCGGGTGGAGACAAGCCCGCCGGGGCCTCCGCTTCGAGCGTCGCCGAAGACGCCCCCAGGCGCCTGGTCGCGCCGGATACGGGTCTTATCGTCGAGCAGATTCAGGTAGTGCCCTTCGCTCCGGCTCCCGAAGCCCTGCTGATCGATCACGAGCGGCCGCAGGAGGCGCCCAGCGAGGAGTTCCGCAGCTTGCGCACCCGGCTCAACCATTTGCAGACCTTGCAGCCGATTCACACCGTGGTGGTCACCAGCCCTTCGCCCGCCGAGGGAAAATCGTTCGCCGCCGCCAACCTCGCCATCTCGGAATCGCATCTGGCGGGCAATATGACCTTGCTGGTGGACTTCGACTTCCGCCGCCCGGTCTTGCACAACCTGTTTCAAGTCGAGCGGGCGCCCGGCGCTACCGACTTCCTGCTCGGCAACGCGCCTCTAGCGGCTTGCCTGAAGCGGGTGGCGGGCACCAATCTGTTCCTCATGACTGCCGGAACCTCCGTCAAGAACCCCCTGGAGCTGCTCAATCTGCGAGAGGTGAAGGGCCTGTTCCAGGACCTGCCGAAGTGGTTCAATTGGGTGATCCTGGACAGCCCGCCGCTGCTGTTCTCCGCCGATGCCAACCTGTTGGGCACCCTGACCGACGGCACCATCCTGGTGGTGCGCATCGGCGCCACCACCATCGACATGGTGCACCGCGCCATGCAATCGCTGTGCGAGAACAACGTGCTGGGAATCATCGTGAACGGAGCGCGGGCCGGGGAACTCTACAGCAAGTACACTTATTACTACTCGAAGTACGGCCACGAGACTAAGCCGGAGGCCGAAGCCGAAAGCGAACCGGCGGATTAGGCTACCAGCGTCCGCGTCCGCCGCCACCGCCGGAGCCGCCCCGGCCACGGCCGCCGCCACCGCCTCCGCCCGAGCCGCCCCGGCCACGGTCGCCGCCCTCGCGGGGAGGCCGTGCTTCGTTGATTACCAGCGTGCGCCCGAGCAGATCCTTGCCATTACAGGCGCGGATAGCCTTTTGGGCCTCTTCGTCGTTGCCGATTTCCACGAACGCGAACCCGCGCGGCTCGCCCGAGAAACGGTCGCGCACGATATTCACGCTGTCCAAGGTCACCCCAGCCAGGGTGAACATATTCCGCAGATCTTCGTCCGTGGCCTGGTACGGAACATTGCCCACGTAGAGCTTCACGTTCTCTCCTTCCGCCGGGACGGGATCCCGCCCCGCGTTACCGGCTGAAGAGGCAGCTCACCACCGCAGGCAGAGACGGGCGCTTCGTTAGCGTGCTGGGCGTCTGGCGCTTCAGTCGTCGCCCTATCATGGCGGAATCGCCCGCCCAAGTCAACGCTCGCCCGGTTCTATCGGTGGATAAATGGCCAGTGGGCTACCAGATGGTAGCCAAACCAAGGCAGCACCAGGTAAAGCAGGCCCGCCAGCACAGCCAGTATCCCGCCCGTCCAGCGCAGCACCTTCCACCACGGGAAGCTCCGGTGCTCGCGGTGCAGCGTGAGCAGGTATCCCGCGAAAATGCCCACGTAGAACAGCAGGCACATGGGAACCGCAAACAGCATCATGTTGAAGGCGTCCGGCGTGGGCGTCACCACGGCGGCGATGATGGTGATGGCCAGGATGGCGTAGCGGCTGTGGTTCATCAAGAATGCCGGCGAGGCGATGCGCAACAGAACCAGGAAGAAAATGAGCACCGGCAGCTCGAAGACCAGCCCGATGCCCAGCATCACGTTGACGAACAGGTCGAAGTACTCCGTCACCGAGACCATCGGCACGATGTCGATGTGCTGCCCGATGCCGAGCAGGAACTCGAGCCCGAAGCGGAAGGCGAGGAAGTAGCCGAACAGGCCGCCCACAATGAACAAGCCGGCCGAGGTCAGCACGAACGGGGCGGCCCAGCGGCGCTCCCGCTTGTACAGGCCCGGCGAGATGAACGCCCAGACCTGGTACAGCACCCAGGGCGAAGCCAGGAAGATGGCGACCAGCAGAGGCATCTTGAACCAGACCGTCATGAAGGTCTCCATGGGCGTGATCTGGACCAGTTTCGTCTGCGGGTATCCCAGGTGCTTCAGCGCGGAAGTGGCCGGCTCGCTGACGATCCTCCACAGGTCGTTGGCGAAGTACAGGCAGCACACTGCGACGATGCACACTCCGGCGACCGACTTGAGGATGCGGCTGCGCAGTTCCTCGAGGTGCTCCATAAAGGACATGCGCAACATGCCCTCTTCTTCTTCGTCGCCACCGTCCCCTCCGCCCCCGGAGGGTGGTGGCGGGGGAGTCGAACCGCCCTTGCCTCCTCTGAGCAGCGCGAGCAGACCGGCAGCCCACGGGCTGGGCCTTACGTTCTTTTCGTCGGGCAATGGCGGCCTCTATCCGATCGGAATTCAGACTCTCGCTTCGGCGGATGGCGTTGGGTCGGCCGGTTTGGCCGCCACCGGAGCGATCGCGGCGGGTTCTGCCGCGGCGATGGCGGCAGTGACGGGGACCGTGCCTTCCGGAGCCGTGCCGGAGTGCGATTCGGCGCCCTGAGTTGCGGAAGCGCTTACTGTGGACATTTCTGTCGCGTGGGAATCGTCGGACGGGGCATGGTAGCCTCCGTCGTAATAGGAGGAGTCGTAGTTGTAGTCGTGGCTGTAAGTTTCCGGATTGTAACGACTCGTGATTTCCTTGAGTGACTCGTTCTCGCGCTCCAGGCTGCTCATTTCGCGGTCGAGCGTGGCTTTCAGCTCGTCCGACGCGCGGCGGAACTCCGAGATTGCCCTCCCCAACGTTCGGCCGATTTCCGGCAGCTTCTTCGGACCGAACAGGAGCAGGGCAACCAAGAAGATGACCACCATCTCTTGCATGCCCACCGAGCCCATGAATCTTCCTCCGTCTCGCGGAGAGACAACTTCATGATAGCGGCCGGGTTGCAGCGGAGTCAAACGAAGCGCAGGGGGGACGCCCTCACGGAACTAGCAGGCTGCCGAGAAAGTCGCTTCGGCGGCCAGCAGAGGACCAGCTAAAGCATGTCCTGCACGAGCGCCCGACGTGGGGTAAGCTTCAGCTTGCCCAGAGACTTCTTCAGCGGCCTGCTGCGGTCCTACTTTCCGGCGAGCAGGCGGCGGGCGATGCCGGCGGCGTGGCGGCCCTGGAAGCGCGCGATGGCCAATTCGTTCTCCGAGGGCGGGCGCTTCCCGTCTCCGCCCGCGATGGTGCTCGCGCCGTAGGGCGAGCCGCCCGTGATTTCGCTAACGATAGTCTGGCGGGCTTCGCTGTAAGGGACGCCCACCACGACCATGCCGTGATGCAGCAGCGTGGTGTGGAAGCTGAGCAGCGTGCTCTCCTGGCCGCCGTGCTGTGTGGCGCTGGCTGTGAAGACGCCGCCCACCTTGCCGATCAGCGCGCCTTTGGCCCACAACCCGCCGGTCTGATCCAGGAAATTGCGCATCTGCGCGCACATGTTTCCAAAACGCGTGGGAGTGCCGAAGAGAATGGCGTCCGCCTCCGCCAGTTGCCCGGGCTGGACGATTGGAACGTGGGCGAAAGCGGCGCGCGCCGCCTTGGCGCCGGACCGCTCCAGCGCCTCCTCGGACATCAATTCCGGCACCTGGTACAACGCCACCTCGGCGCCATCCACCTCCCGCGCGCCCTCCGCGACCGCCTCCGCCATCCGGTAGATGTGGCCGTACATGCTATAGAAAACTACCTGCACTTTTACCGTCATACCCAGATGATGCGCGCCAAACGGCTGGGATTCAAGCTGGTTGGACGTCCAGCTAGATTGCGCCGGAATTCTGCTTGAGCAGCGACAGGAACTCGTCGCGGGTCTTTTTGCGGGCGCGGAAGGCCCCCAGCATGGCGCTCGTGATGGCGCCGGAGTGCTGCTTCTCGACGCCGCGCATCATCATGCAGAAGTGGCGCGCCTCGCAGACCACGCCCACGCCCAGGGGGTCCAGCACGTCCTCCAGGCATTGCGCGATCTCCTGGGTCAGCCGCTCCTGGATCTGAAGCCGGCGGGCGAACATGTCGACGATCCGCGGAACCTTGCTCAGGCCCAGAACCTTCTGTTTGGGCAGATACGCGACGTGGATCTTGCCGAAGAACGGCAGCAGGTGGTGCTCGCAGAGGCTGAAGAACTCGATGTCGCGGACAATGACCATCTCGTCGTACTTCACCTTGAACATCGCGCCGTTGACGACCCGTTCGACCTCCTGCCGATAGCCGCTGGTCAGGTAGCGCAGCGCCTTCTCGACGCGCTCGGGAGTCCTGGCTAGGCCTTCGCGCCTCGGGTCCTCCCCGAGCTGGCGCAGCACCTGCTCCATCAGCGTCGCAATCGAAGCTTCGTCCCGGCTGGGTGTAATGGCCTTCACAACGGCTCTGCTATTCATGGTAGTTCAATCGCGTTCCTTTTCGTTTCCCGGATGCGGATTCTCTCCAGGCGCGGCCACTCGCCGGGAAACACCGCGCTCCAGGCGGCGCGCAGCCGCCGCTCAATTCCCAACGCCAGATTCTCCGCCGTTGGGACGGTGGAGGCGAACTCGGCTACGTCCTGGTTCAGGTTGCGATGGTCGAACGGGCGGATCGCTTCGCCAGCCACCAGAGCGTCCAGCGCGGCCACGTCGGCCACCCGGCCCGAGCGCTGGTCCACCGGACCAAGCACGCCGACCTCCAGCAGGTAGTCGTGGCCATGCCCGCGCGGGTTGTTGCACTGGCCGTAGAGCTCCCGGTTCTGGTCCTCGCTAAGCTGCCGGGAATGCAGCCGGTGCGACGCGGAGAACCGGTAGCGGCGGGTGAGCCGGATCACGGCTCCTCCCCGAAGTACTCGACCCACAGGTCCTCGGTCTCGTAGACGCGCACCGAATGCAGGCGGGCGGCGGGCGAATTGAGGTGCGGCGCAACCCGTTTCCAGATCTCGATGGCCAGGTTCTCGGGCGTGGGCACAATGCGGTCGAAGGGCGGCACTTCGTAGTTCAAAAAGCGGTGGTCCATGGGCCCCACCACCTCGCGGTGCAGGACCTCCTTGATGCGTTTCAGATCGAAGACCATGCCGGTGACGGGATCGGGGCGCCCCTCCAGGCTCACCTCGACCGCGAAGTTGTGCCCATGGCCATGCGGGTTGGCCGATTCGCCGTACAGCGCGCGGTTCTCGCGGTCGTCCAGAGCGGGGTTGTGGCAGACGTGCGACGCCGAGAACTCGACCCTGCGCGTGATCAACATGCCCTTATCCTAGAGATGCCCGCCCGTCCGAATAGGTACACTAAAATAATAGGGATTTCCGATGGCAGCCGTCAAAACCGACCGCATCCTCCAAGGCCTGATCGCCGCCACGCTGTTGGCCCTGACCTGCGTGGTGATCGACACCGTGCGCGAGAAGGTGGTGGTGGCCGGCGACACCGCGCCCCAGTTTTCGATCGCGACCGACGCCGGGCGCACCCTGACGCGCTCGGATTTCGGCGGCAAGCTGCTGGTCCTCAACTTCTGGGCGACCTGGTGCCCCCCATGCTTGGAGGAACTGCCCTCGCTCGACGAGTTCCAGAGAACCTTCGCGGACTCGGGGGTGGTGGTGCTGGGCGTGAGCGTGGATCAGAACCTGCGCTCCTACCGCAGCTTCTTGGCCAAGACCAAGGTCGCGTTCCAGACGGCGCGCGACCCCGAGGGAAAGATCGCCGCGGACTACGGCACGTTCAAGTACCCGGAAACCTACATCATCGACAGCCAGGGCGTGGTGGTCGAGAAAATCGTCGGCGCGGTCAATTGGACCGACGCCGGGATGATCGCCCGGGTGAAGCGCTTGATTTCGTCATGATTCCCGCGGTGGACCTGTTCCGAGTCGCGGCTCCGTTTTACGATGCCGACTATGCGGCGCTGGGTTACTGCGCGGACGCACCGCTGTATGTCGAACTGGCGCGCGCCTCGGGCGGCCCGGTGCTCGAGATGGGTTGCGGCACCGGCCGGATTCTGCTGCCGGTGGCCCGCGCGGGCATTCGCATCCATGGCGTGGATCTTTCCCCCGGCATGCTCGCGGTGCTGAAAGAGAAGCTCGCGGCGGAGCCCGCCCAAGTGCGCGAACGGGTTTCCTGGAGCGAGGGCGATGTGCGCACCCTGGACGCGGCCGGGAAGTTCGCGCTGGTGACCGCTCCGTTCCGTGTGGCGCAGTTCCTGATCGCGCGCCAGGATCAGCGGGCCTGGCTGGCCAACGTCCGCCGCCATCTGGCGCCCGGCGGGGCGCTATGCTTCGACGTCTTCCAGCCGAACTTCGCGTATTTGGCGGAGCCCCGCGGTCCCTTTCTCGAGATCGACCGCACCGATCCCGCCACCGGCCGGCGCGTGCGCCGCTTCGCGCGAACCACGCCGCACAACGAGTGGCAAACCGTGGACGTCGAGTTCCGTTGGGTGGTGGAAGAGGCCGGCGCCATCACCGAGACCTCGAGCACGCTCGTGCTGCGCTGGTTCACGCGCGCGGAGCTCGAGAACCTGCTCGAACTCGAAGGCTTCCAGATTACCGATTACTGGGGCACGTTCCGCCGCGACCCGTTCGGCGAGGGTTCGCCCGAGCACGTGGTTCGGGCCGTACTGCGCGGCGCGGGCTGAAAGCGGTTCCCGGTCCAGGCGTAGTCGATGCGGAAGTTCTGAGCGGCGAGTTCGCGCTCGACGAATTCCCGCTCCAGTTCATTCACTCCGAACTGCCCGTCTTTGACGGCCGGCGCATCGCCGTCGCCGTGGCGATAGCCCCCCGGCCGCACCTCGCCGCAGCGATACGTGTAGACATCCCCGTCCAGAAGGTTGCGGAGGTTCAAGGCGAACGTCTCGCGAGTTTGCAGCCAGCGTCCCGTCTCCGGCGCGGCTATCCGGTACACCATCAGGATCGTCTCGTAGGCGCGGTCCGGGACCTCGGTCTCCGGATGGAGTTCGCGGCCCGCAATCGGCTTCAGCCGCGGCGCGCCGAAAACGAATGGCCCGCGGCCGTACTCCGCAACAAAATGCCGCGCTTTGGCGATCTGCATGAGGGCGTCGTAGCGGAAGTCGGCCAGGCCGAACAGCGCGCCCGTGGCCACCTCGAGCCCCGCCGCCATGGCCCTCTCGTGATTGTCCATGCGCTCGCGAAACGCGCGCTTGTGCGGGCTTGCGGCGTGCCACCGGTCGTAGGCCCGCGGGTCCAATGTTTCGTCCCACTGCACGATTCCGAAGAGGCCGGCCTCCTGGAGTGCTCGGTAGGCCTCGCGCGAAAGGTGCCCGGTGCAAAGCAGCGCGCCCGAGCCGGGTTCGTTCCCCAGCGCCCGAACGAGCTGGCCGATGTAACGAACGTGCCGATCCGTCGTGAATTCGGGGTCCGTGGCATACACCAGTTCGACCACCCGGGCGTCGCGCTCCAGCACCGCTTCGATCTCCGCCCCCAGATCGCCGGGCGTCAAGCGTCTGCGCACCGCGGCCTGGCGGAACGCCGAGAAGTTGCAGTACGCGCAGGTGTCGATGCAAAAGCTGGAAACGTAGATCGGCGCAACGTAGCGCACGCTATTCCCCACCGGCTTGCGCCAGCGCTCCAGCACGAACGATCGCAGCATCTCAAACTGCTCCACCGCTTCCCGGGTTCGTCCGATTTCGAGAAGTTCGGCCAGATCCGAAAGCCCCAGGGGCGCGCCGCCGCTGGCGGCCAGCAAATCCCGCAGCCGCTGCATGGAAGGACACCGCACGCCAGCCAGGATCTCGCGAACCTCGGCGCTTTTCTCGTCGAATACCGAGCTGAACGCAGGCATGAAAGACTGTTTCAATTATCCCTCCATCGAACATCGCGGCGCGGGCGCTTGCTACGATGGACCCCATGGAACCGAAATCGCTCGCGGGCCGCGTCGCGGTGGTTACCGGAGGCAGCCGGGGCCTGGGGAAGGCCATCGCGCTGTCGCTCGGGTCCGCCGGTGCGAGTCTTGCGCTGGTCGCCCGGGACATGGCCGCGCTCAACGCCGCCGCGGTTGAAGTTCGAGCCGTGGGCGCCAAGGTGGCGGTTTTTTCAGCCGATGTCACCGATGAACAACAGGTGGCCCGGCTGCGGGACGACATTCTCTCTCGCTTCGGCCGCGTGGATATTCTCGTGAACAACGCGGGAATGAACATTCGCAAGCCGGTGGTCGAGTTCTCGCTCGCCGAGTGGAACACCGTGCTGGCCACCAACCTGACCAGCGCCTTCCTGATGTGCCGCTCGCTGGTTCCGCAGATGAAGGGACGCGGCTACGGACGCATCGTCAATCTGACCTCCATCATGAGCCACATTTCGATGCCGGGCCGCGCGGCGTACTCGGCGAGCAAAGCCGGCCTGCTGGGATTCACCAAGGCTCTCGCGCTGGAGCTGGCCGGCGACGGTATCACCGTAGTCGCCGTCAGCCCGGGACCTTTCGCGACCGAGATGAACACCCCTCTCATCGAGGACCCGGAGTTGAATCGGTATTTCACTTCGCGGATTCCCGTCGGGCGGTGGGGCAACGCCGCCGAAATCGGACAACTGGTCCTCTATTTGTGTTCCCAGGAAGCCGGCTTTGTAACTGGCGCCGACATTCTGATCGACGGCGGCTGGACGGCGCAGTAAGATCCCGGCCTCATATCACAGGGACCCGAGCCATCGCGCGATGCGGCGGTGTTACTGCCCTCACCCATGGCGATGGAAGAGTTTTCGCTTGATGTCCGGCCAGAACTCTTTGAGCACCTGGGAAAACGAATCGGTCCCCAACTGCGTCGCCAGCTTCACCACGTTGTCCTTGACGTCTCTGGACTCCGGGTAATAGGCGTTCGAAATGGCCGTGGCCACCGAGTTTCCAATCACCTCGGCGTAGTTGAAACGCCAGCTACCGTTATCCCTGCGGGTGACGAAGATGCGGGTGGCGGCATACCAGGCGCGCGATTTCTTGCTCCCCGTGCCTCGGCGAAAGTAGCGTGGGTCGTCGTGCAATAGCGCGGGCCACAAGCCCTCCGTCATCATGTTGCCAATCGCCTGGTCGCCGTAGGCGGCGGCAAAGCGCTTCGCGTAGCCCTTGACCCCCTGTCCGAATGAAGGATTCGAGCCATCCAATTGGTACAGGCCCGCGAAGGCGCCGGACAGCGGAATAATCGGCCAATCGAAGGAGTCTTTCGCGGCGATCCCGAACTTCTGCTCCGCCGTCAGAGGCTGAAACGGCACGTCGGAATTCGCAGTCCGATAGTTCGGGAGCACTCCGAAGATCCGCTTATCGGGCGGCGCCTCCTGAGTGGGCGCCGGCGTTGCCGGGACACCCCCGGAATCCGGCGCTGGGCTTGCAGCCCCGTCCCCGCCAGACTGCTGAGCGGGGGGCGGCTGGCTGGCGGGCGGCTGTGCAACGGGCGGCTGTGTGTCCGGCTGTTGAGCCGCGGCGATCGCCGAGAGGGCCAGGACCAAAGCCAACGCGCACCTGAGCGCCCGGCCTTCCGTGGGCCTCTGAAAACTGCCTCTTGCGAAGATCAAGATTCTGCCCCTCCATGGTCGACACACCAGTCACTCATCAATCATAAGATGCCAGCCACCGGCCTAACGTTACAACCCGACCTGAGCCGGTTGTTGCCGGGGCCGGGCCTCATTCGTGCCGCAGGGCGACTACCGGTTCGACGCGGCTGGCTCTGCGCGCTGGAATCGCCGCTGCCAGCAACGCCACCCCCAGCATCGCCACCACGGCGAAGACAAACGATAGCGAATCGCCAGGCGCGACTCCAAAGAGAAGGCTGGCGACCACACCGGTGGCCGCGAGCCCACCGCCGATCCCAACCGCGATGCCCGCCAGCACCGGGACCAGAGCTTCGCCCACCATCATCCCCAGGATTCCCCATCGTCCCGCCCCCAGCGCCATCCGTATCCCGACCTCCTTGGTTCGCTGCGCCACCGCATACGCCATCACCCCGTACAATCCCACCGCGGCCAGCGCCAGCGCCAGCGCTCCAAAGCAGCCGCACGAATAGGCGGTCATGCGCTCGTTATTGAGCCGCGCGCTCACCGTGTCTTCCAACCTGGCGCTCCCGAGCAGTGGCACGTTGGGGTCCATGTCGCGCAGTTCCCGCTGGATCGCCGCAATCGCCGGAGCCGCCTTTCCCGGAATCCGCATGGCCAGCGAGCGCGCTTCCGCCCCGTTACCCCAGCTCGGCACATAGATGACGCCAGTCTGATCCGCCTCCCTGACGCCGGCGTAGTGAACGTCCTTTACCACTCCCACAATCTCCATGGCCATCTCGGCCGAGTAGGGGTCGTCAAAGCTCAGATGCCGCCCCACCGCGCTCGCACCGCCAAACAGCCGGCGGGCCAGCGACTCGTTGATGATGCAGACCCGGGATGCGTTAGCGGGCGAATCGTTGCCGCCTCCGCCCACGTGTCCCAGCGCCGCAAAAAGATTGTCGTGCGGAGTGATCGCCGGTTCGTCCCGCGCCTCAAAATCGCGGCCCAGCAGCACCGGAATTCCCAGCGCCTTGAAGAATCCCTCGCTGACCGGATTGCAGTACGCAAGCACTCTCTCGCCCGGGCGAGGCTGGTAGCCTTCCGCCGAGAACGTACGCGACATCGCATACCCGCCCATTGGCGTCATCCCCGCCAGGCCGGCGGATCGAACATCGGGAATGCGGCGCGCGCGCTCCAGCAGTTGATCGTAGAAGGCACGCAGCCGGTGCCCTCTGTATCCCAGCTTGGAGGCGTCCACGTCCACCACCAAAGCGTTCTCGCGCCGGAAACCAAGGTCCACGTTCTCCAGATTGCGCAGCGTCTGAATGAAGAGCCCCGCGCCCGCCAGCAGCGCCAGCGACAAAGCAACCTGTCCCGCGATAAGGACTTTGCCGAGCCGCACGCGAGATCCGCCCGGGGACGAGAATCCGCTGTCTTGCGCAACCTGCGCCAGGCTCTCACGAGCGATCCGAAGCGCGGGAGCCAGTCCGGACAGAATGCCCGTGAGCAGCGTCAGGCCGGCCGCGAATGCCGCCAGCTCCAGGCTCGGCCGAAGGTGCAGGTCGGGAGGGACGAGATTCGCCGCCGCCATCGCCGCCACGCTCCCGTACGCTAGCGCGATTCCAACGGCCCCGCCGACGGCCGCCAGCACCAGGCTCTCGGTCAGGATCTGCCGGACCAACCGCGCTCGCGTCGCCCCCATCGCCAGCCGCATCGCGATTTCCTTCCGGCGCCCGGCCGCCCGCGCCAGCAGCAGGTTGGCGATGTTGGCGCACGCAATCAGCATCACCAGTCCGGTGGCCGCCAGTAGCGCCACCAGCGGATCCACCGCATAGTTCTGCCGGTAAGAAACGCCGTGCGCGCCAGGCGTCACCGCAATCTGTTCCTCCGGCGGATACGTCCGGGCCTTGCCTCCGCCCTTGACCGCTGCCTCGTTGAGCGCCTCGGCGACTCGCGGCCAGAGCACCCTCATCTCCGCCTGAGCCTTCTCAATCGATACTCCCGGCTTCAAGCGAGCCATCGTGCTAAGCCAAAACGCTCCCGGCGAATTCCAGACGGGCGCCGCCGAGGGCGTGATCAGCGGAAACATGGTCAGCGGAATGAAGGCCTCCGCCCGCGGGCCGTTGAAAATCCCGCTGAAGCCCTTTTCGGCAATGCCCACGATTTCGAGCGGATATCCATCCACGGCAAACTTGCGGCCGATGACGTCGAGCCTGCCCCCCAGCCGGCGCTGCCAATAGTCGTAGGCCAGGACCGCGACTTGCGATCCGCCCGGCTTCTGATCGTCGGCCTCCGCGAGAACCCGCCCTGCCGCCGCGCCAACCCCCAGCGTCGGGAAGTAGTTGCCGCTCACGAAGGACACTTGCACGACTTCCACCGCCGGCGCTCCCTCCGGCCGGACGCCCACGGTCCACGGATGGCTGCTGGCGAACATGCCGGAGAAGACCTGGTTGCGGTCGCGGTACTCGCGATAGAAGGGGTAAGTCCCGCTGCGGCCTCCTTCGATATTGACCAGCCTGCCGGGATCGCGCGCCGGAACCCTCCACAGCAGCACCTGATCGACCAGGCTGAAGATCGCCGTGTTCACGCCGATGCCCAGCGCCAGCGTAGCGACGGCGACCGCGGTGAATCCAGAATTCCGTTGCATCGAGCGCAGCGCGTAACGCAGATCGTCGCGTGTGGTGGACATATTCTACTGGTATCGCAGATTTCCGCGCTCGGCAAGCTCCCACCCGCCGCGGCCCGCCCAGCCCGGTGGTATCCTGCGGTTGGCGGCTATGCAGCCTTCCAGACGACAGCTTTTGCGCATGGCGGCTTCCTTGGCCGGGACGCGCTTCCTCCTGCGCGGCGAGCAGGACACTCCGACCTTTTCCACCGGTGTGAACGTGGTCAACGTGCTGGCCACCGTGACCGACAAGAAGGGAGCCATCGTCCGCGATCTGGCCAAAGACGATTTCCTGCTCTACGAGGACCATCGGCCGCAAACCGTGCGCTACTTTTCGCGCGAATCCGATCTCCCCCTCACGCTGGGGCTGATGGTGGATACCAGCATGAGCCAGGTCCGCGTGCTGGATGCCGAGCGCGGCGCCAGTTTCCGCTTCCTGGACGTCGTCCTGCGCCCCAACAAAGACCGCGTGTTCCTCATGCAGTTCGATTTCAGGGTGCTCTTCCGTCTGGCGCTCACCTCCTCGTTCAAGGAACTTGACGAGGCGCTGTCCTTCATCGAAACCCCCACCAGGAGCCAGTTAGAGAACCAGTACGGCGGCGGCACGCTGCTATACGACGCGGTGGTTGTCGCGGCCCAGGATGTCATGTCCAAGCAGCAGGGCCGAAAGGCAATGATCCTGATGACCGACGGCGTGGATACCGGGAGCGCCTCCACCGTGGACGAAGCCGTGGATGCCGCCCAGCGCGCCGACACGCTGATTTACTCCATTCTGTTCTCCGACCCCGGAGCCTACGGACTCTTCGGCGGTCCGGATGGCCGCCGGCCCCTCACCCGCATGGCCCACGAGACCGGCGGAGGCTTCTTCGAGGTCTCGAAAAAGCAAAGTATCGATCAGATCTTCGCCATCATTCAAGCCGAGTTGCGCAGCCAGTACAGCCTGGGCTACGTCTCCGATCAGCCCGTGACAGTCCCCGGTTTCCGCCAGATTCAACTCACCACTCGCAGACCGGAGTTGGTCGTCCAGGCCCGCGACCGCTATTGGGCCCGCCGCTGACCGCCTGGGCGCCCCGCGAACGCTATCATAGTCGGCATGAAACTACTCATTGCCCTGATGGCGCTCGCCGTCTGCGCGCTCGCGGCGCCGCCCGAGCCGAAACCCTCCGGAATGGATGCGGCGCGGCTGGCGCGGATTCCCGTTCGCATGAAATCGTTCGTCGACGCGGGCACGCTGCCCGGCGCTGTTACGCTGGTGGCCCGGCACGGCGCGATCGTGCGCCTGGATGCGGTGGGATACCAGAATCTCGAAGACCGCAAGCCGATGCGCACCGACTCCATCTTCCAGATCATGTCCATGACCAAGCCGGTCACCGCGGTCGGCATCATGCTGCTGATGGAGGAAGGGCGCTTGGCTCTGAGCGACCCGGTGGAAAAGTACCTGCCCGAGTTCCGCCAGCTCCGAAGCGATTACCGGCCCATTACCATTCGCGACCTGCTCACCCACACCGCCGGCGTCAGCACGCCCGAAATCGCCCGCAATATCATGTCGACCATGGACCTGACGCTCGCGGAGGCGGTCTCCTACTACGCCCAGGCGCCGCTCGATTTCGAGCCCGGCTCCCGCTGGAGCTACAGCAACCCGGGCTTCGCGACGCTGGGCCGCATCATCGAGGTGGTTTCGCGCCGGCCTTACGAGCGCTTCATCGAAGAGCGCATCCTGAAGCCGCTGGGCATGCGGGACAGCTTTTTCTTTCCGCCCGCGAGCAAGACCGGCCGCATCGCCATGGTCTACACGCTGGAGAACGGCGGACTGCGCCGCGCCGGCTCCGAGATTTTTGGCGGAGCGCCCGACCAATTCCGCAAGGGCGCGAAATACCCGTGCCCCGAATGCGGGCTGTACTCGACCGCGACGGACGTGTTTGCATTTCTCCAGATGATGCTGAACGGCGGCACGTACAATGGCCAGCGGCTGCTCTCGCGCCAATCGGTCGACGTGATGACCATGCTGCACACCGGCGATCTCAAGGCGGGCTTCACGCCGGGGCTGGGTTGGGGCCTGGGCTGGACCGTGGTGCGCGAGCCGCTGGGCACGCTCGAATTGCGTTCGCTCGGCACCTTCGGCCACGGCGGCGCCTTCGGCACCGAAGGCTGGGTGGACCCCAAGCGAGACCTGATCCAGGTGCTCATGATGGGAAAATCCGGCGGCAGCGCGCCTGAAGAACGGAACGCTTTCTTCACGCTGTCGGCTTCGGCGGTTACCGACTAATCGGATTACCGTTCGACGGGCTGGACGCGGCTTCCATCGCGCAGCGCGGCCTCGGTCGAGAGCGCCACCTGGTCGCCTTCCTCCAGGCCCGAGCGTACCGCGACGCGGGTTACGCTCGAGGCCCCCAGTTGGATGGGACGCCACTCCACGTGCTCGCCGCGAAGGAGGTAGACGCCGGTCTGGCCTTGGTCCTTGCGTAGCGCTTCCTTGGGAATCGTTACGCCGTTCTCCACCACCTGCGATACGATCTCCGCGTTGATGTTGGTCCCGGGCAACAGCAGGAGGTCGGGATTCCGAATGGCGCAGATCACCTCGCCGATCTGCCGGGTTCCCAGCGCGACGATTTGCGTGGGCATGGTGTCGACAACGCCGGTCCAGGGGTGCCCGGGCAGGGCGTCCCAGGTGATGGTGACCGCCATTCCCGGCGCGACGCGGCCCAATTCCGGCTCATCGACGTACACTTTCACGCGGAGCATCTTGATATCGCCGACCTGGGCCGCGATGTCTCCCAGGTTCAGGTAGGCGCCCCGGCGGGCGGGCAGGTCGTAGACGATGCCCTGCATGGGCGCGCGCAGCAGGCTGCGCTCCAGCCTCGCCTGGGCCTGTTCAAGCGCGGCCAGCGCCTCGTGGAGTTTGGCCTCCGCCGCCACGCGATCCGCGGGACCCACCAGAGCGGCGCGCTTGCGTTCCAGGGCCTGCATCTCCGCCTGCAATTGCTCCACCTTCCGATTCGCCTCGATGGCTTCCTGCTTGGTGGCAGCCTGCTTCTCCTCCAGGCGCTGCAGCGTCTGGTAATCCCGCTGGGCCGCTTCGAGTTCCAGCCGGACGCGTCCGAGCGCGTTGTCGATCTCGACGCGGGCGCTGGACCGGCCGCCTTCCCCGATCGTCTCCAGTTCGGCGCGCGCCTCGGAGACCGCGGCCTCGGCGGAAGCTACATCGGCGCGCGCGTCCCGCGCATCCAGTTCCACGAGCAGCGCGCCCTTGCCCACCTGCTCTCCCTTATGGACCACCACGCGCGAGACCGTGCCCGCCCGCTCCGCTCGCACAGCGACCCATTCCCAAGGTTCCACCTTGCCGTTTGTCTCGAGCGTGCTCACCAGCCTCTCGCGGCGCGCCTTCGCGAAGGGGACCTCCGGTGGACTGGCGCCCTTCCGGTGCAGCCACCAGGCCAGCGCCAGCGCCAGGATCACAGCCAGGATCATGTAGATTCGAGTGCGAGACATGAGAGCGCCGGAAAACCTATTCTCCCAGATGGCATACTGGAATGGCTATCCCACAAGCCGGTAAATCCGCATTGGTCTTGTCCGCGGGCGGAATGTTCGGCGCCTACCAGGCCGGAGTCTGGAAAGTGCTGGCCCAGCGGCTGCGCCCGGAGATTGTGGTGGGCGCGTCGGCGGGGGCGTTGAACGCCTGGGCCATCGCGGGCGGCGCGGCGCCCGCGGACCTCGTCGATTACTGGCTGGCGCCGGAATGCGCATCGCTGGCATCGTTCCGGCTTCTGCAAGCCCCCTGGCACGGGATCTTCGACGCCCGGCCGCTCCATGCGCGCATTCGCCGGTTGTGGGAGGCCTACCGGCCGCAACTGGAAATCGGCGTGGTGGCGACCGAGATACCGCGCTTGCGGCCCCGGCTGTTTCGCGGCCCGGAAATCGAGTGGCGTCACCTGGCGGCATCCACCGCCGTTTTGGCGTGCTATCCGCAAATCCGGATCGAGGGCCGAATCTATAGCGACGGCGGCCTGCTCGAAACCTTGCCGCTGTGGGCCGCGGCGCAAATGGGCACGACGCGCATCGTAGCCGTGAACGTGCTCGCGCGCGCTCCTTCGCGGCTGGCCGGATGGGTGGTCCGTGGATTTCGCGCTCTCGCGCCAGCACCGCCGGCCGCGCCCGCCCAGCTCGAAGTGATCGCCATCACCCCGAGCCGCCCGCTGGGGAGCTTGCGCGAGGCCGTATTCTGGCGCCGCGAAGCCGTCCAGCGCTGCCTCGAGATGGGCGAACAGGACGCCGCGCGGGTGGTGCTCTAGACCTCGGTTGCTGCCAAGAGTTGATCTACCTGGATGTTCCAGCCCATCTTCACGGACTTGGGGATATCCGCAGCCTCAAGCAGATCCATCAGGTGCCGATTGAAGAGGTCACGGCCTTTTGTCCCCATGGTAGCAAGCGACATCAGGATCCAGTCGCGGACCCCGAGGAAGTTCACTTCGTGCCCCTGCGCGAAGTACTGCTTGGCCTGTGCTCGCGCCGCATCGGTCAACTGGGGGATCGGGACGAAGAATAGATAGTCTTCGATACTCTTTGGCGCAATCTTCGTGTTGAAAGTGGCAACTACTCGATCTCGGTCAAGCGGGCGCTCTGTAACTTCTGCGGCAAAGACAACACGGTCGCCGCTTGAGATAGTTATGTCACCGCCAGCTCCGGCCGCCGCATCCGCCACGTTGATTCCTTGATATTCTACAGCCCAATCGAGACCGAAGAAGTCTCGGATGGCGTAGAGCGCAGCCACTATGAGCAGGACCGGGAACCGGCCGCCGCTCGGAGTAGCCAGCAGCCCCGAGATAAGAGAACCGTACTGTTCAAGGCTAATCCTCTGCAGTTTTGTCAGCGGAACGATTGCGGCTTCTCGTAGCGCGGCGAACTGGTAAAGCAGGTAACGCAAGAACTGGATCAGCGCCTCGTCTTCTCCAGCGGTCTCCAAGTAGCCTATGAGCAAGAGAAACGCTTCGTACCCCTCCAGGTCTCGCAAGCCCTTCCTTGTCTCCCCGTCGAAGCGAACGCCGCGGCGGAAGGTGCTCAAGAATGGCCCTCTTGAGCATGGGATGCGGTTGCTCTGGAGAAACGGATTGACCACTTTTTCGTCCAGGGTCCTGCCATTGTACGCATTGGCCCCGTGTTTGATGTAGGGCAATCTGATACCGATGTCTTTGTCCTGTAGCCGAGCGATCACGCAACCCGTTAGGGCTTCTCGATACGCTTGAGTCGCGGACTGGAACATCGTCTCGAACGCCCGTTTGAGGTCTTCGGGGATTTCAGGGGCCGCCCCTTGGAGAAGATCCTGTTCCGTTACCGCAAAAACCTGCTTTAGAAGCCCCGCCGCGCTCTCGTAGTCAATGGGCATCGCGGACAGTCAATAGTTCGTCCAGAGCGCCTCTGTGCGCATTTTCTTGATGGAATGGCAAGTCTTCGGGGGTGCCTCGTTGCACCTCCAGCCCTTATACAACTCATCCATTAAATCACATCTGTACCCTGAAACGGCGACCATCGCTTTTGCGCGGTTCAGGGCGCGGGCGAGATCCCTGTGCTCCCCGTCATTCATCTCGAAGCCATATGCCTTGGCGTCCCCGCGCGTGGAATGGACGTAAGGCGGGTCGCAGTAAAAGAGCGTGTCACGGTCATCGTAGAGGCTCACGACCTCGACCGCAGGGCGATTCTCGATTTGAACCCGTAACAGGCGGAGCGCGATTTCCGGCAGGTCCTCGATACTTCCCAGCCAGCGGGACACGACACCCGACATGCCCGCCCGGCTGGTGTTCTTACAGTTTGCCCATCTTCCAAGTGAGGCGGTTTGGGCGAGGCCAGTTCTGGCCTGTCTGGCCCTAACGAAGAACAGACGGCCTCTCTCAAGAGCCGGAAGTTCCTTGGAAGCTCCGTTCACCGAAACGGCCCGATAGAACTCCTCACGCGAGAAGGGGGTCAACCCAATGGCCTCAATCAGCCTCTCCTTCTGGTCCCTGAGGACACTGAAGAAATTAGCCACTTCGCCGTCGATGTCGTTGTATGTCTCGACCGGCGACGGTTTGCGGTTGAGGAGCACAGCCGCCGAGCCGGCGAACGGCTCGCAGTAGTGACGACATTCCGGCAGCAGGGGCAGCAGCCACTTCAAGTGACTGAACTTGCCGCCATACCAGCCGAAAGCAATGAGCTTCTTCTTCGGCAACGAGCTCGTGTGATTGGTGAATACCGGCGATGGGACCCGCATGCGCTTAGGCGAGATCGCTTGGCTGCTCATTTCGCTTGCGCCTCTGAGAAAGGTAAAGTCCAATTGCATCAATGAGGAGATCGGCTATTGGCCTCTTCTCCTGTACGGCCCTGATCTTCAGGCGCTGGTGCAGTTCCTCGGGAAGTCGGAACGTCGATTTAACTGTAGGCACGAGGGACAACTGCTCTGCCATCTTGCCGCCTTTACGGTAGTATGGCAGAGGATGCAGTGAAGAGCAAGGCGGATAACGGCCTGTACGATCTCCTCGCGTTGGACGCTCTGGTGTGGAAAACCGATTTCACCAAGCCGCCGACCTTTGCCGACGGCTCTGCTTTACTCCTCCTCGCTGCGGACCACGATAGATTCACAGCCGTTGACGGCTACCCGTCGAACCAGTTTGCGGTCCCGCCGAGTAGGTGGCCCTGTGGCCACTCGGCGGATAGGGTTACAATGATGGCTATGCCGGTGTTCAAGGTCTATCGCATGCGGGATGCCCACTACCAGCAGTTCCGGTGGGCGCCCCATACGGTCGGCGCGGCCGAGGTGAAGCGCAAGGACTATGAACCGGCCGGCGAAGTGGAGGCGCCCAGCGTCTACGCGGCTTGGTCCGAGTTGCGGGAGAAGGGGCAGGCTCCGCGGGTCGGCGACCTGTTCGAAGCTGAGGGCGGCGATTTGCACATTTTCAAGTACGTGGGTATCGAAGCGGCGCACTGGTTCGTCCCGGAAGTGAAACCCGGCCCGGAGGCGGCAGACCAACTCCGCGAGGCGCCTGGGGGGAGCGCGCCGGCTCCTTAGGGCGCAGTGGCTTATGAAGAACGTGGACCCCCTGGGGTGGCGAACTCTGGATGCGTGCGGCGACGGCGTCGAGCCGGTCAACGCCTTCGCGCTGGTCACCTATATTCCCGCTCCGCTGGGCCGCTTCCTGGACGACTTGCGGCTCGAGCTCGTTCCCACCTTTCTCCCGCGCGCGCACGCCACCATCCTCCCGCCCCGGCCCTTGGCGGTCGACCCTCGGGTAGCCTGGCAGCATGTGTACGCGGGCATCAAGGATTTTCCGCCCTTCGAAATCGTGGCCGGAGAAGTAGGGATGTTCAAGTCCACCTCGGTGGTCTACATCGCCATCGGAGCCGGCCGGCGGGTTCTCTTGAAGATGCACGACCAGTTGAACGCTGGCCCGGTGGGCTGCAAGGAGCCGTTCGAATACCGCCCGCACATCACGCTGGCGCAGGATCTGACGCCCGAACGGGCCGCGGTTGCCTACGAATTGGCGCGCCGCCGTTGGGCGGAGTATACCGGCCAGCGCTGGTTTGCCGTGGACCGCGTGGTCTTCGTCCAGAACACCAACCGCAAGCGCTGGCTGGACCTGGCCGAAGCCCGCCTGGGCGTGCCCTCAGCCAGGTAGCGGCGTCTCCTGCCCTTGTGGCCCGACGTGGGGTAAGCTTCAGCTTGCCCACGAACTTCTCCATCACCCCAACGTGGGGTAAGCTTCAGCTTGCCCACGAACTTCTCCACCACCCCGCCAAGTGGCAAACGATGTAGTGCCCGCGGTCTTGCCGCTGGCGCCTACTCAAACAGCTCGATCTGATCCTTGGGTTTCACCTTGGGCTTGGCCGGGCGCAAGGGGCTGCCCACCACCCCCAGCACCTGCACATCGGCCAGTGCCGCGCGGGGCACGAAAACCCTTTGGTTGCTTGAGGTTGGGCTGGGTGGCACCACCGTGAAGCCATACGGCTCCAGGAGCAGGAGATTATTGGCCAGAATCCCGTCCATCAACTCCCCGTCCCGGAAGCGCATCCTCACCCAGACGCCATTGGTCTTGGGTCGGGTATTGAAGACACGGTGCTCTGCCCCGGGCTCGCTCGAGTCGAAATCTCTAACAAAATAAGCGGCTTTGACGTCCTCGTAGGGAACCACGAGCACCTCGCCGGAGGGGCTGAGCACCTCCAACCCTTCGGCGCGCAGGTAGGCCTGGGGGTTGACGAACCCTGGCAGGGGTTCGCGCTCGAAGCGCCGGATCACGATCTTCTTGTTGGTCGAGGATGCCAAATCGAGGCCCCCACTTTTTTCCAAACAATTTCGCAAGTATTGTATCATTGGCACAGTGCGTAGCGCGGCGCCATACGCGGACCAGATTCCGGCATACCTGGACTTCTGCCGCGTCGAGAAGGGTCTGGCGGCCAACTCGCTGGAGGCCTACGGCCGTGACTTGGCGCGCTTCTCATCCTCATGTAAGTTGCAGACTATAAATGATTTTCCAGATCCTGACGCGCTGCGCCGCTACCTGGATTCCCTCTCCGCCGCGGGCCTCGAAAGCCGCTCCATTGCCCGCCATCTGACCACCGTGCGAAACTTCGTCGCCTACCTCCTCCGGGAGGGAATCCTACAGCAGGACCCCACCGCTTTCCTGAGCCTGCCCAAGCAGTGGCAAAACCTACCTAAGTACCTGAGTCATACGGAAATAGACCGACTGCTCGAGGCGCCGGATGCGGCCCGGCCGAGGGGCGCCCGCGACCGGGCCATGCTGCAGCTCCTGTACGCCAGCGGATTGCGCGTGACCGAGCTGTGCGAACTGCAATTATTTGATTTCATGGAAGATATGGGAGTGGTTCGGGTGTTGGGGAAGGGCGGCAAGCAGCGGCTGGTGCCGGTGGGCCGGCCGGCTGTGGCGGCTCTGCGGGAATATCGCGACGGAGCCAGATTGGCTTTGCTTCGGGGTCGTTCCAGCCGATATCTCTTCGTAACCGCGCGCGGCGAGTGCATGACGCGTCAGGCGTTCTGGAAACTGCTGGCGGCTTACGGCAAGAAGGCGGGTGTCTTTCGCCATCTGACGCCGCATGTGGTTCGTCACAGTTTCGCGACCCACCTGCTGGAGGGGGGCGCCGACCTGCGGAGCGTTCAAACCATGCTGGGCCATGCCGACATCTCGACCACCCAGATTTACACCCATGTGATGCGGTCCCGGCTCAGAAAGACCCTGGACGAACATCACCCGCGAGCGTGAAGGAGGCTGGTAGCGAGGCGGCGAGCTGACATATGAGCGACTACATGTTCATGCTGGAGAGCCACTTAGGCGCGGATCAAAACCGCGTGGTCGCCGAGGTTCAGGCAGCGGCGGCGGAGGCCAACGTGAGTCTGTTCTTGACCGGCGGCGCGATGCGCGACATGCTGGGCGGCTTTCCCATCCAGGACCTGGACTTCACGGTCGAGGGCAACGGTCTCAAGGTGGCCAGGGCGGTGGCCAAGCAAGCTGGCGCGAAGATCGTGGCCGAGGACGAACTGCGCAAGAGCGCCGAGTTGGTGCTTCCCGGAGGAGTGACGGCCGAAATCGCGATGGCGCGCAGCGAGCGCTATCCCAAGCCCGGCGCCAAGCCCCAGGTGGCGCCGGCTACGATCCACGAGGACCTCGGACGCCGCGATTTCACCGTGAACGCCATCGCGCTCTCGCTCAACCGCGCCTCGCGCGGCCTGCTCATCGACCCCACCAACGGCCTGGGCGACTTGGAACGCAAGGAGCTTCGGACCGCTTACAATTACGCGCTCTACGACGATCCCAGCCGTGTGCTGCGGCTGGTTCGGTTGCAAGTCCGCTTGGGATTCTCGATTCAGGATCGCACTCGGATGCAGCTCGAAAATGTCCTGGCCGAGCAACTGGAAACCCGCATCGCCCCCAGCCGGCTGTTCGAGGAGTTGTGCAAAATCGCCGCCGATCCAGCGGCCGCCGACATCGCCCGCGTGCTCGATGAGCAGCATTTGCTGGGCCTGTTTTCCCCCGCCTTGGCCGGCCCGAAATTCAATCTTGCCGGGTTGGCCAGGCTGCAGAAAGCCAGGCACTTGGTCCCGTCTGGCATCCCCTTTCCCGTGGAGAATCTGGGCCTTTTCCTGTGTTGCCTTGCCGAAAAGCTGACGCCCAAGGAGAAAGCCGCGCTGATCAAGGCGACGGCTATGCCCAGGCCCTCCGCCGATCAGTGGCAAAAGCTGGAGCCGCGCGCCAGGAAGCTCGAAAGCGAGTTGAAGGCGCCCAAGCTGAGCCGGCCCTCGCAGGTCTACCAGGTGTTGTCCAAGGCGCCTGGGGAGCAGATCCTGTTTCTGCTGATTCGCTCGCCATTGCGGCTGGTCCAGGACCGGGCCCGCAACTACCTCCAGAAGTACCTGCCGATGGCCCAGGAAGTCCGCGACGAGGAAGTGCGCGCCCAGGGCGCGACCCCGGGCACTCCCAAGTTCCACAAGGTGAAGGAAGCGCTGATCGCGGCCAAATTGAACGCCCGGCCCAAGAAGATTGTCCCCGAGGCGCCGCCCGAGACACCGCCCCCCGAGGCCGCGCCGCCGGTCGAGCCGCCCCCTGGCCAGAAGCGGGCCTTGCGCCAGCCGATCGTGAGAACTTGATCGCGGCAGCCGAGCAAGCAGACCTCGTGCGTCCCAACGCCTTTTGGGGTGTAGTACGCCCAGGACTGCACCCAAACCCAACCAAGTAAACCTGGGCACATCGTTCGCGGCCGGGTCCGGATTTGTCGGGCCGTGCTAGACTATAGGGAGCAGAAGTGTGGTTGCGGGTAGAGTCCCGCAACCTTTGTCCCCGTTCGAGCGTCTACACGGGGGAGAGAGCGATGGCGCCTGGACCTGCTCGGTGCGGCGGCTAGGTGCGCTTCGAGAAGAAAATGCAAGGCTCAGAACCATTGTCCTCACAACCGCCCAAACCCCAGGGCGTCGCGGAAGTTCCCATCCTCACCGCCGACGACCACCTGAAGCACCTGCTGATCGCCGAGACCGAAGAGCCGTGGTTTCGCTCTCTGGCCCGGAACCTCAAGGACCTGATTCGCCCCCAGAAGTTGCCGCCGCTGCAGTTGACTTCAAAACCCGTAGCGGTGAAGAGCATCTGGGGCGACTATCGGTACGGCAAGCAGGCCGGACTGTCCTCCACCGTGATCCACGTGGTGGCGGTTATCCTCATGTTCACCCTGGCGGGCAGCAAGACCGTCCGGGACGCCGTCGTGCATACGGCTACCCTGGTGGCGCCCGCGGCCTGGACGCCCGATCTGGCGCCTAAACCCCAGAAGCAGCAGGGTGGCGGCGGCGGCGGCGACCGGTCGCCGTTGCCGGCCAGCAAAGGCCAGGCGCCCAAGTTCGCGGAGCGCCAGTTCGTCCCACCCCAGCAGGTGGTGAACAATCCCGATCCAAAGCTGCTGATGGAGCCCACCCTGGTGGGGCCGAACGATATCCGGCTGCCCAACGTGAACATGCCGGTGTGGGGCGATCCCAACGCCAAGATCGGTCCGTATTCCAACGGGCCGGGCTCGGGCGGCGGCATCGGTTCCGGCTCCGGTGGCGGCATCGGCCCCGGACGTGGACCGGGCTACGGACCCGGCGAGGGCGGCGGCATAGGTGGCGGCGTGTACCGGGTGGGCGGCGGCGTCTCGGCGCCCGTCGCGATCTACAAGATCGAGCCCGAGTACTCCGAAGAGGCTCGCAAGGCGAAATTCCAGGGCACCGTGGTGCTCTCCATCGTGGTGGACGAGCAGGGGCTGCCCCGCAACTTCAAAGTGGTCAAGCCGCTCGGTTTGGGGCTGGACGAGAAGGCCATCGAGGCGGTCCAGAAGTGGCGCTTCTCGCCTGCCAAGATGAACGGCAAAGCGGTCGCCGTGCAGGCCACCGTCGAAGTGAATTTCAGATTGCTGTAGCCCCACGCCGCCGGCATTCCTCGCACGGGCAAATGAGCCTGAAATGCTCGTAGGAATAGATGCCTGTGCTGTGCCCATCGTTCCACTTCAGCCGCAGGGCGTAGTTGCCCACCGGTTCGACCGCCTCGATTTTGAGCGCGGGCTTATAAAGCTGGAGCGGGTTGGAGGCGGGCGGCGGCGTGCCGTGCGCGCCGCTGCAAGTGGCGCACGGACAGCGGTCCCTCAGGTACTTCAGCTCGTACTGGCTGTGGTGGCCGTCCCGCCAGTCGATCTTGACGCCGTGGGACTTCGAAATGGCGATATGCTCGGCTTCGAAGCTGGCCATTTCACATCCGTTGGATATCCCGGATCCCGCTCAGGCGCCGCATGGCGGATACGATGCGCTCGAGCTGCTTCTTGTCGCGCACATCCACGGTCATGTCCACCACCGCGCCCTCGTGCTCCAGGCTGCGCGCCTCCAGGCTGCGGATGTTGCTGTTCTCGTTGAACAGAACCGAGGTCAGCTCGCTGAGCATTCCGGGACGGTCGGTGGTGCGAACCAGGAACTTGACGGGGAACGATTCGCTGGCGCTGCGCGCCCATTGCACGTCGATTTTGCGCTCCACCTCGTACATCAGGTTCTGGACGTTGGTGCAGGAGGTGGAGTGGACCGCGACGCCCTTGCCGCGAGTCACGTAGCCCACGATGGCCTCGCCGGGGATCGGATTGCAGCACTTCGCGCGGTAAACCAGCACGTCGTCCATGCCCTTGACGCGGATCACCAGATCGCCCGCATCCGGGCCGCCGGGCGGGGGCGCCGCCGGCTTGAGCGCTCCCTCCCGCTCGCGGTCGGCTTCCGGTTCCGGGCCTACGGTTTCCGGCGAGATCTTCTGCAAGACTTTGCGGGGGGAGAACTTGCCGTAGCCCAGCGCGGCGTGCAGATCCTCGGCCTTGGCGAACCCGTACTCGGAGGCTACCCGCTCCAGGTCGGCCTTGGTGACCTTGGAAAGCGATACGCCGATGCGCCGCGCCTCTTTCTCCAGGTATTTCTGGCCGATCTCGATGGCCTTGGCGCGCTCGGTGGCGTTGATCACCGCCTTGATCTTGTTGCGCGCTCGCGGCGTCCTGGCCAGCGCCAGCCAGTCCTTCGAGGGCATGTGGCCCGGCTGGGTGAGGATCTCCACCACGTCCCCGTTGCGCAGCTCGTACTTCAGCGGAACGATGCGGCCGCTGATCTTGGCGCCCACGCAACCGTGTCCCACAGCGGTGTGGATGGCGTAGGCGAAGTCGATCGGAGTGGCCTCCCGCGGCAGCACGATCACCTTGCCGCGCGGCGTGAAGGTGTACACCTCCTCGCGGTACAGGTCCACCTTGAGCGTGGACATGAACTCGCCCGGATCGCGCATCTCCTGAATCCACTCCAGCAGGTGGCGCAGCCAGGCGATGTGCTGGTCTTCCTGCCCGTCCTTGCGGCCTTCTTTGTATTTCCAGTGCGCGGCGATTCCCTGTTCCGCGATGCGGTGCATCTCCTCGGTCCGAATCTGGACCTCGAACGCCTGGCCGCCCGGCCCCATCACCGAGGTGTGCAGGGATTGGTAGAGGTTGGGGCGCGGGATGGCGATGAAGTCCTTGATGCGTCCCGGGATGGGGCGCCACTCGTTGTGGATCACCCCCAAGGCGGCGTAGCAGTTCCGGATGCAATCCGTGATCACGCGCACCGCCAGCACGTCGTAGACCTGGTCGATGCCGATCTTCTGCCGCTTCATCTTCTCGTGGATCGAGTAGGCGCGCTTGATGCGCCCCTCGATGCGCGCCGGAACGCCCTCCCGCCGCAGCACCGCGTCGACGCTGTCCTGGATCTGTTTGAGCAGCTCGTCGGTGGCGCTGCGCTTGGATTCGATGGCGGCCGCGATCTCGGCATACGAGTCGGGCTCCAGATAGCGGAAGGCCAGGTCTTCCAGCTCGCCGCGGATCCTCCCCATTCCCAGCCGATGCGCGATGGGCGCGTAGATATCCAGGGTCTCCTGGGAGATGCGGCGCTGCCGGTCGGGCGCCAGAACGCCCAGCGTCCGCATGTTGTGCAGGCGGTCGGCCAGCTTGACGATGACCACCCGTACGTCGTCCACCATGGCCAGCAGCATTTTGCGAACGCTCTCGGCCTGGCGTTCCTCCCGGTCGTAGAATTTCAGTTTGCTCAGTTTGGTGACGCCGTCCACGCACCGCGCCACCTCTTCGCCGAAGTTCTTGCGGAGTTCCTCGGGATTGGCGCCGGTGTCCTCCAGGACGTCGTGGAGCAGCCCGGTCTGCAGGCAGACCAGGTCCATGTTCATCTCGGCCAGGGTCAGCGCCACGTTCAAGGGATGCGCGACGTAGGGCTCGCCGGAATCGCGGAACTGCCCGTCGTGGGAGGCGACGGCGAAACGGTAGGCCTTCTCGAGCGGCGCGAGATCCTCGCGGGGCCGCAATTCCAGCACCTTGGCCGTCAATCGGGCGTACAGGTCCGCGACCAAGAGGGGTGGGCTGGCTTCCGTCGCCAGCGCCGCGGGCGCCTCGCTAGGGTCGGAGGGCATGGAGAAAAAAACAGGCGGCTACCGTAGCCGCCTGTTAACCATTATAGAAGAATGCGGCGCGGATTGGCGGCTCGGCGGGCCCGGGCGGACTAGTTACACATTTCCTCTCCCCGCCCGCACGCGCCCACGCCCGGCAGGCGCGCGGCCTCGCCGGCCCACCGGCTTACTTTACTTGGCGGGCTGGTCCATGGCCGGCACGGCCCCGGCCTTCAGCCTGCGCGTGGTGAGCGTCTTCTGCAGCCAGTCGTCCGCCGTGGCGGTGTCCTTCCGGTAGTCGTCCATGTTCGCGGCCATGTCGGCCTTCTGGCGGTATAGCAGGCTCAGGTACGCCATGGCGTCGTCGTAGTTGCCATCCAGCGCCAAAGCCGCCTCGAGGTCCTTCATGCCACCGTCGACCACGTCCCAGTAAGTCGCGCGCAGTTCCTCGCGCGCCTTCTTGTCCTTGATCGGCACGGGGTCCTCGGGCTTCTGCCCGATGGCGGCCTTCAACTGGCCGATGGCGGCGTACGCCTTGGTCCACGCGATGACTCCCAGGCTGTAAAACGCTTCCTTGTTCTTCGGGTCGACCTCGGTGAGCCTCTTATACCACTCCTGAGCCTCTTCCAGCTTCTTGACCTTTTGCCCCAGATCCGCCAAGCCTTGCGCTTCGTTGAAATTCAGGCTCGCCATCGAGGCGATCGCCACCGTGTCCTTGGGGGCCACCTCCAGCACCTTCAGGAAGTTCTCCTTGGCCGCCGCGGCCATTCTGTCGTTCTCTGGCGACGGGGCGCCGGGAATGTACTGGTTCATGTAGGCCACGGCCAGATACACCCGCGCGGTGGGGAAGGTGGGGTCCAGCCGGATCGCCTCTTTGAACCTCTCCACGGCATCCGCGTACTTGGCGGCCTTAAACGCCTGCACGCCCTTGTTCAGCTCGTTGCGCGCCATGAGCTTGTTGCAGCCGGTAGCAGTCACGGCCATGAGGCCCAAGACCAGCGCAACCATTCCATAAGTCCATTTGCGGTTCATTCTAGCTCCTGATCACAACAAATCCTTAACCGGAGACCCGGGCTACTGTCCGGCCTTGATCTTCTCGGTCATCAGCCCGACCTTGTCGATGCCGGCGCCGTGCGCGATGTCGATCACCCGGGCCACATTCTGGTAAAGGAGATCGGGGTCGCCATCCACGAATACCACGCGCTCGTTGCGGGTCTTGAAGATGTCCTCCAAACGCATTTCCAGCCGGCTCTCTTCGATCGGCTCCGAGTTAATCATGATCGAGCCGCCCTTGCTCACCTGGATCACCACCGTGCGCTGATCCGCCAGGCTGGGCTGCTGGTTGGGCTGCGCGGGAAGCGGAACCAGAGCGTTCAGGCCCTTGGGCGTGATCGGCGCGATCACCATGAAGATGATCAGCAGCACCAGCAGAACATCGATGAGCGGCGTGACGTTCATGTCGCACTTGGTCTTGTCGGCCCCGCCACCACCCACTGCCATTGACATAATGATTTCTCCTTTACAATAGAATGCCGGTTATTGGCTCGCGCTCCTGGCCTTTTCGTCGACCGCGTCGGTCATCAGTCCCAACTGGTCCACTCCCGCGGCCCGCAGGTTATCCACCACATCCACGACCTTCTTGTATGTCGCTCGGGCGTCGGCCTTCACGTAGCACGTCTTGTCCGTGCGGCCCGAGAGCATGTCCTTGACCTTGGGCGGCAAATCCTCGACTTTCATTTGCGTGCTGCCGAGGTAGGTTCGGCCTTCCCGCGTGACCGCCACGACCACCGCATCTTCTTTTTCCGCGGCCGCCATGGCGACCTGATTCCGGGTCTTCACCAGGTCCACGCTGACGCCATGGGAAAGCATCGGCGTGATGACCATGAAGATGATGAGCATCACCAGCATCACGTCCACCATGGGCGTCACGTTGATATCCGCTACCGGCGGCGCGGCTTTAAACAGTTTCATTGGATTGTCCTTTCGGACTCAGCCGGGCTGGAGCCCCGCGGGACCGCTGGTCCCGCGGGAACCCGATTCAACTCGCCGAGTCGGCATCCTGGCGTGCGCGCGCGCCTACTTCGCGACGTGCTGCGACCGCTTCAGGAAGTAGTCGATCAACTCAGAACTCGAATTGCCCATCTCGACGTCGAACGACTCCACCTTGTTCGTGAAGTAGTTGAACATCCAGACGGCGGGAATGGCCACGAACAATCCCACGGCCGTGGTCACCAGAGCCTCCGAAATACCGCCCGCCACCGCGGCGATGCCGGTCGACTTCTCGTTGGCCATGCTCTTGAACGCGTTGATGATGCCGACCACCGTGCCCAGCAGTCCCACGAACGGGGCCGTCGAGCCGATGGTTGCCAGGCTCGAGACGCCCCGCTTCAGCTCGGCATGCACGATGGCTTCGGCGCGCTCCAGGGCCCGCTTGGAAGCCTCGATCTCTTCGCCCGGAATCTCCGCGCTGATCTGGTGTGCGCGGAACTCCTGCAAGCCCGCCACGACAACCTTCGCCAGATGGCTCTTCTTGTAGCGATCCGCGATCTTGATCGCCTCATCCAGCTTGCCTTCCCGCAGTGCGCCGGCCACCGCCGGTGCGAACGCACGGGATTGTTTCCGGGCCGCGCTGAAAGCCAGCAACCGGTCGATCATCACGCCGATGGACCCAGCCGACATGATAAACAGAATGACCACGACCGCCTTGGCCAGCAGTCCCATCTGGCTCCAGAGGGCCGGAATGTTCCATCCTACCGCCCCTTCCTGAAGCAACAGAAACGCCCAAACTTGCGATTGTAGAAGCATTGTTCCTTTTCTCCTGCGAGTTGAATTTTACTTTCATTGCCCGCAGCCCCCGGAGCCTATCCGCGAGCTGCCAGCCGGAATCCTTAATTGCTCAACGTGAAGTTCACGTCGATCTGCGTCACCACCTCCACCGGCTCCCCGTTGAGGAGCGTCGGACGGTATTTCCACTGTCTCACTGCTTCCTGCGCCGCGGGAATCAGCAGCGGATGGCCGCTGATCACCTGCAGATTCTGGATCTCGCCGTCCTTGCCGATGATGGCCGTGAAACGGACTTGACCCTGGATGCGGGCCTGCTTGGCCAGCGCCGGGTACTGAGGGGTGATTTTCCGGATCAGGTTCGCCTGCTGCACGTTCCCACCCACGCGAATCCGGGTAATCTTGGGCGCTTCCACCCTCACCGGGGGCGGAGGCGGAGGCGGAGCCGCAGTAGGCATCGAGCCGATGATGCCCCCGATTACGCCGCCCGCCGTGCCGCCAGGCACACCGCCCGGCACGCCACCCACCACGCCGCCGCCGGAGCTCGGAGGCAGCTCCTCATCCCTAATCTCCGCCACCTGTTTGGGGATGACCTTGGGAGCCATCAGATGTCCCGAGTCGAACATCTTCGGGATGACTCGGGCCACCACCTTCACGATCGCGGCCGGAGGCGGCGGTGGCGGAGGCGGGGGTGGCGGCGCCACCAGGAAGCTGGTCAGCGTGGTCCTGGGAAGCGCGTCGAAATAGATCAGGGGGAACAGAACCAACAGGCCGATCACCATCACCTGTATCCCGAAGGACAACATGAAGGTCCAGGGCTTGTTGGTCCGCCCGCCCTCGAGGAGGCATTGTTCGAACATATCGGAGTACCCTTTCCTATTTTCTATTGCGTCCCGGCGCCAAGCGCCGGAACCCCAACCCAAACACCACTACTTCTGCGCCTTCACGGGCCCCCTGCGGGGCGCCGGACCGGGCGCCGCGGCCACCGGACGATACCCGCCCGGCGGCCTCTTTCGCGAATCGCTGAGATCCTGCCAGTACACCACGATCGGACTGGCCACGAAGATCGACGAATACGTCCCAATAATAATACCAATCACCAGAGCCAGCGAAAAGCCGTGCAGCACTTCTCCGCCAAACAGGAACAGCGCCAGCACCGTCAGGAAAGTGAGGCCGGAGGTCAGAATGGTCCGGCTCAGCGTCTGATTGACGCTCTTGTTCACCAGATCCCACATCTTCTCGCGGTGCGGAAGCCTCAGGTTCTCCCGGATCCGGTCGAACACCACGATGGTGTCGTTCATCGAATAGCCGACCAGCGTAAGCAGCGCCGCGATCACCGTCAGCGAGATTTCCTTGTTGAAGATCGAGAACAGCCCGATGGTGATGATCGTGTCGTGGAACACCGCCACCACGGCCGCCACTCCGTAGATCCACTCGAAACGGAAGGCGATGTAAACCAGCATCCCCGCCAGCGCCAGCAGAGTCGCCCGGATAGCCTGGGCGCGCAGTTCCGCGCCCGCCTTCGGCCCCACGATATCCACGCTCTTCACGTTGAACGGCGCCAGGTAGCACTCCTCTTTCAGCGTCCGGATCACCGCTGGCGTGACCCCCGGAATCCCCGCCAACTCGTCGAAGCTGCTCACCAGGCCGGAGCGATTCTTGTCCCGGTAATCCTTCAGCCGGCCCAGCAAATCCTGCAACTGGGTCTCGCTCAGCGACGCGCCGGCGCCAATCAGCGGATCGCGCAGCCGGTCCGCCAGCGCTCCCTGGCCCGCGTTGTTGAAATCCAGCTTGCCGCTGGCCGGCTGCCCGAAGGTGGCCTCCAGCGTCTCGGTCATGGCCTGCCGGGAGGCGGCCAATTCCTGGTCGCTCTTCAGCTCCGTCCCGATCAGCACGTCGTTCCCGCCCCCCAACACGTTCTGCACCGTGATCTCACCGGTGATACGCCGCGACAGTGCCGCGCGAATCGTCTCCACCAGCGGCGCCCTCAGAGGGTCCTTCGCCCAGCGCGTATGCCCGTTGCTTTCCGCCACAACCACGTTACAAGCCAGCAGTTCCTTCCGGATCTCGTCCGCGCGGGCCTGGTCTCCGGCATTGCGAGCCTGGTCGCGCGCGCCGGCCAGCGCATCCAGATCCTTGTCGCTCAGAGAGGGGAACTTCACGAACATGTTGGTCCCGCCACGGAAGTCGATCCCGTACCTGGGCCCCCCCTTCATGACCATGCTGGAGATGCCAGCCACCGAAAGCACTAGCGAGGCGGCGATGAAGGGCCACTTGTTGCCCAGGAAGTCAAAATTAGTATTTCTAAATATTTCCATGCGGAGCGCCGTGCTGGTACCCGAAGAATTGGACACCAGCTTCCCGAATTAAGTTCCCGATCACCGAGGTTAAAACCGTCACAGATCCCCTAAATACTCAGTTCCGTCACCTGGCTCTGGCGGTTGATGTGCCAATCGAACATGGCCCTGGAGACCACCACCGCCGTGAAGACATTGGCCAGCAGGCCGATCACCAGAGTGACCGCGAAGCCTTTCACCGGGCCCGTGCCGAACATGAACAGGAAGGCGCAGGATACCACCGTTGTGACGTGCGTGTCGACAATGGTGCGAAAGGCCTTGTTGAAGCCCGCCGCGACCGCCGGCACCACGCCGTTGCCCGCCCGCAGCTCCTCGCGAATCCGTTCAAAAATAAGCACATTGCTATCCACCGCCATGCCGATCGTGAGGATCACCCCGGCGATCCCGGGCAAGGTCAGCACCGCTCCGACATAGCTCAGCACCGCCAGCAGGATAACGGTGTTCAGGAACAGGGCCAGCACCGCGTTCACGCCCGCCCCCTTGTAGTAGATCAGCATGGCCAGGATCACCAACCCCAACCCCACGATGCCTGCCATCAGCCCCTGCCGGATCGAGTCCGCGCCCAGCGAGGGCCCCACCGTGCGCTCCTCAGGGTATTGGATTCCCGCCGGCAGCGATCCCTCCCTCAGCACCAGCGCCAGGTCCGAGGCGTCCTGCTCGTTCGCGGCGCCCGTGATCCGGCCGGAATCCTCGATGCGGTTCTGAATAGTCGGGGCGCTGCGCACCTGGTTGTCCAGGACGATTGCCAGCCGGTTGCCGATATTGGACTCTGTGAAGCGGGCGAACCGCCGCGCGCCATCCTTGCCCAGCACGAAGTCGGTTTCCCAACGGCCCATCTCGCCCCGGCTGGGGCGGGCGTTGCGCAGGTCGCGGCCCGTAACCACCGCGGTGCGGCCCAGCAGGTACCAGACGTCGCCGCCCTCTTCGCCGCGTGCGCTCCCCCTGACCAGCTTCGAATCCAGCGGCAAGACCCCGCCATTCTTGGCTAGGGCGTCGTCCCGGCTCGCGTAGGGACCGCCCTTTACCGAGCACAGCTCCAGCATCGCCGCGGTCTGCATGATCCCTTTCACGCGCGCCGGGTCGTCTACGCCAGGCAACTCGACCACCAGCTCGAACTCCGCATCCGCGCGGCGGCGCTCTTGGATGGTGGTCTCCCCGACCCCCAGGCCGTTGATGCGGTGCTCGATGGTCTGCTTGGTCTGGTCCAGCGTATCCTTCTTCAGCGCGATCAACTCCGTCGGCTTCATGTTCAGCCGGTATTCCGTGGGGCTCACGCCCGTCAGGAACCAGGACGCGTACCGGCTCGTGTTGATCAGGTTGCGCAGGTCGCCGACCTTGCTCGCCGACACGCCTTTGATGTTGATCTGGATGCTGTCGGCTTCCTTCACGGTGGACGGATCGTTCCGCTCCATCCCCACGTAGTCGATCCCGTTCTTGCGCAGGTCTTCCTTCAGGCTCTCGATGGTCCGGTCGGCCTCGGCCTTCATGGCATCCTGCACCTGGACCTCCAGCACCAGGAAGCTCCCGCCCTTCAAGTCCAGCCCCAGCCGAATGTTGTTCTTCAGGTTGGCCTTCAGTTCGTCCACGGACTTGGGCAGCCCGATTATTCCGTAGGCTGCCAGCAACAGCACGCCCACAATGACGCTGGTTCTCGCTTTAGGGGCTTGGATCATCGGTTCTTTCCGGTCGCGGAGTTGTTACTTCTTGGCTTCTCCCTGCTGGATGGTGCTCGATACGGCGCTCCGTGCCACCTGCAATTTAACGTTGTCGGGCTTGACGCGCAGAATCAGCGTGTCGTCGTCGTTCATCGCCACGATGGCGCCCACGATGCCGCCGCTGGTCACTACCGTCTGCCCGTTCTGCAGCTCCGAGAGCATCTTCTGCTGCGTCTTCCGCTGCCGTTGCATGGGCCGGATCACCAGAAAGTAGAAGATGGCGAAGATCAGAAAGAACGGCAGGAGGCCCGTTATTGGGTTGGCTGCTTGAGGAGTCGCGGATGGTGTGTCGACAAACAAATTCAGGAGCACGATCGGCCTCACGTCGCCGTCCGGTCCCCGCACTCGCTCTGCATGGCGATACACACAGCCATTCCAGAGGTCGAGGGGAAGCGTCTAAATGACTTCCTTTATCCTGAAACCGGCACGGAGCGGATTGCTTCCAAGTACTCGGGGAGCGTTCCTATCAATATAGAGTGCCTGATCCGCCTCATGATGTCAAGGTAGTGGTGCAGGTTGTGCAAGGTGGCCAGGTTGGCGAACAGAATTTCACCCGCCTGGAACAGGTGGCGCAGGTAGGCCCGCGAGAAGTTCCGGCAGGTGTAGCACGGGCAGTCCGCATCCAGCGGACCGGGGTCTTCCTTGTAGCGCGCGTGCTTGATAACGACGCGCCCCTGGCTCGTGAACAGGCAGCCGTTGCGAGCGTTGCGCGAGGGCAGCACGCAATCCATCATGTCCACGCCGCGCGCCACGTATTCGCCCAATTCCTCGGGCATCCCCACTCCCATCACATAGCGCGGCCTCTCGCGCGGCAGCAGCGGCGCCGTGATTTCCACCATTTCCAGGCTCAGCGGCCGCGGCTCGCCCACCGACAGGCCGCCGATCGCATAACCATCCGCCTCCAGCGGCAGCAGTTCCGCGGCGCACCAGCGGCGCAGATCGCCGTAGCTGGCGCCCTGCACGATCGGGAAAAGGCTCGCCTTCTCTTTTTCCGGCCGGTTCCGGTAGTGCGCGAACGCCGCCCGCGCCCAGCGCAGCGTGCGCTCCACCGATTGCCGCGCTTGCGCGTGCCCCGCCGGATACTCCAGGCACTCGTCCAGCGCCATCATAATGTCGCTCCCCAGCGCCCGTTGCACGTCCACGGTGGATTCCGGCGTGAACAGGTGCGCGTCGCCGTCCAGGTGCGAGCGAAACAGCACCCCTTCGTCCGTCACCTGCCGCAAATCGCTCAGACTGAAGACCTGGTAGCCGCCGGAATCCGTCAGGATGGCCCGCGGCCAGCTCATGAACCGGTGCAGTCCTCCCAGCGAGCGGATCGATTCGTGGCCCGGCCGAAGATAAAGATGATACGTGTTGGCCAGCAGGATGCGCACGTCCAGATCGGCCAGTAGATCCCGCTGCGCCACGCCCTTGACCGTGGCCTGCGTGCCCACCGGCATGAACACCGGCGTCTCGATGTCCCCGTGCGGCGTGTGCAAAATGCCCGCCCGCGCGCGTGTCCGCGGGCACTCCGCGACGATCTCGAACGTAACGGCGGCCAAGCCACCATTCTAGCGAGGCAGGCTCACCCCGTGCCCCGCCTCGCCAAGCGCCCGCACAGACTTTTCGAGGTTCTCCTCCTTGACCATTACGTAATCGGTGTCAAAAGTGGAGACCGCGAAAATGCTCACGCCCGCTCGGGCGAGCGGATCGGCCACCGCCGCCAGAATCCCCGTGAGCGTGAACCCGAGCGGTCCCTCCACCTCGAAAACCCGCCAGCCGCCCTCGCGTTTTGCGCCGGCCGGAGCCGCGCCCTCGGCGCACACCACCGATAGCTCAGCGGCCGTCCGGGTTATGGAGCAAAACTCGCCGGCCCCCGCCCAGGCGGAGACGTCCGCGCCGGGGGCCAGCCGGCACACCGCGTACCGGCCCTCGAGCAGGCGCAGATTGACATGCCGAGCTTCGGGCACTGTTGCTACGATGGTAGTACACTCCCCTACGGCGCTACGCTTGCACACCGCAGGCCGAGGTGCGAGCGGAACAGCACGCCTTCTTCCGTCACACGCGAGATACGGCCACTGGATCGGCTACGGGTGGCACGTCGATGTTGTGTCCGAAAGTGCCGATTACGGTATCCCCGGAATCAAGCACGTTCAGTACGCGTTAGTCACGAATTTCACCGTGCTGCCTGGGGCCATCGAATCCTGCAATGTGCCCACCGACGTGGACCCCTTCGAGGTTCCATTGTTTGCCTGCGGACTCCATGAACTCGACAGAGCGACTGGAACCTGGAAGACGTCCCGTTTCTCGTGGATCGGGTGTGACAGCAGGAAGGTCGTGCGGAACTCGATTTGGCCGCTTATGTCGTTCAGCACGGAACCTGGCGCTTGGGCCGCAATTGATGGAACACGAAGACGGGACTGGATCAGATTCGTTGTGCTCTCTGCGTACGACAACCGCTCCGGCATTCGCAAGGAGTTCGTGTCGCCGCCGTTTCAACTCACAGAAGGGCGGCAGCTCGTTATCGAGGATCGAAAGCAGTAGTTTCGACCGGGGCGCTGCTGAACCAGGGCCGGACGTGGGCAAGGCATCGAAGCCACCAAACTCGGCGGTGCAGCTTCGATCACCTGACGACGGAAGCGAGGTGAGATTCCAGCGCCGCCAGCGCCCGCCGGCACACTTCGGCATGCCGCGCGCGCCGGTCGTGGCGGAGGCGCTGGCGCGTCTCCTCCTCGAGCGGCGGCAGCAGATCGAACGTGATGTTGGCGGGCTGGTAGTTGCCTGCATCGGCGCTCGAGATGTAGCGGCACAGCGAACCCAGCACGGTTTCGGCGGGGAATTGACGCGGCTCGAGCCCCTGCGCCAGCGCGGCGGCGTTCCGCCCGGCAATCAAGCCCGTGGCGATCGACTCAACGTAACCCTCCACTCCCGAAATCTGCCCCGCGAAGAGGCACGTCTCCCGTTTCCTCACTTGCAGCGCCGCGTTCAGCAACACGGGCGCATTGATGTAGGTATTGCGGTGTACCTGGCCGAAGCGGACGAATTCGGCGCCCTCTAGCCCCGGAATCATGCGCAGCACCCGCGCCTGCTCGCCAAACCGCATGTGGTTCTGAAAGCCAACCAGGTTGTAGCTCTCGGCTCGCAGGTTCTCCTGGCGCAGTTGGACCACTGCGTAGGGACGGCGTCCGGTCCTCGGGTCGGTCAACCCCATGGGCTTCATAGGCCCGAAGCGCAACGTTTCGCGCCCGCGCCGCGCCAGTTCTTCAATGGGCAGGCAGGCCTCGAAATACGGAACGTCGCCGGCGATGTGCGCGCTGGCGCTCTCCGCGGCCAGCAACGCGTCCACGAATCGTTCGTACTGCTCCTGGTCGAAAGGGCAATTCAAGTAGTCCGCTGTCGCATCCAGCGATTTGCCGTAGCGCGAGGCCCGGAAGGCCACGCTCAAATTCACCGAATCGGCCTCCACAATCGGGCTGATCGCGTCGTAGAAGAACAGGCTCGTCGCCCCCGTGAGCCGCGCGATCTCCCCCGCCAGAGCATCGCTCGTCAGCGGGCCGGTGGCAATAACCACGATCCCGTCGGGAATGGCGGTAACTTCCTCGCGCCGGATCTCGATGGCGGGATCGGCCTCTATCGCAGCCGTGACCCGCTCCGCGAAGACCTCGCGATCCACGGTCAGCGCGTGGCCGCCGGGCACCCGCGCCTCCGCGGCCGCACGCAGCAGCATCGAATCCAGCCGCCGCAACTCCTGCTTGAGCAGCCAGGGGGCCGAGCCTTCCTGCTCGGTCTTCAACGAGTTGCTGCACACTAATTCCCCGAGCCAGCCCGTTTTGTGAGCGGGCGTCAAGCGCTCCGGGCGCATCTCGTGGAGAATGGCCCGGCCGCCGGCGCGAGCTGCCTGCCAGGCGGCCTCGCAGCCCGCAAGTCCGCCGCCCAGGATGTGTACGGGGTGGAGCAAGGTCTGTCAGACCATTGTATCCACCCCGCGCGACAGACTACCCGTGCTGCTCCTTCGTCTTCATCTGCGACCACATGGCCTGGGCGCCCTTCTCCATCTCCTCGGCCGTAACGTCCTTGGTGTGCGTGGCCAGCCCCCAGAAATGGCCGAACGGATCGGTGACTTTGGCGTACCGATCGCCCCAGAACATATCCACCGGCGCCATGTCGGACTTTGCGCCGGCGGCCACCGCCTGCTTGTACGCGGAATCCACGTCCGCAAAGTACACGTACAGGCTAAAGGTGGTTCCGCCCAGGGAGATAGGCGAGCGCGCGCCGCCCGGGAACTCGTCCCCCAACATGATGCGCGAGTCGCCGATCTGCAATTCCGCGTGGCCGATCTTGCCCCCAGGCCCAGCCATGCGAGATATCTCCTTGGCGCCAAACGCCTGCTTGTAGAACTCGATTGCTTTAGCTGCGTCCCGCACCGTCAAGCCCAGCGTGACGGAGTGGTAGTCTTTTGGTAACCAGTGTGCCATCTTCCCCTCTTTCTGAACGGGTCAAGCCCGTCGCTTCCAGTCTAGAATGATTCTGTGCCCCTCGGTATCCAGCCCGAGCAGATCCGAAACCCCATGACCGCCGCCCTCGCGCTGGTTTTCGCGCTCTCGGGCCATGCGCCCTTCTGGGAAGCCAAGGCGCCCGAGCAGTGGACGGATGCGGAACTGAAGGAGCTTTTCACCGACTCGCCCTGGGCGCAGCAGGCGGTGGACGCGCAGGGCGCGGGCATCCCGGTCTATCTGGCCTCCGCCCGCCCGCTGCGGCAGGCCGAGCTCGAGTTGGCCCGCAGGCAGCCGCCGGTTGACGATCCCGACGCCGATGAGTACCGCGATTTCCTGCGCGAGAACCAGGGCCGGCAGATCATCCTGGCGGTCGTGCTGCCGGATCCCACGGCGCTTGACGATCCGGCCGAAGTCAAGCGCCTGGAAGACGAATGCGTTCTGAAGGTCGGCCAGAAGAAATACCTGATGACGGGCCACTTCCCGCCCACCCCGTCGGACCGCATCCTGCGGCTTGTGTTCCCGCGCCCGGCGGCCACGGATGGCAAGAGCCTCCTCTTCAACCTCTATGTGCCCGGCGTCGGCAGCCACTACCGCTCGGCCGAGTTCAGCTTCAAGGATCTGACTTACCGCGGCGCTCCGGAGATGTAGCGGCTACACGCCCATCTTCTCGATTTCGTTGAAGTACACGCGCCGTCCTTCGTCCATGGCCAGGTTCGAGAGAATCACCATGGTGGAGTCGGCCAGGCCCAGTTCCAGATCGGCGAGCGGTTTCTTGCCGGTGCGTGTGGCGTCCAGGAACGCCTCCAGTTGGGTATCCACCGGGTTCTGGTCCTCGCGCGGCATCATGATGCCCTTGCGGTACATCCACAGCCGGGCGAATTTCATCTCGCGCTTCAGGAACGAATCCTGGCCGCTGACCAATTCGCGCGAAAGCATGATGGGCAGGCCGCGCGAGCCCGCCGCGGCCGCCGTCAAGGTGGCGTTGGCGATGGTTGCCTTCTCCTTCTTGTCGCCGGCCGGCGTGGGCTGGGCCGGGCTCGGTTCGACGAACCACAGCGCGATGGGCGGCTCGTTGTCCTTCCCGACCGTGATCTCCACCGTGCCCTCGGTGCCCATGATCACCTCGCCGAATTCCGTGCGCGCCCCGCCGAACAGGCTCAGGTGCCGGTTCGTGCTGATGGCCTGGTACATCATCTTCTGGCCCTTCGGATACTTCAGGATGAGTTGGATGTTGTCGAAAACGTCCCGGCCGTCATGGATGAAATCCAGGCCGCCCACGCCGCTCACAAACTCCGGCCTCGCGCCGAACATCCAGTCCGCCACATCCACCTGGTGCGAAGCCAGTTCCGCCGCCGCGCCCCCGGAATACTGCCGGAATAGCCGCCAATTCAGCTCTTTCTGGCGCACCGGGTCCGGCTTCATGACCCAGCCCGGATTGCGGTTCCACTGCGCGTTGACGTGCGTCACCTTGCCCAGCAGCCCTTTGTCCACCATCTGCTTCACGGTCTGGTAGAACTGGCTGTAGCGCCGCTGGAGTCCCACTTGCAGAATCTGCTTGGGACGCTCTCCGGCCAGCTTCCGCAGCGCGTGGACCTCCTCGGCCTTGAACACCAGGCTCTTCTCGCAGAAGACGTGTTTGCCGGCCAGCAACGCGTCCCGCGTGATGCGGAAATGCTCGTACAGCGGCGTGGCGATCAGCACCGCGTCGATATCCCGCCTCCCCAGCAGCTCCCGGTAATCCAGATACGTCTTCGGGTTGCCGCCGATCGCCGCCGCGCCTTTCCGCAGGTTCGGCTCGTAGATGTCGCAAACCGCCAGGCAGCGGCCCGCGTCGATCTTGCTGAGGTGCGTGAGCAGGTACTGGCCCCGGCTCCCGGTTCCAATCAAGCCGTAGGAGACTTGGTCGCTGGCCGCCTTCACTTTCCGGATGGTGGGCGCCGTCACGCGCGCGATGGCCCCCGCCGCGGCGACGGCTCCCGCGGTTTTGAGCACATCGCGCCGGGTGGGGTCGGATGATCTGGCCATGGAATCGCTCCTCTTGGAATCCGAACGCTCTAGTGGCAGGGAGTTCCGCAACCTAAAGTATAAGCTACGCGATCTCCGCCGAGGCTTGGGTCTGCCCCCGCGCCCGCCGCGCCGCCCATTCCGCTCCGGCCAGGATCACCATCGCGCCCAGGAAGCTCCACAGAACGATCGCGATCGAGTACGAGAACGGACCGTACTCCGCCTTCAGCTTCCTGCTCAACAGAGGCCAGGTGACCAGGTTGATGTACTTCAGCGCCTCCAGCGCGATGCCTACCAGGATGGCCTGCGGCAGCACCGATCGCCATGGGATGCGCGCGTTCGGCAGCAGCCAGAAGATCAGAAACAGCATCAGGATCGAGACCGGCAGGGCCGCCATTTTGTAGAACACTTCTTCGAGCAGCCGCGCCGGCAGCGAGGCCGTTCCCAAATGCCTCAGATTCATTCCGGTCAGCACCGTGGAGAGCAGCGACAGACTGCCGCAGGTGAAGATCAGCCCCAGGCTCACCATCTGGTTCCTGACAAAGCTGCGGTTCTTGGGGATGCCCCAGACCCGGTTCAGCGCGATCTCCATCGGCTCGAAGATGCCGTTGGCGGTGAATAGCAGCAGCAACAGCGAAAGCACCTGTAGGGAGCCGCGCGAGCCCACCGCCGCCAGCAGGTTGTCCCGCAGGAAGCCCACCATCGTCCCGTGCTTGCCCAGGTCGCCGGGGAAGTAATCGTCCAGAACGAAGCCCACCGCGTCCAGCGCTCCCTGCCAGCCCAGCACGTTGCGGCACACCGACAGGATCACGATGAGAAACGGGAACAGCGACAGCAGCACGTTGGCCGCGATCGAGAAGCTGTAAACGTGCACCTCGGTCTCCATCCAGTAGTTCAGCGTGGGCCGAAAAGCGCGCGCCACCGCCTTCCACCTCGGCTCCGGCGGCGTGGAGATCACAGGTGCCAGATCCGGCTCCATCCGTCTCTTAGGGTAGCGCGGGTCCAAGTAGCGCGCCTAACGCCAGGATGGGCTGCGCGCGGTCGCGCTCCGTGGTTGTGGACCGGCTGCCAGCGAGGGGTCGAACTGGATGCGGCTGTTCGGGTACGATGAATTCGGGTGCCCAAGGCAGTGCAGAAGGTCGTCAAATAAGGGGAGGGACATGGCCAACTCCAACCAGTGGTGGATCGCGCCACTGGCGCTAGCGGTACTTCGGCTTCTCTATTTCGAGGCCGCTGCGGAACGGGCGAGAATGAAGGGGAGAGGCTTGGTCTTCCCCGCATCGATACCAATACGCGCCACGTTCCTGTTCCTGGTGCTGGCCTCGGCGCTAGGAGCCTGTTTATCGTATGCAGACGACCCATGGATTGCGGCGATTTGCTGCCTGTTCCTGGTGGGTGGCGCCGCGTGGTGGCCAGCAACCATCATCATATCCAATGAATCGATTGCCCAGCGGTTCTGGTGGGGACGAACCAAGGCCATACCGTGGAAAGAGGTCACTGGTGCGGACCGTGACGCCCACGAGCGCATCATCGTTCACGGTGGCAACGGCACGGATATCCAGTTTTCTACGTACCATGTCGACCGGCATCGTTTCGAAGTTCAGCTACAGCAGCGTGCGGGGATCAAGAGACTCGGGCGATATGAGGACGTTCCGTCAATTCGACCGCGCTAGGCAGACTGCCGAGTGGGACCAGAACATGACTCGGGTTTGCGGGGCAACGGCCAAGCCCGGGTAGGTAGTGCTTGGCCGGAGTTATGTTAGGTAGTAGCTACCGTCCGGGCGGTCGCCCTCTTGTCCGGCAGGAGTTCCTCGAGCCGACCTCGCGGGTGAGTGCTGATCCGCGCGAACGCGCCGCGCAGATCGGCTAACGGATCGATGTGATGCCGTAACCGCATTCGCGGACTGATTCCTCGGACGGTCCCTCGATCCTCTCGCCAGTCCTGCCATGAAACGGTCGCTTCACTATGTAAATGTCACTTGACACAACGAACATGTTGCTTTACATTATGATTATGAAACATGACACAAGCACCACCCTCTCCTGCTCGAAGGCGACGCTCGCCCAGACCCTCTGGCTTCTGGCCACCGCGTTGACCACCTCGGCAGGCATACTCCTGATCGCCCGGCTGAAGCCCGGCCTCCCGATCCGCATCCTCGTGGTCGCCGTGCCCCTGGTCTGCGGCGTCGCCTACACCTTCCGCCTGCTGGGCGACTTCGCGCGGTTGGACGAGTTGCAGTTGCGCATCCACCTCGAAGCGGCCGCCACCGCCTGCCTCGGCGTCTTCCTCGCCGTCATGGTCTATCCCATCTTGCGGATCGCGGGCTTCGTCGGCGAGCTCCAGCCCTATTACGTTTTGTTCCTGCTGGTCGGCCTGCTCCTGCTCGGCTACCTCAATGCGAACCGGAGGTACCGATGAGGAACACCTTGCGAGTCCTGCGCGCCGAGAACAACTGGTCGCAAGCCGACCTGGCCGCGCGCCTCGGTGTCTCCCGCCAGACCGTCAACGCCGTCGAGACCGGCAAGTACGATCCCAGCCTGCCCCTCGCCTTCGGGATCGCGAAGCTTTTTTCCAGACGCATCGAAGAGATCTTCCTGCCCGACGGCCAGGCGGATGTGCGCTAACAGGTTGAATCATGCCGTGAACCCGGCCGACAATATTGCCGTACCCACCCAATGAGGATAAGACCGATGAGACTTGCGATTCTTGGCGTCCTGATCGCCGCCGCCGCAGCTACCGCGCTGGCGCAACCGGCCTCCCTGGCCGGAGTCAAAGACGAAGGCACGTTTCTGCTCTACCAGAACGAAACGCGCCTGGCCACAGTGGACTGCAAGTGGCAGGCGGACGGCTCCCTGGAGATCAAGAGCACCCTCTCCATGGCCGGCCAGAGCGTGACCACCACCACCAACATCGCGGTCGGTAAAGACGGCCTCTGGACCAGCGTCGTCCAGAAGGGCCCGGCCGGAACGGCCACCCTGGTCCGCGACGGCGCCAAGGCCCGGCGCACCGTCCAGGATAAGACCGAGATCATCGACATCAAGCCCGGCGCCCGCCTTTGGGAGAACCTCGGTCCGGTGCTCATCAGCCAGGCGATCGTCTTGTACGACAAGGCCAAAGGGGGCAAGCAGTCCTTCCCGTTGGTGATTCTTCCGGGCGTGGCCATGGAAGCCTCGCTCGAGTTCAAGGACCAGACCGAGCGCAGCCTGGCCGGCAAAGACCTCCAGTTCGATCGCTACGTTTACTCCCTCCCGGGCGTGGACGTCACGGTCTGGGTGGACTCGGCCGGGAAGCTTTATTTCGCCGACGTGCCCGCCCAGCACGCCTTCTACGTCCGTGAGGGCTACGAAGCCCTCGGCAAGCCCGTCGATTCGGATCCCCTGCTCTCCGCACCCAAGTTCGAGGTTAAGGTCGAGCACGGCGTGGGCGTGCCGGTGCGCGACGGCCTGAAGCTCTCCACCGACCTCTATCTGCCGCAGACCCCCGGCCCGGTCCCGGTGATTCTGGTGCGTACGCCCTACAAGAAGGAGATGCTCGAGGTGCAGGGGCGCTTCTATGCGCGGCGCGGGTATGCCTACGCCGTCCAGGACTGCCGTGGACGCTTCGGTTCTCCGGGCGTCTGGGAGCCTTTCATCAACGAACCCAAAGATGGCTACGACACCATCGAGTGGCTGGCCGCGCAGCCCTGGTCGTCGGGGAAGGTCGGAATGATCGGCGCCTCTTACGTCGGATGGGTGCAGTGGTGGGCCGCCAGCCTGCGCCCGCCGCACCTGGTCACCATCATCCCCAACGTGGCGCCGCCCGATCCCTTCTACAACATCCCCTACGAGCACGGCGTTTTCTACATCTTCGGCGCCATCTGGTGGGCCGATATCCTGGAGAGCAACGCTACCGCCGACATCTCCGGCGCCGCCATCCGCAACATCGGCGAGAAGAAGTATATGCAACTGCTCCGCCCGCTTCCCGTGATCGACCTCGACAAGGCCGTCCTGGGCAAGGAGAACCCCTACTGGCGCAAGTGGATCCAGCACCCGGTGAACGATGGCTATTGGGACCAGGCCAACTTCCTCGACCGCCTGAAGGACGTGAACATCCCCGTGTTTCACCAATCCGGCTGGTTCGATGGCGATGGCATCGGCAGCAAGCTCAACTACCTGCGCATGAAGGAATCCGGGCATCCCAACCAGAAGCTCGTGCTGGGCCCCTGGGGACACACCGACACCGCCATGCGGCGCATTGGCGAACACGATTTCGGGCCGCAGGCGATCATCGACCTCCAGCGCGACTACCTGCGCTGGTTCGACTACTGGCTCAAGGGAATCGACAACGGGATCATGAAGGAGCCGCTGGTCGGTATCTTCACCATGGGCTCCAACAAGTGGCTGCACGGAGACGTGTACCCGCTGCCCGAAACGCGCTTCGAGAAATGGTACCTGGCGAGCGGCGGCAACGCCAACACGACCAAAGGCGACGGCCGCCTGACCACGGCGCTCCAGCCCGCCAGCGCACCCGGCGATCGCTACGTCTACGATCCCGGCGATCCCACGCCCAACCCGGACTACGAGGAGTCGACCGCGGAGCAGGATAAACAGGTCCGCGAGGCCGAGGAGAAGAAGAAGGAGAGCGAGGCCTTCCACAACAAGGTGACCGACGCCCGCCGCGACATCCTGGTCTATGTGAGCGAGCCGTTCAAAGAGCCGTTCACCTTCGCCGGGCCGGTCTCCGCGGTGCTCTACGCTTCCTCGTCGGCCCGCGATACCGACTGGTTCGTCAGCCTCTACGACGTGGATAAGGACGGCAAGCTGTTCGGCCTCGTCGCCGGCAAGCTCCGCGCGCGCTTCCGCCGCTCCACCCAGAACCCCGAGCTGCTAAAGAAGGGCCGGGTCTATGAGTATCAGCTCGACCTATGGCAGACCGGCATCACGCTCCCGGCCGGCCACCGCCTGCGGGTCGAGGTTGCCTCCGCCACCTTCCCCATGTTCTCGCGCAACCTGAACACCGGCGGCCACAACGAGACCGAGACCAAATACATCTCCGCGAACCAGACCATCTACCACAGCCAGCGGTACCCGTCCTACCTGCTGCTGCCGGTGATCCCGAAATAGCGGGCTACCCAAGCGCTGCGGCGAACGCTTCGAACAGCGCCCGGTCGTGCGCGCCGATCTCCAGCCGGTCCTCGGGGTGCCATTGGACGGCGATTGCGAAACGCTTGAGCGGATCCTCGAGTGCCTCGACGACGCCGTCCGGCGCTCTGGCCGAAACGCGAAGCCCCGCGCCCACGCGCCCCACCGCCTGATGGTGGCGCGAATTCACCATCTGCGAGTCCGTTCCCATGATCGCGGCCAGCCTGGTGCCCGGGATCACCTCAATGCGATGCACCTCCGCGGCGTTCTTCACCCGGTGCATCTCGGTGTTCTCGAGATGCTGGATCAGCGTGCCGCCGCGCACCACGTTCACCAGTTGCAGGCCGCGGCAGATCCCCAGTAGCGGCAGATCCATCTCGAACGCCTCTTCGACCAGCGCCGCCTCCATGGCGTCGCGCTCCCGGTCCACGTCGCTGGTGGTCGCGTGGGGCGCTTCGCCGTAGCGCGCCGGGTCGATGTCGCTGCCGCCCGATATCACCAGCCCGTCCAGCCCGGCGAGCGGCCTGGGCACCTCTGGCGAAATCAGTACCGGCTCCACGCCGGCCCAACGCAACGCCTCGGTATACGCCTCGGCCTTCTTCGGAATGCGAAATGTGAGACCCGCCCTCATCCTTCCAGCTTAGCCGGAGCGAGACCCTGCGGCGGCAGCCGATTTCGCGTTACCGTGGTGGATAGAGGCTTCCGTCTCCGGCGTCCCAACAATCGGGCGCCTGGAGATGATCTGTTCCAATGAGCGAGTATGTTGACGATTTCCGGCGTGCCGGCCACGAAGTGGTGGACTGGGTCGCCGACTTCCTCGAGAACACCCGAGACTACCCGGTTCTGCCGAAGATCAAGCCCGGCGACCTGATCGACGCCCTGCCGCGCTCCGGGCCGGAGACGGGCGAGAGCTTCGACGTCATCCTCGAGGACTTCCGCAAGCTGATCGTGCCCGCCGCCACGCTGTGGAACCACCCCCGCTTCATGGCCTACTTTCCCAGCGCCAGCTCGACTCCCGCCATCCTCGCCGAAATGCTGGCCGCCGCGCTGAATACCAACGCCATCCACTGGAAGACTTCACCGGCCTCCACCGAGCTCGAGCAGGTGAGCCTGGGCTGGCTGCGCCAGTGGATGGGCCTGCCCGAGGAGTTCTTCGGCGTGATCTTCGACACCGCCTCGGTGAGCACCCTGCACGCCATCGCCGCCGCGCGCGAGATGGCCGATCCCGAGACCCGCGAGAACGGCGCCCGGCCCGGCCTGGTGGTCTACGCCTCCGACCAGGCGCACTCCTCCATCTCGAAGGATTCCATCGCGCTGGGCATCGGACGCCGAAACGTCCGCATCATCCCCAGCGACGCCGAATTCCGTATGCGCCCGGACGCGCTCGAGGCGGCCATCCAGAAGGACCTCGCCGCCGGCCTCAAACCGATCTGCGTAGTGGCCACCGTGGGCACCACCTCCACCACCAGCATCGATCCCGTCGAGGCCATCGCCGGTATCGCCGCCCGGCACAACCTGTGGCTTCACGTGGATGCCGCTTACGGCGGCGCGGCCTGCATCGTGCCCGAACTGCGGCCCCTCTTCGCGGGCATCGAGCGCGCGGATTCGTTCGTCGTCAACGCCCATAAGTGGCTGTTCACCACCATGGATTTGAGCGCCTTCTTCACCCGGCGGCCCGAGATCCTGCGGCGCGCTTTCTCGCTGGTCCCCGAGTATCTGCGAACCGCCCGCGACCCGCGCGCCGTGAACCTGATGGATTACGGCGTTCCCCTGGGCCGGCGCTTCCGTTCCCTCAAGCTGTGGTTCGTCCTGCGCTACTTCGGCCGCCTGGGCCTGATTGAGATGCTCCGCTCGCACGTGCGCTGGGCCCAGGAGTTCGCCGCCCTGGTGGACGCCGATCCGCGCTTCGAGCGCGTCGCGCCAGCGCCCCTCTCCACGGTCTGCTTCCGCCTTAAGGGCAGCGACCAGGAGAACCAGGCGCTCCTCGAGCGCCTCAACGCGACCGGCAAGTTCTTCCTCTCGCACACCGTCCTGAACGGCCGGTTTGTCATTCGTCTGGCCATCGGCAACCTCGGTACGACCCGTGAGGATGTCCAGTACGCATGGGAGTTGATTCGCGGCCTATGAAACAGATCGTCGCCACATCGCAAGCGCCCCCAGCCATCGGGCCGTATTCCCAAGCCGTCATTGGGAACAACCTCGCGTTTCTAAGCGGCCAGATTCCGCTCGATCCGGCCACCGGCCAGATCGTCGATGGCGGCATCGCGGTCCAGACCGAGCGGGTGCTCGAAAACCTCAAAGCCGTGCTGGAGGCCTGCGGCGCGACGCTGGCGCGGGTCCTCAAGACCACTGTCTACTTGAAGGATATGGCCGAGTTCCCAGCCATGAACGAGGTCTACGCCCGCTATTTCCCCGAGAACCCGCCCGCCCGCGCGACCGTCGAAGTATCCCGCCTGCCCCGCGACGTCCGCGTCGAAATCGACGCTATCGCCAGCCTGGTTTAGGGCGCGGTCGGGGGAGGGGTGCAGATCCTTAGCTGGAGGGAGGGATGCCGAGCTGCCGGCAGATCAGCCGCGCGAGATAGTCGTCGATTTCAGTATGCCGCGGAACAGTGCTCTGTCTGCGCTGGTCCGCCAGGTTGATCCATCTCGAGTGCTTGGCCCCCTCTTTGAGCAGTGCGCACCCGTTTCGCTCGAGGTGGCCGATCGGAGCGCGTCTCTTTACAGCTCAACGGTCTCGTGAAGCAACCGGTTTGAGGATTTCGGGAGCGCGGCAGCTTCGACGGGCTCCAGCATCAGCGCAATCGCGTCCTTGAGGTTCTCTCGGGCCTCTTCCAGCGTTCTGCCCTGCGTGACTGCTCCTGGAACGTCTTCGGTCCAGGCAACCCACCATTTCCCGCGGTGGAGGAAGTGAGCGTCGTACTTTCGCTTCTGTATCGTTCGGCTCACACCATCAGTGTAGCGCGCCATGTCGGAGGCTGAGCCTGGTTGAAGCAGAAGCGAGCATGGGCCGCTAGCCTACTCCTGGCGCAACGCAACCACCGGATCGACGCGCAGCGACCGGCGCGCCGGCACATAGCAGGCCAGCAGAGCCAGGCCGGCCAGCAGCAGCGGAGCGCCCACCAGCAGCATCGGCATCGCGCCGGACGAGAGCGCGTGGAGAGACTTGGCCGCCGTGGACTCCATCGCCGCGATCGCGCGCGCCCCGGCCCAGGCGGCGGCTAGGCCGACGATCGTGCCCACCGTGACCAACGCCGCTCCTTCTTTCATGACCAGCCGCAGCACCGCGGCATTCTGGGCTCCCAGCGCGATTCGGATTCCAATCTCCCGGCCGCGCTGTGCTACCGCATACGCCGTCACTCCGGCCAGCCCAACCGACGCCAGGATCAACCCGAAGACCCCGATCATAGCGTAGGTCCACTCGCCCATCCGGACTACGAACGCCTCCCGGCCGACTTGCTCCTCCGCGCTTCGGGCGTTGAATGGCGTGAGATTGGGGTCCAGTGCCGATATCTCGCGTCGTACCGCGCCCAGCGCATCCGCTCCCGGCGCCGCCCGCACCATAAGCGTCACCCCTTCCAGAGAAGGCAGGGCGAAGTCGCCCGGACGCAGCGGGAAGTACATCATCGGCGGTGTTCCCCACGACACCAGGTCCGCCCGGGCATCCTTCGCCACTCCCACGACTTCGAATACTTGCCGCCCTCTCCCCACTAGGCCCAGCCGAAAGTCGAACGAGGCCAGGAACACTCCTGCGGTTGGGGCCGTCTCGTAGCTGCCCAGATCGACCCGTCGCCCCACCGGGTCCTCTCCCTTCCAGCACTCCCGTACCAGCCTCTCGTTGACGATGACCGCCCGCGCCTCGGTGGCCTCGTCCTCCCTCCGGAAACCGCGTCCGAGCAGGATCGGGATGCCCAGCGTTTCGAAGTAGTCCCTCCCGACCACCCACTTCTGGGCGCCATGGACCGCCTGCTGTCCCTGGTCGGCGGTGGTAAACGGTACCTCGCCGTTGCCGCTCATCGCGGCCGGCACCGTGTCGGTAAGGCTCGCGGCGGTTACGGAGGGAAGCGTCTTCACCCGGTCCAGCAGCTTATGGAAGAATGCCGTGGCCCGCTCGCCGGAGTATCCATCGCGAACCGGGTCCAAGGAAATCATGTACAGCCTGGTGGTGTTGAACCCAACTTCTGTTCCCAGCGCACCGGTTATGCCCAGCACCAGCGACGCGGTAATCAGCAGCAGCGCCAGCGATCCAGCCACCTGCTGTACCACCAGCAGGTTGCGCAGGCTCAAGCGCCGGTACTTGAAGAACCGCACCGCGCCGCCTTCCTTCAGGACGGGAGTAAGATCCGCACGCGTGGCCCGGAACGCGGGGATCAGGCCGAAGGCCAGCCCGGTGAACACGGTTACCACCAATGTGAGTAACAAAACCCGCCCGTCGGGCGCCAAGTCGTATTGGATTGGCATCGGGGTCGGCATCCTGACTTGCGAGGCCCCATGCATCAGCCACACGGATGCCAGGAACCCCAGCACTCCGGCGCCCGCCGCTACCAGCATGCTCTCCGTCAGCAATTGGCGCATGAGCCGGGCACGGCTTGCGCCCAGCGCCAGGCGGACGGCGATCTCCTTGCGCCGGTCCGCCGCCCGCGCCAGCGTCATGTTCGCCACGTTCGAGCACGCGATCAGCAGCACCATACCGCTCAGCACGGCGAAGAACGTCGTCAAGAACGGCAGGTCCTTTTTAGGCAGCGGGATCAGTTTGCCCCCCTGCAGGAGCAGCACGCGTGGGCCTTTCCGGTCCCTGTTTGCGTCGCCGCGTTCCCGCTCCAGCCGCCGTGCCAGCGCATCCAGCTCGGATGCCGCATGCGCCTCGGTGACCTCCGGCCTCAGCCGCCCCACCACCTGGAACATCGTCAGATTGGGCCGCTCCAGCGCATTGCCAGCGAGTTCCGTCGCCACCTGCCCCCCCACCGTCACCGGCAGCCACAAGTCCGCACTGAAGAGCGTTGGCGATGCGCCCTGAAAACCCTTCGGGCCGACCCCGATCACCGTGCAAGGCTGTCCATTCACGCGCAACGTTCTTCCAACCGCCGCCGGGTCCGCCCCCAGATGGTTCTGCCAGAACCGGTAACTCACCACCACGTTGGGCGCACTTCCAGTCTTCTCCTGTTCTTGGTCGAAGACCCGGCCCAGCACCGGCCGTATCCCCAGCGTCGGGAAGTACGACGGCGTGACCAGGTGCCCCCAAGTCCGCTCGGTGCGCCCGCCCAGCGAAACGCCGAACGGAACCGGCGCCAGGTACGCGAACGCGGATGAGAACAGGTCGCTCCGTTCGCGGTACCGCTGGTAGTTGGGATACGATGCCGGCGGCTGCAACGCGACCAGCTCTTCGGGCTTCGGCACTCCAGGTAGGTTACGAAAAACCATCCCGTTCAGCTCGCTGAAGGCCGACGTGACAATGCAGATGCCCAGACTCAGCGAGAGCACCGCCACGGCCGTGAAGCCCGGCGAGGCGCGCAGCGTCCGCAGCCCGTAGCGTATATCCTGCCGCAACTCGGCCAGGTGCTCGGCGGGAACCCGCCAGGCGATGTCGGCGAGCAACCGCGCCAATCCCCGCACGCCATGCCGCCGCCAGACCGGCTCGATGGCGTCTTCGCCCGCCTGCACCAGTTCGTCGCCGTAGGCGATCTTGAATTCCTGCGGAAACGCGCGGGCCAACGCGCGGTACAACCTCAGGCCGATCTCGACCGGCCGCTTCTGGGTGCGATTCACGCTTCCGCCTTCCGCGCCGCCAAGCCGCGTTTCGAGTGAATGACCCGAACCAGATCTTCCAATCGCGCGCTTTCCGCCGCCAGTACCCTCCGCCCCAGCGGCGTCAGCCGGTAATAGCGCCGCCGCGCGTCATCCAGCTCCGGCGCCGGCCGTTGGTCGGATTCCGCGATCAGGTCCTCCTCCATCAGCCGCTTGAGCGTGCCGTACAGCGTTGCCGGCCACAGCCGGACTTTGCCGCCCGTGCGCTCCAGCACCTCCTGCATGATCCCGTAACCGTGCTGCTCTTCGTCCGCCAGCGACAGCAGCACGTGAAACCAATGCGGCTTCAACGGAAGAAAGTTCTCAGGACTTGGCGTTTTCATATATACCAATCAATATATATACTAGTCGCAGCCGAATGTCAATGCCGCCGGAAAGCCTCCAACGTCCACAGCTCTTCCTGCGGATTCTCGGCGTGCCGCAGCACATACAGGTTGCCGTCGTCCGCGCGCACGCGAAACCAGGTCGCCTCGGGGCTGTACCACTGGTCGACCACCTCCGCCACCCGGTACTCCGTCTCACCGAGCCTAAAGCGGACCGGCCGCTGCCCCGCCTTGTACCCCGCATGGCACTCCACCCGCACCGCCGTCCTCACCCCGCGTTTCCCCGGCCCAATACCAGCGGTTGATAGAACCCACTCTCCGCCGGCATCAGCCAACGCACCTCCACTAGGCCCGCCTGCTGCATGACGGCCGTGAGCTCCTCTCGCATCACCGCCCGGTAGACCGAGCCAAAGTGTCGGCAGTTCCATCCCGTGCTGGTCTCTTGCGTGATGTACAGATGCACCGTATATTGCCGATCGCCGGTCCAATCCCAAACCTGATGGTAGATGCGTCGATATCCGCCATCCTGAAAGAACGCCGGGGGCGGCATGGCCGGACGCTCCAGGACGATCTGGTCGTAATCCCGAATGCTCCCCAGGAACAGTCCACCCGCCCGCAGCTTGCCGGCCATCTGCTGAACCGCCCGCCGGAGATCCTCTTCGGAGGTCAGGTGTGGGAGAGCATTGTCAACGGCTATCACGCAATCAAACTCGGATTCCGCCACGCTGGACAGATCGCGCATGTCCGCAACTTCAAACCGGATAGCGAGGCCCCGCTGCTGTGCTTCGCGCCTGGCTCGGGCGATGGCGGCCGCACTCAGGTCGGTACCCACCAGAATGTGTCCCCGCTCGGCCAACCCGAGGGTTTGGGTGCCAATGCCGCAGGCACAGTCGAGAATTCGCAATCGCCCCGTGGGCAGCTCCCGCTCGATAAGGGGACCCAGAACGCCCGCCTGCCACTCTATGGACCGGGGCCAGTACTGAAACATCAGGTGGTAGCTCTCCGCGAGATCGTCGTAGAACTCTCGTGCCGGATCGTCCATAGAGAGATTCTATACGACTCACGCCGCCTTTCCCCAGATCGCCGGATACGCAAGGCCAGCCCGTGGTGCTACAGTGTTGAGTTTGGCCAATATGCTCAGCCATGCGCGTGGACCCGAATTCCCGATCCTCGCTAAGACCATCGGTGAAGTGCTCGACGACGCGGCCGCCAGGCGCCCCGACGGCGATGCGCTGGTCAGCCGGCATCAGGGCATCCGCCTGACTTGGCGGGACTTGCAGGCCGCCGTCGAGCGCACCGCCCGCGGCTTGTGGGGTCTCGGCATCCGCCCCGGCGACCGCATCGGCATGTGGAGCGCCAGTTGCGTCGAGTGGGTCTACCTGCAGGCCGCCGTGGCCCGCATCGGCGCCATTCTTGTAAACTGTAATCCCGCCTACCGCTCCCACGACCTGGGTTTCGTCCTGCGCCGTTCCCGTATGAAAGCGCTCTTCCTACACGAGCGGGACGCCCGCGTGAACTACCTCGAAGTCCTCGAAGAGGCCCGCCGCGGCCAGGACCTCCCGCTTTCGGATGTTGTTCTCCTCGGCGGCGAATCCTGGCAGCGCATGTTGGACGCGGGCATCGATCCGCCCGCCGTCGCCGCTACTCCCGACGACGTCGTCAACATCCAGTACACCTCCGGAACCACCGGCTTTCCCAAGGGCGTGCTCCTGACCCACCGCAACCTGGTCAACAACGGCAACCTCATCGGCAAGCGCCTCCGGGCCACCCAGCGCGACCGCATTTGCGCTCCCGTGCCGCTCTACCACTGCTTCGGCTGCGTCATCGGCGTGATGGCGGCCATGACCTCCGGCGCCACTCTGGTTTTGCCCTCCGCCCAGTTCGATCCGCTGGCCACTCTCGAGGCCGTGGAAGCCGAGCGCTGTACGGCCCTCTACGGCGTGCCAACCATGTTCATCGCCGAGTTCGATCATCCCGAGTTCCCGCGCTTCGACCTGCGCTCTCTGCGCACCGGCGTGATGGCCGGAGCGCCCTGCCCCATCGAGCTCATGAAGCGCGTGGTGAGCGAGATGCACTGCCACGAGCTGACCATCTGTTACGGACAGACCGAGAGTTCCCCGGTCATCACCATGTCCGCCACCGACGACGACCTGGACCTCCGCGTCGCCACCGTCGGCCGGCCGCTTCCCTCCACCGAGGTCAAGATCGTCGACCCGGCCACCGGCGCCACCCTGCCCGCCGGCGAGCAGGGCGAGCTCTGTACGCGCGGCTACCTGGTCATGAAGGGCTACGACGACGATCCGCGCGCCACCGCCCAGGTCATCGATTCCGAAGGCTGGCTGCATACCGGCGACCTGGCCACCATGCGCGAGGATTCCTGCTTCCGCATCACCGGCCGCGCCAAGGATATGATCAGCCGCGGCGGCGAAAAGGTTTACCCCCGCGAGGTGGAGGAGTTCCTCCACTGCCATCCCAAGATCGCCGACGTTTACGTGGTCGGCCTGCCCGACGAGCGCCTCGGCGAAATCGTGGCCGCCTGGATTCGCCTCAAGCATGGCCAAACCGCCGAGGTCAAGGAAATCCGCGATTTCTGCCGCGGCCAGATCGCCTACTTCAAGATCCCCCAGCACATCCGCTTCGTCGATTCCTTCCCCATCACCGCCAACGGCAAGGTCCAGAAGTACCTCATCCGCGAGCGCGAAATCGCCGACCTCGGCCTCCAGCACCTGATAAAGACCGCCACCGCCTAGCGGCCGCTTCAATCCGGAATGACGGCGGCGCAGCCCTCTTTGCGCGCCAGACGGTCCAGCGCCGGGTCGAAGGTGACCAGCACGGCATGGCTGTGCCTGGCATACGCGAGCAAATAGCAGTCTCCCACCATCTTCGATGCCGCCTTGCCCGCGAAAGCCGCCGTCGCCTGCCGGAATCCGGCGTCCAAGCCCCGCGGTTCCGGATAGAACTCTACGCGCGGGTCTTCCAGCCACCGGTCGTAGACGCCCCAAGCCTTGCGCAGCGTCAGCGTCTCTTCGCCCATGACAGCCTGATTCGAGAGCAGGCGCAGTAAGCCGATGTGCGTATAGCGCGAAAAGATGAGCCTCGATTCCCGAGGCAGCAGGCTCAGCCAGCTCCAGGCTTCCGCGCTGTGCAAGTGGCCGCCAACCGACAGGGCCAGCCACACGTTCAGATCAGGAAAAAACGAGGTCATGAGGGTTCTCGTCCCCAGGGAAGGCCGGCCCCAGTTTGCCCTTGCCCGCAATCGGCGGCCCGCTCACACATTCGCCCTTCTTGGGCTCGCTATAGGCCTGCTCGATGGCCCGCACAATCAGGGACCGGATCGATGCCCCCGACCGCTCCGCCCTGTCCCGCAGCCTGTCGTGCAGCGGTTCCGGGATGTCAACTGTCGTTCGTACCGCCATGACATGATTATGTCACAATAGACACCTACCTGTCGCGCACGATCAACGGCCCCAATGCGCGAGCGACATCCCGCATCGTTCCCTTTCGTAAGTCCGGCTGCGGTCGTCGTGGAGATCCGCCATGGCCTGGCGCCGGTTCGAGCCAACGCCGGGTCTCGGGGGCCCGGAGTGCAGCCACTCCCACAACCTGCCGACTAAGCGCCCAGATGGCTGAAGCGCGAGTCCGGCGGCGTGCTTCCCTGGGCCCTAGCTTTCCAGTACTCCGGCTTCAGCAGGCTTACCTCGGCAAGTTTGATCGGAATCTCGCAATCGCAGAAGCCGCCTCTTGAGGCGAGGACCTGCGTGATCTCGGCAATCGCTTCTTCATCGAAGCCGCACTCCGTGAGGATGGCTGTTGAGGTCGCGTATGTCCCCGCCCATGAGACGCGCTGGCGAGCGGGATCGGTAGGGCACATCTGGTCGTCCAGCGCTTCGGAGAACTGCTTCCTCGCAAGCACTCTCAACACGTCGGGTGCGATCTCACCGATAAACTCATCGTCACGTTCCATTGCTCGCACGCTGTCTGATCAATCCACTCTAGGCGAGACGGTCTACTCGGACCGAACACGCTCCAACTGCGATACTGCCGTCGTTGGCCGCTCAGGCTGCGGGATCGATCTCGATCAATCCTGCGAAGCTCGACGCCGCGGGAATCGCGAGACCCTCCTCACGCAGGCCCTCCAGATGAAACCGCATGGCTTCCTGGATGAGGCGCTCGACCTCGTCCCTGGAATCGCCAACCGATATGACGCCGGGAAGATCGGGAATGTATGCCCCCCAAGACGTCGGCCCCTTTTCGTAGATGACCGTGTACGTCATCAATCCTCCTCTTTCCTCTCCAACCCGGCGCACCGAAGAATCGCTTTCAGCGTGCCCACCGGCACATCCTTGCCGAGTTGGCCGGCAACGGTGACCACCATCCCCTTCCGCGGATGCCGGAACTGACGGTGGCTTCCTCTCGTTGCCCTCAGCCGCCAGCCGTCCGATTCCAGCAGGCGGATCAACTCTCTGGCCTTCACCCTTCACATCATAACGCTGCGCCTTGCGGATCGTCGCAGTTGCCCCCGCCAAGCTCACACCGGCAGCCGCAGCAGCGCCTCGCAACCGCGCCCCGTAGCGCGGTTCTGGAGCAGCAACGTGCCGCCGTGCGCTTCGGCGATTTGCCGGCTCAATACCAGGCCGATGCCCGAGCCGCCCGGCTTGGTCGTGAAAAACGGCACGAAGAGGTTGGCGGTGCTCGAAAGCCCCGGGCCTTCGTCCTCCACCACCACCTCCACGTACGCCGGCGTCTGCCGCCACCGCACCGCCACCCCTCCGTGGGTTTCCAAAGCGGCGTCCACCGCGTTGCGCAGCAGGTTGATCAGCAACTGTTCGAGCTGATCGCCGTCGGCTGGAATGACCAGCTCGGGCCCCGGCTTGAGGCCGATGGGAATCCGGGTCTCCAGGCTCAGCACCCGCCGCACGCAGGCCCCCAGGTCCACCGGCCGTATTTTGGGCTGCGGCAGCCGCGCCAGGCGGGAGTATGCCTCCATGAAGCGGGTCAGCGTCTCGGCGCGCGAGTTGATGACGGCCAGCCCTCGTTGCACGTCCTCCTGCCAGTCGTCGGGAAGCGGTGTGCGCGTGACCAGGCTCTCCAGGCTCCCGGCAATCGAGCGGATCGGCGCCAGCGAATTGTTCAGCTCATGGCCCAGCACGCGCAGCAGCCGCTGCCAGGCTTGCCGTTCCTCCTCGCGCAGGGCGCGGCTGAGGTCGGAGAGCACCAGCAATTGGTGTGGCCGCCCCTCCTCGCGAAATGTGCTGCGGGTGATGCCCCAGCGGCCGATCCCTCCTGGAAAAACCATCTGCACCGTCCGCGGGGTCTCCCCTTCCAGGCACTCGGCCAGGCCCAACTCCGCGGCGCCGCGGCCCAGCAGGCGCTCCGCGGGCTGGGCCAGCAGCCTTTCGCCGGCGCGGTTGGTGAGGCGCAGCCGTTGCTCCCCGTCGAAGGTAAAGATGGCCACGTCGATCTCCGACATCACCGTATGCAACAGCGCCGCCGCTTCCACGGCGCCCAGCCGCTGCTGGCGCAGCGTCTTGCCCAGCGCATTCACCTCGATGATCAGCTCGCCCAGCGCGTCGTCTCTTCTGGCGCCGCGCGCGCGGATGGAATAATCGCCCTCCCGCAACGCGGCCAGCAGGTTCGACAAGGTCTGTAGCGGACGCTGCACCCGCTCCTGCGCGGCCAGCGCGAACCCCCACCAAGCGAGCGCGATCGCCGCCGTCAGCGTCCACTGCACTTTGGGCGTGAAGTCGCCGCTCCACAGCACCACCAGCGCCACCACCGCCGCCGGCAACGCAGCCAGAACCACCAGCAGCAGGATGCGGTGCTCGTGGCGCAACGGGCGAAGCTTCATGGGGGGGTCAAAGTCCGTAACGCTGGATTCGCCGGTACAGCGCGCTGCGGCTCAGCCCCAGCACGCTCGCCGCCTGGCTCACGTTCCCCTGGTAGCGCGCCAGCGCCTTCCGGATCAGGAACGATTCCACCTCTTCCAGGCTCATCTCTTCGAGGCGCGGCGCGCCCTCCCGGCCCGTGCGCAGCGCCAGGTCGCTCGCTTTCACGGTGCTGGCCTGCGCCATCAGCACCGCCCTCTCCACGGCGTGGTCCAGCTCGCGCACGTTGCCCGGCCACGGATGGTCCAGGATCACCTGCATGGCGGAGCTCTCGAATCCCGTCATCTGCTTGCGATACCGCTGCGCGTACTGCCGCAGGAAGTGCATGGCCAGCGGCGGGATGTCCTCGCGCCGCTCCCGCAACGCCGGCAGCCGGATCTCGATGGTATTCAGCCGGAACAGCAGATCTTCGCGGAAACGGCCCTCCGCCACCTCGGCCCCCAGGTTCGAGTTGGTGGCCGAGAAGATCCGCACGTCCACCCGGTGCGTCTTCGACGAGCCCACCCGCTCGAACTCGCCGGTCTCCAGCACCCGCAGCAGCTTGGACTGCTGGGCCGGCGATATGTTCGCTATCTCGTCGAGAAACAGCGTGCCGCCGTCGGCCAGCTCGAAACGGCCCACGCGGTCGGCGCGCGCATCGGTAAACGCTCCCTTCACGTGGCCGAACAGCTCGCTTTCGAAGATGCCCTCCGGCAGGCCTCCGGTGTTCACCGTGATCAGCGGCTTCGCCGACCGGCCCGACACCGCGTGCAGCGCCTGCGCCACCACTCCCTTTCCGGTGCCATTCTCGCCCGTGATCATCACGTTGGCGTCCGACGGTCCGATGCGCTCGATCAGATCCAGCACCGGCCGCATCGAGGGCGCCTCCGCGATCAGCGTGGGCCGCCCTTCGGCTCGCAGCAGCCGGTTCTCCGCCTCCAGCCGCTGCCCCCGCCGCAGCGCCTCGCCCAACTCGATCTGCGTGCGCAGTATCGTCAGCAGCCGCGCGTTCTCCCAGGGCTTCTGGACGAAGTCGCGCGCCCCGCGGCGCATCGCCTCCACCGCCAGCTCCACACTGCCCCAGGCCGTCATCACAATCACCGGCAGTGCGCTGTCCAGGCTCTGCAAGCGGCACAGCAGGTCCAGCCCCTCCCGCCCCGATGTGGTGTCCCGGGCGTAGTTCAGGTCCATCAGCACCGCGTCGAAATCCCGGTTCTCCACCGCCCCCAGAACGCCCGCCGGCGAAGTGGCCGATTCGATCTGAAACCCCTCGCCTTTGAGCAGCAGCCGCAGCGCCGTCAAGACGTCCGGCTGGTCGTCGGCAATCAGGATTCTGGGCTTCGCGCGTTCCATTCAGCTCTTCACGATCCAACCGTCCATCAGGCGGATAATGCGGTCGCTATAAGCCGCGTTGGTCTCCGAATGGGTGACCTGCACGATGGTGGTTCCTTCGCCGTTCAGCTTCTTGAACCGCTCCATGATGTCCCGGCCCGCCTCCGAGTGCAGATTGCCCGTCGGTTCGTCCGCCAGGATCAGGCTCGGGCTGGCCACCAGCGCCCGCGCCACCGCCACCAGTTGCTGCTGCCCTCCGGAAAGCTGGTTCGGGTACAGGTCTTTCTTGCCCACGATCTGGAACCGGTCCAGCGTATCGCACACGATGCTGGCCCGCTCCGAGCTCTTTACGTTGCGGTACGAAAGCGGGATGTCCAGGTTCTCGTAAACCGTCAGGTTGTCCAGCAGGTGGTAACTCTGGAACACGAACCCGATGTACTTCTTGTTCAGCTCCACCCTCTCGCGCGGTTTCAACTTATGCACCGGCTGCTCCAGGAAGTAGTATTCGCCGGTCCAGGCGTGGTCCAGCATCCCGATGATGCTCAGCAACGTCGATTTCCCGGCGCCCGAGGGGCCCATGATGGTGACGAACTCGCCCTCTTTGATCTCCAGGTTGATCCGGCGCAACACGAAGGTCTTCGTCACGCCGGCCTGATAGAACTTCTCGAGATTCTGCAAGTTGATCATCGCGCTTCGCCTAACGACTTATTCTATGCGATTGCCAGCACGCCCATCGCCACCGGCGCCCCCGCCTGGCATGGACTTCGCGCTCCCGGCTGTCCGATCCTGGGAATCCCCTGTGCGGAAACGGACAGCCGCCTACTCCGATTTGCCGTAGCGCTTCACCAGCGCGACTCCCGAGAAGATGATCGCCGTGGCCACCGCCTCCCGCCCGCCAAACGGCTCCCGGTAGAACAGCCAGCCCAGCACCACCGCCACCACCGGGTTGACGTACGAGTAGATCGAGACCACCGCCACCCGCAGGTGGCTCATCGCATAGATATAGGAACTGTACCCCACGATCGACCCGAAAACCACCAGGTACCCGAGCGCCGCCATCCCGCGGAAGCCCGGCACGATCGGGCGTGCGGGTATCGCCACGGTCAGCAGCAGGAATACCAGGCCCGCCGAAAGCTGCTGGATCGCTCCCGTGACGATCGGGTGCGCCCGCGTAGCCTGCCGCCGCTGATAGATCGATCCGAACGCCCAGCTCACGCTCCCGATTTGCAACACGATGAAACCCACGCTCGTCGCGCCGCCCACGCTCTCGTTAGCTACGCCGGAGGAGACCAGCAAACCGGCGCCCACGGCGCCCACCAGCAGCCCAACAACCGTTGAGCGCCGCAGCCGTTCCCCTCCCGGCATCAGCGCCTCGATCCCCACCATCCAGAAAGGCGAGAACGCGATGATAAGCGCCGCCAGGCTGCTGGGAATCCGGTCCTCGGCGTACGCCAGGGTCCCGGTCCCGATGCCGCAGGTCAGCAGCCCCGTAAGCGCCGAAACCCACAGTTCCCGGCCCCTGGGCACATGCGCGCCGCGCAGGATCGCCACTGCCAGCAGAATCGCCCCCGAGGCGGTGAACCGGAATCCGATCAGCGCCAGCGGCGAAAACGATTCCAGCGCCATCCGTATCCCCAAGTACGTTGTGCCCCAGAAGAAGCACACCGCCCCCAGCGCGGCGTAGGCTCGCAATGATGGCTGGCGCGTCAATGTCTCAGGTTAGCACCAGGCGCTAGAATTAGAGTTTGATCGTCACCCTCACCATCAACCCGGCCATCGACCACAACGTAATGGCCGACCGCCTGGTCTTCGAGGACCGCGCCTACATCCTCTCCACTGCGGACACCGCGGGCGGCCGCGGCATTAACGCCTCCTGCGTAATTCAATCCTTCGGCGGCCGGACGCTGGCCATTGTGACCTCCGGCGGCCAATCCGGCGAGCTGCTTCAGAGGTACATGTGCGGCTGCGGTTTTCGCATCGAGGTCGTGCCCATCGCCAACCAGATCCGCACCAACCTCACCATCACCGATCGCCAGGGCCTCACCGTGAAACTCAACCATCCTGGCCCGTCTCTTTCCCAGGCCGAGCTGGACCGGGTCGAGGCCGCCGTCGAGCGCAAACTAGAGGGCGCCTCTTGGCTCATGATTTGCGGCAGCGTGCCGCCCGGAGTGCCGCCTGGGTTCTATTCCAAGTTGGTCCGGATGGCCCAACAGCACGGAGTCAAAAGCCTGCTCGATACGGACGGGGAAGCGCTCATCGAGGGCGTCGAATCCGGCCCCACCGTGGTGGCGCCGAATCAGCAGGAAGCCGAACGGCTGCTCAACACCGCGCTCATCACGCGCTCTCACTTCCTCGACGCCGCCGCGCGCATCCGCCAGATGGGCCCCCAGTCGGTGATCCTCTCGCTCGGCAGCCGCGGCGCCATCGGCGTGAGCGAGCGCGGCACAATCGAGGTAGTTCCGCCGCGCGTGGACGCGGTCTGCCCCATCGGCGCCGGCGATGCTCTGGCCGCTGCCTTCGTTTGGGCCATGGACAATCGCTCCGATTTCGCGGATGCCCTCCGTTGGGGCGTCGCCGCCGGCAGCGCCTCCGCTCGCCTGCCCGGCGTTACCTTCGCCTCGCTCGCCCAGACCCGCGAGATCTATCCGCGCGTCGAGGTGCGGGAGGCCAAGTAGCACGCTGGTGCTCGCCCCGCCGCTCAGGTTACAGCGACCGTTCCACCAAATCGCACAGAATGTGGCCGATCGTGATGTGCGACTCCTGAATGTGCGCCGTCGCCGCGGCCGGCACCCGGATGGCGGCGTCAGCCATTTCCGCCAGTTTCCCGCCCGGCCCCGTGAGCGCGATACAGCGAATTCCGTGTGCGCGCGCCGTCTCGAACGCCCGCACCACGTTCGCCGAGTTGCCCGACGTGCTGATGCCGGCGAGCAGATCTCCGGGCCTCCCCAGCGCCTGAATCTGCCGCGCGAACACGCCTTCGAAGCCGAAATCGTTGGCGTTCGCCGTGAGCAGCGAAGTGTCTGTGGTGAGCGCGAGAGCGGGCAGGCCGGGGCGCGGGAAGCTCTGGCTCAGCACGCAGACGAACTCCGCCGCAATGTGCTGCGCGTCGGCCGCGCTGCCGCCGTTTCCGCACAGCATCAGCTTTCCGCCGTCCCGGAATACCGTTGCGATCAGCGCGGCGGCCGCCAGAATCTCCTGCCCGCACACTTCGATCAGCCGCTGCTTGGCCGCAATCGATCCCAGCACGTGCCGCCGCAGCCGCTCTCCGGCGGTGCGCAGCAGCCCAGCCGGAGCCGCCGGAGCCTCAGCCATCCACTCTCCGATCAGCCTCGCCACATCGGCCAGGTCGTCCGCGACCAGATCCGCCCAGGCGTCCCCCGCCGCCTCGTGCTGGCGCCCGTAGCCCGTCCGAACCAGGATCGTCGTCGCGCCCGCGCGCCGCCCCATCTCGATATCGGATGGCTTGTCCCCGATCGCGAACGCCTCCCCCAGCTCGAAGCCCAACTCGCGCGCGGCTTGCTCGGCCAGGCCGGTCTCCGGCTTGCGGCAGCCGCAGCCGTCGGTAGGCAAATGCGGACAGCAGTACACCCCGTCCAGCGCGATGCCCTCCCGCGCCAGTTCGCGCTCCATGAACCCGTGAATGCCGGCCACTCCGTCGGCGTCCAGCATGCCCCGGCCGATCACCGACTGGTTGGTCAGCATCGCCAGCCGCAGCCCCAATCCTTGAAGCGCGCGAAGCCCCGCGAAAGCGTTGGGCAGAAACTCGACGTCGCTCACCGCACTCAGGTGGCCCTTCTCGACGATCAGCGTGCCGTCGCGATCTAACAGGACGTATCGGTTTTTGATGGGGCGCCTCCGGTTTCCATGAAGAACTGCTGCGCCAGCGCGTAAGATTCTGGCGTTCCAATGTCGATAAAGCGCGCCCGGCGCGCGAAAGCGTGGATGCCGCGCTCGACCCACTCCGGGAAAACGCGGGTTTCGAGCGACAGCGGCGTTGCGGCCGGCAATTCCTCGAGCAACCGCGGCGACAGAACGTACACCCCGGCGTTCACCCATCCGGGACCCGCGCCCGCGCGCTTCTCCAGGAATCGCGTCACCCGGCCATTGGGCGCCATCTCGACGCTGCCGTACCGCCAGGCATCCTCCACCCTCACCAGCGCCAGCGTCGCCTCCAGGTCGGCCGCCGCGTGCTCGGCCGCCAGCTCCCCCACTTCGATGCCGCAATAGGAATCGCCGTTCATGACCATCCAGGCTCCCCCGTCGCCCAAGCAGACATGGGCCTGCCGCAGCGCGCCTCCGGTTCCCAGCGGCTGCTCTTCCACAGAGTACACCACGGGCACGCCCCCATGTTCCCGGCCGGCCGCCGCCTCGACCTCTCGGGCCTGGTAGCCGGTGCAAACGACGATGCGCTCCACGCCGCCGCCCGCCAGTTGATCCAGCAGCCGGTGTATGAAAGGATGCCCGCCCACCGGTGCGGCCGATTTGGCGCCGTCCCCAATCGTAGGGCGCAAACGCGTGCCCAAGCCGCCCGCCAGAATGACTCCGGTAGTGATTGCTCCGCGCAGCACGGTGTTACAGCGAACGCGTCCGCCAGACCTGCAAGCCCTTGCTCTCCAGGGCGCAGTTGGCGACCACGCCTCCCGCTCGCTCCAGCGCTTTGCGCACCTCGTGCTGACGGTGCGTCTCGCAGTACAGCAGCAGGTAGCCGCCCCCGCCCGCGCCCATCAGCTTGCCCCCGATCGCCCCGTGGTTCCGCGCCTCCTCGTACAGCCGGTCGACAATGGTCCCCTCGGTGATTTCGGGATTCATCCGCTTCTTGTTCACGAACCCTTCGTGCAGCAGCTCCCCAAAGCCCGTCAAATTGCCTTTCAGCAGCGCGTGTTTCATCTCGTAGACCAGGCTGTGGATGCGCTCCATGCCTTCCAGCGTCGTGGCTCGCTGCTCTTGGTAGTAGCGGATCTGGCGGTCGATCAATCCGGTGTTCGAGCGCACATTGCCCACGTAGCACAGCGTGAGGTGCGCCTCCAGATCGGCCAGCAGGTTCTCGTCCAGCCGCAGCGGATTCACCAGCACGCCGCTCCTCGAGAACTCGATCAGGTTGAAGCCGCCGAACGTGGTGGCGTACTGGTCCTGCATGCCGCCGGCGATCTTCAGGTCGTGCCGCTCGATCTCATAGTTCAGCTCCGCCAGCTCGTAACGATCCAGCGACTTGTTCTGATAGGCCGCCACCGCTCCGATAATGGCTGTGACCAGTGCCGAGGAGCCGCCCAGCCCGCTGCCCGGAGGCGCGTCGCACCTAACGTCGATATCGAACCCCCGCGAACAGCCCAGCCGCCGGATAGCCGCCTTGGCCAAGTCCAGCATGCCGTCGTAGGCCGGCTCTTCGTCCAGGTTGTAATCCGTCATGTAGCCCAAGTCTACCGAGCGTATGCGGACCGCCTTGTCTGGCCGCGGGTACACCGTCACACGGGCGTAGTTGCAGATGGTTGCGCACAGCACCGCGCCCGGACGATGCTCGAACCAGTGTGGGAAATCCGTTCCGCCCCCGGCGAAACTGACGCGCACCGGCGCTTTCGAGCGGATCAGGCAGTTCGCCGCCTTGGCGCCAACGTGCACTTCCGGAAGAAACTCCACCGGGGAGCTGACCATTGCTTGTTCGTTCCCGTGTTCCAGTGCAATGATCGGCCGTTTGCGCGCACATCTTCACTCCGAGAGAGGCGGCGGGCCCTGTTTCCGCGGAAAAATCTCGCAAGTCCCTTGATCCGCTTCGCGGAGGCCGCGCTGGAACACCGCTCCGTTCGCGGTATGCCTGACTCTAGCCCGCGGGCTGTCCTCTTCCGACCGCCGTTAGAGGATCTCCCAGTCGTTGTATCGCAGCAGCACCACGGTTACGTTGTCGGGAGCCCCCGCCGCTTTGGCCTGCGTGACCAGTTGTTCCACCTGGTACTGTAGCGGAGCGTCGCGCGAGAGCGTCGCCGCGATCGCCTCCTCCGCGACCGGCCCCGTGAGCCCGTCCGAACACAGCAGCACCACATCCCCCGGCTGAAGCTGTTCCTCATGGCTCCGCACCGTCAGTTGGAGCGTGGTCCCCACCGCCATCGTCAGAACATTCTTGTGCGGGAAGTTGCGCACCTCGTCCTCCGACAGCCCGAAGCGCATCTTGAGTTCGTTCACCAACGTCTGGTCGTAGGAAAGCTGCGTCAGGCTCCCATCCCGCCACAAGTAGGCCCGGCTGTCGCCGACGTTCGCCACGATCAACCGCGGCAGGTCCCAGAAAGCCAGCACCAGCGTCGATCCCATCCCGCTGCAGCCTTCATCGCTGTGCGATCTCTCCAGCACCCGCCGGTTGGCCTCCTGGATCGCCGCCTCCATCGCCGGGCCCGGCTCCAGTATCGGCGCCCCACGCAGGTACTCCAGCACCGTTTCCACGGCCATCGCGGAAGCTACCTCTCCGCTGGAGGCGCCCCCCATTCCGTCCGCCACCATGGCTACGCGCAGGGACGGATCGATCGACCAGCTATCTTCGTTGTTTTGGCGGACCAGGCCCACGTCGCTGATCCCCAAAGCTTCGAGCGTCGGTGTGTGACTGCCGGATGCGTTCACTCGGATTCCTTGAGTATAGTATCACGCAGCCGAAGCGACGTGGGGCGGGCAATCTTGCCTGCATCGCCATCTGTCTCCTCTTGCCCCCGCCCAGCCCCCGCGCCCCGTTGCGGTAGGATGGGATTGCGCCCCTATGCCCCTCTACCAGGTGATCGTCCTTGCCATCGTCCAGAGCCTGACCGAGTTTCTGCCTATCTCCAGCACCGCCCACCTCCGCGAAATCCCGCTCCTGCTGGGCTGGGACAACCCCTGGCTGAACAGCTTGGACTTCGACATCATGCTCCACCTGGGCACGCTCATGGCCCTGGTCGCCTACTTCTTCCGCGACTGGATTCAGTTGACGGCCCAAGGCTTCGGCCTCTCCCAGCCTCACGATCCGGACCTCGCCCGCAACCGCAAGCTCTTTTGGCTGCTGGCCATCGCCACCCTTCCCGTGGCTGTTCTGGGCTATCTCTTCAAAGAGTTGGCGGAAGGCCCGGCACTGCGCAACTCGCTCGTGATCGGGACCATGCTGATCCTGGTCGGCTTGGTCATGTACCTGGCCGAACGCCTGGGCCAGTTCAAAAGGGACATCGGCCAGGTGTCGTTCCTCGACTCGGTCTGGATCGGTCTGGCGCAAGCCCTGGCCATCGTGCCCGGCGTTTCGCGCAGCGGAATCACCATCTCGGCCGGCCTCTTCCGCAACCTCGACCGCTACGCCGCCGCCCGCTTCTCCTTTCTCCTCGCCACCCCCGCGCTCGCCGGGGCGGCCTTTAAGGCCTTCCTGGACTTCCGCAAGCACGGCATGACGCCGGGCATGGAAATCCCCATTGCCGTGGGCGTTTTGGTCTCGGCGATCTCCGGCTGGCTCGTGATCGCCTTCTTCCTCCGCTTCCTTCGCACCCACACCTTACGATTTTTCGTGTACTACCGCATTGTTTTTGGCATAATAGTAATCGCTCTGGCTGTCTTTGTCCGCCGCACCGGATGAACGTCTCATCCCCGGCACGTTACCCTCGCCTCACGGAAGCTAGCGGTGTGCTCGCGCTGATCGCGGGCCTGTCCATCTGGCTTTGCCTGGTCACCTACCACGCCGACGATCCCTCCTGGAACACCGTCGCGGGCGCCGTTCACGCCAGGAACGTGATTGGCCCGGTGGGGGCGCGCCTGGCCGACCTGCTCTTCCAGATCTTCGGCGTCCTCTCGTTCGCGCTGCCTATCGTTCTCGTGATTCTGGCCTGGAACTGGGTTCGCTCGCGGCCGGTCGCCTACCCGTTGGGCCGCGCCTTGGGTTACCTCCTGTTCGTCCTGAGCGGCTGCACCGCCTTCGAGTTGGGACCGAAATGGACCCTCTTCGGCGGCGCGGTTCATGCCGGCGGCACGCTGGGGATGGTTCTCGCCGATACCGCGGTCTCGGCGTTCAACATTACCGGCGCCAGTCTGTTGACTCTGGCCTGCTTTCTGGTCTCGCTCTACCTGGCCTCCAGCTTTCGCATCTCACACCTGGCCGGCGTCGCCGCCCTTCCCGCGCTGGCTCTGCGCCCGGTCCGATCCTGGTGGCGCGCGCGCCGGGCCGCCTCGCCCCGGCCCCCTAAACGGCCGCGTATCCGCCCGGAGCCGGAACCTGAGCCTGAGCCGGAGATTACCGCGCCTCCGCCCGAGCCTGCCGCCGAAACCGAGCCGCCCTTCGAGCCGGATATCCCCATCCGCCCGCTCGACCAGACGCCGGCCGCGCCTGCCCCGGTGCCGCTCTTCGTCGAGCCGCCGCCCGAGATCGAAGCCAAGGCCCCCAAGAAGACCCCGCCGCCCGCCGACAGCCACCTGCCCGCCCGCAAGGCCTACCAGTTGCCTCCCACCTCGCTCCTCAACGAGCCGCAGGGCCGCCCCGCCTACGATGAAGACGAGTTGAAGCAGATCGCCGCGCGCATCCGCTCCAAGTTCGAAGAATTCAACGTCTTCGGGCAAGTGGTTCAGATCAACCCCGGGCCCGTGGTCACCACTTTCGAATTCAAGCCCGAGGCCGGCATCAAGTACAGCCGCATCACCACCCTCAACGACGATCTGTGCCTGGGCTTGCAGGCCGAATCCATTCTCATCGAGCGGATTCCTGGCAAACCCACCGTCGGCATAGAGGTCCCCAACTCCCGCCGCGAGGTCATCAGCCTCCGCCAGGTGCTCGAGTCCGCCGAGTTCGCCGACTCCCAGTCCCATCTCACCATTACCCTGGGCAAGGACATCAACGGCCGCATCAAGGTCACGCCCCTGGAATCCATGCCTCACCTGCTCATCGCCGGTTCCACCGGTTCGGGCAAGAGCGTCATGCTCAACTCCCTCATCATGTCGGTGCTCTTCAAGTCCACGCCCGACGAGGTGCGCATGATCCTGGTCGACCCCAAGCGTCTCGAGATGGGCCTCTACGAAGGCATCCCGCACCTCCTCACCCCCGTGATCACCGACGCCAAGAAGGCCTCCAACGCCCTCCGCAACGCCGTCCTCGAAATGGAGCGCCGCCTGCGCCTCCTCGCCTCTAAGGGCGTCCGCAACATCGAGCAGTTCAACCGCAAAGTGCGCCAGCTTCAAGCCGAGCCCATCCCGCTCTTCGAGGAGGAAGAGGAGCGCGAGTCGCCCGAGGAGCTACAGCCGCTGCCCCATATCCTGGTCGTGATCGATGAGCTGGCCGACCTCATGATGGTCGAGCGCCAGAACGTCGAGGAGTCCGTCACCCGCTTGGCCCAGATGGCCCGCGCCGTCGGCATGCACTTGGTCTTAGCCACCCAGCGGCCCAGCGTCGACGTCATTACCGGCCTCATCAAAGCCAATTTCCCGGCCCGTCTCAGCTTCCGCGTGGCCACCCGCGTCGATTCCCGCACCGTCCTGGACGTGATGGGCGCCGAGCACCTCCTCGGCAAGGGCGACATGCTGTTCCTCCCCCCCGGCTCCTCCCGCCTCATTCGCGTCCACGGCGCTTTCGTCGCCGAGCAGGAGATCAACCGCGTGGTCGAGTTCTGGAAGCTCCAAGCCACGCCCGAATACGATCAGTCGTTCCTCATCGCGCCCCCCTCCGACGACGAAGCCCCGCCCGAAGGCGACGATTTCGCCGGCCAGGAGGACCCCCTCTACCACGACGCCGTCCGCGTCGTCCTCGAGATGGGCAAGGCCTCCACTTCCACCCTCCAGCGCCGCCTCCGCCTCGGTTACGGCCGCGCCGCCCGCATCCTCGATATGATGCAGCGCGACGGCATCATCGGCCCCCCCGACGGCTCCAAGCCCCGCGACGTCCTCAAAACCCCCGACTGGCTAGACGAGATCGATAACCGGTAGCGCCTCTCACGCCGGCCGCCCCAACCGACCCCCGAGGGCCCATCCTCACTCAGCGCTTGCCGGCGCGTGGGGCTGGTCCCACTCCTCGATGATCTGCTCGGCCCGCGCAATCTCACTGGCTGTTCCGCGTGCCACCACGGCATTCGGAGCGGCGCAGACGAACAGATTCAGGATGCCTCCCTTTGCGCGGATGAGGGAGAAGATCTCCTGGCGATCGCGGTCCACCATGGGGTTCCGCAGGTGGAACACGCACACTGCGTTCTGACCGTGTATCCGCGTACTGCTCCTTTCGCGAAAGTTGCGGCACTTCCACTGGAGCCAGTTGCGGATGGCCTTTGTCAAGGCCCTAATTTACACTCTCGATTTTACGCGGCCCTCGGCTCGTCTGCGGTCATGGCAACATTCCCCTCGACGGTCACGATCCCCGTGACGCATTTAGCGTCTGCCGGCGCCGGCAACGCCAGCAACAGCGGGCACACCGCCCGGGCTGTCCAGTCCTTCACGCAGCTCATCAATCTCCGCCGGTCCAACTTCCGTTCGGCATATCGCTCAAGATCCCTGTTCGAGTCGCCTACATGCGACCATGGCACGCGGCAGCGATTCGGCTAGCGCCGTGTGCTGGAATCGAGCGCCTTGATCAAATCCGCGAGTCCTCTGTCACAAATGGCCTCCCCATGCAACTAATACAATGACATAGCAGCCGGGGGCCGGTTCTTTTCGTCCCTGGCGAGCGAACCATCGCAGACAAGGGAGACATATGCAAGTCAATAAGAGGATTATGGGCATCGCTGCCCTGACGATTTTGGCCGTGGCAAGCATGGCGGCCGACAACTCCGCTTGGGGCAATTTCAAACCGGGATCGTGGACGAAGCTGAAGACAACCTCCGACACGACAGTGGCGGGACACACGACCAGCATGTCCATTGAGACCAAGATGACGTTGGTTTCCAAGACGGCCGACAAAGCGGTGGTGGAGACCGAAACCACGATGATGGGGAACACCACCAAGGCCAAGGCGGAAATCCCCCTGAAGTCCGACGCAAAAGGTACGGCGCAGACCCCGCCGAAGATGGGCAGCGAGACCATCACAGTGGCCGGCAAGACATTTAAATGCAAGACCTTCGAGATTCAGTCCGAAGCCAACGGCATGAAGACCAGCACCAAGACCTGGATCGCCGACGAAGTGCCGGGCGCCATCGTGAAGAGCGAGTCTACATCGACCGGCTCGGTCTCCTCGAAGGTCCGCATGGAACTGGAGGATTTCAAGGCCCAGTAGTTTTCTCCCGAGCGATCGTTCGGGGACAGGTTTCGGCCTGCGGGGTCTGGGGAGCGATGGAACATTGAACCCCGGACCCCTTTTCAGGTCCCGGCTTTCCCTCGCCACGTTCTCGCCGCACGTCCGCAAACATCTTCCGGTGGTCCCGCACCGGCCTGCGGAAGCTGCGTACTCCGTTGACACTCCTCCCGCCCCATTTTTTCTCCATCCCCTCAGCCACTTGGCGTTTCATCCCCGCGTTCCCTGCTCCGGCCGGGTTTACCCTGGAGCCGAGGCGCTCCATGCCCAGCCAACGTCAGATCGAAGCCAACCGGCGCAATGCCTTGCGAAGCACCGGCCCCCGCACCCCCCAGGGCAAGTACATCGCCGCCCGCAACCACACCCTCCACGGCTTCAGCTCCCCCGACCCGCTGCTCCCCGATGAGGACCCCGCCGAGTTCGCCGCATCGCTGGCCAAGTGGCGCAACTACTGCCAGCCCGCCGGCCCGCACCAGGAAGAGCTGGTTGCGTATTCCGGCGAAGCCGATCACGATTCCGGGATGATGCCGATCGGCATTCCGGCGTGATGGCGATCACCATCGGAGCGAAGCGACGCTGGCTTGTTTCATGATCCACGAGTGATCGGCATCAGTCAACAGTTTTTTGGTTTAGTCTCCGCTGAGCGGGGAGTGGGGTGTGGGGCGAGGGGACGGCGATTGAGTCCCCTTGCCCCGCCCAGTCCTGGAGAGACCAGCGCGGCCGGAGTCGTTTACGCATTCTCTTTGCCTCCCTTCGGGCCGCGCTTCTTGCGCAAGGACTCGCCCTTGAGCTCGATGCGGTGGGCGTTGTGCACCAGTCGGTCGAGGATCGATTCGGCGATGGTCGGATCGGCGATCTGTGCATGCCAGCTCGCCACCGGCAGTTGGCTGGTGAGGAGCGTGGAGCGCGCCTGGTAGCGTGTGTCGCAGATCTCGAGAAAGTCGCGGCGCTCGGCTTCGGTCATTGGCGCCATGGCCCAGTCGTCCACAATCAGCAGATCCACGCGGCCCAGATGATAGAGCAGCTTGGAATGGCTGCCGTCGGCGCGCGAGGTGGCCAGGCTCCGGAACAGCTCTGGCGCCTTCTGGAATAGCGCGGTGTAGCCGTCGCGGCAGGCCTTCTGGGCGAAGGCCCGCGCCAACCAGGTTTTGCCGATGCCGGTGGGTCCGATCACGAACAGGTTCTGGTGCTCGCGCACCCAGGCCGATTCCTGGGTCAGCGAGCGCACCACCTGGCGGTCCAGCCCGCGCGGCGTGCGGTAGTCGATGTCCTCGACACAGCACGGACCTTGCAGCCGGCCATTGCGCAGCCGCCGTTCCAGCGCGCGATTCTCTCGCCAGTTCCACTGGCGGTCGATGAGCAGGCCGAGCCGTTCTTCGAAGTTCAGCCGTTGCAGATCGGTGCTCTCCTGTTGTTCTCGGAACGCTTCCGCCATGCCGCGTAAGCGCATGGCGATGAGTTTCTCGATAGTGGGTTGTGTCAGCATGAGTCCTCTTTCTTGTTTCACAGAGTGGGCGAGTCGTCCGAGTCGTAGTAATCCGGGCCGCGGAGGTTGGGGTGATCGATGGGCGGCTGAGGGTCAGTCGCCGGATCGGGGGCCTGGCCGTCCAGATTGTTTTCCAGAATCGCTTTGAGGCTCTGGTAGGAGCAGACATTAAGCGCCACGGCGCGCCGCGCGGCGGCTTCCAGGCGCGCGTGCGGATACTTGTCGCCGAGCCGGATGATGCCCAGGCAGGAGCGGAAGCCTTGCTCCGGATGACGGTTGCCGGCCAGGATGCGCTCCACCACCTGGGCGGTCACCGGGCCGATCTTCCCGCTCCACTCGACGATGCGCGAGGGCGTCCACTCCAGGTAGCGCTGGTGCGCCTTGGGCCGGTGCTGGTGGATGGTCGAGTGCCGGTGGGCCTGGTGAGAGCGCGCGTGCGAGGCCACCCGGATTCCTTTGTGGAAGATCTCCACCGTGGAAGCCGTGGCGTGGACCTCCACTTCCTGCTGGGTGAGCTGGTAGGGCACGCTGTACCAGTGCAGGTCGAACTCGACGTGGTAATCGATGTTCACCCGGACGGTCTTCCACTCGCCGTACTGGTAGCGCTCGGCCGGCAGCGGCTTCAGCGCGGGCCGGTCGAGCGTTTCATAGAGGGTCCGGCGCGAGCCGTCGCGCTTGCGGAAAAGCCGCTCGTTCAGGCGCACCAGCAGTTCGGCGATGGCTTCATTCAGCTCGCCGAGCGAGAAGAAAGTCCGCTTGCGCAGCGCGGCCAGAATCCATCGCTCGACCAGCAGCACGCCGGCCTCGACCTTGGCTTTGTCGCGCGCCTTGCGCGGGCGTGCCGGCACCACCGCTACGCCGTAGTGGTGCGCCATCTCCTCGTAGGTGAGGTTCACGCCCGGCTCGTAGCGGCAGGCCTTGGTGACGCCCGACTTCAGGTTGTCCGGCACCACAATCTCGGTCACGCCGTCAAAGAACTCAAAGGCTCGGACGTGGGAGCCGATCCAGTCTCCCAACCCCTGGGTCCAGGTGGCCTCGGCGAAGGTGTAATTGCTGGCGCCCAGGACGGCGACAAACAGTTGCGCCTCGCGGATCTCGCCGGTAGCGGGGTTGTGCACCGGAATGGTGTCACCCGCGTAGTCGACGAACAGCTTCTCGCCGGCCCGGTGCTCCTGACGCAGCACCACTTCCTGCTTCCGCCGCCAGCGCTGGTAGAGCTCGCAGAAGCGGCTGTAGCGGTAGCCGTCCGGATGCTGGCCTCGGTATTCTTCCCAGACCAGCAGCAGCGTCAGGTGCTTGTGCTGCTGGAGCTCGGTGTGAATCGACGCGAAGTCGGGTTCGGGCTGCCGGCTTGGTTGGGCCCGGCTCGCCGGCCTCGGCAGCAACGCCGCGGCCAAGCGGGCGTCGTCCCACTCGGCCACCTCTGGCCATTGGAGCCGAGCGGCCTCGGCCGCTTTCAGATACTCCGATACGGTGCTCTGACCGAGCGAGCAGCTTCGGGCAATCTGACGCTGGGCCAGCCCGAGAGAATGAAGTCTGAGGACTTCCTTAATCTTGCGCATGGACAACCTTTTCTGCGGCAACCTGTTTCCCCCACCTTTCAGTGAAGGTCAGATCGGCCGCCGGTTTGTCCAGCGCCGCTTCGTGAAAGCTGCTTTAGAAACCGATTCCGGGAAACGCGATCACCATTCCGGGGTTCGCCGGTTTCTGATCGGCATCAGCCCGGAACAGCGATCACCATCATCCCGGAATCCCGATCGGCATCATCCCGGAACCGTGATCGCCATCAGCCCGGAACGGCGATCGGCATAGCCCGGAATACGCAGCTGGTCTCCGAATTCGCCGTCGCCGTCTGGCGTCTCCACCGCATCCCCCGCCTCGAGGTTGCCTTCCTCGCCGCTGCGGACCAAGCCCTCTTCGAATCGCCCCGGCCCCTCCCCAAGTGGGGCCGAGATCCGCTCGCGAAGCTCATACGCATCCGGATAATGGCCCAGCGCGCCTATTCCAAAGCCCTCCCTCGGGGGACACCAAAAACCGGCCATTGAGGGACACCTGAAAACCGGCCAACGGAGCTGACTCAGGACATTGACCACGACGGGAGGTTTACCCTCCGTCGAGATGAGCAATGTCTTGAGCGAAGAACAGAAGCAACAGATCGTCGCCCTTGGGCGTCTGGGCTGGTCGCTGCGGCGCATCCAGCGGGCCACTGGGGTGCGTCGCGAGACCACAGCCGCCTACCTGCGCGCGGCTGGAATCGAGCCCCGGCCACCGGGCAGGTGGGGACGGCAGGCGCAGGCAAAACCGGCCAATGAGGTGACCCCCGACCCGGGCCCCGCTTCAAAACCGGCCAACGAGGTGACCCCCGACTCTGGCGCACCACCAGCCGGTGCGCCGGCCGCCGGGCCAGAGCCGGCGCCGGATCGCAGTCCCACGGCCAGTGCCTGTGAGCCTTACCGGGAGGTCATCGAACTGGGCCTCGGCCGGGGCCGCAACGCCAAGGCCATCTGGCAGGACTTGGTGGACGATCACGGCTTCCGTGGGGCGTATCAGAGCGTCAAGCGTTTCGTAGGCAAGCTGCGTGGCGCCAGGTCGCCGGAAGCCCGTGTGGTAATCGAAACGCCTCCCGGCGAAGAGGCCCAAGTGGACTACGGCTCCGGGCCGATGGTCCGCGACCCAGCCACCGGCCGCTACTGCCGCACGCGCATGTTCGTGCTGACACTCGGCTACAGCCGGAAGTCCGTACGCCTGCTCACCTTCCGCTCCAGTACGCGCATCTGGGCCGAGCTGCATGAGCGGGCCTTCCGCCGGATCGGCGGCCTCACCAGGGTCGTGGTGCTCGACAATCTGGGCGAAGGCGTGCTTGCCCCGGACATCTACGATCCCACGCTGAACCCGCTCTACCGCGACATGCTGGCTCACTATGGCGCGGTTGCCCTGCCTTGTCGCGTCGGGGATCCCGACCGAAAGGGCAAGGTGGAAGCCGGGGTCGGCCACGCCAAGAAGACGCCCTTGAAGGGACTGCGTTTCGAGAGCCTGGAGCGGGGACAGGCTTACCTGGACCGCTGGGAAGAGCGCTGGGCCGACACCCGCATTCACGGCACTACCAAGCGGCAGGTCGCCGCGATGTTTGCCGAGGAACGGCCGGCGCTGTTGCCGCTGCCCCTGGAGCCTTTCCGCTATTACCAGTTCGGCGAACGCACCGTGCACCTGGACGGCTGCGTCGAGGTCGAGGCCGCCTATTATGGCGCGCCGCCGGGCTGGATCGGCCGGCGCGTCCAGGTCCAGTGGGATTCATTGCACGTCCGCCTGCTGGACCCCAAGACGGGCCAACTGCTGCGCGAGCACCTGCGCCAGCAGCGCGGCGGCCATCGGATCGAGGACCAAGACCGCCCCAGCCAGACGCCGCTCGGCACGCTCCAACTGCTGGCGCGAACCCAACGGGTCGGACGCCACATCGGGGCGCTCTGCCAAGGCATGCATCGCCTCCAGGGAGAACCCGCGGTCCGCCGCATTCTGGGCGTGCTTTCATTGGCCAAGAAGTACGGCGCCCCGGCCACCGACGATGCCTGCGCGGCCGCTCTGGAAATGAACGTGTGCGAGTACCGCTTTGTGCGCCGCTATCTCGAACGGCGTCCCCAGAGCCCCCTCAGCTTGCGGCAAGTCGATCCGTTGATCCGCCAACTCACTCTGTACCGCGACTTCATCGCCGACAAAACCAAGGAGGAAAACGAACCATGAACCTGATTGAGCTGCAGCGCGCGCTGCGGCAACTTCGCCTCGGCGGCATGGCCGCCGTGCTGGAAACCCGGCTACGCCAGGCCCAGGCCGAACCCATGGCGCCCATCGACCTGATCTCGTGTCTGGTCTCCGACGAACTCACGCGCCGCTCGGACCGCCTGCTCGAGCGCCGACGCAAACAGGCCGGCTTCCGCGATCCCCACAAGACCCTCGACAACTTCGACTTCACCTTCAACCCGAAGATCAACCGCAGCCTGGTCTTCGATCTGGCCACCGGCGCTTTCATCGGCCGGCGCGAGGATGCGCTGTTCCTCGGCCCGGGTGGCACGGGCAAGAGCCATCTGGCTCAGGCCATCGGGCAGGCCGCCATTCAGCAGGGCTACCGCGTGCTCTACCGGGAGACCCACATCCTGCTGGAGGAGCTCGCCGAAGCCCTCATCGACGGCACACGCAAGCAGTACGTGGAATCGGTCGCCACGGTTCCTTTGCTCATCATCGACGACTTCGGCATGCGCAAGCTGCCCCAGACCGCGGCCGAGGACCTGCTGGAAATCGTCATGCGCCGCTACGAGCGGGCCAGCACGCTGCTGACCTCCAACCGCCCGGTCGAGGACTGGGGCAAGCTGCTCGGCGACGCCGCCGCCGTGGGCGCCATGCTCGACCGCCTGCTCCACCACGGCCACCTGCTCAAGTGCGGCCCGCGCAGTTGGCGCACCAAGACCGCTGCCGCCGCGGAATGAGAAGGAAACAGAAGGGGTCCAGCCGGAGACGTTAGGAGTGGAGAATGAAGACCGGAAAGAGATCGGGGCCGGCGTGCCAAGCGCGGTGGAAATGCCGGGCCATGGAAAACGTGGAAAACCAAACTGCGGTTTCCCACGTTTCCCACCGCCCTTGGAAATCGCCCAAGACGCGATTTCCACATTCCCACCGCGCCGACGACGGTTCCTTGTTCTCAAGATCCAAAAACCAGGACGCCACGGCCCGCGCCCTTCGGGCGTCCACCGCAACACTACCAAAGGAGGATCCACCTGCCGCAGAGGACCAACCCAGCCTTCGATTCTTCAGGCTCACCCCGCCCGGGGAATCCAAGGCCGATGGCAGGCGCATGCCTGGACTTGAAAATGCTGGCCAGAAAAAAGCTTGCCGGAACCGTCTCCGGCGGGGTATAACATTATGTGTTCTGGGTCGGCCTCCTATGGCCGGTTTTGAAGTGACCCCGTATGGCCGGTTTTGAGGTGACCCCCGAGGGCCCTCCGCGCTCTCGGCTCCCGTTTCGCATGAATACCCGAAATGTCGCCTTCGAACGGCGACTATCCCGTCTGAGCAAGTAAGAGATTGTCTCTAGGGATTAAGGATGTTATTGGCCTACGGTCAGCCCTGGCTAGTTCACCCGGATAGGAGATTCTGCGTCGTCCCGAAATAGGTCATAGCTGCTCGGATGTGGGCGCGAGAAAATCAGTGACGGAATTGCCAGTTGGTCTTTGCGGTTCAGAAGTTTCTCATCCAGGGCATACAGCCACCGGCACCGAAGATGTACGGCGGTAGCGATATGGAAGCAGTCCCATTTGCGCCTTCTGTTGTTCTCTTGGCGTTGGGCTTGACTGTTGGATTGGAAGACCCGTTTGAGTTCCGCCTCGTACTGCGCGGCAAGCAGCGCAATTTCACGATTCACGCCATGAATGCGGGCAAGTTGGTCCACTTTCGTGTGGTTATCTATGCGAGCGCCACCAGCCGCGAACTCCAAGACTGACACTTCCTGGACCGTTATGATCGAGGTACAGATCTTAGCGTTTCCGCGCCGCAACTCGCGCATAAGAGCTTTGATATCCTCTGCCGTGGACTCGCCATTGAATATCGCCAAAAAGACCGAACTGTCGAAATAGGCCAGATCCACGATCAGTCATCTCCGCGCATCTGGCGTAGTAGCGTGTCCAGATCGGTTCTGTAAAGTTCTCTGTCCGTCCCAAAGAGTTCATCAAAGGCGGCGACGTAATCCCTATCTCTGTCGAGAGCGATTTGTTCCACGACCAGCTTGGGAGTGAAAACTCGGAAGTATACGGCATTACCTGTAACTACGACTTGCTTCCTGAACATTGGCGCAACTTGACCCACGTCACCGGACCTGAACTCCAAACGCCAAACGTCTCCGTTCTCACGCCGCAACTCTCCCCAGAATCTGCCCGCTTGATCCTCGTCGGATGGATCGTGGTCAGATAACTCGTATAGTTTCCCGTATAACGTTGCGCCTTCAACAGTGAATGCGGCGGCCAGCAAGGACCGGACAGCACTCATACCGGCCTGACCAAACCTCGCAGCCATCGGGCGCTCATAATCTGGCAACTGAAAAGCCAAATGCAATTCAGTCCTGTCGCTTTTCTGTATTTTTGCGATGCGATTGAGGTGCCGGATTATCCGGGGGTCAATCGTCTCTCCGGTTCGTAGCCCAGGGAAGTCGTCGTTATCCAAGAGGCCAACAGTCTTGACGACTTGCTGCGTAGCCAGTACGCCGATTCGCACATCTTGGGTGACCGCTATGTCGGCCCGGACGCTACTGGGCTGGAAAACAGCATCTTCCAGATTAGCGACGAGTTCCAGACCGAAATCTCCGGTCGGGTGCAAGACTCCGCTGTCCCGCTGCATTTCCTTGCCAATCGCCGTAATCAACTGGCGAAGCTCGTCGAGAACTGCAAGAACATGGCCCAAAGGCAAACGCTTCCGGTCTGCCAACCCCTTTTGGAGCTTGACGGTCAAGATCGGATCTTCAGGCTTGCTCGGCATCAGAGTCCTCCTATGGTACACTAATAGCGGGAAGCTCATGGGGTTTGGGCCTTGTGACCCAAACCGCCGAAGAACATGCGCAAAGCATCGAAGAAACTCGATCCACCAAAATCAGCCCAAGAGGGTTCGCGGCCCTTCACCCAAGCTGACTTCCATGGACTTCTGCGGCGGGCCATTACCCCGCCAGTTCCGAAGCCCGCTCCAAAATCGACTTGAAGATCAGGTTCCCCTGATCGCGTCGATTATACCTGAAACCGTACTCATCCAGGTAGCTCTGCAAGTACTTCCTGCCGACCGAGTGGTAAACCCCGCCGATTCCACGCTTTATGAGGCTCCAGAAGCCATCGACGCTGTTCGTGTGAATATCGCCGATCACGTAGACCTTCGCGCTGTGGTTGATTTGGCGATGGCTGTACCTCAGTGGTCGGCCTTGCTCATCGCGCAGCCTAGGAAGCCGATCATAGGCGGAGAATTCATCGGTGTACACGGTGCTTTCAGCGACGATGTGCTCACGCGCCATCCCCATCAGAAAGTGCGCGTTGACCTTCGGGGTGACGCGAGCCATCACGCGGCCTTTCCGTTCCACGATACCCACGATAGGAGTCTTGTTCTCAAGATGCAGGCCGCGCCCCTTTCCGTGCGTTCGACCGCCGAAGTAGGTTTCGTCCATCTCGACTGATGGACCCTCCAGTTGCAGATCTTCCGACAGAAGAGTCCGAATCTGGTGAAAGATGCGCCAAGCCGTCTTATACGTCACTCCGGTTTCGCGTTGAATCTGTTTTGCCGAGATCCCGCAGCGCGTCGATCCCATGAGGTACATGGCGTAGAACCACGCGCGAAGGGAGGTGCTCGACTTCTCAAAGATGGTCCCGGCCAGCGGGTACATGTGATGGCCGCAGTGGTCGCAGGCATAAGCGGTACGTCCCGAAACCCGGTAGTGGCGGCGCTCTTTCTCGCACTTCGGGCAGTGGGCCAATCCACCCGGAAACCGCTGCTCTTGGATGTATTGCAAACAGGCGTCGTCGCTCGGGAATTCCCGGTTGAAGTCGTTGATGGTGTAGCGCAACTCCTTCGGGATCGACTGCCGAACCGCTATGTCCTTGCGTTTGCTACCCATACAGACATTATGCCATATCTTCTACTTGTTGTCAAGGGATAATCGCCCTTCGAACCCAATCCCAGAAATGGGACGCAGTCATCTCCTTCCGCACCACTCACTTATCCTGTGGAAATCATGCCAGGCGACCCCTCGAACGAACCCACTAAGGAACCCAACGCGTGCGCCCAAAGCCAATTCCTGAAACAATAACAAGTGCCATGCATCCCACCCTTCCACTGGTCCTTGCCGCCGCGGCCCTCCCCGCGCTGGCTCAGCCCATACAATCCCCGGAGGTCCACTCCGACAATAGCGTTACCTTCCGTTTCAAGGCCCTCCATGCCCAGCAGGTCTTCCTCGCCCTGGAGGGCGCTACCCACGTCGCCATGCAGAGGGACGACGGTGGCGTCTGGAGCCTCACCAAAGACCAGCAGAGTGGGTTCATCACTCACTCCGTATTAGTTTCGCGGGTCAATACACAATGACACCCCATGGCCCGTGTGTCTTGGCGGCCCTCTCAATACTGACGTCCGTGAGTGTCGCTTCTGGAGACGATGCTGGGCGGGTCGCAAGGCAAGTGATAAACCCGGCTGGATGGGAGATCCCGGGGCGGGAGGAAGTCGTCGGGAGCAATCGGCCGACGCGATCTGCGACTTTCCCTCTCGCCGGCAAGACGATCCACCTTCGTATCTTCGATCTTCCACGTCGATCCAGTGAGAATACGACAACCGTACAATTGATGTTCGTGCGCGGAGACTCGGTCGTGATGGAGCAGCACAGACTAATCCCAAAGCTGATCAAGGAATACTCCCTTGAAGGGGTGGTCTTCTGCTACTTGGTGGAAGGCGCACCAATAGTCACGAATGGCGTTGAGGCCAAACTCATCGAACTTGCCTATTACGACGACGACAAGACCGGCAATTTCAAAGTGCTAGAGTACCCCAATCCCGTCGTGGCAGCGGGCCAACCCGTCGAGCCCATTCGACTCCCGGCTTGGGCTAACTGACCGGCGAGGGCCCAACCTCACCGTCCAAGAACGGGATGTGCCGAAACGGGGCTGGGTTGTTTCGGGGCACGGCAAGTGTCGTGGGCGCAAGGCGGGATCAGGTCACCCGACTCCCGTTCGCTGATGCCGATCTTTGCGCCTTATTCCCCGATGACAGTTCCCGCGCCCCATTTCTTCCCCATCCCCTCAGCCACTTGGCCATTTCATCCCCGCCTTGCCGACAGGGGCCGGGTTTACCCTGGAGCCGAGGTGTTCTATGCCAAGCCGATGTCAGATCGCGGCCAATCGCCGCAATGCCCTGCGCAGTTCAGGCCCCCAGCCCGCACGAATACCCGAAATGTCGCCTTCGAACCCAATCCCAGAAATGGGACGCAGTCATCTCCTTCTGCACCAATCACGTAGCCTGTGGAAATCAGACCAGGCGACGCCTCGAACGAACCCACCAAGGAACCCACCGCGTGCGTCCCAATCCAATTCCTGAAACAATAGCAAGTGCCATGCATACCACCCTTCCACTGGTCCTTGCCGCCGCGGCCCTCCCCGCGCTGGCTCAGCCCATCCAATCCCCGGAGGTCCACGCCGACAACAGCGTTACCTTCCGTTTCAAGGCCCCCCATGCCCAGCAGGTCTTCCTGGCTCTCGAAGGCGCATCCCACGTCGCCATGCAGAAGGGCGACGGTGGCGTCTGGAGCCTAAGCACCCCTCCACTCGCCCCCGACATCTACGGCTACTCCTTTGAAGTCGACGGCGTCACGCTGAGAGATCCCAACAATCCCGCCGTCAAGACCAACCTGCTCTACGCCAACAGCCTGGTTCACGTCCCCGGCCCCGCCAGCCTGCCCTGGGAGCTGGGCGACGTCCCGCACGGCGTGATCCACCACCATTTCTACAGCTCCGCCATCGTGGGCGACCGCCGCGACTTCTATGTCTACACTCCGCCCGGCTACGATCCAAGCGCCCGCCGCCGCTACCCGGTCCTCTACCTCTTGCACGGCTTCAGCGACGACGCCAGCGGCTGGACCGCCGTCGGCCGCGCCCACCTGATTCTCGACAACCTGATTGCGCAGAACAAAGCCAAACCCATGCTGGTCGTGATGCCCCTGGGCTATGGCGCTCCCGAAATCCTGGCCCGCGGCATCCCGTCTTTCGACGACGCCGGCCTCCGCACGCGCAACTACCAGCGCTTCCGCGACGCTTTGCTCGCCGAAGTCCTGCCGCAAGTCGAGAAGGACTACCGGGTCGAAACCGGCCGCGAATCCAGGGCCATCGCCGGCCTCTCCATGGGCGGCGCCGAGTCCCTCTTTACCGGCCTGAACGCCATCGACCGCTTCGCCTGGATCGGCGCTTTCAGCTCCGGCGGACTGGGCGGCCAGTTCGACACTATGTTCCCGGCGCTCGACTCCAAAGCCAATTCCCGCCTCCGCCTGCTCTGGATCGCCTGCGGCAAAGACGACCGCCTCATGGACATCAACGGACAATTCGCCGCCTGGTTGAAATCCAAGGACGTCCGCTTCACCTGGACCGAAACGCCCGGCATGCACACCTGGATGGTCTGGCGCCGTAACCTGGCCGAGTTCGCTCCGCTTCTGTTCCAAACCAACCCGTGACCGCGCATCCCTCACGTTCGAGCGGCGCTCTTCGCGGATGTGCTAGACTCCCAAGTCGAGGTTTTCTCAATTGACACTCGCCACAGTTGACTACCTTGTCCTTGCCCTCTATTTCGCCTTTGTCGTTGGGATCGGCTGGCTCCTCAAGAAGAAGGTCTCCACCAGCTCCGACTTTCTGACCTCTGGCCGTTCCCTGCCGGTCTGGATCACCAGCCTGGCCTTCATAGCCACCAACCTGGGCGCACAGGAAGTGATCGGGATGTGCGGCTCGGGCGCCAAGTACGGCGTCATGCAGGCCCATTTCTACTGGCTGGGCGCGATCCCCGCGATGCTCTTCGTGGGCCTCTTCATGATGCCCTTTTACTATGGCAGCCGCGCGCGCTCGGTTCCCGAGTATCTCAAGCTGCGCTTCGACGAGAAGACCCGGACCTTCAACGCGGTCAGTTTCGCGGTGATGACCATCTTCTCTTCGGGCGTTTCGATGCACGTGCTCGGGAAGCTCTTCCAACTGGTGCTGGGTTGGAACTACCTCACCTCGGTGCTGCTGGCTGCCGCCATCGTGCTGGTCTACACGACCCTGGGCGGCCTTACCAGCGCGATTTACAACGAGGTCCTCCAGTTCTTCCTCATCGTGCTGGGCTTCGCCCCGCTCTCCATCCTGGCGGTGATGAAGGCGGGAGGCTGGAGCGGGATTCGGCAGCATCTGGATCCCAAGTGGACCCACGCCTGGCAATACATGGGAAACGCCGCGGATAACCCCATGGGATCGGATATGTTCAGCGTGGTGGTCGGACTGGGGTTTGTGCTCTCCTTCGGGTACTGGTGCACCAACTTCCTGGTGGTGCAGCGGGCCATGGCCGCGGACTCCATGTCTTCGGCGCGCCGCACGCCCATCATTGCCGCCTTCCCCAAGATGTTCATGCCGCTGATCGTCATCCTACCCGGCATCGCGGCCCTGGCGCTGGCCAAAATGCACTCCGGCTACGAGCTGCCCATGCTGGATGGCAAGCTGGACGCCGACATGGTCATGATCTCGCTGATGGGCAAGTTTTATCCCGCCGGATTGTTGGGCGTGGGCATCACCGCATTGATGGCCTCGTTCATGTCGGGCATGGCCGGCAACGTTACCGCGTTCAATACGGTCTGGACCTACGACATCTATCAGGGCCACATCCGCAAGGGCGCGCCGGACGCGCACTACCTGATGGTGGGAAGGATTTCCACGCTTGTCGGGACGCTGCTTTCGATCGGCGCGGCCTACGTGGCGCAGTTCTACAAGAACATCATGGACCTGCTCCAGTTGGTCTTCGGAGTGGTGAACGCTCCCTTGTTCGCCACCTTTCTGCTGGGTATGTTCTGGTTGCGGGCTACCGGCCTGGGAGCGTTCTCCGGCCTGGTGTCGGGCACGGCGGCGGGCTTGCTGACCCTGGCGCTCACGATGGCCGAAGACAAAGGCGGCTGGATTGCCAACCTGCATACGTTCCGCTCCACCATGGCGCAGAATTTCTGGATCGCCATGGTGTCCTTTGCCGTCTGCTTCGTGGTGACCGTGCTCCTGAGCGTAGTGGGCAAGGCCAAGCCAATCTCCGAGTTGAAGGGGCTGGTGTGGGGCGCCACCGAGAGGCCGCGCACCGCTGCGGGCGAGCCCTGGCATAAGCGGCCCGTGCCGCTGGCCATAGTGGCGTTGGCGATTTGCATCGCGATTAACATTTGGCTCTGGTAAATACGCATATGTGGGATCTAAGATTGCCTGCGGGATTGTACTTCACCGGACTAGGAATCATTCTCTGCGCTTACGGCCTGTTGTTCCCGAACGTCAGGGCGCAGATGGCTGCGGACATCAACGTCAACCTCTACAGCGGAATCGCCATGGGCGTCTTTGGCCTGGCGCTGCTCGCCCTGGCCTGGAGAAAGCGCGCGTGAGGGAAGCCTTCGAGCGGGTCTATGGACCGGCTCCGGAGCTGCGCGTATTCCGCGGACCCGGCCGGGTCAACCTGATCGGGGAGCACACCGACTACAACCTCGGCTTCGTGCTCCCCATGGCGCTCGACATGGCCTGCTTCATCGCCGCCGCGCCCGGCTCGGACGGCCTGCTGCGCGTCCGGTCCCAGGACCTCGATCAGTCGCGGGAGTGGGCCGTGGCGGATCTGGGGGCGCTCCAGCCAGCGCACGATTGGGGCGATTACGTGGCCGGCGTGGCCCAGCAACTGGTGCGCGCCGGATTCGAAGTCGCGCCCGCGAATCTCCTTATACACAGCACCGTGCCGGTGGGTTCCGGCCTCAGTTCTTCGGCTGCGCTGGAGACCTCCACCGCGCTGGCGCTGCTGGCCGGGCGTCCCATGGACAAGCTCGAATTGGTCAAGCTCTGCCGCCGCGCGGAGAACGAGTTCGTGGGCATGCCCTGCGGCATCATGGACCAGTACATCTCCGTGTTCGGCCGCGAGCGGGCCGCCGTGAAGATCGATTGCCGCAGCCTGGAGCACGAAATCGTGCACCTGCCGGAGGGCGTCGAGATCCTGGCGGTGAACACGATGGTGAAGCACGAGCTCGGCCAGTCGGCCTATCGCGACCGCGTGCGCGAGTGCGCCGAGGCGGTGGCGGCCATCGGCTCGGTGGAGAGCCTGCGCGACGTGGATGCCGCCATGTTCGAAGCCGCCTCTGGACGCATCCAGCCGCCGGCGCGCCAGCGAGCCCGGCACGTGGTCACCGAGGACGCGCGCGTCGAGGCCTTCATGGCCGCCTCCCATGCCGGCGATCTCAAGACCATGGGCGAACTCTTCGTGGCCTCCCACCGCAGCTTGCAGCACGACTACGAGGTCAGTTGCGAGGAGCTGGACTTCCTGGTGGATACGGCCCTCGGCGTTCCCGGCGTATTCGGAGCGCGCATGACCGGCGGCGGCTTCGGCGGCTGCACCGTGAACCTGGTGGCCCCGCAGGCGGTGGCGGCCTTCGAAGCGGCCATCCGCCAAGCCTACCAGTCGCGCTTCGGAATGGTCCCGCAGATCTACCGCTCGAAACCTTCGGCGGGCGCCTGCGAAGTCGCGTAGCCTACAGCCAGTACTCCCAGCGGCCGGCCAGCAGGACGTAGGCGGCCAGGCAGGCGTTGGTGACGGCGTGGGCCAGGATGCAGTCGGCCAAACTCCTGGTGCGCACCATCCACCAGTTGTAGAGCAGGCCGGCGGCCAGTCCGACGTCCCAGTAGATGCCGTGCTCGGAGGCGAACAGCAGCGCGCTGATCCAGAAAGCCTGCGCCGCGTAATAACCCAGCGGCACTTCGTAGAACTTGTGGGAAACCAGCCAGCGCATCAGCCAGGCGCGCCAGAACAACTCCTCGACGATCGGCACCAGCAGCACCGATCCGCCCGCACGGAACGCCAGAAACCACCGGCCGGCCTGCGGCGCGCCGGAACCAGCGCGGTGGAACAGGGGATTCTCGAACAGCCAGTTGTGGCGATATCCCGGCCACAGCAGGTCGGGAGCGATCCATATGGCGAACACGGCGATCCCCATCAGCACGCTGAGCAGCCCACGCGACGGACGGAGGCGGATCAGATGACGGGAACAGACTAGCAGCGCCGCGCACACCGCGACCGTGCGCAGCGGATAGCTCCAGGTCGCGCCCCCTGGCAGAATCCCGCCCAGGGCCAGGAACAGCATCAGCGTGGCGAACGGGACGATGTACGGCCAGCTCCGCTTCTCGCCGCACACCTCAACCGCCGGCCCGGCCGGGCATGCGGTGGGAGTGGCGGGAACCCGGTTCAACCCAGCTTACCCATCAGGTCGCGGATCTTGGCCTCTTCATCCTTGGAGGGATGATTCTGCAGCGCCGTCTGAAGCTCCTTCCTGGCCTGCACCTTGTCGCCCTTCTGGTAGAGCGCCATGCCCAAGTGATACCGGAAGGTGGATCGATTGGGCTGCTTGGCCACCAGATCGTTGTAAACCCGAATGGCCTCGTCGCTGAGGTTCTTCTTGATCAAGATCCAGCCCAAGGTGTCGGCGACGTCGGGGTTATCGGGCAGCTTCTGCTTGGCCCGCCGGGCGTCGTTGAGCGCCAGGTCGAGATCTTCCCCACCCTCCGCCATCATGTAGGCGACGTTGTTCAGCGCGACCGCGTTGTCCGGCTCGATCTTCAGGACCTGCTCGTAGATGGGGCGCGCTACCGCCCGCTCCCCTAGCTGGTCCAGCAGCAAGGCCAGCCGGAGATGCGGGATGGGATCGTTCGGCCGCAGCGTGACGGCTTTGTCGAAGGCCTCCCTCGCAGACTTCACGTCGCCCTTCAGGCGATACGTCTCGCCCAGGAGCACATAAACGTCGCCGGCGTTGGGGCGGGTCTTCAGCAGTTCCCGATAGTCCTGAATCGCCACGTCGTAATCCTTGTTGCGAAAGGCCAGGTTGCCCAATAACATCCGGATTTCCACGCGTTCGGGATGCTTGGCCAGCTCCTTTTGAAGCAGATCGATGGCCTTCCCGGATTGACCCTCCTTCGCGTAGGTCTCGGCGAGTCCCTGGACCGCTCTGAGCTCGTCGGGGTTCTGCTGGTAGAGCTGGCGGTATTCGGATTCCGCCTCCGCGTAACGCTTCTCGTCCAGATCCAGAAGGCCGATCTGCACGTGGGCTTCCCGGGAATTCGGGTGTTCCTTGATGGTCTCGGCGAGCTCCTTCCGGGCCTGGTCGCGGTTCCCCACCGCGGCCAGCGCCGAGCTGCGCATCAGTCTCGCGGGCAGGTTATGCGGATCGATTTCCAGCACCTCGTCGGAGTATTGCAGGGCCTGGCCCCAGTCGTGACGATAGTAGAAACTCAGTTGGGCCAGCGCCAGCCGCGGCGCCACGTAATCCTTCTGGAGTTTCACGGCTTCCTGGAATTGCGTCCGGGCCTGCTCGATGTGCCCCAGCACCATCTGCGCCCGTCCCAGGTTGAAACGCAGCACCGGATTAGCCGGCATGCGGGCGACCACCGATTGCAGCTCCTCGACGGCGATCTGCACCTCCTTGGGGTTGCCGGTCTCGATCAGCAGCGCGGCGCGCATGGCCTTGGCCTGATCGTCGGCGGGATTGTCCTTCAACACCGCATCCAGGACTTTGACCGCCTCCGGCAGCCGGCGCTCGGCTACCAGCACTTCCGCGATTGTCTTTTCGTAGCTGGCCTTGTGTTTCGGGTCTTCCTTCTCGCCCTCCCGGTACTCCCGCGTGGCGCTGTCGAAATCGCGGATTCCGCGGTAGAAGATGCCCGCCTTCATGCGGCCGCCCACATAGTTCTTAGAGCCAACCTTCTCCAGAACGGCCCGCATCTCCTCCTTGCGGCCGAGGACCTGGTAGTGACGCGCGAGCTGCAGCATATAGTCGCCGCTGGCGGGATTGTTGGCGATCTTCAGCTTGAGGACGTTCTCGGCGTCCGCGAACCGTTTGTCCCGCATCGCCTGCTGGTAGAGCAGGTCGTAGATGGGGCCGAAGGTCTTCTGCTTCTCGATCAACTGCCGGGCCAGCTTCTCCGCCTCGGCGCTCTGGCCCGAGGCAAACAGCACCTGCACCAGAGGGTGCACGATCTCGGGGTGCAGAGGAGCGATGTCGTTGGCTCGCCGGAAGGTCGCGAGCGCCGCCGGGAGCTGGTTGCTAGTCATCTCCAGGTAACCCCGCAGGCGCAATCCGGGGGCGGACTTCGGGTTCAGCTTCAGCAGTTCGTCGGAGAGCGCCTTGATCATCGGCGCCAGGTTCTGTTCGCCGGATCTGTGGGACAGGTAGGAGAGCAGGTAGAGCTCTCCAAGCTGTATCCTGGCCTCCTCATGCTTGGGATTGGTATCGATGGCGCGGCGGAAGTCCCGGGAAGCGTCGAGCGGGCGCCCCAATCTCAGTTCCGTCTGCGCCACCCGGAAGTATGCCTCGCTGTACTTCATGTCCTTCTTCAAGGCGTTGCGGTACATGATGTAGGCCTCTTTGTATTGGCCCTTATCGAAGTACCGGTTGCCGTTCTCAAGGTACTTCACCTTGACCACGTTGGGATCCCGGCTGCACGAGACCCCGGCGACAATTGCAAGCGCGAGTAGCGCATAGCGGGACAACTTTACCGCGTTCCTCATGATTGTTATTTACTTCACCATAAACGGACCCAGGTTGGCAATGCACTCGATGGGGGAGGGCGCCAGGCGGCCGGGGCGCCAGGCGGCAAAACCAGGCCCCGCGGCCGGCGCTCCGGGCGGCGATACCTAGTCTCCCGGCCGGGGCTCCGGGCGGCAACACCCGGCCCCCCCGGTCGGGCGTCAACCACCGGCGGCAGGGTTTTCGGGCATACTATAAGGTTCGAGACAGCGGAGCCCGACCCATGAAGAGACTACTGTTGGCGCTGACGATGCTGGCCCTTCCGACGCTGGCCGGCGAGGACATCGTTCCCAAGCTGCTGCAGCACTGGAAGACCTCCAAGGCGTACACGATTGCGATCGCGCAGCAGATGCCGGAAGCCGATTATGGCTTCCGGCCCAACTCGGAGGAGATGACGTTCAAGGAGCAGTTGATGCACATCGCGGGCATGAACGAATACTTCATGTCCAGGATCACGGGGGTGAAGGCGCCGCTCGCCAAGCCGGCGACGCTGGACAAGGCGAGCGTGATCCGGGCGCTGAGCGACAGCTTCGATTACGCGATCAAGACGATCGGGAGCCTCACCTCGGAGCAAGCCGAGAAGAATCTCGAGAACCTGCTGCTGGCCATGGACCACACCACGCATCACCGGGGGCAGTGCGTGGTGTATCTGCGCGCCCGGGGCATCAAGCCCGCCGAGTACCCGTACTTTCCGCACTAGCAGGCTGCCGACAAGTCCCTGGGCAAGCTGAAGCTTACCCCACGGACATGCCTTAGCCTGCTAGCGCAGGGCGGCCAGGAGTTCCCCGGTCTGTCTCAGGACGTTGAGCCGGGCCTTGTCGAGGCTGGCGCCGGCGTCGTAGAAGGCGATCCAGCGGTCGGTCTCGGCCACGCGCGCCTCTTCCAGTTGGCGGAGGGCGGCGCGGCCCTCCTGGGTCTGGGCCAGCAGGAGGGTGACCTGTTCGCGAGCCACCTCGAGATCCAGCCGGGCGAGGTCGCGGGCAGCCTCGGCCTGCTGGAGGTCCTGGCAGGCCTGGCGCGTATCGGACTCGATGCGGCGGCGAGTGTTGCGAAACTGAATCCTCAACTCCGCCGCTTCCTCTTCGGCCAGCGCGCCGGCGGCGGCGATCCCCGGCCCGGCCACCAGCGGCACCTGGAACGAAACGCCGAGCTGCCCGTTGTTCCTCTGGAATTTGTTGAAGTACTCCGCGTAGTTGTTGAACTTCGCGAGCAGAGCGTACTGGGCCACCAGGTCGAAGGTGGGAAGCCTGGCGGCGCGCGCGGCGTGGATGTCGAAGCCCTTGGCCAGCAGCTTGGATTGCAGCGCGCGCAACTCGTTGCTGTTGGCCAGCGCACTCTCGACGGCGGCGTCGGCGGACTCCGGCAGCGCGGGCGGAGGGGTTTCGGCGTCGGCTGGCTGGACCTGCTCGGCCGCCTCCAGCCCCAGCGCCGCGCCGAGCGAATTCCGGGCGGAGCGCGTGTTCCCCTCGAGCACCTGCAAGCGGTAGCGGGCCCGGGCCAGGTTCAGCTCGGCCTTGCGCGACTCGATGGGCAACTCGCGGCCCTCGGCCACACGGGCGCGCACGGTCTCGAGCACGCCTTCCAGGGATTTCACCTCGGCGCGGGCCGCCTCGGCCATCCGGGAGGCCTTCTGGGCGTCCAGGAACAGCTCCGCGGTGCGGTAGACGATCTCATCCTGGCGGGCGGCGGCCTCCAAAGCCGCGCTGTGGCGGCTCTCCTTGGCCGCGGCCACGCGATAGCTCTGCGGACGGTTGAAGACATCCGCAACCGCACGCGCCTGCAGGATGGACGGCGTGGCGCCCTCGATGCTCATCGGAAACCCGCTGCTGTAGGCCATACCGCTGCCCACGAACACCTTGGGGATAAACGGGTCGTGCGCCAGCCGCAGGGTCTCTTCGGCTTTCTGCTGGTCCAGGCGCGCCAGCAGGATCTCGGGGTTCTGTTTGAGCGCCAGGTCAACGGCCTCGCGCAGGGTGAGCGTACGGACCTCGGCCGCGCAGGCACATAGGCCCCAAAACAACAAGAGTGCAAATCGACGCATAGCTACAGCTTAGACCACCTGCTGGGCAGGAGCCAAAGCCGTGCCGGGCGGGTTCGGAACCCGCCGCTGCCACTCACGGAGGGAACTACTCGTCCTTCTTGGCCATCAATTCCGACCGCACTCCCAGCACGCACAGGGTGGGCGCCCACAAGCCGATCATGATCGCCACGGCGTAGGCGCTGTCCTTGTCGTAGCCGATGCGGGGAGCGATCACGAAGCTACAAAACGATAGCAGGAGGCAGAACAGCATCACCAGGTAAAACCGGTTGGGGTTCTTCTTGCGAACTTGCATGTGCACCTCAGGGTCGATTATCTCACCAACTACCCGCTAGCCCGCACCGCCGCGGGAAGGGGCTACTCGTCTTTCTTCTGCATCAGTTCCGCCCGGACACCCAGGATACCCAGGGTGGGCGCCCACACTCCGATCATGATCGCGAGGGCATGGGCGTTTTCCGCGGAGTAGCCGATGCGAGGCGCGATGATGAACACACAGAACGCCACCAAGATGCAAAAGACCATCACCAGATACCAGCGGTTCGGGTTCTGCTTGCGAACTTGCATATACACCTCAGGGTCGAGTATATCGGCAGAAGGCCGCTAACCCTAGAAGAAATCTAGGGGTATCTTAGGGTTTAGTACTAGTACACGGGTTCCATTACCCTCCGGTTGCGGGAAATGGGCGGAGAAAGGCGCTGGGGGCGGGGCGCCTTGGCGGGAGTGGGAGGAAAACGGCGCGGGGGCCGGAGCGCAATGGCCGAAGTGGGCGGAGAGAGGCGCTGGGACCGGGGCACCTTGGTTATGAATGGCCGCTGCGAACGGCCCGGCCGGGGCCTATGCCGCCATTGTGCGGTTTCTCGATCGGGGGCGGGCGCCGGCGCTGCTGGAGCCTGGGGAGGCGGAATACCGCCTGCTCCCGGGGAGCTTCACGCTGGAATGGCGAAACGGGCGTCTCACCATCCAGGTGTGGGACGAGCGGCGCAACCTGGCGCGGCGGATCGTGGGTCTGGGCGAGGAGAGCAACGGCAAACTCGAGCTGACCATCGAGCGATTCGGCAAACGGCAGGGCTCGATCTACCTGCTGGACGGAACGCGGGGCGGGGCGGAAGGCCAGCGCCGGGGCGCGCGGCTGGTGTTCCGGGAACAGTTCCGGAGGAGCCTGTCGCGGCAGTTTCCGGAGTGGCGGATCGCGGAGCTGAGCAGCGAGGCGAATCTGGAAGAAAGCCTCTCTCCGGCCTACCCGCGGGCGTTGCTGACGAGTGGCGCGACGGGCATCGCGGCGCTGGCGGCGCCGCCGGAGCCGGGTGCAGCGGCCGCCTCGCTGACCTTCGCGCTGATCTGGCTGGACTACCTGCGCCGTAGAGAGCGGCGGCTGGGCGTGGAGAGCCTGGCGTTGTTTTATCCCGAGCGGGAGGCCCGGCCGGCTTGCCAGCGGCTGCGGTTCCTGAATCAGCGGGTCGTGCGCGCGCAGGCCTTCGTCTATACGGAGGAGGGGTACGAGGAGCGGTTGGACGCGGGCGATTATGGCAACTTGGAAACGCGCTTGGAAACCCGCGCGAGCTGGCATGGCGCCGTGGCGCCGCAGGTCGCAGGCTGGGTAGAACGGCTGGGCCGCCTGCCCCACGTGGAGACCGTCGAGCGGGCCGACGGGACAGCCAGCCTGCGGGTACGAGGCATGGAGTTCGCGCGGGCCAGCCGAAGCGAGCTGCTTTTCGGACTGGAGACCAAAGCGGCGGCGCGGGAAGGGAACCTCGAGGAAATCGAACAGTTAGCCAGGGAAATCGCCCGGCTGCGGGCGCCCTCGGCGGCCGATCGGGAGAACCCCATCTACCGCAGCCACCCGGAAGCCTGGCTGGAATCGGAGGTACGCGCGAATGTGGAGCAGGTCGACCCCACGCTGGTCACCGAACCGGTTTACGGCCAGGTTCCGGCGGTGGCGGGCGGAGAGCGCGGCATCCTGGATCTACTGGCGGTGGACCGGGCCGGGCGGCTGGCGGTGCTGGAGCTGAAAGCCTCGGAGGACATCCACTTGCCGCTCCAGGCGCTGGACTATTGGATGCGGGTGGTCTGGCATCTGGAGCGGGGCGAGTTCGCCGAGCGGGGCTACTTCCCGGGCATCGCGTTGCGCCGCGATTGGCCGCGGCTGCTGTTGATCGCTCCGGCGCTGGGGTTCCATCCCAAGACCGAGACGATCTTGCGCTACTTCGCGCCGGCCATAGACGTCGAGCGGATCGGTCTGGGAGTAGAATGGCGGCAGGGGCCCAGAGCGATGTTCCGCATCCCGGGCGCCCAGCGTCCGCTTTGAGAGAGCAGCATGGCCAGCGCGATTTACAGCGAGATCCGGACTGCCTTCCGAAACCTGAAGCCGAGCGACGTGCGGGAGCTCGCCGAGCGGCGGCTGGCGGTGGGGCTGGTCGCGTCGAGCCGGGAGCGGTACGCCGAAATGGAGGATTGGCTGGCGCCGCCGGACGATTCGCGAGCCAGGCGCAGGGAGACGCTGCGGGTGCTGCACCGCCTGGACGAGGAAAGCGGGGCGGGGCCATTCGACCTGCTGCTGTGCGAAGAGGAACTGCTGGGACCGCCGGAGGCCTTCCGCTTCTATCGCGGGGACGTGCGGCGCACCGTGCGGGAGGTCCTGGAGGCCTGCCCGGAACTGGAGCTGGCGCTGGCGCGGAGTTTCGCTCCGTTCCGCAGGCCGGCCATTGGGAGGATCGTCCGCCGGATCGCCTGGGAGAATGCGATGTTCGCTCTGGTTACGGCGCTGCCGGACGTGGTCCCGAGCCTGGCGGAATTGCCGTGGGCGGTGGGCGAGTACGCCTCGGACACGGCGTTCCTGACCATGAACCAGGTGCGGATGGCCTTTCTGATCGCGGCGGCGAGCGACCGCGCGGTGGGCTACCGGGAGCAGCGGGGGCAGATTGCGGCCATCGCGGGCGGCGCGCTTGGCTGGCGCGGGCTGGCGCGGGAACTGGCGGGGAAGATCCCATTCGGCGGCGGGCTGATCCCGAAGGCGGCCATCGCTTACGCCGGCACCTACACCGTGGGAGCGGGCCTGGAACAGTTCTACCGCCTGGGCAGCGGGCTGACGCGGCAGGAGCGGCGCGCGATCTACGAGAGCGCTCTCAAGCGCGGCAAGGAACTGGTGAAGGCGCTGGTGGAGTTGCGGCGGGAACCGGAGGAGCCGACGGCTTTGCCGGAGGCGTGAAGGCGGGCCGAGAGGGCCGCCGGCGGAGATTCGGCGAAACACCTTGCAAATATGCATTTGTAATGCATAATTGCAAGGGGAGGTCCACTGATGCGTCGCCGTTACATTCCACGTGCGTTGGAGCCAGTTCTGCGAAAGGCCGCCTCACAGTTCCCGGCGGTGGTCCTGGCGGGGCCGCGCCAATCGGGCAAGACCACATTGTTGAAGCATGTCTTCGGGGAAGCGTCCGGGTATGTCTCGCTGGAGCCTCCGGATGTGCGCGCCGCGGCGGCGGCGGACCCGCGGGGCTTCCTGGAGATGCACCCGGCGCCGGTCGTCTTCGACGAGGTTCAGTACGCGCCAGATCTGTTGCCTTACATCAAGGAGAGAATCGACGATCGCCGGAACACGCGTGGTCAGTACTTTCTGACCGGATCGCAGAACCTTCTTCTGACCGAGCAAGTCACGGAATCGCTGGCCGGCCGGGCGGCCATGCTGCGGCTATTGCCCGTCTCACAACGCGAAGAGCTCGGGAGGCCGCCCGGTGCGCTGCCTTGGGAACGGCCGAAGACGCATCCTGCCGTCAACCGCATCGCGCCGCCGAATCTGTGGCGGAGCCTTCTGCGCGGCGGATATCCGGAACTTGTCGCCGAACCCGATCGCGACATCTCGCTTTGGCATTCCAGTTACGTTCAGACTTACCTTGAGCGCGACGTCCGTTCGCTGCGCCAGGTTGGGGACCTGATCTCGTTTCAGAGTTTCCTGCGCGCACTGGCGGCCCGGACCGGCCAACTGCTCAATCTCACCGACGTTGCGCGCGACCTTGGGATCGCGGTGAATACCGCCAAAGCGTGGCTCTCCGTGCTGGAAGCCACCTTCCAGGTCGTCGTGTTGCGACCGTACCACGCCAACGTCGGCAAACGACTGGTTAAGACGCCGAAGGTGTACTTCACGGACACCGGCATGCTTTGCTACCTGGCTGGCTTGAAAGATCCGGATCACGCGGCAGCGGGTCCGCTGGGTGGGGCGATTTTCGAGACCGCCGTTCTTCTGGAAATCGTGAAATCCTTCGTCAACCGAGGCGAAGAGCCGCAGGTCCACTTCTGGCGCACGTCGGCGGGAGTGGAAGTCGATCTGGTGGTCGAAGCCGGCGGCAAGCTGATTCCGATAGAGGTGAAGCTCTCCGCGACGCCTCGCCCGGCGATGGCCAGTGGGATTCGGGCCTTCCAGGAAGACCTCGGCGAAAAGGCCGGGCCAGGGTTTGTGGTTCACCCAGGAGAAGTCCGGCTGCCGCTGGCGCCGAAGGTCGCCGCGTTGCCGTTCGCAGAGCTTTGACACCTTCGTCAAACGGCGGAAGATACCGGATGATTGGTGCGGGAAGGCCGAACGGGGGGATGTGGCTGCTCAAGGCGGGCGGTTTTCGAACTCTCCTCACGGCTTCGTCCAGTCTTCGACCTTCAGTTTCTTGATCCTCTTGAATGCCTGGTCATGGGTGACCAGGACGAGATCCGACGCCAGGGCCTGTGCGGCGATCATCATGTCGAGGTTTCCCATCGGGCGTCCTTCGCGTTCGAGCGATGCCCGAAGGCTCCCGTACCGTTGCGCGGCCTCCGAATCCCAGGGCAGAATCGCGAGCCGGAGCAGGAATTCGCGAACGACTGTCTGCAAGTTCGCCGCATCGGGCCGCCGGGCCACGCCATAGCGCAACTCACCCTCGGTGACCGCCGAGATGGCGACCTGAGCCATGGGGACTTTCACCAGCCGGCGACGAACGGCGGGAACGTTGCCTTTTATGATGTAGCTGGCGATGTTGGTGTCCAGAAGATACCGGCAGGCCATTAGAAGAGATCCCGCTTCTGCGCTTTCGAGTCTGCGCGATCGGCCAGGAAGTCCTGCGGCACACGGGCTTGTTGCGCGAGCTGAAAGAAGCTCTCCCACGATTCCGGCCGCCGGGACAGGATCACATCTCCGGTCGCGGGGTCTTGGCGGACAAAGACTTCGCCGCCTTCAAACCGGAAGTCGGACGGCAAACGGACGGCCTGACTTCGACCGTTGCGAAATAGCTTTGCGGTACGTGGCATGACGGCCTCCGCCGGATGGTATATACCACAGTATATCACGCCGGATGCCGGAACACTCTGGGTACGCCCCGGGAGCGTCGATCGCCGCCATCGCAGGCTGGCGGCGCGCGCTATACGGGTAGGAATCCGGTAGGACCGGGAGCGCTCGGCGAAGAAGGCGTTCTACGGATGGTGGGTGGTGGAGTGTGGATATCACGCGCGGGTTCTTCTACGCGACGCTGCCTAAGAAGGAAGCGGAGCCGGCGCCGGGCTAGAGATAGATCTCCATGTGGCAGCCGGCGCACTCGAAGCGCAGTTCGAGGCGTCGGCCCTCGTCGTCGATGAGCGCGAGCGGTTCGGCCAGCGGCTGCGGGTCGCACAGGCGCGGACAGAGGCCGAGCTGGTGCTTGAGGCAGTAGCGGGCGGTCATGAGCTTGCGGCCGCGAAGGTCCAGGCCGGACTCGGCGGCCGGCTCGATGCGCGTCACACCGTGCCGCCGGTAGAAGGCCTCGGCCTGGCGGTTGAGCACGTTGGCAAGATAGGACAGCTCCGGCTCGGGAAACGGGACGTCGCCAGGTTGGATGCCGCCTAGCCAGCGCGGCCGGTTCGCCTCGCGGACGGCCCGCAGCCGGTCGAGCGCGGCGCGGCGCAGGGCGTTGAGAGTCGAGACCGGCAGGAAGGGAACGGGCTGGAGTTCGACCGAGACCTGGGAGCACTCGAATTCGGTATCGCCGGTCTTGGCGAGTTGGCGCTGAATGGTCTCGAGCGCCTGCTCGGGATTGCGGGCGGGTTGAGCGGCGGCCGACAGCGGGGCCTGGGCGCGGTTGCCGTCCTCATCCAGGGCGGCCAGGCCCGATGCGTCGAGCGTCAACTTCACGGAGATTCGGCGCTGGGGACGGCTCTTGGCGACCTGGGACAGGAACTGGTGGTCGTGATTGCGGTGGATCACGGTCCCCGGCTGGAGGCCCTCCATCTTGTCGGGGGTGACGGCCGCTCCGCGCACCGCATTCACGGATGTCCCGCGGAGTTGGCCCCGATCATCGAAAAAGCAGAGGCCGTCGCCAGGATGCAGCTCGAGGCCGGGCGGGAGCGTGAAATCCCGGCGACCCACGGTGGCGACTGGCCCGATCGCTTGGCCCACCATCTTGGGCGTTTCGATGGAGGCCACCGCGTCGCCCCGACCGTGCAGGAAATAGGTTGTGAAACCGCGGTTGAACGTCTTTGCGAGATCCGGCGTGAAGCCGGGCCGGCTGGTTCCCGAGGAACAACGACGCGCGCCGGCGGACCGCAGCGCTTCGTCCAGGCACTGCCGGTAATGCGCGACCACATTGGCCACGTAGGTGCGATCCTTCAAACGCCCTTCGATCTTGAAGGCGCCGACGCCGGCCGCGAGCAGCTCGGGAAGCTCGGCGGCGAGATTCAAGTCGCGCAGCGAGAGCAGATGACGGGGGCTCTCGAACACGCGCCCCTCGGAGTCCACCAGCATGTAGGACTTGCGGCAGGGCTGCGCGCACTCGCCTCGGTTGCCGCTGCGTCCGCCCAGCGCGTAACTCAAAAAGCACTGGCCGCTATAGCAGACGCACAGCGCGCCGTGGACGAAGCACTCTAGCTCGAGGCGCGGCGCGGCCTGGCGAATGGCCCGGATCTGGCCGAGCTCGAGTTCCCGCGCCAGAATCGCGCGCCGGAAGCCCACCCGCTCGAGGAAAGCCAGCCGCTCAGGCGTATGATTGTGCATCTGCGTGCTGGCGATGAGAGGGAGCGGCGGCAGATCGCCTTCCAGCAGGCCAACGTCCTGGACGATCAGGCCGTCGACGCCGATGTCGTGGAGCTGCCAGGCCAGGCGGCGGGCGGCGGGGAGCTCGTCGTCGCGCAGCAGGGTATTGAGCGTGGCATAGACGCGGGCCCAGTATTTGTGGGCGTGCCGCACCAGGGCCGCGATGGTCTGGAGGCTATTGCCCGCAGCTTCCCTTGCCCCGAAGCGCGGCGCGCCGATGTAGACCGCGTCGGCGCCGCAATCGATGGCGGCCAGGCCGCACTCCAGATCGCGCGCAGGCGCCAGCAACTCGACGGGGCGCGCGGCGCTCCAGGGCAGCAGGCCGCGCGAGAGCAAATCCGGCAGGATGTGGTTGACAAGGCTGGGAGCGAGGCGCGCCTGGTCGTCGAGCTCCCCGAACCAGACCAGCTCGGCGATCTCGGAGGAGGCTACGGGCGCACCCTGGAGTTCGCCGCGATACAGCTCGATGCAGACGGTTTTGGCGGGGTCGCCGGCGGCCTTGTCGGTGTATGTGCCGACGAATTCGAGGCCCGTCGCCGCGACATCGCCCAGTTCCTCACGCAGCTCGCGGGCCAGGCACTGGAGCGGCGATTCGCCCGGCTCGAAGCAGCCGCCGGGCAGGATCAGCAACCCAGTCGAATGCTTCTTCCGGCAGAGCAGCAGACGCCCCGCGCGCAGAGCGATCAACCCGACTTTGTGGTAGTCCGCCACGGGCCCGTTCTACTGCGCGACGGTCAGGAAAGCGTTGGCGGGCGTGGCATTGCCGTTGATACTGACCACCACCGGCTGGTCTCCGTCGGGCACCTGGGGCACGGTCACGGCAAACTGGTAGAGGCCGGCGTCGGTGGGAGTCAGCACGCCGCTGCCGGACAAATAGGGAGCGGGGAGGCCGCCAATCTGGACCGCAGGGTCGCTCGCGAGAACGGCCAGCGGAGATAGGGGGGCCAGTTGTCCCGGCGGAACCGATGGATTGGTGGGACCAAATCCCGTACCCCAGAAGACCACGGTCTGGCCCGGCTTGGCCGGAGTGAAAATCTGGCCCGGGTAAAGGCCGGGCTTGCCGATCAGGTTGAAATTAGGATCCGTTGCCACCGCGTATTGGTTTTGCCACAGGAACAGCGCCGGAGAGTAAGTCTGGGCCTGCGCCGCATAGAGTTCGCTTCTCTGGCCGTTGTTGAGCACCGAGACCATGACCGATCCCTGGGGAACCTGGGGGGCCTGCGCGTTGATCTGGGTGGGAGAGATGTAGGAGATGAAGGCGGGCTGGCCGTTGATGGTCAGCGAGACTCCGTCGAGTTGGGTAGGCAGATTGCCGTTCACGAAGTCGGAGGTCTGCCAGCTCCGCGTGGAGTTGGCTAGATTCTGGCCCCAGATGGTGACCCAGGAACCGGGAGCAACGCCCGGCAGGTAGCTGGCGCTGTTGGTGATGCCGCCGGAGGTCACCGTGGGGACCGGCGTGGTGGCGCGCTGGTAGACGCGCACGTAGTCCACCAGCATCTGCTGGGGGAACTGCGTGGTCGAGTCGGGAGCGCCGGGCCAGGAGGTGGGGCCGCCCACCGCCACGTTCAGCAGTATGAAAAACGGTTGATTGAATTCCCAGATGGCGCCAGCGGGGAGATTGGCGGGCGTGACGGTTTCATAAAGCTGGTCATCCACGTAGAAGCGGACCACCCCCGTTTCCCATTCGACGGCGTACAGGTGGAAATCGTCGGCAAAGCGCTGGCCCGCCGGGAGCGAGTAGGGCGCGCTCATCCCGGTCCCGCCGGTATAGCCCGGACCGTGCAGGCTGCCGTGGACGATGTTCGGCTCGTCGCCGATGTTCTCCATGATGTCGACCTCGCCGCAAGCGGGCCAGCTCACGGTGTCGATGTTCTCGCCCAGCAGCCAGAAGGCCGGCCAGAGGCCCTGTCCAAAAGGGATCTTGATGCGCGCCTCGAAGCGGCCGTAGGCCTGGTAGAACTTGTTCTGGGTGAGGATCCGGCCGGAGGTGTACTGAGAGCCCTGGTAAGATTCCTGGATGGCCTCGATAACCAGGTTGCCGTTCTGGAGGTAGACGTTGTTGGTGCTGTTGGTGTAATACTCGAGTTCCCCGTTCCCCCAGCCGCCGCCGCCGGTGTTGTAGCCCCACTTGGTTTGATCCAGGGTGGCGCCGCTGAATTCATCGCTCCAGGAGAGCGTCCAGCCGCTTTGCGCGGCGGCGGAAGCGGCCCCGGCCAGGGCCAGGGCAAACGCAAGCCACAGCCTTTTCGACATAAGCCTATGATAACCCCGGCGGCAACTTCGGCCGCTTCGTGCTGTGCTGGCGCCGAAACGGTGGCTATTTCACGAAGATCGTGACTCCGATGTCCCCCGCGGCAAGTGTCTCGGCGCCGCCGCCTAGCGCCATGATGGACATGGGAAAGAACTGGTAGACACCCGGCTGGAGGTAAGTGGGGACGGTGAGGTTGATCTGCACCACGCCACACGGCAGGGTTGGTGCGCTGCCGGCATAGACGGCTGGAACGGTAGGACCCAGATTGTCCTGGATGTCGACGCTCAAGCCGGCTGCCAGGTTGACGGGGCCGGGCGGGTTGAGACCACCGGTCGAGCAGGGGGGATCGATCAGGCCGAAACCGGTGCCCCAAACGGCGATGATCGAACCCCGGGGTGCGGGATTCGACGGACCGTTGAGCGTGCCATCCTGGTTCTCGGCCACCGCCTCAGTGGAGACGCCAGGCTGGAGCCGGAAGATGCCCGGAGATCCAATGGCCATTACCTGGGCCGTGGTCGAGCCGACGGCGGCTTGGTTGTAGACAAGGGTGACGTTGGTCTGCGTCTTGCCGCTCAGTTCCACGGGCGCCACAGCATTGACTTGCCGCGATTGGGCGTACAGCACCGGTGCAGGCTGGCCGTCGAAGAGAACCTCAACGCCCGCCAACTGGCGCGGGATCTGGCCCTGCGCGTCCGGCTGGCAGGCAACCCCGCTGTCCGGGCCGATGCCGAATCCGGTCAACGTGACGAGCTCGCCTGGCGCCAACGCGGAGCCCGCGTACAGCGTCGCGGAGTTCAGGATTTCCGGCGACAGGCAGGCCGGCGCGCTCCATCCGGCGCCGCCGAAGCGGAGTTGAGACCTCACATCGTTGCCCCCGGCATTCCATAGCAGCAGGGCCGACCCGTCTCCGGGCAACGACAGGGCGTAGAGGTAGCTGACGCTCTGCCCGGCATAGGTCGCGTCGAGGAGGGCGCCATGAGTATCCAAATGGGCGACAAAGGCATCGCCGGAGAGGCCGCTGCCGTCGAAACAGATCTGCGGCGCGGAAGGGGTAACGGGGAACCCCGCGCCGGCAAGCCCGTCGATATAGGCCTCGCCCGAGGCGGTAACCGCCAGTTGAAAGACGCCCGCATTAGGTTGATCCGCAGTCATCACATAAGTGGACCAGGACAGGGCGCTAGCGTCCGCCCCGATCTTGGCGACGAATCCGGCTGCCGCACCGTTGTTCCAGACGTTGTTCCAGAACGGGACCGCGGGAGCCGGCTGGAAGCTGCCGGCAGTAGTAGGAAAATCGAACGAGGTGGTCCAGCCGGCGACATAGATGTTGCCCGCGGAATCGGTTTGGAGCGCGGCGGGAAGGTCCATGCCACTTCCGCCCAGATAGGTGGAGAAGACAACGCTGGCGCGGGAGTCGAGCTTGGCAATGAAGAGGTTAGAGGTTCCCTTGAGCGCGCGCTGCAGCGCCCCGGACGAGACTGGAAAGTCCGGCGAATTAGTCGAACCGGCGACGATCACATTGCCTGCGGCATCCACCAGGATCGGACCGGCGGCGTCCTGATTGCTCCCGGCTAAAGAGACGTGATAGAGGAAGGAGGAGCCATCGGCACTGAGCTTCAACACGAAGGCGTGACTGTCAAAGAGCTGAGTGGTACTGGAACTTCCGGCTATGTAGGCATTGCCCTGCGGGTCGATGGCGATGGCCGACGGCCCCGCGGCCGTATCGGGCAAGTAGGTGGAATACAGCAGGCGGCTCCCGTCGGCGCTGATCTTGGCCGCGAACGCCGTGGACGTTGTGCTGACGGGGATGGCGGCATTCGCGGTAGTGGGGAAAGAACCTCCGGTAGCGCCGGTGATAAAGACGTTGCCGGCGCCGTCCACAGCCAGAGCAGTCGCTTGGTCGTAGGTTGGGCCTCCCAGATAGGTACCCCACAGCAGGTTGCCGGAGGGGTCGACCTTGGCGACGTAAGCGTCGGGGCAGGGCACGAGTATCGATAAGCTCGGTGTGGGTCGCTTTGAAAAGCCAGCGCTTCTCCAACACGAGCCGCCGCCGTTCTGGGTCTGCACTGCGCCCGGGGTGACCGGGCCAGACCCGAAGGAGTAGAGATTCCCGGCGGAATCGAACACTGCGGGACCGGACACCGGTTGAGCGGTGCTGGCGATGCTGCCGGATTGCGCCCACAGACTGCCCGCGAGAAGAAGGGGCAAAGCCAGCCCGAGGGCTCGCCTACGTCGAGAAGTGTCCGAAGCCAATGAAGGCCTGCTACGCTCACCACGGTACCCCGCAAGGCGTCCTTGCGGCAAGCCTGCAGGATTGCGCATTTGTGGCACTTCTTCTAAGACAACCGAGACTGCTGGTTTAACTACTCTATTCCACGAGAATCGTGGCGCCAAAGCGTGCGAGGCGTCCTTGCGGCAAGCTTGCAGGATTGCGTCTGGTCTCAGTGCGCCGGCGGTCCGGCGCGGTGGTGGCGGGGTTTTTTCACGACCAGCAGCAGCGGAATCACCGCCAGGAAAAGCAGGGCCATCACGTGAAAGGTCTCGTTGAAGGAGAGCATGGCGGCCTGCTGTTGGACGGAGCCGTAGAGCGCCGCGTAGGCCTGCCCACCGACCCGACACGTTCGATTCCAGAAGTTCTTCCGCGAGCTGAGATTGCGCCCGTTTCACCGAGATGCAGTGAGCCTGGCCGCTCAGGTGTCCGGATACTGGTCCTTAGCACAGAACGGGCATCTTTTGCAGCCCACCGGAAGCCTTCTGCCGCAGGACCAACAGTATGCATCGTCTTGTGCCGCCGCCATCTGGAGCAGCAGATGCCGCTCAGACGAAAGGCCGATGACTGCGGCTCGCGAAATCTTGTCGCGGAGGAGCGCCTTATCGAATTCAGCCTCGCATTGGGCGGAGCAGAAGTAGCTCGCCTTGCCACCCGACCGCTTGGCCCGTCCTTTCCGGCTTCCGCACTTCTGGCAATGGCCCTCGTCGGGGACTCGGCTATCGCCAACGCGAAGCCGGATCCGGGCGGGCAACTTATATTCCGCAACCGCCGCCGCAAGCTGGCAAACTTCGACCTCATAGACAGCCGGCTTCTTGCCCAGCCCCAGGAACCCCCCTCTGGCGGGCGACTTCAAGCGCACTGCCGAGATCTTGTGAAACTTGCCGTTGAGATTGAACTGCTGCTTCACCTCCCGACGAACCTGCTCCGAGGCTAACTGCCTCGCCGTGAGGTCATTCCCAGCTTCGGTCTCGATGGTCCGGCAGCCTGAGGGGATACGTAGGTGGTTGCTGGTGATCGTCGCCCCAGCGGGCGCCATTCTCGCCGCGGCGGCAAGGGCCCCTTCGTTGGTGTCGGCAGTGCCCACCCAACTTGCCGGTTTGCCGTCCGCAAGCACCTCTTCGCGCCAAAGGTAGAACCCTGCCGGGATCCGTTGCCCGGCTTCCCGCCGGGCGTCCTCGAGAGAATCGGCTGCAACCTCGATTACTTGCTCCATACCTGTCTCCTGGCCTCAACCGTCTCAGACTAACACGGCCGGGAAGACAATCACGTTTAACGCGCTTTCCGGACACTGCCTCCCCGCGCGAGTTGGTCTCAGTGCGCCGGCGGGCCGGCGCGGTGGTGGCGGGGCTTCTTCATGACCAGCAGCAGCGGAATCACCGCCAGGAAGAGCAGGGCCATCACGTGAAAGGTCTCGTTGAAGGAGAGCATGGCGGCCTGCTGTTGGACGGAGCCGTAGAGCGCCGCGTAGGCCTGCCGGGTGGCTGTGGCGGGGTCCGCGCCGTGGGCCAGCATGGCGGCGCGCGCGCCCTGTAGCATCTGCCGCGCCGCCGGGTTGTAGACATCCACATGCGAGCCTAGAACGTTGATGTGCGCCTGCTGGCGTCGCGCCAGGAACGTGGTGGCGGCCGCGATCCCCATGCTTCCGCCGATGTTGCGCATCAGGTTGAAGATGCTGGTGGCGTTGCCCATCTCTTCCTTGGGTATGGGGTCCATGGAGGTGGTGGTCAGCGGAACGAAGAGCAGCGCCATGGACATCCCCTGGAACAACTGCGGCCAGAAAATGTCCCAGTAGCCGGCGTTCAGGTTGATGCGGGAAAGCTGGTAGAGCGTGAAAGCCCCTCCGCTGAGGCCCACGACCAGCAGCTTGCGCGGATCGAAGCGGATCAGGAACATGCCCACGATGGGCATCGCGAAGAAAGAGCCCAGGCCACGCGGCGCCATGGCGATCCCCGCGTCGATGGCCGGGTAGCCGAGCAGGGTTTGCAGGAAGATGGGCAGCAGCACCATGCTTCCGTAGAGCACGAATCCCACGATCGTCATCATCAGCACGCCGGCGGCGTAGGTGCGGTTCTTGAGCACCCGCAGGTGAACGATGGGGTGCTGAACGCGCAGCTCACGGATCATGAAGGCGAGGATGCCCACAGCCGAAACTACCGTGAGTGCTGTGATCCAGTGCGCGGCGAACCAATCCTCCTCCTGGCCTTTATCGAGCACCACCTGCAACGTGCCGATGCCCACCGCGAGCAATCCGATGCCCCAGTAGTCCACGCCTCCGGCGCGGCGGCGGATGTAGGGAGGATCGAAGAGGAACAGCTTGGCCAGGACGACCGAGGCGATCCCCACCGGGATGTTGATGTAGAAGATCCAGCGCCAACTGTATTGGTCGGTGAGCCAGCCGCCCAGCACGGGTCCGAGCATGGGCGCCACCACGATACCCAGCCCCCACATCGCCATGGCCTTGCCGCGGCCGGCGGGCGGGAAGGCCTCCAGCATCACCGCCTGGGAAAGCGGCTGCATCGCGCCACCGGTAGCGCCCTGGATGACGCGGCACAGAATCAGCGTGGGCAGGTTGGGCGCCAGCGCGCAGAAGAACGACGCCACGGTGAACCCGGTCACAGCAGCCATGAACAGACGCTTGCGGCCGAAGAAGTTGGCCAGCCAGCCGGTCATGGGCAGAATGACCGCGTTGGCGACCAGGTAGGAGGTGAGCACCCAGGTGGCCTCGTCGACGGTGGCCGAGAGGCTGCCCGCGATGTGCGGCAAGGAGACGTTGACGACGGTGGTGTCCAGCACCTCCATAAAGGTGCCGAGCATCACCGCGCTCCCGACGATCCAGGGGTTGACGACGGGCGCCAGGGGCGGGGCCTGGGCAGCCATCAGCGCTCGGCGCTCCCCCCGATCGCGCCCAGAATCGTCGCGACCGCGGCCGCCTCTCCCATGCTCGACGAGAGCATCAGGTTATAGAGGTGGCGATTGGTCCACTCCTGGCTGAAGTAGCGCCGGATGTAAGCTTCCCGGCGGTGGTCCACGGATTCGATCTGAGCGCGGGGGTCGCCACTCTCTGCGGCCTCCCGCCGCACGCGCTCGATGCGCTCTTCAAGCGGCGCGTAGACGAAGACGTGGAAGACGTCCGCGCGGTTCTGGAGGACGCACTGGCTGCCCCGACCGACTAGCACGCACTTGCCTTCGTTGGCGGCCGATCGGATGACGCGCTGGGTAAGCTCCGCCACGAGGTCGGCATCGAAGATATCGTTGGGCGCGCTGGTGGCTACACCCTCGTACCCACCGCGCCACAGAGCTTTGTGCATGCGATGCAGCAGCGGATCGATGCGCTCGTCGAATTGCATGGCCACATCGGGATCGACATGCGCCTGGCTGGCGATCCGCTCGATGAGCGCCCGATCCAGCAGCCGCCAGCCCAGCTTCTCGGCCAACTGGCGCCCGATCTCCGCGCGCCCGCTGCCGTACTCGCCGCCGATGGTAACCGAGCGGATCATGACGCTAGTTGGTGAAGACCGTGGCCTCGACCGACATGCCCGGCCGCAGCAGGCGGTGCGGGTCCTGCTTGCCCTCGAGAACGATCTTGACCGGCACGCGCTGGACCACTTTTACGTAGTTGCCGCTGGCGTTTTCGGGCGGCAGCACGCTGAATCGCGCGCCCGTCGCCGCGGCCACGCTCTCGACGCGGCCCCGGTATTCGCGGCCCCCGAAGGCGTCGACCGAGATGGTGGCGGGTTGGCCCGGGTGCATGTGATTCAGTTGCGTTTCCTTGAAATTGGCGGTGATCCAGGTGTCTTCCAGCGGCACCAGGGCCAGCAGCGGCTGGCCGGGCTGGATCACCTGGCCCACCTCGACCGTCTTGCGGCTCACCATCCCGCTCACCGGCGCGACGATTCTGGTGTACTGCAAATTGAGCTGGGCCTGCTCAACGGAGGTTTGGTTCAACTCCGCTTTGGCTTGGGCGGAGCCGAACTGCGCGCGGCTCACCGCGATCTCCTCCGGCCCGCTCCCGGCCGCCCGCAGGCCGGCTTGCGCCTGCGCGAGGGCCGCCAGCGCCTGCGCCGCGTGACTCTCGGCGACGGGAACGCCCTGCTGGGCCTGGGCCACCGTGGCGCGCGCCGCATCCACTTCGGCGGCGGCGGCTTGCGCCTCGGATTCCGTGGTGTCGTACTGTTGCCGCGAAATCTCTTCCCGTTCCACCAGTTGCTTCATCCGGGCCAGGTTCTGCTGGGCCAAGGTGGCGCGGGCCTGGGCCTCACGCTCGCGTGCCTGCGCGGAGGCGAGCTGCGCGTGGGCGGCGTCCACTTCCTTGCGCGCCGCGGCCAGGCCGGCCTCGGCCGCCTGCACGTTAGCCTGCGCGGCGCTGAGCCGGCTGGTGGTGACGGTGGTCATGATCGGCACACCGGTTTCGGCCGCCCGCGCGGTGGCGCGCGCCGCTTCCGTGTCGGCCCGCGCGTGCTGGAGCGCCACCTGGTAGTCTTTCGGGTCGATCTCGACCAGCAGAGTGCCCGCCTCGACGTACTGGTTGTCGTCCACGTGCACCGCCAGCACCGTTCCGCCGACCTTGGCGCTGATGGGGTTGATGTGGCCGTCGATCTGGGCGTCGTCCGTGCTCTCGCGGATCGTATAGTAGCTCCAGACCGCGTAAATCCCCACAGCCAGCAGGATCGCCACCGCCAGCAACGCCCATTTGGCCCGTGGATGCTCCCGCAGGAAGCCGCGGGGCCGCTCCGCCGGCGTGGGCCTGGTCTCATATTCGGGTTGATCTTCGATATTGGCGAGGTCCGCCATCACTGTGCTCCCAAGAACTGCCTGGCTTTCTGGTCCGCACCGCCCAGCGAGCGCGCCAGCGACACTTTGCCCAGACTGTACGCGTAGAGGCTGTCGATGTAGTTCTCATTGGCGATGGCGACGGCCTGCTGGGCCTGCACCACCTCGAGGTTGTCCACGACTCCGGCCGTAAACCGGTCCTGCGCCTGCGCCAGCTCCTGGCCGGCGAGATCCTTGGCGCTCTCGGCCACCTTGACCTGGTCGGAGGCCGCCGCCAGGTCCAGGAACGCCGTGCGCACCTGGTATTGGATGGCACCGCGCAGATCCTCGAGCTCGGCGCGCCGCCGCTCGACCAGCGCGTCGGCTTCGAGCACCGCCGCGTTGACCCGCTCGCCCTGAAACACCGGGATGTTAAGGCTGGCCCCGGCCGTGTAAGTGCCATGGGACTGCTGGGGGCCGGGCCCGATGTCGCCGTAGTCGGCTTCGACCGACACGGTCGGGTAACGCTGGGCGCGCGCCGCCCGCCGGGCCGATTCCGCCGCGCTCAAGAGCGCCTGCGCGCCGCGATAGTCGCTGCGCGTGCGGTAGGCATCCTCGAGAGCCTGCTCGAAGCCGAGCGACGGCGGCGCCGAGTAGGACAACCGGCCGGCCAGCTCGAACTGCTGTCCCAAGGCCAGCCCGATGGCCCGGGCCAGCTCCAGTTTCTGCTTCTCGAACTCGTTGCGGTAGTAAATCAGCCGCTGCTGCTGGGACTGCATCTCGACCTGGGCGCGAAGCACGTCGATGGCCGGCACCACGCCCGCTTTCTTCATATCGGCGGCGCGCTGGTAGAGAGCTTCGGCGGTGGCGAGCTGAGCGCGCACGGTCTCGATGCGAGCCTGCCCGGCGACCGCCCGCAGGTAGAGGTTCCCCACCACCAGGACCACCACATCCCGGGCGTCTTCGTAGGAAGCTTGCGCGGCCTTGACCCCCGCCGAACCCGCCTGCGTGCCGTAGCGCGCCGCCAGATCCAGCACCGGAGAAGTCACCGTGGCCCGCGTATCCACCACATTGAAGGGTCCGAGGATTTGGGGAATGCCGGGAAAGCCGGTGAAGCCCAGCGCCGCCAGGTTGAGCTGCTGCGACAACTCCGAGACGTGGATGCCGACGTTCGGCAGCAATGCGCCGATCGCCCGCAGGCGCGCGGCCTCCGCCGTGCGCGTCCCTTGCTGGCCCAGCACCACGCCCAGGTTGTACTTCAGGCCGCGGTCCAGGGCGTCCGAAAGAGTGAGCGCGAGGCTGCCGGCGACCGGCTGCCCGGAGGGAGTGCCGCCCGCGAACGGGTTCTGGGCCATCGCTTGTCCAAAGACCAGGCCAGAGAGACAAAGACAGCCCGCCAACGTCGAGACAACTCTCATGAATCGCAGTTCCTTGTGGTGGATAATTAACATTTTGACACAGAAGGCCCCCTCTCGTCCCATTTGGAGTCTTGGGTCAGCTTTGGCCACCGCTGTCTGCTACAATGGGAGCGGCAAAGGAGGCCTCCATGAGAAACATCGGCTTTCCCGAGCTTGTCGTCATCCTGATCGTCGCCGCTCTGCTGTTCGGCGGAAAGAAGATCCCTGAGTTGGCGAAGGGCTTGGGGGAAGGCATTCGGAACTTCAAAACGGCGTTGAAGGAAGAACCGAAACCCGAAGATAAGAAGCAAGGATGAAGGCTTCCCGACGCTGCTCGCAGTGTGAGCGGATCGATCCGGCATCAATAAGAAAACCCCGCGAGAACGCTCGCGGGGTTTTTTGTTCTTGACGATGCGGGCTGCGCGCCCGCCGCGGTTCTACTTCTTCTTCGGCGGAACGATCGAGTCCTTCACGGCTTTGGCTACCCGGAACTTCACCACCTTCTTCGCGGGAATCTTGATGGGTTCCCCGGTGGCCGGGTTCCGCCCGATGCGAGCTTTGCGCTCGACCCGAACCAACCGCCCGATGCCCGGGATCACGAACACCCCGTTCTTCTTGGTCTCGCGGACGGCAACCGCCGCGTAGGACTCCACGAACTGCTTGGCGATCTTGTTGTTCACGCCCAGATTTCCGGCGAGTTCCCTCACCAGTTGCGTTTGCGTCATGCGTTTGACTTCGGCCATAGGCTTATTTTCAGGATCCTCCCCATTTGAACTTCGCTGGCATCGGAGGCTCTCCGCTTCCCAACCCCGAAACACCGCGGTTCGGCGCTCCGATCACGAACGAGTCACATCGATGATAAGGAATCGAGCGGCGGATGTAAAGAGAAAAGTGCGTGGAAAGCCCATTATTCGGGCGTTTCGTTACATTCGAGGCCCCCGGAAGGCCGGGAACCGGGGGTTTGGCCGCTTAGCGGGCGGCCACGGCGGCCTTGCGCGGCGCCGGACTTTGGGCGGCGGGCTCGATGGCGGGAGGCTCCGCCGGAGCGGCGATTCCCAGCAGTTTGCGCAGCTCCCCATCCAGCCGTTGGCGCGTTTCGGCGTGCTCTTTCAGGAACTGGCGGGCCGCCTCGCGCCCCTGCCCGATGCGCTCGCCGCCGTAACTGAACCACGACCCGCTTTTCTCGACCAACTCCTTGGCCACGCCCAGGTCCAGCAGGTCGGCCTCCCGCGAGAAGCCCTCGCCGTGAATCAGATCGAACTCCGCCTCGCGGAACGGCGCGGCGACCTTGTTCTTCACGATGCGCACCTTGGTGCGGCTGCCCACCACGCTGTCGCCGTCCTTGATGGAGCCGATGCGCCGGACGTCGGCGCGAATGGAAGCGTAGAACTTCAGGGCGCGCCCCCCGGTTGTGGTCTCGGGGTTGCCGAACATCACGCCGATCTTCTCCCGGATCTGGTTGATGAAGATCAGGCAGGTGTTGGTGCGGGAGACCGACCCGGTCAGCTTGCGCATGGCCTGCGACATGAGACGCGCGTGCAAGCCCATGTGGCTGTCGCCCATCTCGCCCTCGAGTTCCGCCTTGGGCACCAGCGCGGCCACCGAGTCGATCACCACCACATCCACTGCGCCGGAGCCTACCAGGGCGCCGGTGATCTCCAGGGCCTGCTCGCCATAGTCCGGCTGGGCCACCAGGAGGTTGTCGGTATCCACGCCCAGCTTGCGGGCGTAAGGTGGATCGAGCGCGTGCTCGGCATCGATGAAGGCGGCCGTTCCACCGGCCTTCTGCGCCTCCGCCACCACGTGCAATGCCAGCGTGGTCTTGCCCGAGGATTCCGGCCCGAAGATCTCCGTTACGCGACCGCGGGGGAAGCCCCCTACGCCCAGCGCCGCATCCAGGGAAATTGCTCCGCTGGGGATTACCGCGACCGGAACGACGTTGCTGGAGCCGAGACGGAGCACCGCGCCCCGTCCGAACTGCTTATCCAGGTTGGCAAGAGTAAGATCAATGGCGCGCTGGCGCTCTCGAGGTTCCATGAAACTCTCGTGTCACGGCGAGAGGCGCACTCTCAGCTATTTTCGGTCGGGCGGGCTTAGCGTCCTCGAGTAGCCGCCACGGGCGCGGGCTTGGGAAGCGCATCCGCGACCGGGGCGCCGTTGGCGGCCGGCCGGGGAATCATTCCCAGCGCCATCCGCAGCTCGGCTTCGAGCTTCTGGGCCACGTCCGGGTTGTCCTTCAGGAACTGGCGGGCGTTCTCGCGCCCTTGCCCGATGCGGTCGCCCTTGTAGCTGTACCAGGAGCCGCTCTTCTCGACCACGTTCTGCGCCGCGCCCAGGTCGATCAGGTCGCCTTCCCGCGAGATTCCCTGCCCGTAGAGGATGTCGAACTCGGCCTCCCGGAACGGCGCCGCGACCTTGTTCTTCACGATCTTCACCTTGGTCCGGTTGCCGGTGACCACGTCGCCTTCCTTGATGGCGGCGATGCGGCGGATATCGGCGCGGATGGTGGCGTAGAACTTCAGCGCGCGCCCGCCGGTGGTGGTCTCGGGATTGCCGAACATGACGCCGATCTTCTCACGGATCTGGTTGATGAACACCAGGCAGGTGTTGGACTTGGAGACAATGCCCGTGAGCTTGCGCAAGGCTTGCGACATCAGCCGCGCCTGCACGCCCATGGTGGCCTCCCCCATTTCGCCATCCAACTCCGACTTGGGCACCAGCGCCGCCACGGAGTCGATCACCAGCACGTCGATGGAGCCGGAACCGATGAGCGCGCTGGCGATCTCGAGGGCTTGTTCGGCGTAATCCGGCTGGGAGACCAGCAGGTTGTCCACATCCACGCCGAGCTTGCCCGCGTAGATGGGGTCGAGGGCGTGCTCGACGTCGATGAAGGCGGCCATGCCGCCCAACCGCTGCGCGTTGGCCACGACGTGCAGCGCCAGCGTGGTCTTGCCGGAGGATTCCGGGCCGAAGATTTCGATGATGCGGCCGCGCGGGAACCCGCCCACACCCAGGGCGTAGTCGACCGAAATCGATCCGCTGGGGATCACCGCGATCTGCACCAGGGCTTCCTTGGCGCCCAGGCGCATGATGGAGCCCTTGCCGAACTGCTTCTCGATCTGGCCCAGCGTGACGCCCAGCGCGCGCGCCCGTTCCTTTTCGTCCATGATGGGGATTCTCCGGTGAAGAACGATTATAGCGGAAAGCCGGGAACCGGCAGGGGCAGCCTCGGCAAGCCTCGGCAAGATGGGCAGGCCTCCCCGGCCCGGACCTCACTGGATCTCTTCGCCGTACGGCTCCATGCCCGTCACGAGTACGGTCTTTGGGTACGGGCCGGAGCCGCACAGCTTGAACGAGCCGAAGTCCTTGTACCAGTCGCCGTCGGGAGCGCAAGGCCCAGATCTCACCCATTCCCGCAGCAACTCCAAGTCGTGAAGCGAGACCTGGCGTTGCTCGACCCGCCCGAGCAAGTGTTGCCAGACTCCTCGCGGCAGATCAGAGAACTGGATCTTGGGCAATGGCGTCTTTCCCGAAGATCGCCCGGATCAGATCGCGGCCCGCTTGATCCTTGGGGGCCGCCTCTGTCTCGCTCATGAAGCGCCGGTAGGCTGCCTGGAGGTTCTTCCTGGCGTCCGCTTCAGCCTGTACCCCGCGCTCGGCAAGGGTCACCAGCGCCCGGCTCAGGGTCAGGCGCCGCTCCTTGGCGACGCGGCGCACATCGGCGGCAAGCGACGCGGGAATCGTCACGCTCTGCCGGATGGCGCGCCGGCCCCGCCGCCGGGATGCCGGTCTGGTTCCGCTAGGCATTCTCCCCATAGTATCTCACTTGCACCACTGTGGTGCACCCTGCGGGAGCGGAAGGCCGCAAGGCCCAGCCGGAAAACCCCGTCCTTCAGAGTTTCGGCGCGTAGTAGCCCTTGCGGGCGCGCACCACGACGTCTTTGCGGGGCTGCACCCGCACGGTCACGGTCTGGTAGCTGCCATCGGTCTTCATGGGCTCCGGCCGGTAGAAGATGTTGTACTGGTGGCGCAGCTCGTTGGCGATGTTCTCGAAGGACTGCGAGAGGTCCTCGACTTTGAACGGGAAGAAGGCCTGGCCACCGGTCTCGGCCGCGAAGTAGCGCAGCACCTTATCGCCGTCGGTCTCGACGCCGGAGCGGTTGGTGGAGATGGTGTAGACGACCACGTCGGACTTCTGGGCCATTTCCAGGGCCTGCTCGCGCGACTTGTTGCTCATGTTGTCGTCGCCGTCGCTCAAAATGATCATGGCCCGGCGGAACTTGTGCCGCGGCTGCTCCACGCCCAGCTTGTCCCGGCAGGCAAAGTAGATCGCGTCGTAGAACGCGGTGCCGCCCCCGGGCCGCAGGTCGCGGATCTTGGCGGTCAGCTTCTCGGTATTGTCGTCCAGGTCGGAAACCAGTTCGGGCGCGGCGTCGAAGCTCACCACCAGCGCGCGGTCCTGGCGCGGCCGGATCACGCTGTTGATGAACTCGATGGCCGCCTCCTGGATGAACCGGAAACGGTCCCGCACGCTGTTGCTGGTATCCACCAGGATGGCGAGGCGGAGGGGCAAATCGGTTTCCGCGGTGAACTCCATGATTCTTTGCGGGCGCTTGTTTTCGAGCACCTCGAAATCGTCCTTGGTGAGGTCCGTGATGAAGCGGCCGCGCTTGTCGGTGACCGTAAGCAGGATGTTGACCCGGGTGACTTCCAGGACGATCCGCGTTTTGTCGTCGTTCTCCTGGATGGAGGTCATGCGGACCTTGTCTCCCTCCGGCGGTGGCGCTGGCGGTGGCGCCGGCTGTTGCGCCGCGAGCGCGCCGGCCATCAGGAATGCGATCAAAAGCGGTTTCATACTTGCCCTCCTCGATTATAGGCTCTCCCGGCGCGGAGCCTCCAAGGGAATCAGACTGGCCAACCAAACCTCGAGTTCCGGAGGCAACGGAGATTCTACCGTAACCGGAACGCCGGTCGCGGGCTGGGCGAAGCCGACCCGGTGGGCATGCAGGAAGAAGCGCGCGAGCGGTTGGCCGTCCTGGACCCTGGCCGGTGCGCCATAGAGGCGGTCGCCCGCCACGGGATGGCCGAGACTGGCGAAATGCGCGCGGATCTGGTGGGTGCGGCCGGTTTTGATGCGCACTTCCAGCAGCGTATAGCCTTGGAAGCGGCGAAGCACGCGGTACTCGGTGATGGCGGTGCGTCCCTGGCCCCGGCGCGCGGTCATGCGCACGCGCTTAGCCGGGTCCCGGGTGATAGGCTTATCGATCCGCCCTTGCTCCCCCTTCAGGCTGCCATGCACCAACGCGAGGTAGACCTTCTCGACCTGGCGCGCGGCGAACTGCCCGGCCAGATTGCGGTGCGCCGCGTCGTGGCGGGCCACTAATAGCACGCCGCTGGTTTGGCGGTCGAGCCGGTGCACGATGCCCGGCCGCAACTCGCCACCTAGTTGCGACAGCGACCCGAAATGGTGCAGCAACGCGTTGACCAGCGTCCCCGAGCGCGCCCCGGCGCCGGCGTGCACCACCATGCCCGCGGGCTTATCCACCGCAATCACGTCCTGGTCCTGGTAAAGAATGATCAGCGGGATGGCCTCCGGCTGGGCGCGCAACGGAGTCAACTCGGCGGGTTCCACCTCGACGGTCTCGCCGCCCCGCAAGCGGTAGGCGGAGCGGCCCGCGGCCCCATCCACCCGCACCCGGCCGAGCTTGACCCATTGCTGCAAGCGCGAGCGGCTGTACTGGCTGAGCTGTTCCTGGAGGAACACGTCCAGCCGCTTGCCCGTATCCGATAGTGGCGCGGAAAACGTCAATCGCCTAGATTATAGACTGAGGAGACAAGAATGCGCAGATTCGCGGTGGGGTGCCTGGCCTCGATTGGCGGCCTGGTGGTGGTGTTCATGCTCTGGATCGTGGTGATTGCCATCGCCTATCGTTCCCCGGTAGGCCACGTGCCTGGGAGGACCGTTCTGGAAGTGAACCTGGAAACCGGCCTGATGGAAGATGTCCCCGACGACCCGGTCGCCAAGGCTCTGATGGCCAATACCCCCGTGGTGCGCGACCTGGTGGAGGGGCTGGAGCGCGCCTCGACCGACCACCGCGTGGCGGGCGTGGTGGCGAAACTCGGCGCCGCCCCCATGGGGATGGCCCAGTTGCAGGAACTCCGCGACGCCGTGCGCAGTTTCCGCGCGCACCAGAAATTCGCCATCGCCTTCGCGGAGACGTTCGGCGAATTCGGGCCTGGCAATGGCTCCTACTATCTGGCCACTGCCTTCGACGAGGTCTGGCTCCAGCCCTCGGGCGACATCGGCCTCACGGGCCTGCTCATGGAGAGCACCTTTTTCAAAGGCGGCCTGGATAAGCTGGGCGTGACGCCGCGCATGGACCATCGCTACGAGTACAAGAACGCGATGAACGTGTTCACGGAGAAGAAGTACACGCCGGCCCACCGCGAAGCCGTCTCGAAGGTCATGGATTCCTGGTTCTCCCAGATGGTGCGCGGCATCGCCATAGGCCGCCGCATTCCGGAAGCGCAAGTGCGCGCGCTCGTCGACCGCGGACCGTTCCTGGGCCAGGAGGCCCTGAACGCCAAGCTGGTGGACGGCCTGGCCTACCGCGACGAGGTCTACGGCAAGGCCAAACAGAAGGCCGGGGCGGGCGCCCAATTCCTGTACCTCGGCAAGTACCTGGAGCGCGCCGGGCGGCCCCACGATTCCGGCCCCACCATCGCCCTCATCTTCGGCGCCGGCGGCGTGCAGCGCGGCAGGAGCGGGTACGATCCGGTCTTCGGCGGCGCCTCGATGGGCTCCGACACCGTGGCCGCGGCTTTCCGCGCCGCCGTGGAGAGCCCCAGCGTGAAGGCCATCCTGTTCCGCGTGGACAGTCCGGGCGGCTCTTACGTCGCCTCCGACACCATTTGGCGCGAAACCGTGCGGGCACACAAGGCCGGCAAACCGGTGATCGTCAGCATGGGGGATGTCGCCGGCTCCGGCGGATACTTCGTGGCCATGGCGGCCGACAAGATCGTCGCGCAGCCGGGCACCATTACCGGCTCCATCGGCGTGCTGGGCGGCAAGATGGTCACCACGGGTTTCTGGGACAAGCTGGGCATTTCCTTCGACGAGGTCCATACCAGCGCGAACTCGACCACCTGGAACTCCACTTCGGATTACACCCCGGCCGAGTGGGCGCGGTTCGAGGCCGCCCTCGACCGCATCTATGCCGACTTCACGAGCAAGGTGGCCGAGGGCCGGCGGCTGCCCAAATCGCGCGTGCTCGAAATCGCCAAGGGACGCATCTGGAGCGGCGAAGACGCCAAGGCGCTGGGCCTGGTCGACGAGCTGGGTGGGTACCCCGTGGCCCTGGCCCTAGCCAAGAAGGCCGCCCACATTCCGGATTTCCAGGAGGTGAGCCTCGAAGTATTCCCGAAAAAGAAGACCACCCTCGAGGCCTGGATGGACCAGCTCTCCAACCAATCGCCGGATTCGAGCGAACGCACGCTGGTTCGAACGATGGAGCTGATCCAGCCGCTGGCGCGCCGGCTCGAAGCCGTCTACGGCACCCACGGCGTGCTGGAGATGCCGGAGGTGCAGAGCGCGCCGTAGCGTCGGACCACGCTGGTCCGGCCTCTTGCCCGCAGCCTGGGAGCACCGGCAGCCGGCGCCCCGCTGCTCTGGGGACCTGTTGCGGCAAGGAGGTATTGTGCCGAAGGCCCCGGACACGCTGTAGAGCCGAAATGAGGCCCGGAACGCCGATTGCTGTTTCCTGACAGGGCAGGTGGCGCGATAGTGCGTCCCGAGCAAGTTCCCAGTCGCGCTATCCTGGGAAGTTGCGGAAATCTATTCGGGCAGCGGCCAGAAGAGATTATCTGTGGCTTACCGTAAGGAGACAGTGAATGACGAAGCAAGATCTTACCTATAAGGACTTCGGACTGGCGCAGAATCCCTTTCCCGAATTGTCCCAACCCGTCGCATTCGGCGGCATCGGCAACAAGAACCCGCTGAGCTTCGGCTGCTACAACGCCGCCGAGACCATCCACGGCAAGACCATGGCGGAACATCTGCCATTCGCGGGCGCCAAGTGGCACTTCGACAACCCGCTGGCCGACATGTTCGGCCCCGGCACGGCGCTCCAGCCGTGGGATGACGGAAGCGGCACCAAGGAGAACGCGGAGCGCAAGCTCCAAGCCTTCTTCTACATGCTGTACCTGCTTGGCATCCCCAACTGGTGCTGGCACGACTTCGACTGCGTGCCGGAGGCCAAAAGCCTTCCGGAGTTCCTGGCCAACATGGACGGGGTGCTGCCGGTCATGGAGAAACTGCAGAAGCTCACCGGAATTCAGTGCGGCTGGACGACGCAGAACCTGTTCTCGCTGCCGCTCTACCGGGAGGGCGCGGCGACGGCCAACCAGGTCGGGGTGTTCGCCCACGCCTGGGCGCAGACCAAGAAGATGCTCGAAGTCGGCAAGCGGCTGGGCGCGAAGAACCACGTATTCTGGGGCGGCAGGGAAGGCTACAACCACCTGCTCGCTACCATGCTCGGCAAGGAACAGCAGCACCTCGCGACATTCCTGCACATGGCGGTCGACTACGCGAAGCGGATCGGCTTCACCGGCCAGTTCCTCATCGAGCCGAAACCCTGCGAGCCGAGCGCGTTCCAGTACGATCACTCGGCGCTGGTTGTCATCGGCTTCCTGATCGGCAACGGGCTCGACAAGGACTTCAAGCTCAATATCGAGACGAACCACGCGCAGCTCGCCGGCTTCACGGTAATGCACGAGCTGACGGTGGCTCAGGAGCACGGCATGGTGGGAGGCGTGGACGTCAACGAGGGCACCTACGGGAATGGCTGGGATACCGACCGGTTCCTGGGCGATCCCGGAATCGCGTTCGAGATCATGTACCCGGTGCTGAACGCCGGCGGTATCGGCAGCGGCGTGTTCAACTTCGACGCGCACCGGTACCGCTCCAGCTTCGCGCCCATCGACCTGATTCACGCCCACATTCTCGGCATGGACTCCATCGCCTGGGGTCTGCGCACAGCGGCTGTGGTGAAGGAGGACGGCGACCTCGAAGCGGCGGTCCAGGCTCGATACGAGTCCTGGAAATCCGGCTTCGGCAAGAAGATCGAGGCGGGCGCCGCCAGCTTCGACGAAATCGCCGCCGAGGGCTGCAAGGTGCCGTGGCAGCTCACACCCGCGCAGAGCAGCCACCACGAGGCTCTGCGTTCCATCGTGCTGCGGGCCATGATGCGCGCCGTCCGCTGAAACGGCGCGACCAGGCGCGCGCTGCGCGCTTGCATGAAGCCAGGCTAACAACGAAACCAGGGGCGGCCGCTCGTGTGAAGGCACGAGTGGACCGCCCGCTTTTGTTCCCAGGCTCGTTATTCTGGGAAGTCGCGGAGACAGCCGGAATCACTGGAGTAAGCCTTTCGAGCATGTCCCCCCAGAATGAGTTTTCTTGAGTGCTCTCGGTAACTTCCCAGTAAAGCCCACCATTGGCGAAGGCAGCGTAACTATCTGAAAACGCAAGAGGCGAAGTGCGCCCTCGATGAGGCGGGGCTGTCGAAGTTCGAAAATGCGGCCGCCACACTGTCCGTAAGGAGCTGCGGGACGGTTGGAAGGGCCGCCTACTGCTCTGCCAGGGCCGGATTGCCGCAAGCGCCCCGGGGCAATCTGGGCTGGAACTCCTTTTCGACGCGGTCTGCGGTGGCCGGGCAGGGGCAGCGGCGTCGCAGGCCGCCTGGGCATCCTCGGCGCGCTCCCGCCCGGCCTGCCCTACTTGGTCTCTGCGTACGCCGCCCACTGTGCCGCGATGCCCGCGCTGGCGGCGTCGCCGGGGTGGATGATCACACGGTAGCGGAAGCGCAACGTCTGGCCGGGGAGCAGCGTGAGGCTGCCGTCCTTGGTCTTGTCCCGCTCGAAGTCGCGGACGCCGAACGGGTTCGCCGCGAACAGCCCATAGCCGCGCGCATGCCAGTAGGTGGGGTGCCGCGGGTTGTCCGGGTGGTCCAGGATGGCGATGCCGAGCTTCTCGCCGTCCACTTCCCCGTAGTAATCCGCCCATCGCGCGCGCTTCCCCCAGACCTCCCGCTCGCCCCTGGCGCCGACCGCGTTCACGATGTGCCCGGTCCGCTTGGGCGCGGCGGGAGCGCCCTCCGCCTGCTCCTCGAGCGACGGGGCGACCCGGACGGCGAATAGGCCGTCCTTGTTATCCCCGAAGGTCACGGGCCCGGCGGCGGGGGCCAGCGTGATGTCGAAGTCGATGGTGCGCTGGTTCGGCTCCGCGAAGAAGATCATGAATCGGGTCTCCCTCAGGATTGGCTTACCCGCCGGGTCCAGCCAATCGAAGTCCACAACGGTCCATCCGGACCGCTTGTCGTACGCCCAATTAACGATCTCACGGAGAACGATGCGGCCGGTCTTGGGACTCTTCTGGTTGTCCTCGTTGGCCCAGAAGTCGATCCCGTTCACGTCGCTGTGGGCGAACCAGAGACCGCGGTGATGCGGATGGTCGCGCCGTTCGCCCTCCACCATCTCCATGGGAAAGCCGCGGGTGACCACTTTGCCGGAAGCCGAGCGTAGCGGGTACAAGTAGGGTTTATTGGCGTCGGCGCCCATGAACAGCGTGGTAAACGGCTGGCCATTGATCTCGACCGCGATGCGGTCGCTGGAGGGCGTGATTTTGACCTGGGCGGCCAGCGGCAGACTCAGGAGTAGAGCGCCGATCAGGCTGCTGAAGAAGCCCCTGGGCAAGCTGAAGCTTACCTTACGTCGGGCCGCAAGTCGTGGACTGCTGGTGTAGGACATGCTTTAGCTTGTCCTCAGCCTGCTAGAAAGAACCCGCTCATGGAACCAGAGTACAGCACACCGCGAGGCGCTCCGCACATTACAATAGATCCTATGCGACTGCCTTCGATTGCCATTGGAATTATGCTATGCGCCGCGCTGCTGCCGGGCCAGACCAAACGCCGGGCCCCCGGCTTCTCGCTGCCCAGTTCGGGCGACCGCCAGGAGGATTTGGGCGATTATCGCGGCAAGATCGTCCTCATCGACATCATGAAGACCGACTGCGAGCATTGCGGGGTGTTCGCGCGCATCCTGCAGAAGGCGGTGTTCCGCTACGGAAGCAAGATCGCCGTGCTCTCGATCACGCCGGCCCCCGACAACCAGGCCACGGTGGCGAAATTCATCTCCGAGAACAAGGTCGGCTACCCCATCCTGTTCGACTGCGGCCAGGTGGTCTATTCCTACGTGCGGCCCAATCCGTTGAACCCGCGGATCGAGCTGCCGCACCTGTACATCGTCGACCGGGAAGGTGACATCCTCAAGGACCTGATCTTCGGACCGGAGACCGAGGAAGTTTTCCGCGGCGAGGGCCTGTTCAAGGAGCTGGACCGCATTCTTGCGCCGTCGCCCAAGCCGGCCGCCGCTCCGGCGAAGTGAGCCCGGCGGGTCTGGAACCGCCGGCCCCTACGCGTTTCCCCCTAAAGTCCGTCCCACGAGCGCCCGATGAACTGGCGTGCCAGCTCTTCGCAAGCCGCCCGCCCTGGCGGACGCAGCGGGCTTGTTGAGCCGCCCGCTTCGAATCCAGATCCGCGCTCTGGCGCGCCGGATGGAGCCTTGCGCGGGCAAGCTGGAGCGCAGCTTCATGGGGGAAATGCGCAAGCTGGGCTGGAGCGCGATCCAGCGCCAGACCCTGGCGCGGATTACCCTGGGGACGGCCGCCCGCATACTGGCTGGCCGCGGGCCGCTGGCGGGTTTCTTCGAGCACCTGGAATACAACGGGCGCAGGCTGGCCAAGCTGGATCTCGGCCGCGGCGCCGTGGTGGAAGCTCTGCAGAGTTACGACCGGCTGCTGGCCCGGGAGTTGCGCCACTTCGAGGCTGAGGAAGCCGCCCGCTTGCAGTGGGTCTCCGGCCAGTTGAACTTCCTGATCGCGCTCACGGTGAACGACGCCTTCTACCAGGTCCGGGAAGCCGAGACCAAGGCCTTCTACGAGTTGTTTCAGGCGGAGCTGGAATCGGCCGGGCAACGGCAGTTGCTGGAACGCTCGCTGGGCACGCTAGTCCGTTTCTGCCAGGCGGATGCCGGACGCCTGTTCCTCTTCCACCGGGAGAAGCAGTCCTGGCTGGTGCTGGGAGCGCCGGGAGCGGTGGAATTGTGCCCGGCGGCGGATGCCCCGGGTATCCTGAAGAAGCTGGCCCTGCCGCGGCACATTCGGGGCGGGGGCGCCTCCCAACGCCTGCTGCTGGACCCGGCCTGGCGCGGGCGGTACCCTTCCTGCTGGAGCGTCCCCTTAGTCTCCGTAGCCGGCGTGGCGGGCGCCATGCAATTCGGATTCCGCAAGACCTACACCTGGTTGCCGAGGGAGGTGTCGATGCTCTCCGGAGCGGCCGAGCGCTGCCTGCTGGGCGCGGAAAAGCTGCGGCTGGCCGAAGACCTGGCGGCGCGGGAGGAGCAGATCCGGGAACTGGCGTCGCACATGATAGAGGTCGAGGAGCGCGAGCGGCGGCGCATCAGCCGGGAACTGCACGACGAAGCCGGACAGTTGCTGCTCTGCCTGCCGCTCCAGTTGGACCTGATCGAGCGCTCGGTTCCCGACGCCCCGGCGCGGTTCAGCGACGGGCTCTCCGATGCGCGGGAGATGGTGGGGCGGGCGGTGGTCGAGATACGGCGGCTCATCTCCGACCTCAGCCCGGCGGTGCTCGAGCAATTGGGCCTGGGAGCGGCGGTGCGCCAGTTGGTGAATCGTTTCCGCACCCTGCAGGGCGTTCAGGTACGGCTGCACCTGCCGCGGCTGGAGGCGCTCGATAAGCGGACCGAGCTGGTGGTTTACCGGCTGGTGCAGGAGTGTTGCAGCAACATCGCCCGTCATTCCTCTGCTTCGAACGTAATCATTTCTCTCAGTACGGCCGATAAGGGTCTTAGATTGTGCGTGGAAGATGACGGTGTCGGCTTCCGCGTGGAGGAAGCGCTGGTCAGGCGCGAGTCTTTCGGCCTGGCCGGCATGCGGGAGCGGGTGGCCCTGTTCGGCGGGCAGTTTCAGGTGCAGAGCCGGCCGGGGCACGGCTCCAGCATTTGCATCGTACTGCCGTTGCCCGATCAGCCGGCTTCCGAGCAGGCCGTCCGACAGGCGGGCTGAGCCGGGCGACGAAAGGACGTGAGTAGGCTATGGCCAAGATTCGAATCGTGCTGGCGGACGATCATACGCTCTTTCGCCAGGGAGTCAAGAACCTGCTGAGCAGCGAAGCGGACATGGAGGTGGTGGGCGAGGTCGCCAACGGAGGCGAGGCCATCGAGAAGTCTTCGGAGCTGCGCCCCGACGTGGTGCTGATGGATATCGGCATGCCGGGCTTCAGCAGTTTCGAGGCTACCCGGCAGATCAAGAAGAACCGCCCCGAATGCAAAGTGCTGTTCCTCACCATGTACGACGACGAGGACTACCTGGTGGAGGGAATGGAGGTGGGCGGCAGCGGCTACGTGCTGAAGGACAGCGCGGCGCTCCAACTGCTGGGCGCCATCCGCGACGTGCACCGCGGCGGCAGCTACCTCAGCCCGCGGATGCTGGCTCAATTGGTGGACGATTTCCGCTCGAGGGTCAAGTCGGCCACCCGCACGCCGCGGTTTGCCACGCTCACGGCGCGGGAGAAAGAAGTGCTCAAGATGCTGGCCGAAGGCGAGTCGGTCAAGGAGATCGCCTGCGACCTCAACCTGAGCGTCAAGACCGTGGAGGCGCACAAGTTCAATCTGATGCGCAAACTGGATATCCACAACAAGGCGCAGTTGGTGCAGTACGCCATCCAGAAGAAGATCATCCAGATTCCTTCGCTCTCCATCTGAGGACGAGCCAGGCCGGGCCGCGCGCCCAGCGCTAGAATTCTAGGCATGTCCAACCCGTTTTCCCGGCGGGCCTTTCTGGCCGCTCCGGCCGCGGCCCTCGCCTCCCGAGCCGCCGCTGGCCCGCGCCTGCCCATCGCCAAGGCCGTGTACATCGACATGCTGCCCGGCACATTGAGCTACGCCGAGCGGTTCAAGCTGGCGCGCGAGGCCGGCTTCGAACAGGTCGAGTGCGCGGCCACGCCCAGCCAGGCCGAGGCGGAGGAGATCAAGAAGGCCGCCCAGAGCGCCGGGCTGCGCATTCACTCGGTCATGAACCAAGCGCACTGGAGGTACCCGCTTTCCTCGAGCGATCCCGAAGAGCTGGCCAAAAGCATGGAAGGAATGGAAACCAGCCTTCGCAACGCGAGTTTCTGGGGCGCGGACACGGTGCTGCTGGTGCCGGCGGTGGTCAATGCCCGCACCAGCTATGGGGACGCCTGGACGCGCAGCCAGCGGCAGATTCGCAGGCTGCTCCCGCTAGCCGAAGAATTGAAGGTGGTCATCGCCTTGGAGAACGTGTGGAACAAGTTCCTGCTGAGCCCGCTCGAATTCGCGCGCTTCATCGACGATTTCCGGAGCCCCTGGGTGCGCGCCTATTTCGACGTGGGCAACGTGCTGCTGTTCGGTTATCCCCAGGATTGGATTCGGACGCTGGGCGTGCGAATTGCGAAGCTCCACCTGAAGGATTTCCGCATGGCGAAGTCCTGCTTCGAGTGGGCGCCGCTGCGCGAGGGCAACCTGGACTGGCCCGAGGTGTACCGGGCGCTAGCCGCCATCGGTTACTCCGGCACGGCCACCTGCGAGCTGCCGGCCGGCGACGAGGCCTATCTGCGCGAGGTCAGCCGCCGCGTGGACCTGATCCTCACGGGCGCCTGAGGCGCCGCCGGCCGCTAGAACGCCCCGCTGGAGTGAATGCCCACCAACTGGAGGGCGCTTTCCATCTTCTCGAGCGCCGACTTGTGGATTTGCGAGACGCGGCTTTCGTTGATTCCCAGAATCTCGCCGATTTCCCGCATCGTCAGCTCCTTGGTGTAGTACAGCACGACCACCTTCTGATAGCGGTCCGGCAGTTTCCTCATGGCGCCCCACAGCAGGTCGTGGAGCTGTTCGCGGGCGCACATGTTGTCGGGCCGGGTCTCGGCCTTGGCCGGGTAGTCGGGCGCGGGCAGGTCTTCCTGGTCGGGCCGGCGCGCGGACATCGAAACCAACCCCGAGCACTGCAGGTCCGCCATCATGTGGCGCCAGCGCTCGACATCCACTCCCATCTTCTGGGCGATCTCGGCCTCGGTCGGGGTCCGCTGGAGCGAACTGCACAGATCGCGGGTCGCCGCCTCGACCTGTTTGTGGCGGCGGCGCAAGTCGCGCGAGGCCCAGTCCAACTGGCGAAGGCTGTCCAGGATGGCTCCCTTGATGCGGTGCTTGGCGTAACTCGAGAAGGCCACCTTCTTCTCGGGCATGTACTTCGTCACGGCATCGAAGAGGCCCATGATGCCGGCGTGCACGAGGTCGTCCAGGTCCACGTGCACGGGCAGGTTCTCGTGGACGCGGATCGCAATCGCCTTGACCAGCGGCAGGTGCTCGATCACGATGCGGTCGCGCGCCGCCTTCTGCAGTTCCGTCAGCCGGCCTCGCGTCGCCACCGGCGGCCGCTGGGGCGCCGTACTGCATCCGGAGGTCGCGAGCGGAAGGGTGGAAGTCATGCCGCCTCTAGTGCAAGCGTGCTGCCAGGAGGCACTCGGAAGGAAGGGGTGCTTTGCTTACCCAGCCGCGGAAACCCACTTAGTCGGAGTAGTGTATTCGTCTGAAGTACTTATGAGGCCCCGCCGCGCTCTTCCGGGCGCGCCAGAATCTTGCTTTTGAGAACCGCTGCCCGCCGCCGTCCCATTTTGGATCGACAGGCGGCCGGCGCCACGTTTCAATGCGGAACAGCATGTTTCACATTGGAATTAGAAGGGAGACCTACTCGCGGCGGGAGGCTGCAATCCCGGTCCTTACTGCCAAGCCGGCCAGCAGAACCCAGACGGCGCTCCGAAATGGCCAGGAGGGAACGTCCTGCAGAGTCAGCCCCGCCAGTACAGCCAGGACGGCATAGCAGAGCATGGCGGTGAGGAGGCGTTTGTTCATGCTAAGGTGTCGCGCTTAGTTCATCCTACCAGTTGGCTCCCTTCGACGAGGCCGGGTAGAATGGGAAAGCCGTGATCACCCGGCGCAGTCTCCTTTTGGCTCCGTTCGCAGCCCTAGCCGGCTGCGGGCATCGCAAAGGCGCCGGGTTCGACGGGTACGCCTTTGTCGCGAACGAGGAAGGAAAGGCCGTCGCCGCCGTGGACCTGACCGCGTTCGCCGTGGCCCGCCACATTCGCCTGGATGCCAGTCCAACGGCGCTGATTGCGGATCCGGTTCGCCCGGCGGTTTATGCGATGACTCCGGCCACCGGCAGCGTCCACGAGATTGGTTCGGGAACGCTGGCGTTTCGCCGTAAAGTGCAGATAGCGCGCGCCGCAGTGGCCATGCGCCTGGCCCCCGACGGCCGGTCCATCTGGGTGCTGGCCAGGCAGCCCAGGCGCCTGATCCGGCTGACGCTGGACACCTTTCAGCCCGACACGCATATCGCCCTGCCTGGCGAACCGGTCGATTTCGACATCTGCGAGAGCGGGGAGTGGGCGGGCATCAGCTTTGGCGAGAGCGGGTTGGTTGGCTTGGCCGATCTGCGGCGCGGGACCTGCTCTTCCATCGTCCTCGGCAAGAGATTGTCACTCGCCAGATTTCGGAAGGACGGCCAACAGTTGCTGGTCGGCAACGCCGAGGACCGCATGCTGTCCATTCTGGAGGCCCCCAGCGGCCGCGTGGTGGTGCACCTGCCTCTGGCAGTCCGCCCGGACTACTTCTGTTTCAGCGCCGACCAGGGCCAATTGTTTGTCACCGGGGCCGGCATGGATGCGGTGGTGGTCGTCTATCCGTACTGGACCGAGGTCGCGGAAACCTCGCTCGCCGGCCGCGCTCCCGGCGCCATGGCCGATGCCGTGGGGCCGGACGCCGAGTTCCTGCTGGTGGCCAACTCGCAGTCCGGGCAGGTGACCATCGTGGATGTCGAGACGCGGCGCGCGATCGCCGGGGTCGCAGTAGGCCAGGGGCCCAGCTACATTACGGTTACTCCCGATCAACAGTATGCCCTGGTGCTGAACAGCCTATCGGGCGACATGGCGGTAATCCGCATTGGAGCCATTTCCGCCACGCGCGCCAAGTCCGCGCCGCTGTTCACCATGATCCCGGTGGGATCGAAGCCGGTGTGCGCGGTGGTGCGCGGGGTCTAGCCCAACTCCCGCACGCGAGGCGGTACGGGGTCGGGTCCGCCTCACCGAAGGCTGTTGCGCAGCTCAACTACGAACGGATGCCCCGAAAAGTAGCTGCCGTAGGCCCGCTCGGCGGCGAGCAAACCCTGGCGGGCGGTCTCCAGGGCCTCCTTCTCTCTTCCCGAGGCGCGCAACAATTCCATCAGGCGAACGTAGATCTCGACACTGAGATCCGGCTGCCTGCTCATCTCCTTTTCCCGGGTGGCGAGAGCGGAGCGCAAGTGACGTTCGGCCGCGGCCTGCGAGCCACAACGGGCCTCCACAATCCCGGCGAACAGATCGTGCTTGATCCGGTCCACCGCCGCAACCGGCGTCAGGCGTCCCTCGACGCCGCGTAGACGGGAGAGCGCTTCCCGGTTTCCGGCGAGAGCCTCATAGGCGGCCAGTTGCAGCGTCAGGTTATCGGGCTCCATGAACGCGACCCGTCTGCGGGTGACCAGGTCCAGCGCCTCGCTCATCAGCCGGACAGCCTCCGGGTAACGGCCGCGCACGTCTTCGGCGAATGCGCGGGCGTACAGAACGGGGACGATTTCAATCAACGGTTCGCCGTTGCCTCGCAGCACCGGCTCCGCGTCCCGCAGCAGGCGCTCGCCCAGCGCCAGGTCGCCTTGGCGAAGGCGGAGCATCCCCAGGCGGGAGTCCGTGATTGAGATAAACCGGGCCCAGCCGGAGCCGGGGGACCGCAGCGCCTCGCGGTACATTCTTTCGGCCTCCGGCAGCGGTTCGCCCGCGTTCACCGCCATGTAGGCGGTATCGTGCATCGCGCCATCGAGGCGGTCGCGGTCGCCGACGCGACAAAGCGCCACGCACTGCCGGCAGGCGGCCAGCGCCTCGGCGTAGCGGCCCTGAAGGTTCAGGGCAGTGCATAGGACATGGTAAAGCATGGGCTCAACCAGGGGCGAGGCGTTGCGAGCCCGCCGCAGCGTCTGGATCCCCAGAAGGACTTGCCGTTCCCCTTTCGCCGGTTCCCCGAGTATCGAGTAGGTGCCGCCCAGCGTGCCGCGCAGCTTGGCCTCGGCCTCGGGATCGTCGCGAAGGTCCCTGCCGAGCCGTTCGGCGGCGTTGTCCAAAATGTCGGTGAACTGGATCGCATCGCGCTTGCCGCGCAGAGGGCTGTTCCAGGCTGAGGTGGCGGAAAGGAATGTGTTTTCCGCGAACTTGCTGACCCGCTCGGCGCGCAGGGCCTGGGTCCGCGCCTGCGCGGATTCATGGACGGAGACAATGGTCAGGCTCACCAGCGCGACTACCGACAGGGCCGTTGCCGATACCGCCAGCCGGTTGCGGGCTACAAACTTGCGGGCGGCGTACCAGGCCGAATGCGGCCGCGCGTGCACGGGGCGGCCCTGGCGGAAGCGCTGCAAGTCTTCCTTGACCTCCCGCACCGATCCGTACCGATGGGCCGGCTCGCCGTCGAGCATTTTGAGAACTATGGTGGATAGATCTCCCTGGATCTGGCGTTGCAGACGGAGCCGGCTGGTCGACCGCTCCGCCGCCGCGCCATCCGAGACCGCCTGCGCCGGAGCGGTGGCCCCACGCCCGCGCAGGACACGATCCAACGCGTCCGCGGTGGACTTTGGATCGCCGAACGGCCAGGCGCCGGTCAACATCTCGTAAAGGATCACGCCCAGGGAAAAGACATCGCTCAGGGTGTTGATCAGCTCGCCGCGGAGCTGCTCCGGACTCGCATAACGCGGAGTCAGCAAAGCGAACTGAGTCACCTTTCCGTCCGGATCGCGCAACAGTTTGGCGGTGCCAAAATCGAGCAGCTTGACCGTGCCGTCCCCGGTCACCAGTATGTTGGCGGGTTTCAGATCGCCGTGAACGATCAGGTTCCGGTGCGCGAACTCGACGGCATCGCAGACCTGAAGAAACAAGCGAATTCGCGCCTCGACCGGCAGCTTGAGCTGGTCGCAGTACTGGTCCAGGGGCTGGCCCTGGATGTATTCCATCACCAGGTAAGGGTCGCCGGTGGAGGCCACGCCGCCATCCAGCAGGCGGGTGATGTTGGGATGAGCGAGGGCGGCCAGCAACTGCCGCTCGTTGCGAAAGCTGTGGACGAATTCTTCGCCGGCCAGATGTGCGGCCATCACTTTGAGCGCGACGGTCTGATCGAATTGCCCGTCGGCGCGCCGTGCCAGATAGACCTTACCCATGCCGCCGCTGCCCAGCAGCCGCTGGGTCAGATAGGGACCGATGCGCTGCCCGGGCCCCGGCAACGCCACGCCGGAGTCCGCGGCGGCGGCATCCTTCCGGGTGGCCACGGCTTGCGCGCTTAGCTCGCCATGCTTGCGGTCCGCGGCGAGAAGGGACCGGACTTCTTCCCAAACCAACGCATCCGATCCGGTTTGCGAAGCGAGCCATGCATCCCGCTCGGATTCGGGTTGTTCGAGCGCGGAATGAAACAGCTCCTCGACGCGCTGCCAGAGTGGATCCATGTGCGTCTCCTCCAACTGGTTGGTGCTCGCCGCTCCGGTCCCCAGCGCTACATGCCGGGCCGAAGCTCGCGGCAAAGCCAGGCGCAAGCCAATCTCATCTCGCGGTCTACGGTCGCCTTGGACAGGCTGAGGATGCCGGCGGTCTCATTGGCCGTGCAGCCCAGGTAGACGCGCAACTCCAGAATCTCCGCCTTGCGGGAGTCGAGTTCCTCGAGCCGCGACAAAGCCCGGTCCAGATCGAAGGTATCCTGTTCCCTCTCGCCCAGCCATCGGATGTCGTCCGTCAGCGGCAGCAGCAGTTCGATCCGGCGCCCCTCGCGGGAACGCGCCTTGGCGTGGTCGAGGAGGATCCAGCGCATCGCTCTCGCGCAGAACCTGTAGAAATGCTCTCGATCTTTCCAGCCCGCCAGTTTCGCTCCGGCCAGCCGCAGATAGAGCTCACCGACCAGCGCGGTCGGCTGGAGAGTGTGATCCGGCCTCTCACGGCGCATGTGGGCGCTGGCCATGCGCCGCAAACGGTTGTAGGCAAGGGACAGCAGTTCGCGAAAGGCTTCATCGCGCCCCTCGCTCCATTGGTGCAACAACTGGGTAATGTCGCCGCAGGCGACGGACCCGCTGCGTGTGCCCTCGTCCATTTGAGTGCCGGCTGGTACAGATACCATCATATCCAAATATCCTGGACCGACTCTCAGATGGACCATCTCCCGGCCGTCTGCCCGCCTGGACCCTTCAACGTCGCTGGGGCGGCGCCGGCCGCCGCGGCTGTGCGGTTGGAATACGCATCTTCGTGTTTCACCTGTCGTTCCGTTGGATCGCATTCAGGGCGCCGAGTCGACGCGGGCGCCCTTCATAAGCTAAAGCGACGCGGGAGGGAAAAGTGACTCACGCAGGCTGGAGGCGGCATGCGAAACCAACCAAAGCGCCCGCGGCGGCTTCCCGCCCGGGCGCATGACCGCATTGTGCTAGCTGGGGTCCCAGGGAGAACTCCGGCGCGCCGCGCTCCTGTCTATTGAATCAGCTTGAAGGAGCGCAGATGCCCGAGCAGCAGATTGGCGTCCACGGGCTTGACGATGTAGGCATCGCAGAGCTCTTTGAAGGAGGCGAAGACCGTCTTCATGTCGTCCAAGGCGGTGGTCATCATGATCTTCACCGCGGCGCTCGCGTGGGTGCCGCGGGCGGTTTCCAGCTCCCGGATTTCCCGGACGGCGGCTTGGCCGTCCATCCGCGGCATCATGATGTCCATGCAGATCAGGTCGTAGGCCGGCCCATGCTCCTGGGCCGCGCGAAAGGCTTCCACGGCTTCCTTGCCGTCGGCGGCAATGTGGCATTCGCCGTATTTGGAGAGAACCGTCTGCAGCAACAGGCGGCTGGCAAAATCGTCGTCAACGATCAGCGTTTTCATGTTTGCATCCTCTTTCTGGCATCGGAGTCTACCCCCAGCCGGACTGCTTCAGAGTGGCGTCGAGCCGCTCCAATTGCTCATGGAGGCGAGGCAGAAGCGCGGTGGCGCGCAGCAACTCGCCGGCTATCGCCGCTTGTTCCGTCTCACGGGCGACGGCGCACAGGGCGCCCGCCGATATGGTGGATGCCGCTCCCTTGAGCGCGTGCGCCTGCATCCGCGCGCCCGGCCCGTCGCCCTCTTCCAGCCGCTCCCTCAGGCGGCCTAACTGGAACGGGGCCTCGCCCAGGAACCCGGCGACGATCCGGGAGGCGGCGCCGCGGTCCTGCATGACGCGATGCAGGAAATCTCTCTCGTCGAAGACCGTATCCGCGGCGACGGCGGCGGCCGCGGGCGGAAGTTCCACTCGGGCCGGGGAGGCGGGCGAAATCCAGCGCCCCAACAGCGCCGCCAGCCGCTCCGGCTGGATGGGCTTGCAGAGGTAGTCGCTCATGCCCGCCCGCAGGCAGGCTGCGCGCGCTTCCGGCAATGCATTGGCGGTGAGCGCGACGATCGGAATCCGCGGGTTGCGCACTCCCGCGCCCGGCTCCCGAATGAAACGCGTGGCTTGGAAGCCGTCCATCACGGGCATTTCGCAGTCCATGAGGACCGCCGCATAGTCGGTTTCCCGGAGCGCCTGGACCGCTTGCGACCCATCGGAGGCGACATCCGCGCGATAGCCGAGCTTTCCTAACATCGCCACCATAACCTGCTGGTTGGTGAGACTATCCTCGACCACCAGGATGCGCGCCCCACTCGCCGAGACCGCGGGTGTCGGGCCGCTTGGCAGGGGCGCCGGAGCAGGCTGTTTCGCGCGCAGCGCCAGGGCGATGGCTGCGCGCAGGCGGGACTCCGAAAGCGGCTTGGGAACCCGGCCCGCCTCCACCAGCGTGCCCAGGCCGGCCGCGCCGTCGCGCTGGCCCAGGCGGGTCATCCACACGAGCGCGGTTTCGCGGCGTCGGGGGTCCTCGGCGAACCACCGTTCTAGTGGCCCGCCCTCCCCGCCGGAGAGCTCCGCGTCCAGCAAGGCAACCTGGAATGGAACGTCGCTCGCGACGGCTGTCTCCAGCAGAACTAACGCGGAAGGCAGGTCCGAAGCTTCCACCGGAAGGCAGCCGCAGGCCACGAGAAGCGCGCTGGCCACTTGCCGGGAGCGTGCGTGACCGTCGGCAATGAGCACTTTAACCGGGCCGGGCCAGTCCGAAGCAGGGGCGGCCGGCGCACTTGGCCCGCACTGCTTCTCGAAGACCGCGGTGAACCAAAACGTGGAGCCTTTGCCAGGCTCGCTTTCTACGCCAATCTGGCCTCCCAACAGGCCGGCCAGTTGTTTGGAGATCGAGAGGCCCAGGCCCGTGCCGCCATACTCGCGGGTGATGGACCCGTCCTCCTGGACAAACGGGCTGAAAATGGCCGCCGTGTTGTCCGGCCGGACGCCAATACCCGTGTCGGCGATCGCGAAATGGAGCGTCGCGGCGCATTCGTCCTGGCTGGCGAGTTCCACCGAGAGGGCCACCTCGCCCGCGGGGGTGAATTTCACCGCATTTCCCACCAGGTTGAGAAGGATCTGACGCAGGCGGCCAGGGTCGCCGCGCAGCCAGCCGGGCGTTCCGGGCGCTATCTGGCAGACCAGTTCCAAGCCCTTTTCGTGGGCCTTCACGGCCATCATGTCGGCGGTCTCTTCCAGGACCGCGCGCAGGTCGAAATCCAGGCTTTCGAGCGACAGCTTGCCGGCCTCAATCCTGGAAGAATCGAGGACGCCGTTAATGATCTCCAGCAGAGCCTCGCCGCTGGAGCACATGATGGTGGCAAAAAGCCGCTGCTCCTGGTCAAGCGGGGTGTCCAGGAGCAGCCTGCCCATCCCGATCACGCCGTTAAGCGGCGTTCGGATCTCGTGGCTCATATTGGCCAGAAACTCGCTCTTGGCGTGGCTGGCAGTCTCGGCGGCTTCCTTGGCGATCTGCAACTGGGCGGTCCGCTCTTCGACACGCGACTCCAATTCCGTATTGGCGTGCCGTAGCTCGTCCACCAGCTTCCGCCGATCGCGCAGCAGCGTATGGTGCTCCAGGGCTTTGGCGACAATAGCTTCCAAATTGCCGAGTTTCCAGGGTTTTTCGACGTAGGAGTAGATCTTGCCTTCGTTGACGGCGCGCACCAGGTCCGGCAGGTCCGCATAGCCGGTGCACAGAATGCGAACCGTGTCGGGAGAGAGGTCCCGGGCCCGGCTGAGCAGTTCGTCCCCGCTCATGAGGGGCATTCGCTGGTCGGCGATGATGACGGCTATCTCCTTCTGATTCAGCAGATCCAGAGCCGCGTGCCCGCCGGTTGCGGTCAGGACCCGGAACCGTTTGCGAAAGAAGTCGGCTATCGCCGCCGCGATCTGGCGCTCATCGTCAACCACCAGGAGATATGGCAGCAGGCCAGCGGCGGGTTCGGGAAGTGGCGGCAACAGCCATCTATCGGCTCCCCTCTCCTCGCGCTTTACTCCAGAGCCCTGGAAAAGCCGGGAAAAGACCTGGCGAGGATCCGCCTTCTACGATCAAATCCGGCAAAACTGCCGATACATGCCGCGGGACGCAACTCCTCGCGATGCAGGCAGCCATCGAACTCTTTCAGAAGGCGTTACTGGACTTGGACAGGGTGGAAGCAGGGCGGATTCTGGCCCAGGCTGGCGCGACCCTGACCCCGGTCGCGATTGCGGGAGAGATCGTGGCGCGGGCCTTGGAGCGAATCGGCGACGCCTGGCAAAGCGGAGAGGTGTCCCTATCCGAAGTCTACATGTCCGGCCGAATCTGCGAGGAGCTGATCGACGCCATTCTGCCTCCGGCCGACCCGGCCCGGATCGGGCAGCCGAAGATGGCGATTACGGTGCTTCGCGACTCTCACATGCTGGGCAAGCGCATCGTCTATTCGATGCTGCGTTCTTCCGGGTACGGGCTGCTGGACTATGGCCGCGCGAGCGTGGACGAACTGGTGGAGCGGGTGCTGGAGGATGGCGTCAAGATCCTGCTGATCTCAGCCTTGATGTACCCTTCCGCGCTGGAAGTCAAGCAGGTGCGCGCGAAGCTCGATCAGGCGGGCGCCGCAGTCAAAATCCTGGTTGGCGGGGCGCCCTTCAATATGGACCGGGAGCTGTGGCGCGCGGTGTGCGCCGACGGCATGGGGCTGGATGCCGCGGAAGCCGTGTCCCTGGTGGAACAAACGATCCAGGCGGCGGGCGGAATCCCATGACCTCGCTGGAACGGGTACTCGCTACCCTGGGGCACCGGGAACCGGACCGGGTCCCGCTGTTCCTGATGCTCACCATGCATGGCGCCAAGGAACTGGGGCTGACCATCCGGGAGTATTTCTCGAAGGCGGAGCAGGTGGTGGAAGGGCAACTGCGGCTGCGGGCCAAGTACGGGCACGACTGCTTATGCCCGTTCTTCTACGCGGCCCTGGAAGTGGAGGCCTGGGGTGGAGAGGTGGTGTTCCGCGAAGATGGCCCGGCCAACTCCGGGGAACCGCTCATCAAGAAGCCGGAGCAGATCCTGGAGCTGGTCCCACCCGTGATTGGGGAGGCGGCCGGCCTGCGCAAAGCGCTACGCGCGATCGAAATGCTCAAAAGCCGGGTAGGGGACGAAGCTCCGATCATCGGGGTAGCCATCGGCCCGTTCTCGCTGCCGGTGATGCAGATGGGCTTTGGGCCATACCTCGATCTGATGTATGAACGGCCCGACCTGTTTGAACGGCTGATGCGGGTGAACGAGGTGTTCTCGGCTAATTGGGCCAATGCCCAACTGGACGCGGGCGCCACGGCCATCTGCTACTTCGATCCCGTTTCCTCGACCACGATTACGCCTCGGGACCGGTTCCCGAGGACCGGGCTCCAGGTGGCCCGGCGAACGCTCGACCGGATCCACGGCCCGGTGGCCATCCACCTGGCTTCCGGACGCTGCCTGCCCATTCTGGAGGACCTGATCGAACTGGGGCCGGCGGTAATCGGCGTGGGACCTTTGGAGGACCTTGCGATCGTCAAGGCCGCCTGCCGGGGCAGGGTGGCGGTTCTGGGCAATCTCAACGGCGTCGAGATGTGCCGCTGGAGCCCGCAAGAGGCCGAGACAGTGGTCCAGGAGACGCTGGCCAAAGCCGCTTCCGGCGGGGGCTTCATTCTCTCGGACGGCCACGGCGAGATCCCCTTCCAGGTGACGGAAGACGTCCTGATGGCCGTCGCCAGCGCGGTGCGCCGGTGGGGAACCTACACGCGAGAACCGTAAGACCGCCATGCGCCGGCAACTTAGGGTTTGGATGTGCGAGCACTTCCGCGGGGAAGCATTGGCGGTTCTCAACTCGACGGACTTCTCGGACGTGCTGTCCGCCTTTTACCCGCCCCGGTGCGGCCGTCCTGCATTGAGGACGGAGGAACTCCTGATTCCGGGCGACAAGGGGAACCAGGATGCGCTGGCGCTGGGTTCCTGTTGCCTCTCCGGACTGGACGGATTCCCAGGCGGCCGGGGTTGGGGCCGCTGCGTTCGAGTGGAGATCTGCTTCCAGATGCTCGCGCCGATCGGCCAACTCAGACTTCAGATAGAGCATGGGGCCTACCTGATATCTCCGGGATGGCTGGCGGATTGGCGCCGCCACATCGGCGAATGGGGCGGCGATCGCGCCACGGCCGCCCGGCTTTTCGGGGAATCTAGTTCGAAGCTCGTTCTTCTGGATACCGGCGTGGATCCGGGAAGCGCCGCGCGCCTGAAGGAGCTGGCGGAGTTCCTGGGCCGCCCCGCGGAAACCGTGCCGGTGGGCCTGGATTACTTCCGCCTCTACCTCACCAACGAAGTTCTCAAATGGCGGATCGAGAGAGCCGAAGGCAGGTCCGGCGCGCCCTCCGGCAGAAAGGGAAGAGTGCTGGCCGACTACGCCATGGCTCTCGATCTGCTGGGCGAGCTGCCCTGCTCGGAGAGCGAAGAAGCGGTGGCCGGGAGGATCTTCGACCTGTTCGAGCGGCTGTTCGCTCCGCGCCGAGTGCATTACCTCTCCATCGTGGACAGCCATCCGGAGGAACTCTGGTCGTTTCCGTCGGCGACGAAAGACGCCGCGCCGGTGAAACAGCGGCTGGCCGGCGCCGGGCGCGTTGCGGAACCCACCGAGTCCCGGCGGGGGTTCCGTTTCCCGGTCCGATCGGAGCAGGAACTGGTTGCGGTGGTGGAGGTCGAAGAGGTTGCCCGTCCCGAAAGAATCCCGGAGTACCTCCAACTGGTTTCGACCGTAGCCAACGTGATCGCGCTGGCGGTCGAGAATTCGCGCGTGGTGGGCCAGCTTCACCAGGTGCGAGACGAGCAGGCCAGGCTGATCGCCGAACTGAAGGACACGCAAACCCTTCTGGTTCATCGGGAGAAGATGGCGGCGCTGGGCCAGATGACGGCCGGCCTGGCGCACGAAATCAACAATCCGGTCGCCTTTATGCTGAGCAACCAAACCACCTTGCGCCGGGATTTCGAGGACCTTCTGGCTTTGGCTGCCAGCGTGAAGCGGCTGACGCCCGAACTGGCCAGGGTCTCGCCGGAGACGGCGGCGACCCTCTCGAGCCGCATGGCGGAACTGGATGTGGAGTACCTGGCCACGGCCATCCCGGCCAAGCTCTCGGTGAACGTGGAGGGGCTCGAACGGATTGCCGGGATCGTTTCCGATCTCAAGGGTTTCTCGCGCCTGGATGAAGCGGCCCTCAAAGAGGGCGACCCAGCGGAAGGGATTGCCGCCAGCCTTCGCTTCTTGCATCCAGTGCTGCGTTCGAGCGGGGTGAAGGTTGAAACCCACCTGGAACCTGGCCGGGTGTGTTGCGATCTGGCCGCTCTGAACCAGGCGGTGTCGAATGTAATTGTGAACGCGGTGCAAGCCAGCAGCCCCGGCCAGTCGGTGGCGATTCGAACGCAAGTGGCCGGCGAAGAGTACCTGATCACCGTCCAGGACCGGGGAAGCGGGATTCCGGCCGGCATTCTGTCGAAAGTGTTCGACCCCTTCTTCACGACCAAACCCGTAGGCAGCGGGACGGGCTTGGGCCTGAGCATCGCCTATCGGGTGGTTAAGGCGAGTGGGGGCGACATACAGATTGCGAGCGAGGAAGGCACGGGAACGACGGTTTCGATACGGATCCCGACCGGAGCGGGCGTGGACGCCCGCCCCACATCATACTAGTAGGTATGGGGTTCAAGCTGGCCGTAGACTATCGCCCGCGGGGGGACCAGGAGGCGGCGATCGAGCAGTTGGTCAGGGGGGTGAACGACGGCGAACGGCACCAGGTGCTGCTGGGAGTGACCGGGTCGGGGAAGACGTTCACCGTCGCCAAGGTGATCGAGCGGATCGCGCGGCCGACGCTGGTGCTGGCGCACAACAAGACGCTGGCCGCGCAGTTGTACCAGGAGTTCAAAACCTTCTTTCCGTCGAACGCGGTCGAGTACTTCGTCAGCTATTACGACTACTATCAGCCGGAGGCCTACCTCCCGTCGGGAGACGTCTACATCGAGAAAGAAGCCACGGTCAACGACGAGCTGGACAAGCTGCGGATGTCGGCCACGCGGTCGCTGTTCGAGCGGCGGGACTGCGTGATCGTGGCCAGCGTGAGCTGCATTTACGGGCTGGGCTCGCCGGAAGCCTACTACGGCATGCTGCTGATGCTGGAGAAGGGGCAGAAGATCTCCCGGCAGCAGATCTTGCAGCGGCTGGTCGAGATCCTGTACGAGCGCAGCGAGGAGGAGTTCCGCCGGGGCACGTTCCGGGTGCGCGGGGACGTGATCGAGATCTGGACGACGTACGACGACAACGCCTACCGCATCGAGATGTTCGGCGACGAAATCGAGAGCCTGTCGCAAATCGACCCGCTGCTGGGGCAGGTGCGCCAGACGTATCTGCGGCTGCCGATCTACCCCAAGACCCACTACGTGATGAGCGAGGAAACGCGCGAGGCCGCGCTGCGCTCGATCGAACTGGAGCTGGAGTGGTGGCACGCCGAACTGCTGAAACAGGGCAAAACGGTGGAGGCGCAGCGGTTGTGGCAGCGCACCATGTTCGACCTGGAGATGATCCGGCAGATCGGCTTCTGCCACGGTATCGAGAATTACTCGCGCCATTTCTCCCGGCGTCTGCCGGGGGAAGCGCCGCCCACGCTGCTGGACTACCTTCCGCAAGACTCGCTGATGGTGATCGACGAAAGCCACCAGACGGTGCCGCAACTGCACGGCATGTCCCACGGCGACCGCTCGCGCAAAGAGACGCTGGTCAGCTTCGGGTTCCGGCTGCCTAGCGCGCTGGACAACCGGCCGCTCACCTTCGAGGAGTTCGAGAACCGGGTCAACCAGGTCATTTATTGCTCGGCGACGCCGGGCCCTTACGAGCTGACGAAGACGGCGGGGGTGGTGGCCGAGCAGGTGATCCGTCCCACGGGCCTGGTGGACCCGGAAGTGGAAGTGCGGCCGATTAAGGGGCAGGTCGACGACCTGCTGAACGAGATCCGCGAGCGGGTGGAAGCGGGGGAGCGGGTGCTGGTGACCACGCTTACCAAGCGCATGGCGGAGGATCTGGCCGAATACTACTCCGAAGTCGGCGTGAAGTGCCAGTACCTGCACTCGGAGGTGGCGACGCTGGATCGGGTGAAGATCCTGCGCGACTTGCGGCGCGGCGACATCGATGTGCTGATCGGGGTCAACCTGCTAAGGGAGGGGCTGGATCTGCCCGAGGTGTCTCTGGTGGCCATCATGGACGCGGATAAGGAAGGGTTTCTGAGATCCGCCGGCTCGCTCATACAGACCATGGGGCGGGCGGCGCGGAATCTGCACGGCAAGGCGGTGCTTTACGCCGACGTGATGACGGATAGCATGCGCGAGGCCATCGGCGAGACCGACCGGCGGCGCAGGATCCAGGTGCAGTACAACGAGGAGAACCACATCACGCCGCAATCCATCGTGAAGCCCATCGACATGACGCTGGTGGCGATTGCGGAGGCCGATTACGTGACGGTGCCGCTGGAGGAGGAAGATCAGGGCGAGGTCCCGCCGGAGCAGCTCGAGCGCGTCATTGGCGAGCTGGAGCAGAAGATGCGGGAGGCGGCCAAGAAGTTCGAATTCGAGAAGGCCGCCCAGGTGCGCGATCGCGTCAAGGCGCTGAAGGCCCGGCTGGTCTCGGTAGGATAGGGGTATGCGCATCGTCGTTCTGGTGGGACTGCCGGGATCGGGCAAGTCCACTTACGTGGAGAAACTGGGCGCGCCGGCGATTTCCTCGGATGCCGTGCGCGGCCTGTTGGCGGACGACCCTACCGACCAGAGCATCCACGGGCGGGTGTTCCGGGTAATGCGGTACCTGCTGCGGCAGCGCCTGGAGATCGGCCGGCCAGTCACTTACGTGGACGCGACGCACCTGACGCCCGACGAGCGGGCGCCGTATATACGGCTGGGGCAGCGCTACGGTTGCCCGGTGGAGGCGGTGTATTTCGACGTGCCGCTGGAGGTCTGCCGGGAGCGCAACCGGGGCCGGCTAAGGGTGGTTCCGGAGGAGGCGCTGGAGCGGATGGCGCTCAAAATAAGGCCCCCCACCCTGAAAGAGGGCTTTTCACGGATCACCGTTATCGCGTAGACTTGAGGCTGTGAGTGAAGCGAAGCCCAAGGCGCCTTTCACGTACAATATCGTCGAGTTTGTCACCCGGGAGGTGGATATCGACACCGATCTCATCCCCGTCTACGTAAACGAGGACGCCGCCCGGGCGGCGGGCCACGTCGAAGGGGATATCTTCAAAACGCCCGAGGGGAAGCTGGGGATGGTAGGGGTCATCCCGTTCGACGGCCGGGAGTGAACAGGCGCATTCCGAACGCCCAGGCGGCTGCCGGCAGGAGCGCCAACAGGGCGGTGGCGGCTGCTAGTTGCCGCACGGAAAAGCCCCCATCGATGAGCAGACCGCACACGGAGGTGGTGAGCGACATGGCCACCACGGCGAAGGCGGTATCGGCGGCGAAGACGCGCCCGCGGTAGCAGTCGTCGGTCTGAAACTGGAGCAGCGTGGTAGAGAACACCCAAGCCAGGGACGAGCCGCCCTGTATGAGCACCGCGGCCAGCGTGGCGAAGGCCAGGTTGGGCGCCGCCGCGAGCATGAGGTAGCCCAGCCCAAAGATCAGGAAGGCGACCAGGATTCCCAGACGCTGGCGCGACCGCCGCCCGCCGGCCCAGTAACCGCCCAGTACGGGACCCAGCAGGGCGCCGACGCCGCTCGCGCTCATCAGCGTACTCATTCCCAGCATGGATCCGGCCGACCCACCCGCCATCTTCACGGGAAACACGCGCGTACCGAAGATCGGGAACAGCACCCAGTGGGCGCTCAGGAGGCCGAGTCCGGCTTTCACCAGGAGCAGCGCGAAGATGCGCTGGTCGCGAGCCACGTAACGGACGCCTTCGGCGATGGGCGAGAAATCCACCAGGTCGCGCATGCGTAGCGGTCTGGCGCCGGTCATGTGGGGCTCGGTGAAGCGCATGCCGCCCAGCAGCGCCGCGGAGGCCAGGAAAGAGAGCGAATCCAGGACGAAAACCGAATTCCGGCCGAGGAATACCGCCACCGCGCCGCCCAAACCCGCGCCCAGGGCCAGGGTGAGACTCCAGGTCATGGCGGAGAGCGCGTTGGCGGTCAGCAGGTCGTCGCTGGCGGCGATGTTGGGGACGGTGGCGGTGCGTCCCGGCTCGAAGAAGGCCCACATCACGGTTTCGAGAAGCAGCAGGAGGTAGATCAGCGGGACGGCCTGAGCCCGGCTGGCTACCAGCATGCCCAGCACGATGACGGAGCGGGCCAGGTCGGCGGCGATCATCACGCGCCAGCGGCTAACGCGGTCGTTGACCACGCCGGCCAGGGGCGCCACGAAGGACTGCGGCAGCACTTGCAATACAAACGCGAAGGCAACCGACTTGGCGCTGTGAGTCAGCTCCAGCAGCAGGGAGTAGATGGCGACGCAATAGATCCAGTCGCCCATCTCGCTGATTACCTGGGCCAGCCACAACCGGCGGAAATTGCGGTTCGAGCGGACCAGCCGCCAGTAAGCCGAGAGGGGGACCGCCATGTCAGCAGGGCGCGTACAGGCCCATGCGCCGCTTGACCAGTTCGACGGTCGAATTGGCGATGGGGGCCACGCGCTCGGCGCCCTGGCGCAGGACGCCGTCCACGTAACCGGGCTCGGCCGCGATCTCGCGGTAGCGCTGTTGCAGCGGCTCGAGACTGGCGACCACCATCTCGGCCACCTGCTTCTTCAGGTCGCCGTAGCGCAGGCCGGCGAATTGCGCGCGCATTTGCTCCGTATCCCAGCCGCTGAAGGCCTGGTAGATGTTGAGCAGGTTCTCGACGCCCGGTCCAAGCACGCCGAAATCGACCGCCGGCGCCGAGTCGGTGGTGGCGCGCATGATCTTCTTGCGGATAGTGGCGGGCGGATCGAGCAGCGAGATGGCGTGGCCGGCGCCCGCCTCCGACTTGCTCATTTTCTTGGAGGGGTCGTCGAGTCCCATGATGCGCGCGCCCACCGTGGGCAGGCTGGTCGCGGGCATCACGAAAGTTTCGCCGTAGAGGGAGTTGAAACGCTGGGCGATGTCGCGGGTCAGCTCGAGATGCTGCGCCTGGTCGTCTCCCACGGGCACAATGGCCGCCTGGTAGAGCAGAATGTCCGCCGCCATCAGGACCGGATATTGCAGCAGCCCGTCGCCCACCGTTTCCTGTGCCGCCGCCTTGGTCTTGTACTGCGTCATGCGCTCGAGCCAGCCGACCGGCGTGACGCAGGTGAGCATCCAGGCCAGCTCCGCGTGCGCCGCCACCGAAGACTGCACCATGATGGCGCTCTGGTGGGGGTCGATGCCCGCCGCCAGGTAGAGCGCGGCCAGTTCGAGGATCTTGGCGCGCAGCTCGGCGGGGTCCTGGTAGAGGGTGACCGCGTGCAGGTCTACGATACAGAAGACGGCTTCGTAATCGGGCTGGATGCGCACCCAGTTCTTCAGCGCGCCCAGATAATTGCCGATGTGCAGGTTGCCCGAGGGCTGCATTCCGGAGAAGACTCGTGGTTTCATGCTAGAGTCTCTATCGTACCGTGACCACACAACTTGTCACCATCGAAAAACTGGTTTATGGCGGCTGCGGCCTGGCGCGGATCGGCGGACGCGTGGTGCTGGCGCCGTTTGTGCTGCCCGGCGAGACGGCGCGCGTGCGGGTGGATGAGAAAGGGTTCCAGGCGGACCTGGAGGAGGTGGTCACGCCGGCCGCGGGCCGCGCCGATCCATCCTGCCCGTTCTACGAGCGCTGCGGCGGCTGCCACTACCAGCAAGCTGTGTACGAACTGGAGCTGGAGCAGAAGCAGGCCATCCTGCGCGAGGTGCTGCGCCGGGTTGGGAAGATCGAGGCGCCGGAAGAAATCCGCGCGATTGGCGGGCCGCCGCTCGAATACCGCAACCGCGCGCAGTTTCACCTGGCCGGCGGGGAGATCGGCTACTACGCGCACGGCTCGCGCCGGCTGGTTCCGGTCGACCGCTGCCCGATCTCTTCGCCGAAGATCAACCAGGCGCTGGCCGCTCTGCGCGAGATGCTGCCGGAGCGCCGTTTCCCGCGGTTCGTGCGGTCGCTCGAGCTGTTTACGAACGAGACCGAGGTGCAGCTCAACGTGCTCGAAACCGGCCAGCCCGTGGCGCAGCGCTTCTTCGACTGGTGCGCCGAGCGGGTGCCCGGTTTCACCGGCGGGGCGATCGAGTATCCGCTGAGGCAGGATCTTTACCGGGTGCGGGGCCGGTCGTTCTTCCAGGTGAACCGGTTCCTGATCGAACAGATGGTGGATTGCGCGCTGGAGGGCGCCGGGGGCGGGACGGCGCTCGACCTGTACGCCGGGGTCGGCCTGTTCTCGCTGCCGCTGGCCCGGCGCTTCGCGGCGGTGACGGCCGTGGAATCGTCGGGCAACGCCGCGGGCGACCTGGAATTCAACGCCGCGCGGGCCGGGCTCGCTATCACCGTGCGGCAGCAGGCCGTCGAGGAATTCCTGGCTGCGCTCGACCAGGCGCCGGATTTCGTGCTGGCCGACCCGCCGCGCACCGGCCTCGGCAAAGCGGTGGTCCGGGAGCTTCTGCGGCTGCGGCCGGCGCGGCTGGTGGTGGTAGCCTGCGATCCCGCCACGCTGGCCCGCGACCTGGGCGCGCTCACGGGCGGTGGATACGCGATCGAGCGGATGACGCTGATCGACCTGTTTCCGCGGACGTTTCACATCGAGGCGGTGGTGGGGCTGAGCAGGATGAGTGGTCGGCCAATGGAAGCGCATTCGGCATAATGGTAGAGAGGTGCGGGAGAGGCGCGTTGGCTGCCGCGGACATTAATGGCGGGAAGAGGGCGGCGCTGGAGAGATGGCTGGAGGGCGTGCGGCAGAGCGAGAACAACCTCGCCCTGGCGCTGAGCCTGGTGATTGGCGCGCTGGTCGGCCTGGTGGTGGTAGCGTTCATCCTGCTCACGGGGCGGCTGGCGGCGCGGATGTATCCAGCAGGCGGGGCGGCGTGGCTGCGCATCCTGGTCCCGACGCTCGGTTCGCTGGTAACCGGCTATCTGCTCTACCGTTACTTTCCCTACGCGCGGGGCAGCGGAATTCCGCAGACCAAGTTCGCTCTATTCGTCGAAGATGGGCGCATCAGGATGCGCACCGTGGTGGGCAAGTTCCTCTGCTGTTCGGCGTCGCTGGCCAGCGGCATCTCGCTGGGACGCGAAGGGCCGTCAGTTCAGGTGGGCGCTGGGCTGGCCTCGGTGATCGGCCGGCGATTGGGCTTGAGCAAAGAGCGAGTGAAGTGGCTGGTGCCGGTAGGCAGCTCGGCGGCGCTGGCGGCCGCGTTCAATACTCCCATAGCAGCGGTGCTGTTCTCACTGGAAGAGATCATGGGGGACCTGCACGCTCCGGTGCTAGGGTCGGTGGTGCTGAGCTCGGCCACTGCTTGGATGGTCCTGCACCTGGTGCTGGGCGACGATCCTTTGTTCCACGTGGCGGGCTACCACCTGGTTCATCCGCTGGAGTTCGGGGTTTACGCGGTGTTGGGAGTGGTGGGCGGATTGGGGTCGGTGTGCTTCGTCAAGCTGTTGCTGGGGCTGCGCGAGGGGTTCCGGAGGCTGCCCAAGTGGACGGTTTGGTTTCAGCCGGTGATCGGGGGCCTGACCGTGGGCCTGATGGGCTGGTTCTATCCGAATGTGCTGGGCGTCGGCTACAACTTCGTGGAAAGGGTCTTGAACGGGGACGTGGTGCTGCGCGTGGTCGCCGTGCTGGCGGTGCTCAAGATTGTCGCCACTGCGGTATGCTATGCCTCGGGCAACGCCGGAGGAATCTTCGGCCCGAGCCTGTTCATTGGGGCGATGATCGGAGGAGCGGTGGGAAGCGTGGCGCACGCCCTGCTACCCGGCTACACCGCCGAACCCGGCGCCTACGCGCTCGTGGGAATGGGCGCGGCCTTCGCGGGAATCGTGCGCACGCCGCTGACCTCGGTGATCATGATCTTCGAGGTGACGCGGGACTACACCATCATCGTCCCGCTGATGATCTCGAACCTGATCGCCTACTTCATCTCGTACAAGCTGCAACCCGAACCGATTTACGAAGCGCTGGCGCATCAGGATGGAGTGCAACTGCCGAACGCCGCATCGCGGGCGGAGGCGGCCCGAATCCAGGTGGCTCAGGCGATGCGTACGGTTCCTGAAGTGTTCCCGCCGGCGGCGACGGTGGCCGAGGCGGCGGCGCGCGCCCGCCAGGCCGGACTGGACGCCTGGCCGGTGGCGGACGCGGATGGAGCCTGGGCCATGCTCGGAACGAGTGAGATGGAGGGCGCCATCGCCGGCGGGTGGGGGGGCCAAGAGCCGGCGGACATCCTCGGGGACCCGGTATTCCTGCACGTCCATCCCGACCACCCGCTGGGGCTGGCGCTCGAAAGGATGGGCGCGAGCGGGCACAAGGCGCTGCCCGTGGTGAGCCGGGCCGACGTGCGGGAGTTGCTGGGCGTGCTGACCTTGGACGACATTTTGAAAACCTACGGCGTCCGCAAACCCGATGACCAGTGGGGAGAACGTGGATAAGCGCGCCGAAGCGGCCGGACCGTCCCAACTCCTGGGGACGTTTGCGCTCGTGTTTCTGAGCATGGCCGCTCTGTTCGCGGTCGACACCTTCATGGCGAAGATGGAACGCTCGGAGAAGCGTAGGGAAGCGCGGCGTATCTTCGACCAGGCGCAACGCCTCGCCGTGGAGGGACGCAACCTGGAAGCGATCGAGCGGTTCCGGAGCGGGTTGTCCATCGCGCGCGACGATCAGGAGTACGAACTGGCGCTGGCACGGGTGCTGCTGGCCACGGGCAAACTGGCGGATGCGCAAACCGTGGTGGAGGAGGTGCTCCAGCGAGCGCCCACCGGCGGAGCCGCGAACCTTGCCATGGCCCGCATCCTGGCTCGGCAAGGGAACGCCGCGGATGCTTCCTCGTATTACCACCGGGCGATTTACGGCCGCTGGAACGAGCCTGCCGCGGAGCAGCGGCTTCAAGTACGTTTGGAGCTGGTCGATTTCCTGGCCCGGCAGGGCGACAAAGGGGAACTTCTGGCGGAGTTGCTTCGGCTGCAGGACGAGGCGCAGGCAGACAGTGCCCTCCGAAGCCGCCTCGGCCACCTGTTCCTGGCCGCCGGTTCCCCAACCCGCGCCGCGGAGGAATTCCGCGAGGTGCTGCGCCGTCGTCCCCAGAATGCCGAAGCATACGCTGGATTGGGCGAGGCGGAATTCGCGGAACGAAGGTATCTCGCTGCCCGGACGCATTTCCAGATCGCCCTGCGGCTCAGGCCGGACGATCCGAACACCCAAAGGCGGCTGGAGCTGTGCGGCCAAGTGCTGGAGATGGATCCGACCCGCCGGGGACTCGGGGCCGCTGAAAGCTATCGCCGGAGCCGGCGACTGATGGAACTCGCGCTAGAGAGCGCCAGAAGATGCGCCGGTTCCATCCTTCCGCCAGCGCTGCGGGAGTTGGCCGGGAAAGCCCAGGCGGCGCTCGGGAGCCGGATTCGAGCCTCCCAAATGGACGACGCTACGGAAGCCAACATCGCGCTGGCGGAAGAGTTATGGCAAGCGGGCAGAAAGGACTGCAAGCCGGCCTTGACTCAGGCGGAGGAATCTTTGGCGCTGGTGCTGGCGGAGGTCGGTCAGTAGGTGCCGTTCCCGCTTCAATCCCATTTCTTCAGCCGCGGCCAAACCGCGGCCAGCGTGCCGAACTTGGCGCCCTGGCAGAGGAAGACCGGAACGTGCGTTTCGAGCGCGTAGGGATTCTCGGAGCGGCCTATGTATTCCACCCGGTCGAAAAGCTCTTCGAGCCTATCGCGGCGGTCGCCGATCACGATCAGGCAGTTGCCGGAATAGCCGCGCGGGCCCCACAACCAATAGCTCTGGTGGCCGCTCAGCGCCGGCGGCAGCCCATAGCGCGGTCCGAAGAAATCGACAGCGCCCGCCTGGCCATAGTCCTGGGCGAAAATGCCGCAGCCGGCTCGCTCGGCAGACGGGACGCTCTGCCAGGCCTGGTTGACGACCTGGACTATCTCCACCCAGCCGAACTGATCGGCGTAGTGCTGCGGGAGCACGGCGGCCGCGTGGCTGTGTTCGCTGCGCGGGATCGCGAAGGGGAGGTGCTGCATATAGGCGATGAATCGTTCGACCGGCAAAACCGGCACCACTATGGGCGCCAGGGCCAACCCGGCGGCCGCCATCACGGCCAGAATGGCAGGTTTCAGCCGTGCTTGGCGGCTCCGCTCAATGCCGTGCTCGATGATCACCGCGCCGGCCGCCAGCAGCATCGGGTAGATGGGGGCGAGGTAGTAGTTCTTGCCTTTGAGGACCACGGCGAAGGCCGCAAACGTGGCCAAGTAGCACCAGCCCAGCAGGCGGTAGGGCCGCAGAGGCCGCCAGAACAGCAGCGCCGCCAGGCCGGCCAGCCATATCGGCGCATTGACCGGCCCGATCAGCAGAAACTGCTGGAGGAAGTACTGGAACGGCGAAAGCGCCACGTCGCGGCCACTGGCCTTGATGTTGTGGACGAGTTGCAGGAACGGCCAATCGTGGTGCAGATTCCAGACGATGTTTGGCGCGACGATGAGGGCCGCAGCGAGACCGCCCAGCCACATCCATTTGGAGGCCAGGTGGCGGCGAGCCGGAGTGAGCAGGAGTCCGGCTACCATGCCCGCGCCCAGAACGGCGATGGAGTACTTCTCTTCCAGGCCCAGGCCGGCGACGATTCCAAATCCCAGCCACCAGCGGGGATCCTCGCGTTTCACGGCCAGGATGGCGCAGTAGATGCACGCCATCCAGAACAACGGCTCCAGACAATTGGTGGTGAGCAGGCTGCCATCGGAGAGATACATGGGGGCTAAAGCCACTGCCAGCGCGCAGAGGACCATGGCGAAGCGCCGCCCGCCCAGTTCCCGGGCAATCATGGCGGCCAACACCACCACCAGGCAACTCGCGAGTGCCGGGAAGAACCGCACGGCGCGCAACGAATCGCCCAAGACGAAGCGGCTCAGGCGGGCCAGCATCGGAATCATCGGCGGGTGGTCCACGTAGCCCCAGGCCGGGTGCTGGCCGCAGGCCAGGTAATTGAATTCGTCGCGGAAGTAGCCGTAGCGGTTGTTGAAGATGCAGTGAACGCCCAGCTTGACGGCGGCGATGGCCAGGGCGGTGAGCATGCCCGAGGGCTGTGCCGCGACTTCAGGGGTCGTCCGAGGCATAGGGGGGGCTGGCGGCCTCCATCGTCGCATACGAGGCAAGCCGCAGAAAAGTTCAGCGTTGCACGGGAATAAAGAGGCCGGGTTGGCTTTGGATTCCTCCGACCGTGGCGACTACCGAGGCGTCTCCGTTGGGCAGGAAGGAGGGCACCGTCACGTTCAGTTGATAAAGCCCGGCCTCGGTTTGCCCGGCCCAGACGACGGGGGCGTTGACGCCGCCGATGAGCACCGTCATGCGGGTGGCCGCGGGGTAGACCGCCGTCAGCACCTGGCCGGCGGGAGGCGCGGGACTGGTTGGGCCGAATCCGGTCCCGAATAGCGCCACAGTTTCGCCGGGTTGGGCCGGCCGCGAGGATACGCCGGTTCCAAAGGCCCCCGCGGGAGCCAGATAGTCGAAGGACCCCGCCTCCAGGGCGCAGATCGCGGCGATGTACTTCTGATTCGGCGCGGTGAAGGTGAAGAAAGCCGGCGAATAGGTCTGAAGCAGAACCGAAAACGACGCGCTGACGAGGCTGCCGTTAGTCAGCACAACGTTCGCCAAGCCGGAGGCAACACCGGGCGGCGCGAGCAAGTTGACCTGCTTGGGGCTGATGTAGGCGACGTAGGCCGGCGACCCGTTAATCGTGGCGCCGACTCCGTCCAGACTGCGCGGCAGCTTGCCGCCGACGATATCCTGCGCTCCCCAGGCGCGGCCCGAGTTGGCTGGAGCGAGGTTCCAGCCCCAAATCGTGATCCAGGAGTTGCTCGAAACGATTTGGATGGCGGCATCGGCGGCAGTGGTTACCGCGCTGACGATCGGTGCGGGGAAGACAATTGCGGCGCGCCCGATCTGATTGGCGCCGGGAGCCGTAAACCAGAGTGCGCCATCGGAGCCTGGCACGATCTGATAAGGCGCGGCGATCGAGCTGGGGAGAGTGTACTCACTGACGTCGCCAGCCGTGGTGAAGCGCCCAATCCGGTGGCCGCTATTGGCCGGCAGCCCGTATTCGGAAAACCACAACGCCCCATCCGGCCCTGCCGTAACGCTCCCGGCACTGGCGCCGGGCGCAGAGAGATTGAGGGCGTAGAAGGTGACCACACCGGCCGCGGTGATCTGTGCGATTCCTCCGCCAGCCTGGGTGTACCAGAGCGCGCCATCCGGCCCGGCTGTGATGTAGTCGGGGCTGGAAGTGGCCGCCGGGAGGGGGTATTCGGCGATCGCTCCGCTGGTGGTGATTTGCCCGACCTGGTTGGCTCCGAATTCCACGAACCAGAGCGCGCCGCCGGGACCCGCGGTGATCGCGAGCGGCTGGCTGGCGGGCGTCGGGATGGGGTACTCCGCAATGGTCCCATCCGTGGCAATCCTCCCAATGTTGTTGGCGGAGAACTCCGCGAACCAGAGCGCCCCGTCCGAGCCCGCCGCGATGCTCAAAGGGCCGCCGCCGGCCGTCGGGACAGGGTACTCGGCGATCACCCCTTGGGTGGTGATTCGCCCGATGTTGTTGCCACCGAATTCGGCGAACCAGAGCGCCCCGTCCGAACCCGCCGCGATGCCATAAGGGCCGCTCTTGGGCGTAGGGATGGGGAACTCCGTGAAAGCGCCCGCCGTAGTGATCCGCCCGATCTGGTTGGCGTTCAGTTCGGTGAACCACAGCGCGCCGTCCGGCCCCGGCGCGATGTAGTTGGGGTTGCTGGCGGGCGTGGGGATACCGAACGAGGAAAACGTGACCGTTTGCGCCGCCGCAGTGGCCGCCAAGCCCAGCGCCAATCCCGGCAGATAGAGCCGCGTGGCGCATAGCCAGCTCATGGTCTTGTCAGCTCCGTACAAACCTGAGTGCCGGCGGCGGCGCACAAATCTCAGGCCGGCCAGGGCCTCGAAGGGTTCAGTGGGCGGCGGTCAGGTCGAACAGGTACGTTCCCGAGCCGGCTTCGAAGACCACCTCGGCGGCAGTTTGCCGGGCTCCGGTGAGACCGGGCGCGCCGGGCTGAAAGGCGTTATCCCGCCAGGCCACTTTGCCGGATTCGGTCGCCAGGACCGGGCCGAGGTTGCTCTTCGGCAGGTGGATTTCGGCCTGGCTGCCCACCGGGATGGTCACTTCCAGGTGGAAGGAATCCGGCGTGCGCCGCCAGGAGGAGACAACGCTGCCCCGCAGGGTCTCCAGGGAGGCGGCAGCCCACTGCAAGTCGCGGGCGGGCTGGGGCTGGATGCGGATGCGCTCGTAGCCGGGGCGTTCGGGATCCAGATTGATGCCGGCCAGCGCGGAATAGAACCAGGTGCCCAGGCTTCCAAACATGGGGTGGTTGTGCGAGTTCATGGAGGGACCGGTTTTCTCCTGCCACAACTCCCAGAGCGTGGTGGCGCCGTGCTCGACCATGTAGCCCCAACTCGGATAGGTGGTCTGGGTGGCCAGCTCGTAGGCCAGGTCGGAGCGGCCGGCGCGCGTCAGAACTTCCATGACGTATTTCGCGCCCAAGATGCCGGTGGAGAGGTGGGTGTTTCTGCCGTAAACGATGTCGTTGGTGAGATGGCCCAGGGCGGCGCCGCCCTTTCCATCCGGCGCCAGGCCGAGATAGAGCGCGAGGACTTGCGAAGTCTGCGAGCCGTTCCCGTAGGCTCCGATTTCCGGACGCCAGAACTTCCTGTCGAAGGCTTCCCGGATCTCGGCGGACAGCTTGCCATAGGCTTCGGCGTCGGCGGTCTTGCCAAGCAGCTCGGCCATGTGCGCGGTGAGGTGCGCACTATAATAATAGTAGAACGTCGATACCAAGTCGCCGGGAGTCGGTTCGATGGGCACCCAATCGCCGTAGTAACTGTAGCTGAGGATGCCGTCCTGGCTGCGGCTGCGCTGGTAGTCGGTCCAGGCCTTGACGCCGTCATAGTGCTGCTCGAGGATGCGGCGGTCGCCCTGGTATTGATAGAGGTACCAGACGATAAGCGGGTAAGCGGCGCCCCAGGCGGGATCGGCCGGGCGCTGGCCCCACCTGGCGTGCGGCACGGTGTCGGTGACGGTTCCATCGGGTGCCTGGATGTCGTTGATATTGCGCAGGAAATTGGTATAGAAGGCGGCCATGTCGAAGTTCAGCATGGCGGTCTCGGCGTAGAGGTGCGCGTCGGCCATCCAGCCCATGCGCTCGTTGCGCTGATTGCAGTCGGTGGGGACGCTCTCCAGATTGCTGGCGACGCCCCAGACGATGTTGCGCTGGAGCTGGTTGAGAAGGGCGTTGGAGCTGGCGAAGCCGCCGATGGGCCGCACATCCGAGTGCACCACCTTGCCCCGAAGGGTATCCAGCTTGGGGACGCCCGGGAGGCCGGTCAGCTCGACGTAACGGAACCCATGATAGGTGAAGCGCGGCTGATAGAGCTCTTCCGCACCGTCGCCGCGCAGGACATAGAGGTCGGTGGCCTGGGCGGTGCGCAGGTTCTCGACGTTGAGCGTGCCATCCTCGTAGAGCAGCTCGGCGTGGCGCAGTTTGACCTGGGCGCCGCGCGGTCCACGGACCCGCAACTCGACCCAGCCGCTGAAGTTCTGGCCCATATCGTAGACGTAGACGCCGGGATGCGGGCTAGTCATCTTCAGCGGAACCAGGGTATCTACGACGCGAATAGGAGGCATCGTCTGCGCGGAGAGAACTCCCTTGGGCGCATCCACCAGCAGGCTGGGTTTCCAGGCGGCATCGTCGAGCCCGGGGCGGTCCCAGCCGGGGGTTTCCAGGCGCGCGTCGTAGGTCTCGCCGTTGTAGATGCTGTCCGCCAGAATCGGGCCCGACGCCGTCTTCCAGGAGGCATCGGTCACAATCTCGACGCGCCGGCCGCCCTCGCACTCGATGTTGAGCTGGAGCAGGGCGGCGCGGGCGCCGTACCATCCCTGGCCGAGCAGGATGCCCACGGCATTGGCGCCGGCCTGGAGAGCGTCTGTCACGTCGTAGGCGGCGTAGAGGGCGCGCTTGTCGTAGGTGGTCCAGCCGGGGTCGAGAACATGGTCGCCGATCTTGCGCCCGTTCACGCGCAGCTCGTAGTAACCGAGGCCGGCGATGTAGGCTCGGGCGCGCAACGGCCGGCTCGGCAGCGTGAATTCCCTGCGGAGCTGGTTCGCGCCGCCGATGAACTTGCCCTTCCAGTCCGCGGGTGAAAACAGCCCGGTATCGAAGCTGGCGACGGCGCTGTACGGGCTATCCTTGCCGTCCTTGTCCCAGTAGCGGACCTTCCAGTAGTAGGTCTGGGCGCTTTCGAGCGGCTTGCCGGCGTAAACGACGTGGGTGGATTGAGACCCAGCGACCTTCCCGCTGTCCCAAACCGGGCTGCGGAAGTCCGGCTGGGTGTCAACCACAACCTGACAGGCGGATTGCGCCTCGCCGCGCTCGGTGTGGTTCAGAACCCAGAAAAAACGGGGCTGGGGAACATCGACAATCGGCTTCGCCAGATACTCGACCCGTAGCGCCGAGGGCGCGAGCGGACCGCTGGCTTGGGCCAGAACGAGACAGGCAAAGGTTGCGGCAAGGGCCAGCCATCTGAGAAGCATCGAAGGAACCTCCCGAGGCCAATTCTACAGGAAAGGAATGCAACTCAGGCGCGGCCGAGAAGAGCGAACAGGTTCCAGGCGATCAGAACGGCGAAGAACGCATTGGCGAAGAAGAGCAGGCGGGTTCTGGAGGTGCGCCAGCAATAGACGGCCAGGACGATGGCCAACAGCTTGACGCCAAGCAGTCCCAGCAAGGGCGAAGGCGAAGCGACCAGCAGGAAACGCACGACGGGATTGGCCTCCTTGACGCCGCCGGTGAGGAAGACCAGCGTGGTCAAAACGTCCAACAACTGCAAGTAGCAGAACTGGATCAGGAGGTTCACTCGACTAATAATAGAACCAATACGGGAGCCGATGAATAGACAGTTCGTCCCGGTACGGGCGAAGGGGAGCTAGTACCGGGCCGGCTACACCAGGTCGAAGCTTTGGCCGCGGTTGGGAATGACCACGTCCAGGGAGTAGCGGTCCCGAATGGCCTGGGCGAGAGCGGCGCCTTGCACTGGCTCGCCATGTACGATGAAGACCCGGCGCAGCGACTTGGCCATGGGCTTCATCCAATCCAGAAGCTCGCGCTGATCGGCGTGCCCGCTGAGCTCGTTGATGGTCTCGACCTCGGCCCGCAGGCGCATCGGCTCCCCGAAAATGTTGACCTCGGGGAGTTTATCGACCAACTTGCGGCCGAGCGTGTTCTCGGCCTGGAAGCCGGTGATGAGGATGGTGTTGCGCGGGTCCTCGATGTTGTTCCTGAGGTGGTGCAGGATGCGGCCGGCCTCGCACATCCCGGAGGCGGAGATGATGATGAACGGGCCGTGCAAATCGTTGAGCGCCTTGGATTCGCCCACGTCGCGAATGTAGCGCAACCGCTTGAAGCCGAAGGGGTCCTCGCCGTGCTTCACGAACTGGTTGGCTTCGTCGTCGTACAGTTCGGAGTGCTTGCGAAAGACCTCGGTGATTTCGACGGCGAGCGGGCTATCGACAAAGATGGGGATGGTGGGAATCCGCTGCCGATCGAACAACTCGTGGAGCATGAGGACGAGCTGCTGCGTGCGGCCGACCGCGAAGGCGGGCACGATGATCTTGCCGCCGCGTGCGCAGGTGCGGCTGACTACATTGACCAGCTTTTCGGCCACGGTGCCGGGGTCTTTGTGCAGACGGCCCCCGTAGGTGCTCTCGATAATGAGGTAGTCGGCGGGAGGAAGCTTGTCGGGATCGCGGGTGATGGGCAAGCCCACACGGCCGACGTCGCCGGAGAAAGCCAAACGGATTTCCTTGCCGCCGCTGCGATCGGTGAGGACCACGGCCGAGGAGCCGAGAATGTGGCCTGCGTCGTAGGGCTGATAGGATAGCCCGGGCGCCAGTTCCTGCGTGGCGGCCACCGGAACCGGGCGGAACAACGGCAGGGTGGCCTCGGCGTCCTCCGCGCTATAGAGCGGCGGGACGGCGCCGCCGGTGGCGCTGGGATCGAGCGACTTGCGGCGGTGGAAGCGCTTGGAGACGAACTCGGCGTCCTTTTCCTGAATGTGCGCGGAGTCGCGCAGCATGGGCGCGCAGAGGTCGACGGTAGCCGGCGTCGAGTAGATGGGGCCGGAAAAGCCATTCTTCACCAGCGTGGGGAGGTTGCCGCTGTGATCGATGTGGGCGTGGGAGAGGACGACCGCATCGATGTGATCGGCGCGGAACGGGAAACTGGCGTTACGCTCGCGGGCTTCCTTGCGGCGACCCTGGAAAAGGCCGCAATCCAGCAGGCAGAGCGTGCCGTTGACGCGCAGTTCATGCATGGAGCCAGTGACGGTCTGCACCGCTCCCCAAAAGGTGAGCTTCATACGCTCTCAGTGTAACGCGGAGTCCGGCGCGGGGCGGGCCGGTGGTGTCCTAATCCCGCGTTGCGAGCAGTCCCGGCGCAAGGCGCGTGTGCCGGCCAGGGCGATGGTGGCTAATCCCATCGAGTCCGAGGCGCAGCTTCCACGCCGCTCAATACGCCCCGAGAGTCCGAATGGACGACGACACGGGAGGTGGGCTTGCCGCTGGACAACACCGCCGGGCGTGATCTCAACGATGCCATTTGGGAGTGGCGACTCTTATTCGAGAGCCACTGACCCTAGCATGCCGCAGCTGCTGTAACTGCACTGGGCGGACTCTGTTTCGGATCCATTGCCGATCCGAACCGCCCCTCAGCAGTGTGCGCGATGTTCCCCGAACCGAAAGTGTTCTGTGGCCTCCGGCCTATCGACGCCCCCGGAACGACGTCAACGCCGTTGCCCCCAAGAGGCGTGAATATCATCGTAGATAACGCGCCCGACTTCGTACTCAATTGAAACATTCTTCCATTTCTGTCTCCGAAGCCGAATGCTGGAGACCACCGGAATCGAAATCAGGATCCTATCCTTGCTGGGGGCCGAGATCGAAGGGGGATCCGCGGGATACCCAGGGTCATAGCCAAACACGAGCGCACGCCGATTGGACCACTTCGCGAACAACGACTCTCCCGGAGCGGAGGCCCGCGAAACGTAGACCGCGACATCCTCAGTCTTCACGAGCGTGTCGCAGTTCTCGTAAACAACCTCGAACCTCATACCCGAGAGATTCGGCACTTGTTTCAGTTCTTCTACCAGGCACACGCCCGGAAAGAGGGTCCTGGACAATGCAATCCTTACTTCGGGAACAAGAACGAGGCACACTACCCAGAGCAGCAAAGCAACACTAGCACAAAGAGCCAGCGCGGATCTCACCATCTTCCATCCCGGCCTGGCGGCAGCCGCGGCAAAAGCGCAAGTGATCACATAGACCGACACGCCATTCACCAGCCCGCACACACCCCAAAACCAGAATGCTTGGGTGCGGTCCCCGCCGAAGACGAGGGCCAGGAGGCTGAACGGAAGAGTGGCGACGATAACAACCAGGGTGTCGCGGACGGAATCTCCGTCAGGCCAGACGGTCGCTTGGAGAACGATGGCCGTCAGCAGGACGAGATACGTCGCAGTAGCCAGAACAGGCGTACGTCTGCGAAACGGAGTTGGCACCAGTTCCCATTGAAGCACATGCGACGCGAAGAACTGCACGGAGCGAGTTACGCACGATCCGGACGCTACCCCTCGCATGGGCGGCGCGGCCGTGGTGTTTGGAGTGACGCTGGATTCGGGCGCCGCCCGCCGCCCAAATTCCTGGAACCGATTCCGGCGTGTCTTTCGTATAGAGTTGTTTAAGCGGAACATAAGGAGGCAGTGTGCAACGCCGTTTTCTGTCTGGACTGATGGCGGTTTTGGCCGGGATCATCGCGTCGCCGGCGGTTGCGGGGCAGGAGATCCCCGGGCATTTGAAGGATGAGATGCGGCTGCCGTGGTCGCGCGGCAACCAGCGATTCCTCCGGCATTGGCTGGTGCTGAGCGACATCCCGATCGCGGGGGGCGCGGGCGGTTTTGAGAAAGACTGGCTGGGCGAGCACGGCGGCGAGGCCGCGATCCGGCCCGTCGAGAAAATGACACATATTCTGCCCGATGGCGCGAAAGTGAGCTGGCGTTCGGTGACTTCCTGGGGCGATTCCACCGACCTTTCGGACGGCGTGGGGCTGAAGCGCGATCTGGTGGGCTATGCCTTCGCGACCGTCTCCCGCAAAGAGAGCGGCAAGGCGCTGCTTTCTGTCGGCAGCGACGAGAGCATACGGGTGTGGCTGAACGGCGCGCTGGTGCTCGACCGGCGCACCGGACGGCAGCTCACCTTCGACGAAGATCAGGTTGCGGTGGACATGAAAGCCGGCGAGAACACGCTTTTGGTCAAGGTGGAACAGCGGAGGGGGCCCTGGACGTTTTCCGCCCGGGTGCTGGAGCAGGGCGCCATGCCGAGGCTCCAGGAGATTGGGCCATCGCTCGCGGACTACTCCCCGGTTGTCATCGCGCTCGTGACCGACATCAACAAGGAGCGGGCGGCTCAGGACAAGGTTACGGTCGAGGCGGTGGGCGCGGGCGGGAAGCTGTTCGCCCGGAAGATCGCGACGCGCGGCGAAACGGTGCGCTTCGATCCCGCCGGGTGGCCCGACGGCGCCTACGAACTGCGCTGCTCGACCCACCAGTTGAACGGCCTGCTCTGGGCCACGCATATTCCCTGGTACAAGGGGGATTCGATCGCCGCGGCGCGCGGGCTGATCGCGGCGGCGGCGAAGGCGGACCCGCGGACGCCCGTGGGGTTCACCACCAAAATGCTGGCCGATATGGTTCTCGACCGGCTGGGGAAGGATGGCCTGGGCGTGACCGGCAACCCCTGGTGGGCCATCCACTCGCCGCTGATGGAGTTCGAGGAGATGAAGCTGGAGGCGGCGGGGAAGACCGCGATCGAGCGGCCGTACGGCTTCGTCCGGCTGGCCTATCGGGACGAAATCGACGGCTCTCCGCAGTTCTGCCGCGCCTATCTGCCGGGAGGCTACGACCGCTCGAAGAAATGGCCGCTGGTGATCAAGCTGCACGGCTACAATCCGGGCGATCCCGTATACGTACGCTGGTGGGCGGCGGATTCGCGCCACGCCGGTTTCTCGGACACCGAGCTTCCGGGGCATCAGGGGATCATCTACATGGAGCCGCACGGGCGCGGGAACACAGACTACGTGGGCTTGGGAGACCAGGACGTGGTGCGGGGGATCAAGCTGGCCATGGAGCGCCTCAGCGTCGACCCGGATCGCGTCTATTTGATGGGCGATTCGATGGGCGGCTGGGGCACCTGGAGCGTGGCGACGCGGCATCCGGAGCTGTTTGCCGCGATCGCGCCGATTTTCGGCGGCGTGGACTACCATTCGGAACTATCGGAAGACCAGTTAGCGAAGCTCACCCCCGTCGACCGTTTCATCGCCGAAAAGGGAAGCTCCTGGTCGATGGCCGAGAGCCTGCTGCACATGCCCATCCTGGTGCATCACGGGGACGTGGACCACAACGTGAACGTGGAATACTCGCGCTACGGAGTGCGGCTGCTCCAACGCTGGGGATACAACGTGCGCTACATCGAGCAGCCCGGCTACGGGCACGAAGACCTGAACGACTGGGAGCGGATTCTGGAGTGGTTCCTGGAGCACCGCAGGGAAGCGAATCCCGGCCGGGTGCGAATCCGCTCGGCGGAACTCCAGAACGCATCGGCGTATTGGGCCCAGGTGGATCAGGCGGCCAGTCCGAAGGAATTCATGGTGCTGGATGCCGAGGTGGCCGCCCCCAACACGATTCGCGTGGACACACAGAACGTGCTGGCGCTCACTTTGTCGCCGGGAGCGGCGCTGATCGATCCCACCAAGGACGTGAGGGTGGTCTGGAACGGCGAAGCGCGGAGTGTTCGGGCGGAGGGCGGCCGGCTCAAACTGCGCGCGGCCGGCTATCGCGAAGGGGCGCTGGAGAAGAACGCGAAGGTGGCCGGGCCGCTGGGCGACATCATCAATACTCCCTTCGCGATCATTATGGGCACGGCTTCATCCGATCCGGCCATGAATGAGATCTGCCGACGCAAGTCCGAAGCAATGGCCGCGGGGTGGAAAGAGTGGCAGCGCCAGCCCCCGCGCCTGTTCAAGGATGCGGAGATTTCGGGCGAGGATGCCGCGCGCTACTCGCTGATTTTGATCGGCGGCCCCGAGGCGAATCTGGTGGCACGCCGCCTGGCGGATCGGGTGCCGCTGGAGGTGGCCGCGGACCACGTGAAGATCGGGGGCCGGTCGTTTGCGGCGTCCGATGCCCGGGTGCAAATGATCTATCCGAACCCGCTCAATGCGCAGCGGTACGTGCTAGAGGTGGCGGCGACCTCCGCCGGCGGCCTGTACTTCTGGTCTCCCGACAAACTTCGCAATGCGGAATTCGACTTCACCATCGAGGATGGGCACATGGCGGGGGCCGACCGGAGCGCGTCGGCCACGAAGATGTGGGTGGCCGGCGGCTGGTTCAACCGGAACTGGCAGATCGAGGACGGTCTGGTGATCGAGGGCAACGCCGAAGCCAGAGCCAAGAGCCTTGTGATGCGCGCTCCCAGGGCTGATCGCGCCATCGATCCGAAGATCCTGGATTCCTACGTGGGCGGATACCAACTGATGTTTGGCCCGGTCATCAAGGTGCGAAGGGACGGTAACCGATTGATGGCCCAGGTTGGCGATCAACCGACCGTCGAGCTCGTACCGGCCACGGAAACCGAGTTCTGGGTGGTCGAGGGCCCGGTGAAGGTGGTCTTCGAAAAGGACGCCGCCGGCAAAGTGGTGGCCTTCAAGGGCTGGCAGAACGGCCAGGAGTTTACAGGGAAGAAGGTGGAGTAGCTACTCGGCTTTGGTCACCACCAGGAACTCGATCGGCCTGCGGGCCGGCTCGACCTTGAACCCAAGTTTCCGCAGGGCGGCCACGGCCCCCTGCGGATCGTGCGTGTCGTATGTCAGGGTGAAATCGTACTTGCCGGTGATGCCGGTTTCGTCCAACACGGGCCTTCCCGCGACGGATTCCAGCGCCTGGACGAGCGCCGGCATGGCGCAATTGATCAGTTTCATTCACGCGGCGGCTGTTCGGGAGCAGGGTCCGGCGAATCGGTGCTCTGGCGGTGGCGACTGGGTAGCGGGCGGGCAATGATCGGCGAAATCGGGCTGACCGGGACGCGAGGGCCGGAGCGGTGTTTGTGGAAGGCATTGAAAAGACGGGCGTTCTCGATTTTGGATGTTGCGAGCGGCGCGCGAGCCCCGTCTTGCAGGGTCGGAAACGGCTCCGGGAAGAGGAATGCGGCTCGCAGGAACAGAGGATGGCGCTCTGGCTTATACTGGATGAGATCTGGAAATCCAAAATGGCAATTCCGGATAACAGCATACGGATAGAGGTTGACACGCAAGAGCGCCGGGACCTATCATGGACGCTGGCTGTTAATCCCAAGAAAGTGAGAGGTGTTGGAATGCGCGCGAGACTCTTCGTCGTGGCTTTGGTCGTCGCCGTGTGCGCCGTGAACGCGAGTGCGGCGAATCTCTTTACTTTGACCGGCACTACGCAGTTTGGCTTTTCCGACACGGCACAGGTCGCAGCCTTCTCGACGACAACTCTTTACACCAACGTCACCATCGCCATGCCGTTGAAAGATGAAAGTTCGAGCGGCCCCATTTTCGGCACCGAGGGAACGGTCTACCTGACGAACGCGATCGGTGCGGGAACAACCGTCGGCAACCAGGTGGCGCCGCCCGTGACCGTCACCGGACTCACCACATCTTTCACGCCCGTCACGCTGTGGACCGGGCTGACGCTTCCTCCCGGCGCCTATTACGTCACCGTGGTGTCCGCCAATCCCGGGCCGAACCTGTCCTTGTCGGCCTCGGCGGCGAGCTCTGGCACGCAAACCATCACCACCGGCCCCGGGGTGAGCGACGTAGGGTCGCGAGTCACCAGTACGGTGGCGGCATTTCCACCTGCCTCGAGTTTCGGGGGCTTTAATCCGCCCAGCCAGATCTACATAACGGCGACTGGTACCCCCAGCCCGACGGGAAACATGTTCACGCTGATCGGCGCTTACCCGTTTGGCTTCTCGGACACAGCGCAGGTCGCCGCGTTTCAGACGACGATTCCCTACTCCAACGTCAGCATCTCCATGCCCCTGACGGACGAAACCACAGGCGGCCCCATTCACACCACGGAGGGGACGGTTTATCTCATGAATTCCATCGGCGCGGGCACGACTAACGCCAATGAAGTAGCGCCACCGTTTACCGTTTCGGGACTGACCGCGAATTTCACGAACGTGACCCTCTGGAGCGGGCTGAATCTTCCGGCTGGAACTTATTGCGTGGTGGTAGTCGCTTCCGTTGCTTCCCCGAATCTGTCATTGTCGGCCGCGGCGGCCGCGTCGGGCGCTCAGATTATCACCACCGGCGCCGGCGTCAACGATGTAGGCTCCCGGGTGACGAGTGCGCTCCAGCCGTTTCCACCCGCCTCCAACTTCGGAGGTTTCAATCCGCCGAGCCAGATTTTCATCACCGTGACGGGCGATCCCAGCGCCCCGTCCTCGACGCCGCTGCCGCCAACGGGCATTCTCACACTCGCCGGCCTTGCGGCCGCGGGCCTTTATCGGCGCTCACAGACAAAGAAGGCGTGAGGTGATTCTCCGGCGGGCGGCCGCCGACCTTCACTGCGGCGGCGAGAGCATGACTGGGCATTCCCGCTTTGTCAGGGAGCGGCCAGCCGCACGGCCCGCGTGTTCCGGCCCAGGGCGTCCCACTGGATGAGGCCGGAAACGCCCCGGTAGGGCGACAGGGCCTGGAGAGCGTCGCGGAGGCGGGCGCGGTTCAGGCCGGATTTGCCCAGGGCCGTGACCACCAGCGTGACGGCGTCGTAGGCGTGGGCGGCGGCGGCGTCCGGCGGGTGCTCGAAACGGCTGGCGAAGCGGGTTCGGAAGGCAGGGGCAATCTCGGCGAGCTGCAGCATGGCCCGGGAGATGACCGGCCCTTTGAAGCCAGCATTACGAATGGCTTCGGTCACCCGCGCGGTGTCCTGGGCATCCGCCACGAGCACCACCGCCTGCACGCTGGTGCCGCGGAGGCGTCCGGCCAGCGCGGCAGGCTGCTGGAGGCTCGGCTCGAACTCGACGTGTAGGGCGGGCGCGAGCTTCAGTTCGGCGAGGAAGGCGCGGGAATCGTGGTCGGTCGCGGAAAAGACGGCGTACGGGACACCGGCGCGCCGAATGGCTTCGTTTAGCACCGGGGCCTGCAAGTTGTCGCCGGGCGGCACGGAGAAGATCCACGGGACGTTGGCAGCGTGTATGCCATGGTCCGTGCCCGCCGGATTGACCAGCGGCAGGTTGGCCTTGGCCACCACCTGCTCGGCCAGGTGCGTGGTGGCGCCATCGATGCCGCCGACGATGGCCCAGACGTGGTCGGCATACACCGCATGCACCAATTGCGCCGGGCCGCCCTGCCAGGGGTTCTCGCTCCACTCCGGCAGCAGCCGGAACGGCAGGCCGCGATAGCCTCCGGCGCGGTTGGCATCCTCGATGGCCAGCGTGGCCCCCTGCCAGAGCATGCCGCCCACCGGGTGGGCGGGATCGGCAGGGCCGAAATAGCCGATCAGGACCTCGCGGAGATCCGTCGGGTCGGGTTCCTCGCGGCCCGGTCCTTCGTAGGTCCTGGCGTGCCGGCTGGGATCGGCGTAGGGCTGATCCTGCGCGAGGAGGGCCAGTGCGAGCGCCAATCCTAGCCCGAGGCGCATCACGGGTTCGGGACGATCAGCCCGGTGGAGCGGTCCACGCGGTCGCGCGCGGGAATGTAGCCGCGCGGAATGTTCAGGTCCTGGCGCGAGTAGTACTTCCAGGCGCCGTTCTCACGCCGGGCGAGAAAGACCTCGCCGATGTCGTCGAGCGCCGCGCTGAACGGAATGTCGCCGGTGACGCCGGGCCAGGGATGGGTGCGGTAAGCCAGCACGTCGCGGATTTTGGCGCGGTTCAGGCCGGCCACCTGCGTGGCCCAGATCAGCAGGTTCATGCCGTCGTAGCCATGCGCGGCGTAGGTTTCGGCTTCCTGGCCGTAGCGCTGGCGGAAGGCCGCGCGGAACTCGTCGAGCTTGGGGTCCTTGCGGTCGGGGTTCCAGGGATAGCCGCACATGACACCCTCGGCGTTCTTCCCGGCGAGTTCGACAAACTCGTCGGATACGGTGCGGTCGCTGGCGAAATACGGCTGGTTCATCCCCATTTTGCGCATCTGGTTCAGGATGAGCGCGCTCTCTTTCGCGTCGCCCCAGTGGACGATGCAATCCAGGTTGGCCTGCTTGAGCCGCTCGAGTTGCAGCGAGAAATCCTCGGCGCCAACCCGGTACGCCATCTCGAGGATGACCGGGTGTTGCAGGCGGCGCGCGCCGGCCACCACCTCGCGCACTCCGAAGCGCCCGTAGCGGTTGCTTCCGCGGATGATGCCGATGCGCTGGTAGTTCATCTTGCGGATGAGGTAGTCCTCCAGCAGGTAGGTCTGCTGGCGGTCGTCGCCGATGACGCGCATCACCCAGGGAATGTTGGTCTCGATGAAGGTGGGATCTGTGTCGCCGGTGTTCATCATCACGATTTCGGCCTTGAGCGCGACGCGAATGGCGATATGGGAATTGGCGCTGTCGATGGTGCCGAGAATGGACCAGACATGGTCCTTGTAGGCCATGTTGACGATCTCGTTGCCGGAGGCTCCCCACAGGCCGTTATCGTTGACCGTCACCAGCTCGAAGGGGATCTTGCGGCGCAGATAGCCGCCCCGCGCGTTGGCCTGCTCGATGGCCAGCCGCGCGCCTTGCAGCATCTTGACGCCCAGCGCTTCCTCGTGGCTCTTGCCGCCGGTGGCCGCCGAGACGGTGGACATGATCGGCCCGATGAAGCCGATCTTCACCGTCTTCAGATCGGGGCCCGGCTCGGGGATGGAGCGTCCAGGGCCGGTGTACTCCATCTGAACCAGGAAGAACTCCTTGTAAGGCTTGATGGCGCCGAACGGTTCGATGTCCGCGGGCGTATTGGCGTAGTTCTGGTCCCGCTTGAGGCGGAGGTCGGGGACTTCGTAAGGGCCCACGGCGTTGATGCGGCGCAGAACCTCCGCGGTATCGGGATCGATGAGGGCCTTCACTTCAGGGGGATCCGCGGCCGGAGGCGGTTGTTGCGCGAACAGCACGCAACCGGCGAGGAGGGCGAAAGGCAGTCTCATTGGGCGCCTCCGGAAGTCATGTCGGCCCGTTCCCGCAGGCCTGGATAGTAGTCCGTGCCGATGCCCCAGGCCAGGCCCTTGGCGGTGCCAATCCAGACGTCGTTGCCATCCACGTCGGCGGAAATGATGAAATTGTGCGGCACATTGAGGCCGGTTTCCACGGTTTCGAGAACCTGCTTGTCGCGGGTAATCACCGCGACGCCGGTGTTCTTCTTGGGATCGCGGGTGTAAGCCACCCAGGTGTTGGATGGGAAGTCCATGACCGCGCCCAGGCCCTTGTCGGTGCAGAACCAGGCCTCGTTGCCGCTGCGCGCCTTGATGTTGTTCATGAAGTCGCTAGGAACGCCCGAATCCTGGTTGTAGTAGCCGCGCCAGTGGCGGCCGTCGTAGCGCGATGCCCCGAAGTAGGTCGAAACCCACATCACCCCGTCGACGTAGCTGACGCCGGTGGTGATCACGTGGACGAGACCGTCGTCGCGGTACAGATCGATCTCCATTTCACCATCCGGATCCAGGTAATCCTTCCAGTGGCCGGTGGCGACGTCGTACTCCAGAACGCCGCTGCCCCAGACGGCCAGGTGGACTTTGCCGTCGGCGTAGCTCACGCCGTAATTCCAGATCTCTTCCATGGGGCTGTTCTTCTCGTTGAAGATGGTCCACTCGCCGGTCACCGTGTTATAACGGCTCGCTCCGGCGGTGGTGGCGGCCCACACGTTATCGTTCTCGATGGCGACGGCGTAGACCACGTCGTTGACCAGGCCGCTGTTCAACTGGGTCCAGTGGTCGAAGCGGCCTCCGCTGAGCCGTGCCAGTCCGCCGCCGAACAGGGCCAGCCAGACGTCGCCCGTTTTCGGCTGCACGGCGATGCCGGTGACTGCGCGCCAGGGCAGGCCGTCCTTCTCGGTCCAGCTTTGGATCTTGCCGGTGCGCTTGTCGAGCATCGCCAACCCGTTCTCGGTGCCGATCCACACGCGCGGGCCATCGGCCTTCACAGCGAAGATGTGATCGTTCGGCAGGCCGTCCGCGACCGTGAACTGCTTCCAGTGCGTGTAGACGTAAGGCAGTTTCTCGGGCGGCCCGGCGGCCAGAATCCCAGTTGCCGCCGCGGCGAGCATTAGCGTGGATGCGAATCTCATTCCCGCCTCCCTAGAGTGTCTTCAAATACTCGATCAGGTCGTTGAGCTGATCCTTGGTCATATCGTTGGAAACGCCGTGCCGGTCGTAGGGGTTGTAGACGGTCCAGATCTCTTCCAACGTGGGGGCCATGCCATTGTGCAGGTACGGCGCGGAATCGTAGATGTTGTTCAGGTGCGGCACGTCGAACTTCCCGCCGCGGTCGTTGGGCTGCTGCGTTCCCACGTCGTGGACCTTGCGGTCGGTGAAGTAGGGGGGCGGGTGGCAAGTGATGCAGCGGTCCAGGACGACGAGTTGACGGCCGTCGTTGGTAGTGGTGCGCTCGAAGACGGCTTTGCCGCGCCGCTGGGCTGGACTAAGCGGGGCATTGAGGGCGCGGAAACGGTTGGGCGGCCGCGGGATGCTGGTGATGTAGTAGACCAGCGCGTCAAGCTCCTCCGAACTGAAGGGCGTGAGCCGCGTGAAGAATACCGCCAGCCGCGGGCCGCACTGGCGCTGGAGGCTGGGGTTGGTTCCCTCCCACTTGAAGGGAGCGGTGTCGAGGATGCCGCGCAGGGTGCGGTTGTCCACCGGGCTGATTCCGATGCCATCCGCCTCGATGTCGTAGGCCAGACCGTCGACGTGCCCATCGGGATGGCAGGAGTGGCAGGAGTGCTGCCGGTGGAAGGTGATCTCTGCGCTGTTGAACACCCGCTCCCCGAAGCGGTTCCTGGTGACGACCTTCGGTCCGCCGAGGTCGATGAAGCCGTCGTTCGCGAGCCGGGCCAGGTCGATGACGCCGATAGTGTCGTCGAGCGCATTGGCCACGTAAGCCAGCTTGCCGTCGGGCGCCACCACCACGCCGCGGGGGCTGCGTCCCGCCGGAAGGTGCTTGAGGACGAACTCCGTCGGCTTTCCCAGGTTATTCGGCAGCACGTGCTCGCGCTCGTAGCTCGAAGAGCGCTCGATCAGGCCGGTGAGCGCCGCGACATCCACCACCGCAACGCGATCCGTGCCCGAGCTGGTAACCAGAGCGTAGCGTCCATCCGGGGTGCAGGCGACGTCGGCGGCGTCGGCAAAGCCCATATCCGGCTCATCCAGCAGTACCTGATCGACGCCGCCGTCCCGCCAGATGACGGCCAAGCCGTTGGTGATGGTCCAGCCCTGCAGCAGGCGCGTCATGGGGACCAGATTCTTGGTGCGGTTGATGGTCGCCAGGGCAAATCGCCCGCTGGGGTGCCAGGCGACCCCCATAATCAGATTGGCGTCGGGCACCACCACACGGCGATCTACCGTGCCCTGCCCGGTCTCGATTCGCGTGATCTCGGAGACGTAGGGCTTGCGAAGCGCAAAGCGGGAGAGCATGTTGGTCACCAGGATGCTCTCCCCGTCGGGCGAAAGCGCTACCGACCACGGTCCCCGGTTCGCCGCCAGCGTCTTGACCGGCTGGAGCGAGGCGGTGTCGAAGACGGAAATGTCGTCCGAAGAAGTGTTCACCACGTACAGCAGCTTGCCCTGCCGGTCCGTGGTCACGCCGTGCGGCTCGGTGCCGGTGGGCAGGGTCTTCAGGACCGCGCGGGCCGAGGCGTCGATGACCGAGACCGTGTTGTCGAGGCGGTTGGTGACGAAGGCGCGCCGGCCGTCGGGAGAAAACGCGACGCCGGTGGGATTGCCGCCCACCGCGATCTCGCCGGCCTTCCGCCGGGTGGCCAGGTCGATGACGACGACCGAATCGGCGGCCTCGCAGGTGACCCACAGCTCGGCGCCGCCAGGCCGTATGGCCAGCCGGAGCGGAGTCTTGTAGCGAGGCTCGGGCGCGCTCGAGACGGCGGGCCGGGTGGGATGCGCGATCTTCTTCACAGCCTCGTCGTAGTTGAAGGTCTTGGGATCATGGCAGTTGACGCAGGTCTCGCGCGCGACCTTCTTGAGGCCGGCCTGCGCGGCTCCGCGCGAATCCAGCATGATGGCCTCGATCATGTACTCGCTCCCCGCCCCGTGGCAGGCTTCGCAGCCTACTCCCTCTTCAATGCGGGCCGAAGCCAGGCGGCCTGGAACCGCCGCGGGCGCGTGGCATTTCAGGCAGGCCGGGTCGCTCTGCGGATCGGCGACGCCTTTCTTCCGGGCTTGTTCCAATCCTTGCGGCGTGGCCAGGGTGGCCCAGGCGCGCGCGTGCGGGCTCATCTGCCACAGGCTGTACTGGTAGCCCATCCGGGGGCCCCGGTGGCACTGGCCGCAGGCCGCCGAACCGGCGAATTTCGGCCCTTTCGCCTTCTCGTCGGGCGGCACAACGGAGGCGATGGGCGCCGGCTGAGGATCTTTCGCCAGCGGATGCCGGATGGTCTCCAGGGCCTTCTTGAAATCGTACGGCGGCGAGTGCAGGACGGCAGTGTGGGAGCCTTTATCGATGTGGCAATTGCGGCACTCCTGCTCGCCGGGCATGCGCAGACCGGCCTTCATGGCCGCCTCCGGGTCGCGCATCACGCTCTCGGCCATGTACTCGCTGCCCGGCCCGTGGCAGGCCTCGCACTGCACGCCGTCCTGGAAGCGGAAATCGGGATCGCGCTCCCAATCCTCGGTGTGCGCGGCGGTGGCGTGGCACCCCAGGCAGATGGGCGCCTGCTGCGGCTCCACGCGCAAGAGGCCGCTAATCCTGGTGATCTCGCGCGATTCGGGCTTGGCGAGCGCGGCATATGCCTGGCTGTGCTTCGAGTGCAGCCACTGGCTGTACTGGTTGCCGATGCGCATTCCGCCGTGGCAGGCGGCGCACTCGCGCACCCCCACGTAGACCGGTTTCTTGGGCGCGGCCCATGCGGCCGCTAGCGCCAGAGCCAGAAGCGTGCCCTTGCGTATCATGGCTTGACCTTGGTGGCTTTCGCCTCGTGCACCAGCCTCAGGAACTGGTTCGCCTTCACCTTCTCGTGTTTCTCGACCACGCCATCGGGCCAGCGGATCTCGACCAGGTCGGCGTAGGCCGCCTTGCCCAGCCCGAAGTGCAGCCGCGGATCGCCCTGCGACAGGTAGCCGCGCGTCGGCATGAGGTCTTCGATCTGCTTCAGAGCGCCGCTGGTGACGGTGACCCGCGCTCCGATGGCGTCGCGCTGTCCAGTCGGGAAACTCAGCTTGGCGTCCACCGTAATCCAGTTGTTTCGATTGCCGCCGTCGTTGCGCAGCAGCTTGGGGGAATCGTTCAGATTCACGACCAGCAGATCGATGTCGCCGTCGTTATCGATGTCGGCCCAGGTGACGCCCCGTCCCACGTACTTCTCCTTGAAGTACTGGCCGGAGCGGTCGGAGACGTCCTCGAAGGTTCCGTCGCCCCGGTTGCGCATGAGGCTGGCTTCCTGGACGTACTCGTGGTGAGCGTCGCCGTGGGCGATGAACAGGTCCAGCCAGCCGTCGTTATCGTAGTCGAACATGACGGCGCCCCAGCCCGCGTACTGGCCGAGCGCCTGGGAAAGCCCGGTGACGGCGGTGCGGTCGAAGAAGGTCCGGCGGCCGTTGACCAGCGCCTGCTGGAACAGGATGCAGTAGTTCAGGTTGGGAATGAAGATGTCGAGGAGCCCGTCGCGATTCACGTCGCCCACCACCGGCCCCATGGACGAGACGCCCTGCCCGTTCTCCCCGTACGCCAAGCCGAAGTCGACCGCTTTCTCGACGAAAGTCCCGTGCCCCGAGTTCTCGAAGAAGTAGTTTTCCATGGCGTCGTCGGCGACGAAGATGTCCAGCAGGCCAATGTTGCGGAAATCGGCCACCGTGACGCTCATGGCGCGGCCGTCGGGTTTGTAGACGCCGGCCTCCTTGGTCGCGTCCGTGAAAGTGCCGTCGCCGTTGTTGCGAAAAAGGGCATTGGGCTGGCCGCTGTAACTCAGCGGGCCGGGATAGCCGGCGGCTGGGTAGAAGTCGCGGAACTTGCCGTCGTCGTAGAGCAGGTAGTTGCCGACGAAGGCGTCCAGGTAGCCGTCGTTGTTGTAGTCGAACCAGGCGGCCGACAGGCCCCAGCGTTTGTCGTCCATGCCGGCCTGCTTCGAGACGTCGGTGAAGGCGCCGTCGCCGTTGTTGTGGTACAGGATGTTGCCGTTGTAATTGAGGACGTAAAGATCGATGTGGCCGTCGTTATCGTAGTCCGCCGCCGAGCAGCCCGAGCCGAACGCGCCGTTGCCGCCCACGCCCGCCTTTTCGGTAACGTCGGTGAAGGTGCCGTCGCCGTTGTTGTGGTACAGCCGGTTGGAGAGCTTGCCCCGCAGATCGCGGCCCTCGTTGCTGGAGACGTTCTTGGTCCAGGTACCGGTGACCAGGTAGAGGTCCATGTAGCCGTCGCCGTCGTAATCGAAGAAGCAGGCGCCGGCGCCGGTGCCCTCGACGATGTTGTCCAAATGGTGGTCGCCGTAGCTGTGCTTGAAGGTGATCCCAGCTTGCTTGGTGATATCCGTGAACACGGGAAGCTGGGGGGCGGCCAGAGTGAGGGCGCTCAGGGCGGCGAGGCCTGGCAGGATGGTCCGTTTCATCGTTGTCCTCCCGTGGGAGGCGCGTCCCATGGCGCGCCGAGATCGATCCACTCGGCGATGGCCCGCTTCTCCTCGATGGTCAGCGGCGGCGACCCGGCGGGCGGCATCGGCGTGCCGGGGGCGGCCGCGACAGCCTTCCCATCCCAGGGCCGGGCGGTGTTGCGCCCGTAAATGCGCCAAATCAGAGGGCTTGTACGCGCGCTGGTGGGCCGAATGTGGGCCCGCAGGCTGCGGTTGGCCGAGTCGGCGGAAATGAGCGAGAGCGGCGCTGCGGCGTGGCAACTCGCGCAGCGCGCGGCCAGGATGGGCAGGATGTCGCGGCGGAAATCGACCGCGCGCCGGCGCTCCGGCGGGAGCGTCAGCTTATTGGCCGGGTGCTCCAGCGCCTTGGCCAGTAAGTTCTCGGGCGTGCGCTCGCCGTCTTCGTGGCAGCCGATGCAGCCGCGGTTTTCTTTGTTCTTGGCCCAGATCCAGGCGCAGGACCGCAGCGCCAGGCCGTCCGCGTCCAGCGCCTGTAACTGTATGGGAAGATTGGCAGGAACTTGGATCTGGAACGAGCCGTCCTCATCCAGATTGATCTCGCCCAGCAGGCGGCGGTGAAACAATGATGTTGCGGACTTCGGCGGTACCTCCTCGATGACCCGCAGGCGCTTGGCGGTCCCCGGTGGCATCCAGGAGAGGTCGGCGAAATCCGTCGTATTGACGCTCAGGCAGTACAGCACGGCGTCCGGAAAGCCCTCATCCACCACCGTGGACCGGCCGTCGGCCTCTTCGCGGGGCGCCACCAATTTAGCCTGGATGCTGTGGAATCGCGGATCGGCGAAGACCAGTTGCGCCCGCCCGGTTTCCGGGTCGAGGCGGTAGATGCCGAATATGCCCGATCCCTCCGCCGGCCGCCTGGAGATCAGCACCGCGCCATCGGGCAAAGGCGAGGGCGAGTGGTATTGCCCGTCGCCGGGCTTGGTCAGGGGGCGATAGGAATGCAGGTTCCGCCGCAAGCTCAGCGTGGCGACGGAGCCGCCGCCATCCCAGCTTCCGGCGTCGTTCTCGATGAACACCACCAGCCGGTTCGTGGTGGTGCACGCCATTCGCTTGATGTCCCGCCCCTGGTCGCCGGAAAAGGCGGCGTAATCCGTGCCATCGAGATTGATGCCGAACAGATCCAGACGCCCGCCATAGAAAGAGGAGAACAGAATCCGGCCGTCGGGCATCTGGAACGGGTCGGCACTCCAGGTGGTTGTGTAGGTGAGGCGGCGGGGCTCGCTGCCGTCGAGACGCATCGAGTACAGGTTGAGTTCGCCCCCCAGGGTGCTGACGAAGGTGACTTGGTAGATTGGCCGAGGATCGTTGAGGTAGAACAGCGCGGATTGGTAGACCGGGTTCCAGCAGTCACCCAAGTCGTGCGTAATCTGGCGCACGCCGGACCCGTCGGCGCCCATCTCATAGATGTTCCAGTGGTCGGAAGCGGTCTTCTTGGCGGCGAACAGAATCCGTTTCCCGTCGAAGGAGACGTCGGGGTCCCGGGCGCTGTCAAAGTCTTTGCTGAGCACTCGGATGCTTCCATCCGGGGCCAGCAGCGCCAACCGGCCGCCGCGCCCGTAATCCAAGGCGCGGGGCGCGGACCAATGGTCCAGCTGCATTTGCGTGAATACCACCGGAGCGCCTAGCTTGATAGGGACCGCCTGGCCCCCCGCCGCCAGGCTAGCCAGCAGGAGCGGCGTCACCCCGACAATACGGAGCACGGTCCCGCTCACACCGCAGGCTGGGAGCGGAAAATGGCGATGGCCTCGATTTCCACCAACAGCTCCGGCCGGCAGAGATGCGCCTGGATGCCGGTCGAGGCAGGCAGGGGGTCCAGCTCCTGCTCCTGGTAGAAGGCGGTGCGTTCTTCGTTGAAGGCGGCGTAGTCGCGGTCGATGTCCCGCAGGTAGCAAGTGGTGCGGACGATGTCTTTCCAGGTTGCGCCCTCGGCGGCGAGCAGCCCGGTGATGTTGTCGAAGGTGCGCCTGGTTTGCGCGCGGAGGTCGCCGACGTACAGCGTCTCGCCATCCGGCCCGATGCTGGCGGTCCCGGAGATCAGCAGCAGGCTGAAGGCGCCAATGTCGATCCGCATGCCGCGCGAGAAGGAGCTGGGGCGCTCGTAATGAAAGGCTTCATTGAGTACCCGGTGGTTGGTGATGGCCTTCTTCACCATGCTCGCGTCCGCAGAACATTCCAGTAAGAGTTCTTCCATTCTCATGATGTTTTCCCTGAAGCTCCTATACTTATAACATACAGATCCGAAAGGAGAAATAACCGGAAACGAGTAATGGAAACGTACTAGGAGTGGAGCGGCGGCCGCTGTTGCGGCAATTATGGCTCAGCGGAGCCCAAAAGGCCGGCGCGGTACCATCCAGTCCCGAATCACGCTATGCTGTTTAGGCTGAAGCTAGTGAGATCCGCCCTGTCGTCTCCCACCAGCCGCTTGTTGATCGGCCTCGCGGTCACGCTGGCCGCAGTGGCGGTGTTCTCGCTCTATGCCTTGCGCCAAATCGCCGGATTAAGGGACCTGCAGACCAGGACGGTAGACCGTAACCGCAAGGATTCATTGCAGTTACTGCGCATCCAGCACGACCTGAATTCGCTGGGCCTGGCGATGCGCGACATGCTGGACCCCGACCCGCCCTACCCGCTGGAGGCCTTTAAGGGCCAATTCAACCGCAGCCGCCTCGACCTGGACGACGCCCTGCGCCTGGAAGCGCAGTTTGCTCCGACCGCGGTTCCGGGCCGGCGGAAGTACGTCGAGGATCGATTGGCCCAATTCTGGATCTCCGTGGACCAGTTGTTCGCGCTCACAGGGCGGGACGACGCCCGGGCGCGGCAACTCATCCGGAACACACTGCAAGCGCAGCAGGATACCCTGACCAATACCATCGCCCGGCTACTTGTCGAGAACAACGAGGTCGAGCAGATGGCCATGACGCGCATACACGCCATCTACGACCGGGTGGAACGCCAGATCTACGTCTTCCTGGCGGCCATGCTGCTGACCATCTCGCTCACCAGCCTGTACCTGATCCGGGCCAACCGCCGCCTCTTCAACCGCCTGGCGGTGCTCTCGGACCACCGCAGCGAACTGGCCCGCAAGCTCATCGCGGTGCAGGAAGAGATTCTGCATTCCATCTCGCGGGAACTGCACGACGAGTTCGGCCAGGTGCTCACGGCCATCGGAGCCATGCTGCGGCGCGCGGAGAAGAAGGGGCTGCCGCCGGATTCGCCATTCCGGGAGGAGTTGCAGGAGGCCCGCGGGGTGGCCCAGGCCACGCTCGAGAAGATCCGCAGCCTGTCCCAGGTGCTGCACCCCACTATCCTCGACGACGGGGGCCTGGAAAAGGCCATCGACTGGTACTTGCCGACCTTTGAGAGGCAGACTGGCATCGCCGTGAAATACGAAAAGAGCGGAGTGGCTCCGGCCATCCCGGATCGCATCGCGATCAACGTCTACCGGGTGCTCCAGGAGGCGCTCAACAACGCGGCGCGCCACTCGCAATCGCAGACTGTGTGGGTCCGGGTGCGATTCGGGCCGGACCGCTTCCAACTGGAGGTCGAGGACCGCGGCGCCGGCCTTCCCGCAGAAGGCGACCCTTCGCTTCGCCACGGAACCGGCCTGGTAGCGATGCGGGAGCGCGCCAGCCTGCTGGGTGGGACAATCGAGTTTGTGAGGGCGGGAGAGAGGGGCACGCTGGTGCGTCTGGATGTCCCGCTCGCGGAGGAGGCCGGCGCATGAGCGACCAGATTACCGTTCTGCTGGTGGACGACCACGCCCTGGTGAGAAAAGGCTTCCGGAGAATGGTCGAGGACGATCCCGAGATATCGGTGGTGGGCGAGGCGGGCTCCGGCCTGGAGGCCGTGCAGCTCTCGCAGCAGCTCAAGCCGCGGGTGGTGGTCATGGACATGGCCATGCCCGAGATGGACGGCGTGCAGGCCACCCGCGAGATCCTCAAGCGGATGCCCAAGACCGCCATCCTCATTCTCAGCATGTTCTCCCAGGAGAACTACGTTCGCAATGCCTTCGACGCCGGGGCGCTGGGCTACATTCTCAAGAACGCCGACGACATCGACTTGGCGGCCGCCATCAAGGAGGTGGCCGGCGGAAAGCGCGTGCTCGACCCCGGCCTGCTCACCGCCGAGCGCGAGCCAGACGACTTGTTCGGCCGCCTCACGCAACGCGAGAAGCAGATCCTGCAACTGATAGCCGAGGGCAATTCCAACAAGGAAATCGCGGCCCTGCTCGGCCTCAGCGTGAACACGGTGGCGGTCCACCGCGCCAACCTGATGGACGCGCTCGGGATGCACCGCACGGCGGAACTGGTGGTCTATGCCATCCGCAAGGGCCTGATGAGGATGCCGTGAACCGCCGGGAATTCCTTCTGGGACTCCCTGCGCTGGCCGTTGCCGCCCCGTCGCCGCCGGCCGGACTGGGATTCCGTTTCGAAGACGTCACGGCCCGGGCGGGCATCGCCTTCCAGCACAACAACGGGGCCTTCGGCGGCAAGTACCTCCCGGAGACCATGGGGTCGGGCTGCGCGTTCCTGGATTACGATAACGACGGCTGGCAGGACGTCCTGCTCATCAACGGCATGGACTGGCCGGGCCACCGCACCCGGCGTTCCACCATGCGCCTGTACCGCAACAACCGAAACGGCACCTTCACCGACGTCACCCGCCGGGCCGGCCTGGATGTCGAGATGTATGGCATGGGCGTGGCCGTGGGCGACTACAATAACGACGGTTTCCAGGACATCTACGTCTCCTCGGTGGGCCAGAACCGCCTGTTCCGCAACACCGGCAGAGGGACCTTTGAGGACGTCACCGCGCGCAGCGGCCTGGGAGGGCGCACCGCCTTCTCCAGCTCCGCGCTGTGGTTCGATTACGATCGCGACGGCCTGTTGGACCTGTTCGTCTGCAACTACGTGAAGTGGTCGGAGGAGCTGGACGTTTTTTGCACCATGGACGGCAAGCAGAAAGCCTACTGCACTCCGGAGGCTTACCGCGGGGCCACCTGCTGGCTGTTCCACAACAAGGGCGACGGGACCTTCGAGGACGTCACCGCCTCCAGCGGCATTTTCGACTCCAGCTCGAAATCCCTGGGCGTCGCCATGTTCGACTACGACCTGGACGGCTGGCCGGACCTCTTCGTGGCCAACGACACCGAGGCGAACAAGCTCTATAAGAACCTGGGGAACGGGAAGTTCCGCGACACGGCGTTACAGGTCGGTGTGGCCTTCAGCGAAGACGGGAAGGCGCGCGGCGGCATGGGCGTGGATACGGCGGACTACGACAACTCCGGCATCGCCAGCCTGGTGGTGACCAACTTCGATAGCGAGATGATGGGCTTCTACCACGCCAGCAAGGGCGGCATGTACGTGGACCAGGCGCCCCGCTCGGAGATCGGCCGGCGCTCGCGGCGCAGCCTGGGCTTCGGCTGCTTCTTCTTCGATGCGGACCTGGACGGCCTGCTGGACCTGCTGGTGGTCAACGGCCATATCGAGGATACGGTGAGCACCGTGCGCGCCGACGTCGGCTACGCCCAGCCGCCGCACCTGTTCCTGAACCGCGGCCCCGGCGGATTCCGCGACGTGGCGGCCGAGGCCGGAGGCGGATTCGCGAACCCCAAGGTCGGCCGCGGCGCCGCCTTCGCCGACTTCGACCGCGACGGCGACCTGGACGTGCTCATCACCACCAACCACGGCCCCGCCTATCTGTACCGCAACGACCAGCTCTCCGGAAATCGCAGCATCCGGTTTCGCCTGATCGGCGTCAAGTCCAACCGCGACGCCATCGGCGCGCAGGTGCGGGTCTTCTACGGCGACCAGACCGGCTTGCGCATGGTCAAGAGCGGCTCCAGCTACCTCTCCCAATCCGAGCTGGCCCTGACCTTCGGCCTGGGCAAGCGCGACAAGGTGGACCGCGCCGTCCTCACCTGGCCCAGCGGCCGCGTCGAAGAGTACAAGAACCTGGCGGCGGGCCGCCTCTGGGAGTGCACAGAAGGGAAGGGGATTCGGGAACCGGGGGGATTTTAGGCAACGGGTTCCGGGCGAGCTGCTGGATGACCGGGCCGAAGCCGGCTTAACGGGATCTTTCCTATTAATGTTTAGGGAACTATTCGCGATGTGAGGGAGGCCCTGTACACTCCGCACGGACCGTCGCGCAGGCTCGCCAACGGGACCACCTTGCCGTCCTGCTGAAATCGAATGTACTTTCTTTCGACGCCATATTGGGGCCAATCGGGCAGGCCCGCGGCGTTGGGGTTGCCGGTCTTGGCGAAATTGGTCCAATAGCTCTCCATCAGGCCGGAAAGCTGGATGTCCATGTCGGCTAACTTGCCGGCGATGTTGCCCCACCTGGGAAAGTACCCGAAGATATAGGGAAGTTCCGAGCCGTGGACGGCGCCCTGTGCCTCCTGGCCGGGAATGGCGTGGGCGAACTCGTATTCATAGGTTGGATGATGGGCGGCGTGCCAGCCTCCCTGGGCCGTGGCCGGGCAGCGAAGAAGATCGGCGGCCCACTGGTCGGCCGGCGATCCGTAGAGCGGGTCGTCGCTGGCCTGCGCGCCCTCGGCCAACCCGTAGGCCGCCAGTGCCCGTGGAGCAAGCGCGCCGAAATAATCCGCGATGCTCTTGCGCAAGGCATCCGGGGCCGTCGGCATACGCCAGCTTGCGGCTCCCAGCTCCCGCGACGTAGTGCCGAACAGCAAGGGGATCGCGGCTTCTTGGCCGGCGGCAAAGACCGAGGCCGGCTGACGGGCGATGACCCAGCCGTCGATATCCGGACGGAAGTTCGAGTACGGACTCAGGCTGGACTTGGATGCCAGCAGTTGCCGCGCGGTGAGTTGACGCAGTTGCTTCAAGCCCTCCTCGCCGGTTGCAACTTTGAGTTTGGCGGCAAACGCCTCACCGGCCTTTTCGGCAGCGGCCAGCGGCGCCAGCGTATGACCGAACGATGTGCCGCTTTCGGCAATGGCACGCTGGAAGAGGTCTTTGGAAAGGCTGGAGGTCATCAGCAACCCGGTGTCAATTGCGCCCGCGGAATTGCCGAACATGGTGATGTTGTTGGGATCTCCGCCGAAGTTCGCGATATTCTCGCGCACCCACCGCAGGGCCAGAATCTGATCCATGAGGCCGTAGTTTCCCGAGCCGTGGTGCGCTGATTCGGCGCTCAATGCGGGATGGGCAAAGAAACCGAAGATGCCCAACCGGTAGTTGACGGTGACCAGCAGGACGCCGTGCCGGATCAGCGTTCCGTCTTTGTAGAGCGCGCTCGAGGCCGAGCCTCCCTCATTGCCGCCGCCATGAAGCCAGAGCATGACCGGAAGGGGCTGCTTGGCCGGCCAAACCGGGGTCATTACATTGAGAAAGAGGCAATCCTCCCTGCCTGTCTCGGCGTCGCGCCGGTTCCAGTCCGCCATCAACGGCTGCGCGCAGGGAGCGCCAAAGCTGCCGACCGTGCGAACTTCGCTCCACGGCTCGACGGGCACCGGCTCATGCCAGCGCAGATCGCCCACCGGCGGCTGAGCGTAGGGAATCCCGAGAAACTCAGCGCCACCATCCGGCCGCGCGACGCCCTGTAGCGGGCCGCTGGTTGTCTGAACCAGGAACCCGTCGGGCTGCGTCCCGGTCTGGGCCGCACTCGCGGAAACGTGCGCGAAGCATGCGATCGCCAGCAGAATCTGGGCGAAGGGCGAGACGGGAAGCGCTCTCAATCGCATTGCTTATCTCCCAAGGCAACGAAAGAAGTTGGCTCGAGTCCGTACAGGGCTCGAAGACTCGGAAGATGCGAGCGCATTTTGTGGCTAATTGCCCGCCCTAAGAATTTTGCTACCGATTCGAAGCGCTCCATGGAGGCGGCTCTATCGTGTAGATCGAGACCGAAGCCGGCCAGAAGCTTGTCTTGTTGCTCCCGTGGCCAGTTGGGACGGTCGTTCCATGCCTCGATATTGCCGACCCTGACCGCCTCGTTGCCGCCATGGGCGGTTTCCGCTAGTTGCAGCCACCGCTTCGTAAGAGCCTGAGCGGACTCGCTCGCGGGGTCCAGATCGATGGCCGCTTCGATCTCGGCGAAGAGTTGCCGCCACGCCTTCATATTCTTCCGCCAGACTTCAGGAGGCGTTTCGAGGAGGATGCGTTCCTTATCGAGCCAGGCTTGATCGGTGTAGTACTTCCGCATGAAGTTCTCTTGTGGTTGCATGTCGATCGCCTCAATAATTTTTCGAAGGATGGATGCGTCGGTTGTTTGCCCCGATCGAACGACCTTTTCCGCGGCTTCAATTGCAACGACGGCGCGATCGATCAGCCTTCGCTTTTCGGCTAAAGCAACACGTTGCACACGCAGGGAGTCGACGAGCGTCAGCGGTCCGTGTTTCAGGAGCAGCTTGATCTCCCGGAGCGGGACACCCAGGAACTTCAGTGCGGCGATCTGTTCCAAGCGCTCCAGATCATCCAGACGGTAGAGGCGAAAACCGGAGCTTCCGCGCTGCGGCTTGAGCAAACCAATGCGATCGTAGTGGTGCAACGCTCGAACGGTTACTCCTGCCAATTTCGCGAATTCGCCAATCCGGTAGCTGCCGTTCATCGCTCTCCGACTATTGTCGGGCCTGACGCAGGGTCAGGGTCAAGCGGAGAATTGGCTCTCAGCTTCGTTGCCGTGCCGAAACCGCCTCAACCCGACGGGCGGGCGGCGCGCACCTCGGGCAGCGCAAAGCGCGGGATCGAGAGGACCGGGGCCGCCGACCCACCCGCTCGGCCCGCCGGGCGCCCCGTCCTAACACTGTTAGGGCGGGATAGGACAATCTCCGCTCGAGAGCTCCGGGTGCCCCGGGTTCGGGGCCCCCACGAACAGGTCCGTGGGGCGGAGGTCTCGCTTTGGGGACCTGGGATCGCACGACCCCATCCCAAGCCACGGATTACTCCCGGGAAACGCTAGATCCCTATCGGAGGCGCTCCGGTGCGACAGCGTTCGGGCGAGACAGACACTTCAGGCCGGGGCACTTTCGATGGGGCCGTTTGAAGGAAGCCGCTGGCGTTTGCGGCGAACGCGGCGGGCTATGGGTATTGGATCGAATTCTGGCTGTAACACGCAGAGTACAAGGGGCTTCGTCCCGCACCCATGAATCCGTCCAAATCGCCGACGAGGAGACGCACGCCGATTGCAGTATCGCACGCGTAGCGTCCGCCGCGCCAGCGGCGTAGTTCAAACGCGCTTCTCGCCCTCCACACAGGCGCACGGCTGGCGAGCAGACGGCGCCGGGGCAGCGCAAATCGGTGTGGCCTAACCGGAGGGAGTATCATGCAGCGCTAGACAGTTCGACCTGCCCCACCAAACTCGTCGGCTGCGGCACGGGTTCCCCAGACCCGACCAATCGGCGCCTCAACCCGGGTCACGAGTACTTCGCTGTGCAGGCGGCGGTCCAACTCCGAAGGCGACGCGGTTTCGAAGAATAGGGTCAACGCCTCCACCAGATGGGCCCGCGCTTCCTCGATGGCGCCGCCCTGGCTCGCGATGTCAAGTTCGGGGCAGAGCGAGACGGTAGCCCGAACGGGATTGCGCGCGGCGCCGCGGCGCATCCTACCAATCTGCGTAGGCGGTGCCGTCCAGGGGGCTGGTTTTGTCGGAGCTGCTGCGCACGTCGAAGATGCCGGGCTCGGTCTGGTTGGTGCTGGTAGTGGCGTCCTCCATAATCAGCTTCCAGGCGGTGCTGGAACCGACGATGGGGTCGATCGGCACTTGCCGGAGGTAGCCTTCGCTCACCAGATCGTCCAGCGATTGGGGCGCCTTCTGCTTGTCGTAGGTGTACTCGTCGATCACCGTCCGCAGCGTGAATAGATTGCTGCGCAGCAGGCTCTCCTTGGTGCGCAGGATGGCTTTTTGATACATCGGGACGGCGATCGAGACCAGGATCGACACGATGGTCATGACGATCATGATCTCGATCAGGGTGAAGCCCCGGCGGCGCGAAGGCCGGCCGTTACCAATCTGAGTACGGGGTTCCATCGGGTGCCTTCTCGGTGCTCTTGGTGTAGACGTCGAACACGTTTTGCCCGCCCCAACTGGTGGAGTCGGTCTCATCGCGGGTGCTGCGCAGCCCCCAGTCGGTCGACTGGGTCATGGGATCTTTGGGAACCCGGCGCAGGAAGCGGATCTTCTTGTCCGGGCTGTTGTTCAGCTTTACGCCCTCGGCCAGTTGCTCGAGGCTCTCGGGGTAGCCGTCGGAGTCGAGTTTGTTGGCCGGAATCAGCTTGGCGTCGGCGGCGTCCTTGTACTTATCGATGGCCGTGCGCATCTCCCGCAAGGCCCAGCGCAAGTCGCGCTCCCGCTCCCGGCGCACCCGGACGCGCACCAGCGGAACAGCCATGGTCGTCAGCAACGCCATGATGGTGAACGCGACGATCAGCTCCACCAGGGTCAGGCCGCGTTGGTTCGAGCGCTTCATACCGGTTATTTGATGAGCACGCTGGCCTGCGGGATGGCCGCATGGATGGGCAGCAACTTCGAGTTCCGCGCCGTCAGCTCCGAGAACGTCACCATGCAAGCGCCGGGAGCGATGGCCTGGAAAGTGAATACCGCCAGAACCCCGGAGCCGCCGATGCCGCCCGCGTCGGGCATCCGGCTCAGGTTGACGGTGGCGTCGCCGGTGTCGTTGAGAATGTTCCGCGTGAAGATGGCTTTCTGTCCATCGCTCGAGAGCAGGTTGCCGGGCTTCACCTCGGCCAGGCGCAGAAGCTGGGGATCGTATTTCAGGTGGAAGGGCGCGGAGAACAGATCCTGCGCGTTCGCAATCTCGAGTTGGATGGTGATTGCGCCGCCGGGCTGCGCCTGGGTAATGGCTGGACTGAGCATAAAACGGGTGGCTGCATCCGACTGGGCCGCCGGGGCGAGTTGCAGCGGCGGCTTGGCCGGCGGCTGAGCCACCGGCGCGGGCGTTGTCTCGGGGGCCACCGGCTTGGGCGCTTCCGGCGCGGCCGCGGCAGACTCCAGGCGCGGCGCATAACTCAGCTTCGTGATCGTGTCGTTACCGGCCGATACGCTGCGCAGGTTCAGGTCCGTGATGCCCGGAGTGCGCACGATGTGTGGAATGAGCGCGATCAACAGCTCGGTTTTGCTCCGGGTGACGGTGGAGCTCTGGAACAGGTGCTTCACGCCCGGGATGTTCATCAGCCCGGGCACGCCGGCGACGGACTTGTTGTCCTGATCCTGCATCAGTCCGCCCAGCAGGCTGATCTCGCCTTCGCGGATGCGGATCTCGTGCTCCACCTTGCGCTGCCCGATCACCGGTTGCGAGATGCCGCCCACGTTGTTGTAGCCGGTCACGCTGGAGATCTCGAGCGCCGCCTTGAGCGTCACTTCTTTGTCGCCGTGCACCGTGGGGGTGATGTCCACGTTCACCCCGACATCGATGTATTGAACCTGGGTGTACAGGCCGCCCGCGTAGCCGGTGGTGCCGACGCCGACGCCCATGGGCTGCATGCCGCCCGAGGCGATGGGCACCCGGTCGCCGATGCGCAGCGTCGCCTTCTGTCCGCTGGCCGCGCGCACCTGAGGCGATTGCAAAATCCGGGTGGTATTGTCCTGCATGACCGCCTGCAGTAAGGCGCCGGGCAGCGTAACCGCGAAATCGTTGGTCGAAAGCTTCGCGATGTTGCTCAGGGCGATCAACGGCTGGGCGGCGGTCGAACTGCTGCTGGTGCTGGTGGAATTGAGCGAATTGGCGGTCTGGTTCTGCAGGATGCTGAGGATGCTGTTGAGCGTGCTCTCGTCGGTAGAACTCAGCGTGGAGGTGCCCGTGGTGCTGGTGGTCGAGGTTGTGTTGATGGTCACCGGGTTGGTGGGCGAGAACTGGATGCCGGTGTTGATGCCGGCCGCCCCGTTGGAAGCCAGGGTTGCCGCCAGGTTGCGCGTCTTGTCCCGGCTCGCCTCCATCACGATGACGTCCACCACCACCTCCGCTTTGGGCTTGTCCAGGTCGTTGATCAGCTTCTCGGCCAGCATCACCTCGTCCGGGGTTCCGCGGACGATGACCACATTGAGCGAGTTGTACTGGTACACCTTCTTGATGTTGCCCACGGTGCGCAATGCGGTGGTGACCTCGGCCAGCTCCTGCGGCGTGGTCAGGTTGGACAGGTAGAACACCTTCACCACGGAGTCGTCGAAGTCGCGGTGCTTGGTCGGGTTGTCGATGGTAACGAAGATGGCGTTAGCGGAGAGCGGTTTCCAGAAGGACTTGGTGGTCAAGGCCAGGTAGTCGAGCGCTTCCTCCAGGGTGGCGTTGTTCACTTCCAGACTGGCGTTATGCTGCGCGTTGGGGTCCGAGCGGTACTCCGGATCGAAAACCACGTTGATGCCCGCCACCTTGCCCACCGTCTCATAGAGGACCTTGGGAGGCTGGTTGGACATGCGGAGCGTGATGGTTTGCCGGGAAACGAGCTTGAGTTCCGGGGGCGGCTCGATCCGTCCGATCTGCTCTATCTCTTCCTTGCGGGCCAGCTCAACCGGCGTCAGGCCGCGATCGGCGGGGTTAAGCCCGGCGCCCAACTTACGGTTCCGCTCCATGATTTCCAGGGTGCGCTTGATTTCCTGTTCGGCGATGCCCGAAGACGGGTCCATGGCGTAAGCCTTCTGGAATTCGGCCAAGGCCTCGTCGAGTTGCCCCTTCTCGCGCAGCTTCTGCCCCGCGTTGACGTGCCTTTGGGCGGCCTGGAAGCGGGCCCGGCGGGCGCCCATCTGGTAGCCGATGTCGCTGGGATCGGTGGCTAACGCCTTTTCATAGAGATCCAGCGCCTTGTCCCAGTCGCTTAGGGCCTCCGCCTTGCGGGCCTCGTTGAAGTAACCGTCTCCCTTTCTGGTCTTGGCGTCCAGCGAGAGCCCCAGCGCGCACAGGAGCGCCAGTGCCGCAATCCAGCGTGCCCAACGGTTTGAGTGTCGCATCTTATTGGTTTTCCAAGGGTTGTGCTAAGATAGACTCGGCGGCGCAACCCTCGCCATAAACCATTGACGCGCAGGGGTTTCGCTGCGTGTAGAACAAACTTGGCAGACTTGGGCGATGGACATCAAGATCCTGGCGGCCAACCGGCAGGCGGGCCATAACTACTTCCTCATGGAGCGGTTTGAGGCGGGGCTGGTCCTGACGGGCACGGAGGTCAAAGCGGCCCGCGCGGGCAAAGTGCAGCTCGTGGACAGCTACGGCGAGGTCCGCGGGACCGAGGCCTGGCTGGTCAGTGCCCACATCAGCCCGTATTCCCACGGAAACCGTCAAAACCATAATCCGGTTCGCGATCGTAAGTTGTTGCTGCACCGGCAGGAAATCGATAAGCTGCTGGGTAAGACCCGCGAGAAGGGCCTGACCTTGATCCCCACCAAAGTCTATTTGAAAAATGGGCGGATCAAGTGCGAGCTGGCCCTGGCTCGGGTCAAGAAGCTGCACGACAAGCGGGCGGCCGAGAGGGCGCGCACGACGGAGGCCGAGGCGCGCGAAGCCATCAAGAGAACGCGGAACAGGTAGAACGCCATGCAGATCAAACTGGAAACTGTGCCTATTGAGCAGGTGGAGGCGGATGCGCTGGTGGTCCCGATTTTCGACAAAGAGAGTCCGGGCGGCGGCCTGCCGTCGGAAGCGGCCCAGACCGCCAACGATCTGGCCGGCGGCTGGATCGAGGAGTTGTACCGCAGCGGCGAGTTCTCCGGCAAGGAGTTCGAGATGGCCATGTTATACCGGCCGCCGGGGATGAAGGCCCGCCGCCTGTTGGTGGTCGGCGCGGGCAAGAGCGACCGGTTCAGTCCGGCAGTGCTTCGGAAGGTGGTTGGGGCGGCGGTGCGTTTCCTGAAACCGAAGTCCTCCCCCACCATCGCGCTGGCTCTGGACGCCGGGAAATTGGCCGCGGAACAGGCGGTGGCCGCGGTGGAAGGGGCCATTCTGGGAGATTTCGAGCCGGACCAGTACAAGACCGACAAGAAGGACGCCAAGTTCGTCGAGGCGTTCACGGTGGTGGTCCCGAGAGACGGCGAAGCCCTGGCGCAGGCGCTCGAGTCCGCCCGGATACTGGCTGAAGCGCAGAATCACGCGCGCACGCTGGTCTACCAGCCGGCCAACCGGATGACCCCGGCAACGCTGGCGGAGCGCGCCCGCGAGATGGCCGCCGAGAACGGCTTGGAGTGCCAGGTGCTGGGCCAGGAGCAGATGAAGGAACTCGGCATGGGCGCCCTGTTGGGCGTCGCGCAGGGCAGCGCCGAGCCGCCCGCGCTGATCGTGCTGCGTTATCGTCCCCTGGAGGAGACCGGCGCGGTGCACCTGGGACTCGTCGGGAAGGGTGTTACCTTCGACAGCGGCGGCATTTCCATCAAGCCCGCCCAGGACATGGACAAGATGAAGTACGACATGGCCGGCGGCGCGGCGGTGCTGGGGGCGATGCGCGCCATAGCGCAGTTGCGGCCGCCGATCGCGGTGACGGCGCTCATTCCGGCGGTCGAGAACATGCCCGGCAGCCGGGCGCAGCGGCCGGGCGACATTGTCACCACGCTCTTGGGAAAGACCGTCGAGGTGCTCAATACGGACGCCGAGGGCCGCCTGATCCTGGCGGACGCCCTGGTCTACGCCCGTTCGCTCGGTTGCACCCACCTAGTGGACGCGGCCACGCTTACCGGCGCCATTGTGGTGGCGCTGGGGCACGTGAATGTGGGGGTGTTCGCGAGCGACGACGCGCTGCTCCAAAGAGTGCTCTCGGCCGCCCGCGCGGAGGGCGAAAAGATGTGGCCCATGCCCCTCGACGAGGAGTACAAAGAGCTGCTCAAGAGCCCCTTCGCGGACCTGCCGAACATCGCCACGCGCTGGGGCGGCGCCATCACCGCGGCCGCCTTCCTCAAGGAGTTCGCTGACCCGGCGCCCTGGGCGCACCTGGATATCGCCGGCACCGCCTGGCTGGACGAGGCACCGCCGTTCCTGGCCAAAGGCCCCACGGGAGTGGCCGTGCGAACGCTAGCCCGGCTGGCCTTCGACTGGAATCTCTAAGCGCAGCACCCGCGCTCCGTGACAAAATAGTCGCAGGAATGTCGGACCAGGGAGCCAGGTGATGCAACTTCGCGTGCTCGCATTCGTGCTAGCCGGCGGCAAGGGAACCCGCCTCTACCCCCTTACCAAGGAACGCGCCAAGCCAGCCGTCCCCTTCGCCGGCAAGTACCGGATCGTAGATTTCGTGCTGAGCAATCTCATCAATTCGGGCATCTACTCGGTCTACGTTCTGATCCAGTTCAAGAGCCAGTCCCTGTTGCAGCACTTGCGCGATGGGTGGCAATTCGCGGGCCTGCTCAAGAACCAGTTCGTCATTCCGGTTCCCGCGCAGATGCGAAGCCCGGGCGAGACCTGGTACGAGGGCACGGCCGACGCCATCTACCAGAACATCAACCTGATCGAGCAGGCCGATCCGCACGTGGTGGCGATCTTCGGCGCGGACCACGTCTACCGGATGAACATCCGGGAGATGATCGAGTTCCACGAGAAGAAGCGCGCCGCCGCCACCGTCGCCGCCATCCCCGTGCCGCGGGAACAGGCGCTGGAACTCGGCGTGATCGAGACCGAGTCCGACGGGCGGATCGTGGGCTTCCACGAGAAGCGGCCCGACGCGCCCAGCATGCCGGGAGACCCCAGCCGCGCGTATGCATCGATGGGCAACTACATCTTCTCGACGCGGGCGCTCTTGCAGGAGCTGCACCAGGACGCCAACAACGAGCACAGCACGCACGACTTCGGCCGCGACATCCTGCCCTCGCTGGTGGGGCGCGCGCCGCTCTACGCCTACGATTTCCAGACCAATTTCATTCCCGGGGAGCCGGCGGGACGGCAGGCCTATTGGCGCGATGTCGGCACCATCGACGCCTACTACGAAGCCCAGATGGACGTCCGCGCCGTGGAGCCGGAGCTGAATCTCTACAACCGCGAGTGGCCCCTCATCACCGCGGGCTATTCGGATCCGCCCGCCAAATTCGTCTTCGACGAAGAGGGCCGCCGCGGGCAGGCAACCGACTCGGTGATCGCCGGAGGGACCATCCTCTCGGGCGGCACCGCGCGGAACTCCGTGCTGGGACGTTACGTGCGCGTCCACTCCGGCGCGCTGGTGGAAGACTCCATCGTTTTCGATAACTGCGACATCGGGCGGCGGGCGCGCATTCGCCGGGCCATCCTGGACAAGAACGTGCGCGTGCCCGAGGACGCCGTGATCGGCTACGACCTCGAGAACGACCGCCGTTCCCACCACGTCACGGAAAGCGGGATCGTGGTGGTGGAAGGGATACGCTCCCGGGTCGAGCTCTCGACGGTCATCATTTGAACGGCGCGGGGCCGGATTCCGGAACAATCCCCGGTGTGGTGGTGTCTAAGTGAAAGTGATCGCCCGACGACCGTCTCCAATTCGAATTGGGGTTGCCCTGATCGTGGCCGGAATCGTCTGGACTGGAGGCTGGACTTGGTGGGAGGCGACCCATATCTGGATACCTCTGGACATGCCGGTTTCCCTTTCGCAGGGCCACATCCGAACCCCGGAGTTCAAGATCAATCTGGAGAGCACCTACTACTTCGAAGTTGAGATCAATCCGAGGTTCGATCCCGAGGGTAGTCCCTGTTTCGCCCGCCGTTGGTGCCTATCGGGGCTCAAGACGTCCTGGTCTTTGTCCAATGGAGAGCGGGTCATCGCCCATGGCAAGAGCGAACCCGGCGACTGGATACTAGGCTCCTTCGATGTCGAAAAGGGCCGCTACGTCTTGGACTTGGATGTCTTGCAAGACGGAAGCGACCTAAACGCCGGCGCGCCCCATCTGGTGGTTCTCGAACCGGGAGGAAGCGGGCGCGCGAAGGTCGACGAGGCGATGGGGCGCGCCTTTCTGCTATTCCTGCTCCTGGAGGCGGCGGGCATCTTCCTGATCATTCGCGGGCTCTGGGAAAGAAGGGCTGAAAAACGGGCCGCCTGGGCAAGGGCCTGGTCCCTCACCCAGCCGGGGCCCCTGCCGCCGCTGCCCGACGCGCGCCCGCAGGCAACGCCGGCGCCTGCCAGGGCGCGCCCATATTCGTGGACTATCGACCGGAACCGCCACCGGAAGCTGTGGCTGCCAAACGTGCCAGCATTCTCGAGGTTATCTTGGTATTCGTTGCTCATTGTGATCGCTTTCGAATTGCTGGTAATACCGATGTGGTTCATTCACGGCGTGACCAACCCAACCCCGATGGGCTTGGTGATCCATCTTGTGGGAACGGGAATCCCAACCCAGAGCACGCCGTTCATGGAGCCGTTGGTCGTCCACGTGGAGTTTGGCGGGCGAACGGGACGCCCGCTCCTCTACCTGAACTCGCAGCCCGTTGCCTGGGAGGATCTTGGCGCAGTCGTGCAGAAAGAGCTCAACCGCCGCCCGCCGCACTGGCCCGTGTATGTGGAGGGCGATCCGGATCTGATGTGGGGGAGCGTCGGCCACGCCATCGACATCATCCGGGGCGCGAACGGCGAAGTTGTCCTGCTCGGGAGCGCTACGGCATCACCGCGCCTGGCGCATTGACAGCAGCAGCCCTACCGCGACCACCACGCAGCAGCCCAGCACGTTGTACCAGAGGAAGGAAATGCCGGTGCAGAAGCTGGCGTAGAAGATGGCGGCTTCGCCGGCCAGGACTCCGGTGAAGGCCGCCGTCCCGCGCACCCGCGGGAAGCCGAAGGCCAGCACGAAGACGCCCAGCATCCCGCCGTAGAACAGCGACCCGACCACGTTCACCGCCTCCACCAGCGTGCCCAGATTCTGGCCGTAGCGGGCGGCGAAAATCATCGCGTAACATCCCCAAAAAGCGGTCGCCGCGCGCGAAGCCCAGAGATAGTGGCGGTCGGAGGCGCGCCGGCGGATGTGGCGGCGGTAGATATCGATCACCGACACGGTGGCCAGCGAATTGAACTCCGCCGCGATCGACGACATGGTGGCCGCGAAGATCACCGCCAGGATCAATCCCACGATCCCGGCCGGCATGTAGCGCGTGACGAACGAGAGAAAGATGTAGTTGGTGTCGCTGAAGTTGCGGTCGCCGCTGGTCTCGCGCGCCAGTTGGATGCCCCGCTCGCGCGCCTGGTCGAGATCCCGCTCGGCGCGCCGGTAGCGCTCCAGGCTCTCCCGCTTCACCGCCGCATCGCTCGAGCGGCGCGCTTCCAGGATGCCGTCCGCCGCCAGCTTCCGCTCGTCGAAGGCCCGGTTGTACTGCGAGGCCACCGGCCGGTACTCGTTGCGTGCCGCGATCCGCTGCAACTCGGCCGGCTGGAACAGCAGCGGCGGCTGCTGGTAGAGGTAGAACACAAACACCATCGCCCCGGTGAACAGGATCACGAACTGCATGGGGATCTTGGCCAGGGCGTTGAAGAGCAGGCTCAGCCGGCTCTGGGCGATCGATTTCCCCGAGAGATAGCGCTGCACCTGCGACTGGTCGGTCCCGAAATACGCTAGCGCCAGGAACGTCCCGCCGATCAGCCCGCTCCAGATGTTGTAGCGGTTCTTCAGATCGAAGTGCAGATCCACGGCGTTGAGCTTGCCGGCCGCGCCCGCCAGCGAGACGGCATCGAAGAACGAGAGGTGCGACGGCAGCAGCCAGACGGCCGTCGCCAGCGCGGCCAATAGTCCACAGAAAATGACCCCCATCTGCTGGACGTCGGTCCAGGTGAGCGCTCTCACGCCGCCGGTGACGGTGTAGAGCATCACCAGGCCGGCGATGAGCACGGTGGTCGCGCGGTAGGGCCAGCCCAGAATCGCCGTCAGCACGATGGCGGGGGCGGCCAGCGACAGGCCCACCGCCAGGCCGCGCTGGATCATGAAAATGGCGCTCACGAGCGCGCGCGTCTTGGAGTCGAACCGCTGCTCCAGGTATTCGTAAGCCGTGTAGACGTTGGCGCGGTGAAAGATGGGCACGGCCGTGGCGGCCACAATCACCATGGCGATGGGCAGGCCGAAGTACATCTGCACGAACCGCATCCCGTCGGCGTAGCCCTGGCCGGTGGTTGTAAGAAAGGTAATGGCGCTGGCCTGGGTGGCCATGATGGAGAGCGCCATGGCGTACCAGGGCATGGTTTTCCCAGCCAGCAGGTACTTGTCGACGGTGTTGCTGCCGCGCCCTTTATAAAGCCCGTAGGCAATCATCGCCGCGAGCGCGCCGGCCAGGACGATCCAGTCGAGCGGCCTCATGGCGCGAACGCTCGCGTGAAGAGATAGAAGAGCGCCACCACCACGGCCAGGTAGAGCAGGACGCCGATGTAGACCCTCCGCCAGGATCGCAGGAAAGGCGGCGGCTCATCGGGCATTGGCCGGGCCGGCGCCTGCTGGTTCATCGCTCGGCCTTACCGGCGCTCAGCAGGTTGGCGAAGACGCGAAACGCCCCGGGGACACCGGCGGGAAGCTGCCGGAACCACGAATAGGCGGTGAACACGTAAGTTCCCTTCCCGTAGGGGACGTACAGCGTGCCGCCGGGTTTCGGTGTTTCGCCCGGATCGTGCGATTCCAACAGCGTGCGGTACTTGGGGTCCCATTCCGAGGCGAAGTACAGGCCGCGCTCCTGCACCCAGCCGTCGAAATCCGCCTCGGTGATCCGGTTGGGCGTACGCAGGAGCGAGCTCGCGGGATCGGGGAAACTCACCGGCGACTCCTCGACCGTGACGCGGTCGCGGCCAATCTTAATCGGATACGGCCCGATCTTATCGAGAGCCTGCGGAACCGTGCCGTAGTCGAGCACGTTGTACTGCACCACCAGCGTGCCGCCATTTTCGGCGTACTCCAGCAGCCGGTGCTGGTTGGCGCGCAGGTCCGCTCGCACGTTGAAGGCGCGCACGCCCGTGACGATGGCGTCGAACTGGCTGAGGTCTCCCGTGGCCAGATCGTCGGCGCCGAGAAGCGCGACCTCGCAGCCGAGCTGCCGCAGCGCCTGCGGCATTTCGTCGCCCGCGCCCATCACGTACCCGACTCGCTTGGCCAGGATGCGGACGTCGGCGCGCACCGCTTCCGCGGCCGAGGGTGGGAAGACCGCGCGCGGGTGTATGTGCGGATAGGCGACCACTTGCATGCCCGAGCCGATCCTCTGCTCTCCGAGCCAGGCGTACGCCACAATGCGCGCGCGAGTGGCGGCCGCCGGGGGCGTAATCTCGAAGGCCAGCGTCATCTGCTCGCCGTCGTTGAATTGGAACTTCCTGGAAGCCGGCTCAACGCGCCAGCCGGCCGGAGCGTCCAGGCGCACCTCGCCCGCCGCGCCCGTCAGGTTCCCCTTGATCGCCACCTCGACCCGCTTGGTCTGCTGGGTGGGGAACACCAGGACGGGTTCCACGAACTCCAGCGCCACCGGCGGGACAATGCTCACCGGCCGCATCAGCTCGCCGCGCAGCCGGTCCACGTAGCGATTGACCACCGGACGGGTCAGCTCGAGATCCTCGGATTCCACCCGCAGGTGAAAGTGTGCGCAGAGAACGGGCGGGTTCTCGGGCACGCCCACCATCTGCTGGTCCGGGATGGTGTAGGCTTCGCCGTGCCGAGGTTCCACCAGCCAATAAGGTTGCGAGTACTTCGCGTCCGCGGGAACCTTCCAGGCCAATTCGTGCGTGCTGGGTTGGTTGAAGGGCAACTCGACATCCAGCGGGTTGTCGTGGTCCAGGCCGATGCCCGTGAGGCGAATGGAAACGTGCGAACGATTGAGCGCCGTGGTATGCACGTTCATGGTGGACCCGGGCACGAAATCGGCGCGATCAGCGGTAGCGTCCAGCCAGAGGCCCGCGCACAATGCCAGCGCCTCATCCAGTTCCACGCGCTTGCGCCGCGCCCAGGGATCGTTGAGAGGCGCCAGCAGTTTCCTCGCCTCCAGCAGTTGGGGCACAACCTTCTCAGGTTGCGCGGGGTCCAGCGCGCGCGCCGCCTCCGCCAGGATGCGGCCCACTTCGGCGCCGCCCGGCACGCGATTCCAGGTGGTATCGATCCCGTCGAAGAGGTCCGTCAAGGCCGCCTCGCCGGCCACCGGAACCAGGTTGGCCGTGGCCGCGCCGCGCCGCCTCGGAGCGCCCATCCCCTGGCTCTCGTGCATGCTCCGGCTCAAGGCGGCGATCTCGATGTAGGAATAGCCTAGCACCGGGTTGTAGTCGCCGGTTTCGATGGAGATCTGCCCCGGCGCCCCCGTCGCGGCCCCGTAGACGTTCCAAACCACCCGCCGGGCTTGCCACGGTTCGACCCACTTGAGCTGTTCGGGGAACCGGTTGCGGTCGGCGGCGGCGGAGAACGCCTCTTTACCCAACAGCGCGGAGGCCTGGTGATGGCCGTGGCCGTCGCGAGGGGTTCCCGAGAAGCACAGCACGATCACATCCGGGCGGAAGCGGCGGATGATCCACACCAGATCGCTGAGCACGCCCTCCCGCCCCCACTTGTCCAGAGTCTCCTGGGGGCTTTTGCTGAATCCGAAATCGATGGCCCGCGTGAAGAACTGCTCGGCGCCGTCGATCCGGCGGGCGGCCAGCAGCTCTTCGGTGCGGATCAGGCCCAGCAGGTCGCCCTGCTCGGGGCCCAGCAGGTTCTGGCCTCCTTCGCCGCGGGTCACCGAAACGTAGCCCGCACGCATCAAGCGGCCGCGTGCGAAATAGGCCAGCGTGGGCGTATGCTCGTCGTCGGGATGCGCGCCGATCATGAGCACGCTGCCCAGCACGTTCAACCGCTCAAGTGCCATGCGAACCTCGGTGGCGCCGGACAAATTGGGCTGGGCGCTCGCGCTGGCAGCCGCAAGCAAAGGCAGGGCTAAGGCCCGGAAGCGCAAATGTACCATCTACCTAAATGGTAATCGATTCCCCGCAGTGGCCGTCTCGCGCCCCCGCGCCAGCGCTCCGAGGCGCCGCCTATTCCTTGCCGATCTGCTGGGACAGGTAGCGATCCAGGCCGATTTCGCCGATGAGGAAGAGCTGCGTCTCCAACGTATCGACGTGCTCCTCTTCGTCGGCCAGCAGTTCCTCGAACAGCTCGCAGGTGGCGTTGTCGCCGGCCTCGCGAGCCAGCTTGATCCGCGCGTTGTAGCTCGCCACGGCGCCAATCTCGAGCGCCAGGTCGTTCTCGAACTGCGCCTTAACGCTTGCGCCGATGGTGAGCTTGTCCAATTCCGACAGCATCGGCGTGCCGTCGAGGAACAGAATGCGCTCGATCAGGTGTTCGGCGTGCTTCATCTCGGTGATCGCCCGCTTCTTGGCTTGGCCGTGGAGCCGGTCGTAGCCCCAGTTTTCGCACATCTCGCCGTGGAGGAAGTACTGGCTGACGGCGGTCAGCTCCTCTTTTAGTGAGTCGTTCAAAGCCGCGATGACTTGCTCGTTTCCCTTCATTGACAAACTCCTTCTCCTGCTCAGCATATCAGAGCGCGCGGCCCGGAGGTCGGGGCCTTCCCCGGTTTGACATGCTTCCGCGCCGCCTGTTAGGCTTCTGGGTTGAAGCGGACTCCCCTCAATTCCGTTCATCGCCGCTCTGGGGCGCGGATGGTGGACTTTGGCGGCTGGGACATGCCGGTCCAATACTCGGGCATCATGGACGAGCATCGCGTGGTCCGGCAGCGGGTCGGGCTGTTCGACGTCAGCCACATGGGCGAGATCGAGATCCGGGGGCGGGAAGCCTTTCAACTGGTGGATTTCGTCACCACCAACGCGGTGGCTCGGCTCAAGCCGGGCCAGATTCAGTATGCGGGCCTGCTCTACGGCCACGGCGGGTTTGTCGACGACATTCTGGTTCACAAGGTGGCCGAAGACCACTACTTTCTCTGCGTGAACGCGTCCAACCAGGAGAAGGACTACCAGCACATCGTGGCGGCAAACCGCTGGGCGGCCGAGGTGGAGTTCGCAAGCGATCGTTATGCGCAGCTCGCCATTCAGGGTCCGCTGGCGCCGGCCACGCTTCAGAAGCTCACCGCGACCGCGCTGGCCGCCATCCGCCACTACAACTTTGTGGACGGCGAGGTGGCGGGTGCGCCCGCGCGCATCACTCGCACCGGATACACCGGCGAGGACGGTTTCGAGATCTACTTCGCGCCGGACGAAGCCCCGCGCCTCTGGGACGAGGTGCTGAACGCCGGCCGGGAATTCGGCATACAGCCCTGCGGATTGGGGGCGCGCAACACGCTGCGCCTGGAAGCCAAGATGGCCCTCTATGGCCACGAGATCAGCGCCGAGATCACGCCGCTGGAGGCCGATCTGGCCTGGATGGTCAAGCTGGATAAAGGCGAGTTTCTGGGGCGCGAGCGTCTCCTCGCCCAGCAGCGGGAGGGAGTTCGCAGGAAACTTATCGGCTTCGAGATGCGCGGGCGCGGCATTGGCCGCGACGGCTATGAAGTATTCATCGACGGTGCGCCGGCCGGCTGGGTGACCAGCGGCGGGCCGTCGCCCACATTAAACAAGAACATCGGGCTCTGCTATCTCCCCGCCGAGATGGCCCGCGTCGGTCAGCCCATCCAGGTGGCGATCCGCGGCCAGCTCGTCGAGGCGGTAACGGTCCCAACACCTTTCTACAAGCGAGCAAAATGAGCACATATCCGGAGGAGTTCCGCTACACGAAGGACCACGAGTGGGTGCGCCTCGAAGGCGACATCGCCACGGCCGGCATCACCGATCACGCTCAGACGGAGTTGGGCGAGATCGTCTACGTGGACCTGCCCAAGGTGGGCGCGCAGGTCGGGCAAGGCCAGGTCATCGGCTCGGTCGAGTCGGTGAAAGCGGTATCCGACATCTATTCGCCGGTCTCGGGCGAGGTGGTGGAAGTGAACGAGCAGCTCGCCGAGTCGCCGGAGAAGCTGAACCAGGATCCGCACGGCTCGGCCTGGCTGATCAAGGTGCGCCCGAGCGCGCCCGGAGAGCTGCGCGGCCTGATGTCGGCGGCGGACTATCGGAGTTACATCGGCGCGGAGGAGTAACGCCGGTGCGCTATCTTCCCAAGTCCGATTCCGAACGCCGCGAGATGCTGGCGGCTTGCGGAGTCCCTTCGCTGGAGGACCTGTTCGCGCACCTGCCCGCCGAGGTACGCCTGAGGCGGCCCCTGGCGATCGGGAGCGGCCTGTCGGAGTACGAGATCCTCGACTACTTCCGCGAGCGCGGAGCCCAGAACGCCTCCGGTTGCGCCTGCTTCCTGGGCGCGGGCGCCTACTTCCACTACCGTCCGGTGCTGGTGGATGCGGTGGTTTCCCGCGGCGAGTTCCTCACCTCCTACACGCCTTACCAGGCGGAGATCTCCCAGGGCACCCTCACCGCCATCTTCGAGTTCCAGACGATGATGTGCCAGCTCACCGGCATGGACGTGGCCAACGCCTCCATGTACGACGGCTCGACGGCCCTCGCCGAGGCGGCCATGATGGCGGCGCGCATCACCGGGCGGAAGCGGCTGCTGGCGGCCCGCACGCTGCATCCGGAGTATCGCGGGGTGCTGGAAACCTACGCCCGCAATCAGGGCCTGGAAGTGGTCGAGTTCGGCTACCACCCGGCGAGCGGAGCGCTGGATCTCGAAGATCTCGACCGCAAGCTGGATGCGGCGACGGCCGCGGTGATTGTGCAGTCGCCGAACTTCTTCGGCATCGTCGAGAACGTGAACGAAGCCGCCGAGCTGGCGCACCGGGCGGGGGCGCTCCTGGTGGACGTGTTCACCGAAGCGGTGTCGCTCGGATTGCTCGCGCCGCCCGCCGGGGCGGACATCGTGGCCGGCGAGTTGCAGTCCTTCGCCATTTCGCCGAGCTTCGGCGGGCCTTACGCCGGCATCCTGGCCACGCGCGAGAAGTACATCCGCCAGTTGCCGGGCCGTCTGGCGGGAGAGACGGTGGATACGCGCGGGAACCGTGCTTTCTGCCTCACGCTGGCCACCCGCGAGCAGCACATCCGCCGCGAAAAGGCCACTTCCAACATCTGCACCAACCAGGCGCTCATCGCCCTGATGGCGACGGTCTTCATGACGGTTTACGGAAAGCAGGGCCTGCGGGAGCTGGCCGAGCAGAATCTGGCCAAGGCGCACTACCTGGGGGACAAGCTGCCCTTGCGCTTTTCCGGCCCATACTTCAACGAGTTCGTCGCCACGGTCGAGGACCCCGCGGCCCTCAACCAGGCGCTCCTCGAACGGAAGATTATCGGTGGCCTGCCGCTCGCGCGCTTCTATCCCGAACTCGGCAACGCGATGCTGGTCTGCGCCACCGAAATGGCCCGGCGAGAAGATATGGACGCCGTGGCCCGGGTCTGGGAGGGCGCTCAATGATCCGCAAGGCGCGCACGCACGTGACTCAGAACGAGCCGCTGCTGTTCGAGCTGAGCTCGCCGGGGAAAGTGGGCTATCAACTGCCGCCGCTCGACGTGCCGCCGGTGGACGCCGCGGCGGCGCTCGGCGCCCACAACGTCCGCGATCAGATCCAGGATTTCCCGGAGGTCAGCGAGGTCGAGGCGATCCGCCATTTCACACGCCTCTCCACCTGGAACTACTCCATCGACCTGGGCATGTATCCGCTCGGCTCCTGCACCATGAAGTACAACCCGCGGATCAACGAGCGCGTGGCGCAGGTGGCGGGCCTGGCCTGGGCGCATCCCTACCAGCCCGAAGCCCTGGCCCAGGGCGCGCTCGAGATCATGGCGCGCCTCGAAGCGGCGCTGCTCGAGATCACCGGCATGGATGCCGTTACCCTACAGCCGGCCGCCGGCGCGCATGGCGAGCTGACCGGCCTGCTGGTGGCCCGCGCGCTGCTGGCCTCGCGCGGCAATCCGCGCCGGACGGTGCTGATCCCGGACTCGGCGCACGGCACCAACCCGGCCACCGCGGCCATCGCGGGCTATGAGGTCCGCAACATTCAGTCCAACGGGCGCGGGATGCTCGACGTCCCGGCGCTGGCCCGCATGGTCGGTGAGGACGTGGCCGCGCTGATGATCACCAACCCGAACACGCTGGGGGTGTTCGAGGAGAACATTCGCGCCATCGCCGGGATTCTCCATGACAAAGGCGCGCTGCTCTACATGGACGGGGCCAACATGAATGCGCTCGCGGGCCTGGTGCGCCCTGGCGACAATGGCGTGGACGTGATGCACCTGAACCTGCACAAGACCTTCTCCACGCCGCATGGAGGCGGTGGTCCGGGCGGTGGCCCGGTTGCGGTGAAGGCCCCACTGGCGCCGTTCCTGCCCATTCCGCGGCTACATCGTGCGGCGGATGAGTGGACGCTCGACTACGAGCGGGGGCAATCCATCGGGCGCGTGCGCGCCTTCTATGGCAACTTCGGCGTGCTGGTGCGCGCGCTGGCCTACATCCTGGCCCACGGCGGCGAGGGACTGCGCAATGCGACGCTGGATGCCGTGCTGAATGCCACCTACATCCGCAAAGGGATCGAGGCCCATTACGAAATCGCCGCCCAGGCGCCCTCCATGCACGAGTGCGTCTTCAGCGACGCCCGCCAAGCCCAGCGCGGCGTGCATACCGGCGACATCGCCAAGCGCCTCATCGATTACGGCTTCCATCCTTACACCGTCAGCTTCCCGCTGATCGTGCACGGCGCGATGATGATCGAGCCGACCGAATCCGAAAGCAAGCGCGAGCTGGACCTGTTCATCGACGCGCTGGTTTCCATCGCCCGCGAGGTCGAAGAAGACCCCGAGACCGTGCTGAAAGCCCCTCACTCGACGCGCATCAGCCGCGTGGACGAAGTCCGTGCGGCCCGCAAACCGGTAGTCCGCTGGCGGCCGCCGGAGTAGGCGCTGCGCTACCGCTCACCCTCGAATTCCGGTACAACGAATAGAGAGAGGCTGCCATGATCAGAAACCCGTGTGCCACGATTCTCCTCGTCTGGATGTGTGCCGGATGCACCATCGGGGCACAGACGCAGGCGCCCCCAGCCGACAGCTCCAAGCCGATCATCTTCCTTCTTCCCGACGGCTTCAGAGGCTGGGTATGCACGGATTTTGGTGTTGCCGGCGCGCCACCTCTGCCCCGCGAAGGAGACGCACTGATCGTCCGGCCTGGCCCGGACGGGATTCTGGAGACTTCGGATCAGGCGCGGGATTCCGACGCGTGGGCGAAGGCCTGGTACGAGGTTAATGGCCAGCGACGGCGTCTGCCAAAAGACGTGTATCTTCGAGGGCGGGCCGACGGCTCCGATAGCAAGAAACCGGTAGAGCGTCATTGTGTCTTCTTTGGCACCGAGGACGAATCGGATGCAGCCGAGGACCGGCCCGGCTATCCGGCTTCTCCGCGACCAGCCCAGGGCGTTTCGCGGGAGGAGCGACAGGCGCTGGTGGCTCTTTACGAGGCAACTGACGGGAGCCATTGGACGCACCGCTTCGGCTGGCCGGGGCCTCCGGGCACCGAATGCAAGTGGCATGGTGTGGTCTGCGGTTCTTCCTCCGGAGGGCCGCCCGCGGTCACCGCTCTTGACCTCGCGGACAACAACCTCGTCGGCGCCGTCCCCTCGGCCATTGGCCAGCTCACACATCTCGAAGATCTCGCCCTCTACGGCAATCGCCTATCGGGGCGGCTCCCAGAACCGTTGATCCGGCGCTGACTGACCGGCCCACTTTGGATCTCCGCGGATGCGCCCATTCTCACGGACGTCTCCGAAATCGACCTCGAATCCTGGGCCACCTCCCTGCTCTGTGGACGGCATCAAATCGAGCTCCATTCGGACGGTCGAGCCGTTCTGTCCACCAAACGCTGCCGCGATGCCACCCCAGATGACCGGACAACCTACTGCGAAGTGAAGGAGGGACGCGTGTGGCCGCATGAGTTCGCAAGGCTCGGATGGTTGCTGGAGAAGAATGGCTTCTTCGGCCTGGCCGGCGAACACAACCGAAACGTGACACACGGGACGTTCGAGAACACTCGTGTTACCAGGGACGGAAAGGTCCATGCGGTGAGCAACTACGCGGACGCCGCGCCCGTTGAGTTGTGGGTCGTCCAGCGCGCCATCGAGGGCGTCGCACAGTCGGTCGAATGGGAGAAGACCACCACTCAGCCCGAGTGTCCGGGGTGGTGAGGCTCCAGACTATTTGAAGCCGATCCCATTCAGCACCACGCCGAGGTCGCGCACGTCGCCGGGCGCGCGGAAGGTGCGATCGACCTCCAGCGTTACGTTGACGAAGCCCGGCGCAACTTGAAGCGGCCGGGGCGAGCGCAGAGTGTACTCGCCCGGCCCGGGGAAGGTCTCTTCCGCCACCACGTTTCCGTGGGCCAGCAACTGAACGTGCCGGGCGGGCGCGTTCTCGGGGATGTAGAAGCTCGCCTCGATCGCCAGCGGGCGGATGGGCGCCTTCAGAGCGACCACGGCGCGGCGGTCGGTCCAGCGCCAGGCGCCCGATTCCAGTCTGCCGAGCCCGCTGACGATGTAGTACTCCGCGTCGGCCGCGTTCATGGAGAGGTAACTCAACGTCAGCTCCCGGCCGGCGACGAATTCGGCGCGCACGCGGTCGATGGGTTTCGTCGAAATGTCGAAGGGACGCAAGCCGGCGGCGGCCGTGGAATAGCCGGAGCGCGAATCGAGGCCGATGAGGCGGAGCGGCAGCCAGGAAGAGATCGCTCGCTCGGAAAGCAGCTTGCGCGGAGCTTTTCCCGGCGGCGTAATGGCGCCCAGCTCGCTCGTGATTACCAGGTCGCCCACGCGCACCTGCGTGTCCCGCTGGAGCGGCAGCGCGCCCTCGGCCTCCGCGTAGTAGCGCAGGCCCAACTCGCCGTCGATCCAGGTGCGGTGCGACGCGATGTCGCCGCGCACGCTCTCGATAAACCGCCGGTAGCCGTCCCAGTGCTGGTAATTCGCGCTGGCCAGAGCCAGGCCAACCAGCAGGCTGGCCACGGCGCCGGCAGCCACGAACGCGGGTCGTTTCTCGAGCCTGCGGGTAACCAGGATCGCGACAGGCGCCACGATGGGGAGCAGGTAGCGAGCCGAGCCGGCAAAGAAGATCGCCAGCGCCAACCCGAAGAACAGAACGATCCACAGGGCCAGGAAGCGCTCGTCGGGGTCGTCCGTTTTGGCGGCCGTGCGCGCCGAGGAGAAAAGCACCAGCGCGCCCAGCCCCCAGGAGACCCAGAACAAAGGGCTGGAATCCACGAACGCGAGCGCACCCGTGGCCGCCACCAGAGCCGCCGCCGCCCACTTCGGTATCCGGAAGAAAGCCAGCGCGGCGAGCAGCGGAAACACCAGCCAGCCGGTGTGGACGGTGAGCGCCGCGGCGTTGCGCAGCTTGGCGATCCAGCTTTGCAATGCGTAAGTGTGGAAGTATCCCGTGAGCACGCTGGCGGGCAGCACTCCTCCCGTTAGCCGCTCCCAGATTTGCCAGCCGAGCAACTTGGCGGGCGCCACGGCAAGCGCGATCCAAGCCATCTTCCAGCGCACGCGGCGAACCAGCAAGTAGGCCCCCAGCACCAGCACCAGCGCGACGCTCTGAAAGGCCGCCAGCGCCGCCAGCGCCATGGCCAACGCGCTCGCCACCAGCGTCCAGATGGAACGAGTGTCCACCGCGTGCACGAACAGCGCGATGGCTGCCATCCAGAGGGCCAGGAATGGAACGTCGGCTTCGAGCGACGTGCCGTTCACCACGAACGCAGGTGTGGACAGGAACAGCAGCGTGGCCAGAAGCGGGTGCGGCGAGAAGCGCCGGGCCAGCGACAGCATGGCCAGCGCCGCAATGATCGAGAAGACCATGTAGGCAGCGTGGTAGGTGCGCTCGGAAACGTCCCCGGTGAGCGCCAGCAGGCCCGCCAGCGCCCAGGTGTTGAGCGGCGGATGCGGGTGCCCGCGCATGTCCACCATTTCGCCTTGGAACGCGTAGCGCGCGTTGTGCGGGTGCAGCGGGTCGATCTGCGCGTACTGCGCGCCCGCCAGGTAGTAGACGTCGTCGCCCTGTATGGCCTGGCTCAGGAACGGAAGGCGCAGCGCCAGGACGAAGAGCACGCAAATCAGCTCCGGGACGCCGCGTCTATTCATGGCCGCCCTCCACCAGCTCGAAGTAGCCGATCTGTCCGTGGATACCCTGGTCGGGCCGCGCCACGTCTCCGCCTCCGTACCAGACGCGAACCACGCCCTCGCGCAGCTCCACCGTCGGGTCGCAAACCACCTTGCGGTTCCACGCCGCGCCGCCCGAGAACAGCGGCGCCTTGCTCACCCGCTCCCAGAAGACCCCGTCGCCGGACCGCGCCAGGCCGATGCGGCGTTCCTCCCGCTCATCGCGGCCCGTGTATAGCATCCAATACCATCCGCCTTGGACCCACACAGCGGGCTCGCCCAACCCGGCTTCGTCGAACGCGCCCGGTTCGCCCAGCTCGAGGATCGGATTCCGCCGCAGCTTGGTCCAGTGGGTGCCGTCGCTCGACCTTGCGACTCCCAGCCGCTGCCGCCGCGCCCGATCCTGCCCCAGGTAGAACAGGTAGAAGGTGCCCCCGTACTCGACCACGTACGGATCGGCCACGCCGCGTTCATCCCAACTGCCGCGCGGGCCAACCGGCAGCACCGGCTGCGGCTCATTCCGCCAGTGGCGCCCGTCGGCCGACCGCGCCAGTCCGATGCGCGGCAGGCGGCCAGCCTGGTACCAATAGAGAAACTCACCCTGGCGCACCAGGAGCGAACCGTTGGCGGCGATGTAGTCGCCCTCCCAGCTAGCCGGGTCCGGCGACATCACGCGCCCCTCTTTGACCCACGCCAGTCCGTCTTTCGAGGCGGCGAGCCCGGTGCGCCAGGTTTTGCCATCGTAGCCGGAGTACAGGTTGTAGTACAGATCCTTCACCCGAACTACCGTCGGGTTCAGCACGTCGGAAGAGTCCCAATCGCCCGGCGCTCCGCGGCCCAGCACCGGAGCGGCCGACTCCGCGCGCACGCGCCAGGCGATCGAGCGCCAGGCGCCTTCGGGCAGCGGCAACGTGAACTCCGCGTACCGGCCGCAGCCGGTCAGCAGCACAACCACAAACGAGATCGCCGCCACCAGGGGTTTCGTCACGCCACTCCCAACCATACAATAGCTTCGAGCACCGCCGCGAGCGTCAGGTTCCCGATCGGCTCGCCGGGCCGAGCGGTCGCGACGACGCGAACCCACGGGCCGCGCGGAGCCCAGACGGCGGGGTCCGTGGGGCCGAACAGAGCTACCACCGGCGCACCCGCCGCGGCCGCCAGGTGCGTGATGCCCGAATCGTTCCCGATGTAAACCGATGCTCCGGCCAGCCAGCAGGCCAGTTCGTACAGATCGTCGATGCGCACTGCGTTCTCGAGCGCTTCCTCGCTTCCGGCGCACCAGCGCACTCTCAGGCGGGCCTCCAGCACGCGCTCCAGTTCCCGATAGCGCTCCAGCGGCCAATTCTTCCGCGCGCTGCCGGAGAACGGATGGATCGCGGCGAACCCGCCTGGCGTGCTTGGGCAGGGAATCCGCGGCACTCCGGGCTCGTTTCCGCCGCCCACCTGGCGCAGATAGAAATCCGCCGCGTGGACTCTGGCGTCACCAGTCGCGGTTGGCAGGGCGGAGAGGAATTCGAAGGGCAGGCCGGCCACCGCGGCGCGGAATTCCGGACGATTCGCTCCATACCAGGAGACGATCGAGTCGAACCCGGCCAGGCTTTCCAGCAGCCTCGCCGGCGGTTCGCGGCCGGGAATGCCCAGCAGGTCCAGCCCGCTCGAGGCGATCCCCCGCACGCAATCGGCGAACCGCACCAGCGGCACGTTTTGGCTGGCCACCCAGACTTCGGTGTAGGCCGCGCGCAGGAACTGCATGGCGGGCAGGGCGCAGATGCAGTCGCCAATGGCGCCCGGACGGATGATGAGGCGTCGCAAGGGAGGCTACTGAATCTCGTACGGCAGCCGGATTTCCAGCGTAACCGGCCGGTAGCAGGTGTCGTGGCTGCACGCCTGATAGCGCAGCTTGCCAATCAGCACGCCCGGGCCGGGCGCCGCATTCGCCTCGCTCCGGAAGCGCGTCAGAATCTGGAAGTCGCCGGTGAACACCGAGAGCGGCTTCTCCGAGAACTCGTACTTTTGCATTTCCGGCTTGGGATAGACCACCTCGACCGCCGCCAGCGGACCGGCTTCCCAACGCAGGCCGAGGGGAATGAGGTAGTCCTCCGCCGGCGCGTTGCTGTTGACGTGATAGCCGCTCTCGATGTGCACCGCCAGCCTGGCCTCCGCCACCGCGCCGCGCCGGGCCGCCAGCTTCGCGGGCGCATCCACCGTGAGGCGATTACTCTGTGCGAGCGACAAGGGTGGACTGGCCAGCGCCACGAGCGCCACCAGCGCCCGGGCTGTTCTCGAGAAGTTGATTGAGGTCTCTTTCATAGCTGCTCTTGCTCGCCAAGCCGACGTGAACGGCTGCGATCCTCCGCTTCTGGTCGATGATGAATGTCGTCGGCAGGGCCTCCACGCCTCCGTAGAGCTGCGCGATCGTGTTGTTGCCCATCAGGACGCGGTAGTTGATGCCGGATTGCGCGACGAACGGCTTGAAGCTGTCCCAGCCGTCTTCGTCGGTCAGAATGCCGACCACGGCAAACCCCTGGGCCTTGTACCGCCGCTCGAATTCGATGAACCAGGGAACCTCTATCAGGCATGGCTCGCACCAGGTCGCCCAGAAATTCAGCAGCACCACCTTGCCTTGGTAGTCGCCCAGCCGGACCGTGCGGCCGTCGGCGTCCTTGAGCTCGAAATCGGGCGCCAGCTTGCGGTTGGCCACCGGTTTCACGCCGGCCGATCGCTCCGGACCCGAGCAGCAACACGCGCCCAGCGTCAGCAGTAACGATAGCCAGGGGATAATTCTTCGGCGCAACACGATCGCTTCAATTATACCGAACGCCAAACCTCACACCCGCAGCGCGGGGCGCCCCAGCAAAGTTCGGAACCAGCAGCGGCGGTTCTCGCGAAAGCGGCGCGCCAGCGTGAATTCTCCGTGCTCGCCCGCGCCGCCCAGCAGCCAGGCCGCGGTATCGCAGAAGCTCTCGCAGGCGTATTCGCGCCAGCGGCGGCTCCTGGAGGCGCGGGCCCGAGGGCCGAGCCGGCGTTTCCTGCCATCCGCCGACCACCCCAGCTCCCCGCGCGCGCCCCTACGCAACTCGCCCTCCAGCAGAGTTTCCCAGGAGCGCCTGAGCGGATTGCCGGCGCGCAGCCAGACGAAGTGAAACAGCTCATGCAGGAAGATGCGCGCGAACTCCATCGGCTGGTCCAGCAGTTCCGACTCCAGCACGATCTCCCGCGCGCGCGGAAACGACCCGGCGTGAACCGGGGCGCCGCTCGAGCCACCCGAAATCAGCCTCCCGCCCCGAGCCCGCAACTCCGGCGCGAGACGCACTCGGATGGGCCGTCCGTCCAGCGCGGGAGCGCGCCGCAGAACCTCCGCCAGCCGGCCGTTCAGTTCGCCGGCTTCGGCTGCGGAGCCGGCGACACTGCCGGCGCTGGCGACGCAACCGGCGCGGCCTGGAGCGTCATCTCGATGCCTTCTTCCTTGACCGTGATGCTCTTTTGCTCCGCTGAGAGCCATTCCCTGAAGTGCGCGCCCCTCATTTCGTCGTCGAGGATAGCCCGAACCTCTCCAAACGGCTGCGGACCCAGCTCTTCGATCCGCAGCAGATAGTAGCCGCCGGGCACGTGGACCGGTTCGGTCACTTCGCCGGCTTTGGCCGCGAAGATGGCCGATTTCAAAGCGCCGGCAATCGGGTCCGATTTCTTGATGGTGCCAAAATCGCCGTCCTTCGCCACCGACGTGGGATCGCCCGAGTTCTCCTTGACCAGCTTCACGAAGTCCGCCCCGGCGCGGATCTGCTTCAGCAGATCCTGGGCCTTGGCCTTAGCCTCGTCCTCGGTCATCACCTTCTTGCCCTGGTCGTCGGCTGTCGAAACAGGGGCGGTACTGAAGGGCAGGTAGATCGCTTTCACCTTGGCCTGCATGAAGCGGTCCTTATTGGCGTCGTATTTCTTTTGCACCTCTTCGAGGGGCACCTTAACCTCGCTGAGACGCTTGTCGATGTCGGCCTGGGCCATCACCTGGAGCCGAAAGCCGCCGAGTTGCTCTTTCCAGGGGCTGTTCTGATCCAGCTTGGCCTGCTCGGCAGCCGTCGCGAGGCGCTTCACCATTCCGTATGAAATCAAGAGTCGCTGGCGGTTCTTGAGAAGATCCTGTTGGTTCTGGGGAGGCATGACCGCCAGAAACGCCCGGAGGTCTCCGGCCGTCACCGGCTTGCCGTCTACGGTCGCGACGAGGCGGTCGGGCGGCATTTGCTCGATCGGCATGACCGAGGCAATGGGGATGGTCCCGGAGCCGACCTGGACCGGAGCGGTCCCCTGCGCGGCATTCGCCGGCATGGTGGATCCCTCCGCCGCGGCTTTCGCGGCCGCCGCGGCGGCCGCCATCGGATCGGGCTTGGGGGCAGCCAGTTGCGCCAACGCAGCCGACGCCCATAGCAGAGTAAACAGCACACAGATTCTCATGGCGAAGATTCCTTATGTTGGAGTAACTTGCATTCTAACATGCGGGCTGGGGAACCGTCCTATTTCCAGCGCGCGACCCAGCCCCGGGCGGGCACTTTGAGTGCCGCGCCGTTCAGTTCGACCGCGGCCTCCTGGGCGCCGAAGTTTTCCACCACCGAACTCCCGTCGGCAAACAGGTACAACCCCACCTCATTCGGGCCCTGGAAGGTCGTGTTCAGCGGCCGAAGCATCGGCGCGCGGATAAAGTCCAGATCCTGCCCGCTGAGGCGAAGCAGCGACTTGGGGTCTCCGTTCACCTTCAGAATCCGCACGTTGCGCGCCTTCAGGACCTGCGGGTCGAGCTGTTCCGCCAGGCTCTCGGTGAGCAACGTGGGCCGCCCGGAGAGGATGTACATGGTCAGCTTGAGGGTGAGATCCGGGTCCTTCAGCGCATGCGTCGAGAAGAACGCCGCCGGAGCATCCTGCGGAAACCGGTCCGTGGGTAGCAGCGGCAGCCCCAGCATTCCGGCGTAACCAAAAATGCTCGGCTCGTCCGGGCCGTAACTGTTAGCCGGTTTATAGGCGGCGATCCCAACGGGCGGGCGCGGGCGCACGCGCATCTGCATCTGCTCGGCGGTAGCCAGCAACTCCGGGATACTGGCGCGTAACGCCTCGACGTCCGCCGGGCCGCTCGCCCGTCCCAGAGCGCCATAGCAGAACAACATGCTCTCGCGCGCCCCGGCCAGCACCGTTTGCCGCGCCTGCTCCAGGTACGTGGGCGGAGTCGTTCTGAGCGGATCGTACCACCCGCCGCCAACTTTCTTGCCGCCCAGCGCGCCCAGCCAGCGCATGATGAAATACGCCTGGTAGGGCACGCTGCCGCCTTGGTCGCGGTCGCGCGTTTCGGTCCCCACCCAGATCTTGTCGAACTCCGCGGTCTCGCGCACCACGTCGTAGCCGCGTTCCTGCAAGCGGTCGTACCACTCCGGGTACTTCAGGATCGCCTTTACGTTGGGGTTCACCTTCCTGGCCGGACCCAGAATCCGCTCCTGCGAGAGCCGCCACATCAGCGCGCGACGGTAATCTTCCCAGGTTTGCCCCTCCACGTGGAAGGTGCGGCCCGACAGATTCACCGTCTGCAGCCGGCGCGCGGCGTCGCACTGCGGGCAGGTGCAGTCGGTGAACCAGAAATCGTCGATCATGATCTCGTCGAACAGCCCCGCCGTGTACTCGAAGATCGATTGCACGCGGTTCTGGGTCGCGAAATCGGTGTAACAGGAGAGCGGTTTCCACCCCGTCGACGGTTTCCCCACGTTGGTCGTGGTGACGCAGCCCGAAACCTCGATTTCGGCGGCGCGGAATCGCTCCCGTGCCTTCTCCAAGGTAGGCCGCTCGGCCTGGTAACCATCCCGAAACGTCTCCAAGTAGACTTTGGTCACCCCGGTCTTGTGGCACCAGTCGATCGCCGCGTCGAGGCCCGCGTCGTCCGCAAGGCGGTCGCGCACGTCCTGGGCCGTGAAGAGGGTCGAGAATTGGTGGAATGACCGCTTCTCTTTTGCCAGTTGCCAGAGGTCCGCGGCCCCCGCCGCACCAGCCGCCGCCCATCCCATCGCCAGTACTGCAATCCAAAAGGTACGCATAGCCGCAACTTAAGCGAACAGTTCTTGCGCGCGCATCAGCCGCTCCCTCACCCGGACCCCATGCGGACATTCGATCGCGCACGACGAGCAATCGCCGCAGCGCACTGCGGCCAGATCCCCGGCGACCTCCAGGAACCGCTGGCGGCCCAACGGGAATTGCCCGTAGCCATCCGCGTAGGTAAGGCACCGCAGCATAGCCGATACCGGCAGATCCCGCGGGCATTCTCCGTCGCAGCGCCCGCACATCCGGCAATAGATCGGCCGGATCTCCTCCGAGCGCGCGGCCAGCAGGCTCCCGTCCGCATCCGAGAAGGGCGCCGCCATGGCCTGAATATTCTGCTGGAGCTGATCGGCGTCGGTCATGCTCGAGACGGTGGTCGAAATGCCAGGGTTCTTCAGCGCCCATCGCAACGCCGCCACCGGCATCCCCTCGCGCCGCTGGCCAAATCGCATTCCGCCCGCCATCACCTTCATGGCCACCACGCCGATGCCCGCCTGATTCAGCTTGGCGATGGCCGCATCCATGCCGCCTTCCTTCATCGTGAAGTTATAGGTGGTGAGCACCACGTCCATCTTTCCGGCCTGCAGCACAGCCTCGCAGATAGTGGGCAACTGGTGCGTGCTCACGCCCCGGAAACGGATCTTGCCCTGCTTCTTCGCGATCTGCTGCGCCTCCATCAGATCGTCGCCGATCTGGGCGGGTTTGTCCTTGGCGTGCAGATACCAGATGTCCAGGTAATCGGTGCCCAGCGTCTGGAGGCTGGTCTCGAGTTGCTCGAGGGCTCCGCTCTTGGAATCGGCCTCCGTCTTGCTCGACAGAATGACGTTCTTCCGCTTGGCGCCCAGCGCGGCGCCCACCATCCGCTCGTTGTTGCCGGCTTGATAATTCCGGGCGGTGTCGAAGTAGTTGATGCCCAGGTCCACGGCTTGGGAGATCACCGCCGCATCCGAGGTGATCATGCACCCAAAGCCCACGCAGGAGACCTTCAGGCCCGTATTGCCTAGCACGCGGTAGGCGATGTCGCTGGCGCCGGCGGCCGCATTGGTCTGGCCGAAGATGCCGGGAACCGCCAGCCCCGCGGCCAAAAAGTTGCGTCGAGAGGGATCTGAGTTCATGGCAGTATCCAAGGCTCCATAGCCGAACCTGCTATTATCCCCGATTTCGGCACTGCGTAGTGTCCGCACTCTGCGCTGATCGAAAAGCAGCTATTCCCAGGCTCACCGGGCAGACGAATGCCTTCTCAAAGAAGTGGGATAACCTTTGGGCTGCTCTCTGCCTGCACTTCGCCTTCTACAGCCTCTGCCGGCCTCATGGCAGCCTGAGGGTCGCCCCGGCCATGGAAGGGGGCGACACGGATCGCGTTTGGGAGCTCAGGGAACCGCTGGCGTGATGCGCTGACGGCTGGTGCTGCACTGTGTTGACCACAAGGACGGGGTAGTGGGCCCGTTTGAACGAATGCGTGTGGTGCCCAACTACTGCTCGGAGAGTTGCCGTTTGAGAAGATCGCTCAGATAGACCGCCAACTCTGAAACGTCGAGCTGCGCGGCCATCATGCTGTGGTTTGCTTTCTACAACCTCTGCCGGGTTCACAAGACGCCGAGGACCATGTCCGCGATGGCTGCTGGAATCGCAGACCACATCTGGAGCGTGCGGGAAATACTGGAGGCGGCGCGATCTACAACGGGGCCGCGCAGCAGATCACGTTATTGGACCTTCAGCGGCTCCTGGTAGTTTGATCGCGAGATGCGCTGCTATTTTATGGCAACGACAGCTCCAATGACTGCCATGCCAATACAGACGACCAGGGGTATTAGCCATGCAAGCCGACCGACGCTGCCTTTGAGCTCAGCAACATCGGTCGCCAATGCGCTGAGCGTTTTCATGACTTGGCCCAGGGTCAAACCTTCCGTCTCCGTCAGCTCCTGGATGTCCTTCGCCGTGATTCCGGTCTGATGCTGTTGTGGGCCAGAGTACGCTTTCTGGCTTGGCCTGCTCAAGCGGAAGAATTGAACGGTCAAAAACGGCGCTTCGTAAGGCAACGCTACGCGTTTCGGGGCGAGATTGACCACCCGAACAACGAGGATTCCACCGAAGCCCGGATCAATCTGCGGGCCGGAAAGCATCAGGAGTCCCCGCCGAGCGTATTCGGAACGCAATCCGAGTTGCGCAGCGGTGCTCCTGTCCAGTTCGATACGCTCACGAGACTCTAAAACCGCAAACTCGCCTGGCTCAATGATGAGAACGCCCCTCTCGCTTAAGTTGACTATATCCTTCGATGAACTGGCGAAGGCCCGGTTCCCGATGCGAACATCATAGCTCGCCGGTTCCACCCTGTCTGGGTCAAATGGGTCTAGAAGGATCTCCTTCGCGTCAACGGCGGCACGAATTTGCTCGTCAGTCATCATCATGGGTTCATCTCCGATCCATGTCTAACGCTTCCGCCCACGCTCAGGGAGAACAAACGGCGAAGTCGCAACCGAGTACGATTGTAGCACCACTGGAGCAAAAACATGAAGCCTTATATTTGTTTTAGAATCTGCGCCTTGCGGGAGAGGCACTACCGCTCCTGCGTTGGCCATAGCCGCAACTCCTCGTCCACACAGATTCATCCCACCACCCGCCGGCCCGCCTCCCGAGCAACCGAAGCGCCACATTAAACCTCCGCAACCTCAGAACAAATCGGCCCCTCACACCGTCTAATAGGAAGAAGGCTGTTGCACGGCCCGCCACGCTGCACCGGCGCCGGTCGTCTTGCGACAGGGAAACGGGGCTTCCCTATGAGCATCGCGTCTGAACGTGCCAAACTAGCCATCCTCCGCGCCAGAACGGATCGGCAGTTAATTGGACTCATCCGCAGCGAATTGGAGCGGGGCCTGTATCTCGCCGACACCTGCGCCGCCAGCGATTGCCAGTGCGACGGGCAACATCGGGAGCAGGTCGAGAGAGCCTACACCGACGCCCTCAGGCTGCTGCCCAGAATCGACGGCCTGAGCCAGGCGGAACGGCGGCGGATCGAGGCGCAACTCAGCCAACTGCAAGGAACGCTAGACCGTCTGCCGGTCGCGGGCCAGCCAAGGGCGCGAACCGCCGGCGCCTGAAGCCGCGCCCCGGTCCGCACTCCGCTAAATTAAAGATATGCGCTATCGCCCACTTGGCCGCACCGGATGGAATGTGTCTGAAGTCGGCTTTGGAGCCTGGGCCATTGGCGGGGCCTGGGGCACGGTGAGCGACGATGAATCCAGAGCCGCTCTGCGTCAGGCGGTGGACTGCGGGGTGAACTTCATCGATACCGCCGACGTCTATGGCATGGGCCATAGCGAGCGCCTCGTAGCGGAGTTGAAACGCGAGCGGAAAGAAGAGATCGTGGTGGCCACCAAGGCCGGCCGCCGCCTGGACCCGCACACCGCCGGCGGTTACAACCTCGGGAATCTGACGGCGTTCGTCGAGGACAGTCTGCGGAACCTTTCGACCGGCTGTCTGGACCTGTTGCAGCTCCACTGCCCTCCCACCGACGTTTACTACATGCCCGAGGTTTTCGGCGCTCTCGACGACCTGGTGGCGGCGGGAAAGATCCGCTTCTACGGGGTGAGCGTCGAGAGGGTCGAAGAAGCGTTGAAGGCCATCGAGTTCCCCAACGTCCAGACCGTCCAGATTATTTTCAATTGTTTCCGCCACCGGCCCGCCGAGCTCTTCTTCCCCCAGGCGAAGAAGCGCCGCGTGGGCATTCTGGCCCGCGTCCCCCTGGCCAGCGGGATCCTCACCGGCAAACTGAGTCTCGATTCGAGCTTCGAAGACGACGATCACCGCAAGTTCAACCGGCATGGCGAGGCCTTCGACGCCGGCGAGACGTTCTCCGGCGTGGATTACGGCGTGGCGCTCCAGGCAGTAGAGGAATTGCGCCAATTGGCGCCGCCGGGATGCAGTCTGGCGAAGCTCGCCCTGCGCTGGATCCTGATGTTCGACGCGGTCTCCTGCGCCATCCCCGGAGGCAAGCGTCCCGCGCAGGTGGCGGAGAATTGCGCCGCCTCCGATCTGCCGCCTCTATCGCCGGAAATCATGGCCGGCGTGGCCAGGGTCTATGAATCGAGGATTCGTCCGCTGGTACACCAGCGCTGGTGATCGCCAGGGCGGCGGCGCGCCGCCGAAGCGCTATTCCGCCACCACCGCCTCCGAGCCGCTGGCCACCCGCTCCATCGCGCTGCCGTCCGGGTGCATCCGCCACACCTCATGTTTCTTGCGTCCCTCCAGGCGCGTGTGGTAGATCCACACGCCGTCGGGCGACCATTCGCCGTCGGTAGCCCAGAACTTCACGGGCATCGCGATGGTGAGCTTTCCCGACTTCAGATCGGCCAGCGCGATGGTCGAGTTCAGGTCCATGTCGTCGACCGGCGCGCCCTTGGGGGTTTCCTCGTAGAATGCCGAGACGGCCAGCCGGTCCGGGTGCGACGGGTCGAGCCGCAGACGGTCGCTGCTCATCCATTGCAGTTGATTGCCATAGATCTTGCTCAGCTCGAGCGTTCGTTGCGCCTTGCCGTCCAGCCCCATCCAGTACAGGTTCTTCTCGTCGAAACATACCACCGCTCCGCCGTCCTTCGCCCATCCCACCAGCGACATCATCGGTTGTCCGGATACCCGCGCCGCCTTGCCCGGATCGCCGGCCGGCATCCGCCACACCTGCCACTTCCCGGAGTCGAACCGCAGGAAGGCGATCCATGCGCCGTCGCCCGACCACAGCGGCGACCTCACCAGTCCTCCCATGAGGTCGCGCGATTTTCCGGTCCCGGCGTCGTACAGCACTAGCGTGCGGTTCGGCCCGGAGGGCTCGTCGCGCGTGTATAGCAGCGCCTTGCCGTCCCGGCGCAGGCTCAGTTCGCTGCCATTAGCGGCGGCCACGATCTGGGCTGCGCCGCCTTCCGGCTTGTAGACGACCCGGCCGGAGGCATCCCGGTAGGCCATGGTTGCCGCGCTCGCAACGGAGGCGGCCAAAATGATCGTAGTCGGATGAAGTCGCATTGAACTCCTCACAACTGCCTGTTACAGCCAGCCGAGGCCTTACGCCCCACGGCAATGAGCGACGTAGGGGCCCACGGCAGATAGCGGTCGATCCGCTTGAAAAGCCACACCAGCCGGTCGAACTGCCTGAGTTGGAAGCGGCTGATGGTCCGGCGTCCCAGAAGGCTGCCGTTCAGCCACCATCCAGGCCGCGAGATCCGATTGAAGCGTAGCATCTCTTCCACGACGAACCCGGCTTCGCTCATTCGCCGGTGCAACTGCTCTTCCGAGTACCGCCGCCAGTGTCCCAGTTCCCGATCCAGCGAATTGAACAGGCCCGGCCCTTCCGGCGCCAGGATCACGGCCCGGCCCTGCTCCTCCAGCGTCTCGTGCATGCTGCGCAATGCCCCCAAGTCGTCTTCGAGGTGCTCCACCACGTTTGCGCACACGATGGTATCCACACGGTTGCGGAAGGGTGCGTAATCTTCCGGCCTGGCCGCGTCCAGCACTGCGGTCTCGAGCTTCGGACGTCCCCAGAGGCGCACACCCAGCCGCGCGAGATGCTCCGGGTCGAGGTCGGTGGCAATGTAAGTCCTCTTCTTGGCCAGCAGCAGCCGGGTCAGATTGCCCATCCCGGCTCCTATCTCAAGCACCCGCTTCCCGAGATACGGCCGGAGGGTATCCGCCATCCAGCAGTTGAAGCGGGGAGCTTCGGAAAAGGCGTCCTGAATGTCTTTCTCGTTGCCCGCGTAAATGTCGTTGGACAGCCAGTACTTCAGAATCACCCAAAATGCTTCGACAGCGTCCTTCAGCCCGATCTTCTTACCTTCTTGATAGGTCCGGCCGTTGTAACTGATCGCCGTTTCATAAATGCGGGCCTGGCGCTTGGCCAGCTTCATCGTAATCTCGGGCTCGAACCCAAACCGCTGGCTCCGGATCGGGATACTCTTCAGCAGCGGCGTGCGAAACGCCTTATAGCATGTCTCCATGTCGGTGAGATTCAAGTCCGCGAAGACGTTGCACATCCCCGTCAGCAGGTGGTTCGCCAGGGAGTGCCAGAAATACAACACCCGCCGTTCGCCGGCTACCATGAATCGGGAGCCATACACGGCATCCGCGCGCCCGTCCGCCAAGGGAGCCAGCATGCGCGGATAATCTCTCGGGTCGTACTCCAGATCCGCGTCCTGGACGATGGCGAATTCTCCGCTGGCCTCCGCGATCGCCCGCCGTAGCGCCGCGCCTTTGCCCTGGTTGCGTTCGGTCTTCAGTAACCGGATTACTCCGGGGCGCCTGGCCGCCACGGCCTCCACTTCTTCGATCGAGGAATCCGTGCTCCCGTCGTCGGCGACGATGATCTCCCGCTCCCACTCCGCCGGCAACGGCGCCGCGATCGCCCTCTCCAGGAGCGCGCCTACGAACTCCTCCTCGTTGAACAGCGGCACTAGGATCGATAGCTTCACGCTGCTGCCTTCACCTTCGTCCACACTCCGCGCGAACGGCGCTGGGTTGTTCTGTCACGCCAGCATACTATGGGGCCTCCTGGCATGTCCACCAAGTCTCGCGGATCGAAACTTTGACTCCCATCGCGAGAACCTGCGATTATAGCGATAATTATGACGGCTTTCGGTGCGCCTTCCAGCCCGCCGCGGCGAACGGCGCCGGACCTGCCTCGGGCCATCCTTCCTGCCGGGGTTTCACGCTGATGGAGTGGCCTGCGGGCAGCGTTGTCGGGTGGTTCCTGAAAGATCAGGACCGCGGGCTCGAGTGCGCCGAGTTGCTCCTAATCCTCCTGCTTCTCGTGTCTCTCTGGCTCTGCCCGCATGTTCTAGGCAAGCGCATGCGCGCCATCGGCTCGGCCCTCCTGAAGCCCTTTCAGCGCTGCAACCCGATGGCCCTCGTGCTGGTTTGTCTGGCTCCGCTGGCGTTGCGTATCGCGCTTCTGCCGGCGGTCCCCCCTCCCATACCGGTGATTGCCGACGAATTCGGCCACCTCTTTTTGGCCGACACGTTGGCTTCGGGGCGTCTCGCCAATCCACCCCATCCCATGGCGCAGCATTTCGAGACCCTCTACATCTTACAGCGGCCGGTCTGCGCCTCCATCTACCCGCCGGGCCATGGCTTGGTCATGGCCTTCGCGCAATGGACCGGCCTGGACCCCTGGTTCGGAGTCGTGGCCGAGACGGGCGTCATGCTGCTGGCCCTGGCGTGGATGCTGCGCGCCTGGTTCCCGTCGCGGTGGGTGCTGCTCGGCCTTTTGATAGCGATAGTGCGCCTTGGCGTCTGGATGAACTGCTATTGGGGCGGATCTCTGGCCGCGGCTGGCGGCGCGCTGCTGGTGGGCGCGATTACGCGTCTGGCCCGCCGACCGCGGACCCTCGACGGATTCATGCTGGCCCTGGGGCTCACTATTCTGGTCAGCACCCGGCCCTACGAGGCCCTTCTGCTGGGCCTCATGACAGTGGTCGCTTTGGGCGAGATCCTGTTCCGCTCCCGCCGTGTTCCATCCTGTGGCGCCTGGCGCCCGGTTCTGGCGGCGACGGCGTGCTCGCTGGCAGTGGGCGCGGCGCTCACCGGCTATTACAACTACAGGGTCGGCGGCAACCCCCTGCTGTTCCCATACTTCCTCAGCCAGCAACAGTACGGCGTGCCGCAATCACTCTCCTTCCAGGCGCCTGTGCCTCCTCCCGTAGCCAAGCCCTATCAGGATGTCATGGACACTTACTGGTGGCAACGCGGAGCGCACGACAGGTCGGGCCAGTTACATTTCTTCTGGGACTCCGTCGGCCGGAAACTGGCGGCCATTTGGCATTTCTACCTGCACCCGCTGTGTTCGATCCCCCTGCTCCTTCTTCCCTGTGTCTTACGTTCCCTCAAAATGCGCCTGCTGGCCGGCGTGGGATTGTTCGTCACCCTGGGAACTTGGCTCTACCCGTTGTATTTCCCTCACTACAGCGCCCCGGTTGCGGGGATTCTAATCGTCGTTCTGGTACAGGGTCTGCGGCATCTGTCCGCCCTCACCCGGCACACCCGAGCCGGTGGGCTCATGATTCCGGGCTCCGTTGTGCTGGTTGCCTGCGTGGGAATGCTGCTCTCGGTTCTCGCGCTGTTCCTGCACACTACGGATCGCGGACGCCAAATGTTGACCTATCCCTCCTCCGCGCTCATGCGGCACGAGATCGAGAAGCGCTTTGTCGCCGCGCACGGGAAGCACCTCATCCTTGTCCGCTACGCGCCGTTTCACATTTTTCATCGTCCCGTCATTTACAATCGTGCGCGGGTCGACGAATCCGCCGTTGTATGGGCTAGGGAGCTTGGTCCGCCGCGCGACGAGGAGTTACTGCGGTACTATTCCAATCGCACGGCCTGGTTATTCGAACCTGATGAAAAGCCGCCGCGGATCGGTCCGTACCCGCGGGCACCCACATCCCGTTGAGTAGTCCGCTTTGTCCACACGCCGCTGCCGGTTCCAGGCGGCCGCGGATGCGCAGCCCGCCCGCGTCCCGTATAATCGACCCCAGGAGGCATCCGTGTCCCCACTGCGATCGATTGGATGGCCGCTGGGACTGGCGTTGCTCGGCGTCCTCCCGGGCCCCGCGGCCGATCGGCCCGCACCCGTAAAACTCACCGCCCAGCAGGATCATCAAAGGCTGATGGATCTTCTGCACATCACGGCCCTCCGGCCCGGGAAGGATGGCAATCACCCCGATGCGCCCAATGCGGCCAATTACGATGAGTCCAAAGCCAATCCGTATCCCAACCTGCCGGACCCGCTGGTGTTGAAGAACGGGAAGAAGGTCAAAACGGCCAGTGTGTGGTGGAAGCGGCGCCGTCCGGAGATCGTCGAGGATTTCGACCGGGAGGTCTATGGACGCCTTCCCAAGCTCGCGCCCAAAGTGAACTGGGAAGTCACCGGCACGACCAGGGAAATGAACGGCGACCTGCCGGTCGTCACCAAACAGCTCGTGGGCCATGTGGACAATTCCTCCTATCCCCAGATCGTCGTGGATATCCAGCTCGCCTTGACCACTCCCGCCAACGCGCCTGGTCCGGCGCCGGTCATCATGGAAGTGAGCTTCGCCCGCGGCGGAAGGCCCGGAGCGCCGCCTCCTCCGGGCCCGGCCCGGCCAAGCGCAGCCGGTCCCAGTTGGCAACAGCAGGTTCTGGCGAAGGGTTGGGGCTATGCCACTCTCACCCCCACCAGCGTCCAGGCCGACAACGGCGCGGGCCTTACCGAGGGCATCATCGGCCTGCTCAACCACGGCCAGCCCCGCGAGCTGGACGATTGGGGCGCCTTGCGTGCCTGGGCCTGGGGCGCCAGCCGCGCCCTGGACTACTTCGAGACCGACAAATCGGTGGACTCGAGACAGGTGGGCATCGAGGGCCACTCCCGCTATGGCAAGGCCGCCCTGGTCGCTATGGCTTACGATCCGCGTTTCGCGATCGCCTTTGTCAGTTCCTCCGGCGAAGGCGGCACCAAGCTCCACCGCCGCAACTGGGGCGAGATCGTGGAGAACATCGCCGGAGCCGGGGAATACCACTGGATGGCCGGCAACTTCATCCAGTACGCCGGTCCGCTGACCTGGAACGATCTGCCCGTGGATTCTCACGAGCTCATCGCGCTGTGCGCCCCGCGTCCCGTGTTCATCAGCGCGGGCGCGACCAACGGCGATGGATGGGTCGACGCCAAGGGCATGTTCCTGGCCGCGGCCGCCGCCGGGCCGGTGTACAAGCTCCTCGGCAAGAGGGACCTCGGGACCAACCAGTTTCCCCCCATCGAGACCCCGCTCATTGATGGCGAGGTGGCCTTCCGCCAGCACAGCGGCGGGCACACTCCCGCACCGAATTGGCCGACCTTCCTGACGTTCGCCGGCCGCTACCTCAAGGCTCCACATGGAAACCCGCGATAGGACCGAGATCCTGGATGCGTTGCGGCGGGGCCAGCAAGCCTTTCTGGCTGCCTTGGAGGGCCTCCCGGAGGATCTCGCGGCCAGCAGCCCCGGTCCGGGCCGCTGGTCGGCGCTGGAATGTGCCGAGCACGTGGCCGTTTCCGAGGATTTCCTGTTCTCGCAGCTCATCGAAGCCCGGCCTGCCGGCGTGCCAGTGGTCAACCACCAGAGAGAAGCCGCCATCCTGGCGCGCGGCGCGGATCGCACCCACCCCGGCGTCTCACCGGAAGCCGTGCGCCCGACAGGACGTTTTCCCACGCTGGCGGATGCACTCCGGCGCTTCCTGCAAAGCCGGGCCGGGACCGTCCAATTCGTCGAAACCTGTGACGGGGATCTTCGCTCCAGGTTGACGACGCATCCGCTGCTGGGCCCGGTGAACGGCTATGAAACTCTGCTGCTAATGGCGGTTCATCCCCATCGACACGCCAGGCAAATCGATGAGATCGGGGTCGCGGCCCGGAGCGCTCCCACATGATCCAAAAAAGGAAACGGCGGCTACCCCTCCCGGGGTTGTCGCCGTAACTCCTTTAGAATCTGGTGCGGGGGGGGGGACTTGAACCCCCACGGGATTGCTCCCGCTAGCACCTCAAGCTAGTGCGTCTGCCAATTCCGCCACCTCCGCATTTCCTTACCGCTACTTCTTGGGCGCCGTGGCTGGTTGCTGCGTTCCCGGCTTGGCCTGGGACGGCGGCGGCGGCAGGGTGATCGGAATCGTCTGGGTCGGTCCGCCGCCCTGGGGCGTCAAGGTCATCGAAGGCGGCCCCAGTGGAGCTGGCGCACCCTGAACCGGGAGGGCCCGCTGCCCGCGCGGCCCCGCCGCCGGCAACGGCGCCGATTGCGTGACATTGCCGTGCTGCTTGTCGAAAATCGACTTCTCCGTGCCCGCATGCCGCGAGGCGAAAATCGCCAGCGTGAGGGAGGTCACCATGAACAGGCCGGCGGCGATGGTAGTCGCCTTCGAAAGGATGGTGGCCGATCCGCGCGGGCCAAAGGCAGTCTGGGAACCCATGCCGCCGAATGCGCCGGCCAGGTCCGCCGCTTTGCCGCTCTGAAGCAGCACCACGATCACCAGGAAAAAGCACACGAAAATGTGAACAATCGTCAACAGAATAGTCATGCCAGCCGTTTCGGAACCGCGAAGACACACCCGCAGTTCACCATTCAGTATAGGGGAGCGGGAGCGCCGGGTCAAACCTGGCGCGGCGAGCGAGCGCCGGGTCAAACCAGCGCGGGCTGCGCGGGCTGCATCTGCCGGGAACGGTTGTTCCAGTCGTTCCAGGCCATGCTGACCGCCCAGACGACCTCCTTGGCATCAAAGGGCTTGGCCAGCACGTCGCAGCCACCCAGGTTGAGCACCTCGGCCCACAGACAATCGTCCGCGCTGCGAGAAGTCACCACCAGGACCGGCGGTGTCGCGCACCGGGCCAGTTCGGCGAGCAGGTGTTTCCAGCTTCCGTCGGGAAGGTCCTGCTCGCAGATGGCCACGGAAACCGTCTCGCTGCGCAGGGCCTCGCAGGCATCGCCGAGGTTGCGGACGGAGTGCAATTGCCAATTGGAATGGCTGAAGATATGTCCCAGAATGATGTGGTCTTCTTCCAGCCCGCTCACCGAGAGCACGGTCAGTCCGGACTGCTGGTAGGGAGGCGCAACGGGGCGCCCAGCCTGGTCGATTGGCACGGGTAGGATTTCCCTTCGTGGGCGAGTGTAGCATGGGCGCGGATCAGGGCCTAGCTGCGAACTCCTTTCCGAATCGAAAGAGATGCCTTAGAAACACGAGGATTTGCTCCTAGAATGGAAGAGATGGCCATCCGCAGCGTGAATCCCGCCACCGGCGAGACGCTCGGGAGCTTCGACCCGCTGGACGAAGCGGGAATCGAGACCCGGCTGCGCCTCGCCGCGGGCACGTTTCCCGAGTACCGGCGCATGCCGTTCGCCGAGCGAGCCCGGCTCATGACCCGGGCGGCGGAGATTCTGGAAGCCGGGCAGGACCAATTCGGGCGCCTGATGACCTCCGAGATGGGCAAGCCGCTCCAGGCGGCCCGGCAGGAAGCGGCGAAGTGCGCCTCGGCCTGCCTTTACTACGCCGCCCACGCCGAGCGGCTGCTGGCGGACGAGCCGGTGGAGACCGGCGCCGGCCGCAGCTACATCCGCTACCAGCCGATCGGGCCGGTGCTGGCCATCATGCCCTGGAACTTCCCGTTCTGGCAGGTCTTCCGCTTCGCGGCGCCGGCCCTGATGGCGGGGAACGTGGGACTGCTGAAGCATGCCTCGAACGTGCCGCAATGCGCCCTGGCCATCCAGGAGATCTTCCGGAAGGCGGGCTTTCCGGAGGGAGCCTTCCAAACGCTGCTGATCGGCTCGGATCGGGTTTCGCGCGTGCTGGAGGACCCGCGGATCGCCGCGGCGACGCTGACCGGCAGCGAGGCGGCCGGCGGCCAGGTAGCAGCCGTGGCGGGGCGGGCGATCAAGAAGGTGGTGCTGGAGTTGGGCGGCAGCGATCCGTTCATCGTGATGCCCAGCGCCGACCTGCCGACGGCCGTGGCCACCGCCGTCCAGGCGCGTTTGGTCAACAACGGCCAGTCCTGCATCGCCGCCAAGCGCTTTCTGGTGGCCGAGCCGGTCGCGGAGGAGTTCGAGCGCCGGCTCGTCGCGGCAATGAAAGCCGTCCGGGTCGGCGATCCGCTGGACGAGGCCACCGAACTGGGGCCGCTGGCCTCGGCGGAGATGCTCTCGACGCTGGACGACCAGGTACGCCGGTCGGTGGCGGCGGGAGCGCGCATCCTCACCGGCGGCCGGCGGCTGTACGGCCCCGGCTGCTATTACGCTCCCACTGTGCTGGCGGACATCCCGGAGTCGGCGCCGGCCTACTCGGAAGAGATATTCGGTCCCGTGGCGGCGCTGTACCGGGTGCACGACGCGGCGGATGCCATCCGGCTGGCCAACGCCACCCGTTTCGGTCTGGGGGCCAGCGTGTGGACACACGATAGCGCGGAGCGGGAGCGGTTCATCGGCGAGATCGAAGCCGGAATGGTCTTCGTCAACGGAATGGTGGTCTCGGACCCGCGCCTGCCTTTCGGAGGGGTGAAGCATTCGGGCTATGGCCGTGAGTTGGGCGCTTCCGGCATCCGCGAGTTCGTCAACATCAAGACCGTCCGGATCAACTAGCCTATGCAGACCGCGGTAACTGCCTTCTTTCTGGCGATCCTGCTGGGATTGTTCGTGCCGGCGCTGCGGATCGGCCTGGGGCGGTGGTTTCGCGGAGGACCGCATCGGATCTTCCTGGTCCCGGCGGCGCTTACCCTGCTGTACGCGGTGGTGCTCGAGGCTGGCGGCGCTGGGAGTCTTCCGTTCCTGCTGCTCGCGGCGGCTTACACCTTCGTACCGACGGCGCTGGTCTGCCGCGCGCGGCCCTGGCTGGATCTGGCGGCCATCTTCGCTCTGTGGCTGCCGGTCGAGTTCCTGCTGGGCAGGCGCCTGCTTCCGCAATCCGTCTGGAGCATTGCCAATCTGACCGCCCGTGGCACGGCCGTGACGCTGGCCCTGTGCCTGTTCCTGGTCTTCCGCGATTACCAGGGCATGAAGTACCAGGCGCCGCGCCGCTCAGGCGACCTCGTGTATCCGGCGATCGGGTTCGCAGTGGCCGCTCCGGTGCTGATCGCGCTGGGGTTGGCGCTGGGTTTCCTGGGCCCGTTCCACGCGCCCGCCCCGTTTCGCGCGGGCGCCTTCGCGCTGCTGTTCCTGAAGACTCTGCTGGGAGTGGCGATTCCGGAGGAGTTGCTGTTCCGCGGCCTGCTTCAGAACTGGCTGATGCAGAATTTCGGGTCCAGCTACAAATCGCTGCTGGCGGCGGCGTTGATCTTCGGCGCCGCCCATTTGAATAACGGACCCGGCCCGCTGCCGAATTGGCGGTACATGATCCTGGCCAGCATCGCGGGCCTGATCTACGGGAGCGTGTTCTGGAAGTCCTCGAGCCTGCTCTCCTCGGCGGCGCTGCACGCCCTGGTGAACTGCTGCCGTCACACGTTCTTCCTTTGAGGGGCCATGGGCGGAGGAAAACAGCCTCGGCACTGGGCTCCACTGGTCGAAGCCCTGAGCGTGTTCCTGCTGATCATGGGCTACATCTGGTGGGCGATGGCCCGCTGGCCCTGGACCTGGATCGCGCTCGCGGCCCTGATCGCCGCGACACACGTTGCACGCCAGGAAGGACCGGGCCGTCTGGGTTTCGGATGGAGAGGTTTTCGGGCGGCGTTCCCTGCGGTCTTCGCGACGGCGGTGGCCCTGAGCCTGTTTTGGCTCGGAATCGGGGCGCTGGCCGGGACGTTTCGCCCCACCACGGCCTGGGAAACGGTGCAGGGAGTTGGCTTGTACATCCTGTGGGGCTTGGTGCAGCAGTACCTGCTGAACGGTTACCTGGTGAACCGGCTGGAGCAATTCGGGGCGGCGCGCGGGTTCGCTCCGGGAGTGGCGGCGGCGCTGTTTTCACTCGCGCACTCGCCGAACTGGTTTCTGATGGCGGTGACGCTGGTGGGAGGCTACGCGTGCGCGCGCTTCTACCTGCGGGACCGCAATCTGTATGTGCTGGCTATCGCTCACGGGATGGTGGCCTTCTGTCTGTACAGGGTGACGCCGGAAGCGCTGGGGGCGCATTTCCTGGTGGGGCCGCGGTATTTCATGAGCCGCGGGTTTAGGATATAGGCATGCAACTGCTTGAGCGGCTGGGGATTCAAGAGGTGAATTCCGGCGCTGGCTGGGGAGAGTGGATCGAGCGCCCCGACGGCGGCGAACTGGTTTCCATCAATCCGAGCGATGGCTCGGCGATAGCCGGGGTCCGCATGGCGGGGGCGGCCAGCTACGAAGCGGTGATGCGGCAGGCCTGCGAAACGTTCCCGCGCTGGCGTGCGCTGCCGGCGCCGAAGCGCGGCCAAATCGTGCGCGAGATCGGCCAGGAGCTGCGCCAGCACAAAGACGATCTCGGCGCGCTGGTCGGCATGGAGATGGGCAAGATCGTGGCCGAAGGACGGGGCGAAGTGCAGGAGATGATCGATATCGCCGATTTCGCCGTGGGGCTGTCGCGCCAGCTTTATGGCCTCACCATGCACAGCGAACGGCCCGCGCACCGCATGTACGAGCAGTGGCATCCGCTGGGCGTGGTGGGAGTGTTGACGGCGTTCAATTTCCCGGTGGCGGTGTGGAGCTGGAACGCGCTGATCGCGTCGGTGTGCGGGGATTGCGTGGTCTGGAAGCCGTCGTCGGAGACGCCACTCACGGCCATCGCCGTGCAGAAGATCTGCGACCGGGTGCTGGCGCGCCACGGCTGGAAAGGCGTGTTCAACCTGGTGATCGGGCGCGGAGCGGAGGTGGGTGAGCGGATGCTCGCCGACCGGCGGCTGCCGCTCATCAGCGCCACCGGATCGTGCCGGATGGGAACGCGGGTGGCGGAGATCGTGGGGCGGCGGCTGGGACGCACGCTGCTGGAGCTGGGAGGCAACAACGGGGTCATCGTGATGGAGGACGCGGACCTGAAGCTGGCGCTGCGCGCGGTGCTGTTCGGCGCGGTGGGGACGACGGGCCAGCGCTGCACAACCATCCGCCGTCTGTTCCTGCAGCGCGGCATTGCGGCGCGCATGACGGAGTCGTTGGTGGCGGCCTGGCGGCAGATCCGCATCGGAGAGGCTCTGGACGAGGCCACGCTGATGGGCCCGCTGGTCAATCGCGCGGCGGTGGCGGAGATGATGCGCGGCCTGGAGCGGGTTCGCGAGCAGGGAGGCGAGGTGCTGTTCGGCGGGCGCCAGCTCTCGCGCGCCGGGGGATGCTACGCGGAGCCGGCGCTGGTCCGGGCGCGGCCCGATCTGCCGATGCTTAGGGAGGAGCTGTTCGCGCCGGTGCTCTACCTGGTGGAGTTCGACCGCCTGGAGGAGGCCATCGCCTGGCACAACGACGTCCCGCAGGGGCTCTCTTCCGCCATGTTCACCAGCAGCCTGATTTCGGCCGAGACGTTCCTGAGCGTTGGCGGCAGCGATTGCGGCATTGCGAATGTCAATATCGGCACCAGCGGGGCCGAGATCGGGGGGGCGTTCGGCGGGGAAAAGGAAACCGGCGGCGGGCGCGAGTCGGGCAGCGACGCATGGAAGGCTTACATGCGCCGGCAGACGGTGACCATCAACTGGTCGAGTGAATTGCCGCTGGCGCAAGGAATCCAGTTCGAGGTGTAAGTCGCGGCGGCGGACTTGGGTTCGAGCTCGCCCGTCTGCCCCGGCTGGCCAGCAGGCCGCGCAACAGTTCTGTTGACCACGCAACAGAGGTGTTGTAGGCTTGGAGCGCGACCAGCGCGGAGCTGAAGCGGCGGCTGGAAGGCGAAGGCTGCACGTTCGCCCCGGGCAAAGGCGGCCACCTGAAGGTGTTCCGCGGAGCGAAGCGGCCGGTCCTGCCGACGCACGGAGCCGGCAGGGAGCTGCCCAGAGCGCTGGTCCACGCGGTCTTGAAACAGCTAGGACTGAGGTGAGGCAAACAGGCTGCGATACCCCGTTCAACTCGCCGTTGGCGACACCGGCGCGGTTTCGGTTTCCTTCCCGGACTTCCCCGAGGCGCACACCTTTGGAGAGGACGAAAGCGAAGCCCTCGCGCGGGCCGTGGACGCTCTGAAGACGGCGCTCTCGATGTACGTGGATGCGCGCCAGGCGATCCCCGCGCCATCCCGGCTGAAGCGCCGCCAGAAGGCCGTCGCGCTGCCTTTGCTGACGGAGGCGAAACTGGCGTTGTACGAGGCGATGAGGAGCGGCCGGGTGGGAAAGGCCGAACTGGCCCGCCGTCTGAACTGGCGCCTGCCACAGGTGGACCGCCTCCTGGATCTGATGCACGCCTCGCGGCTGGATCGGATCGAAGATGCCTTCCGCGCGCTGGGGCTGCGACTGAACATCTCCGTTGAACGCGCGGCTTAGGTTGCCCCGGGTTCGGGTGGAACGGGTACACTTGTGCCTATGAAGACTGCGCAATCCTGGTTCGCTTGCCTGCTGTTGGGGGCGTCGCTCGCCCCGGCGCAGGAACTGAAACCGATCCTACTGCCGAAGCCGCAAACCGAGGGCGGCATGCCGCTGATGCAGGCGCTGAAGGAGCGTAAGTCGGGGCGTGAGTTCAGCACGGAAAAGCTGTCGCCCCAGGTGTTGTCGAACCTGCTGTGGGCGGCTTGGGGCATCAACCGCCCGGACGGCAAACGGACGGCTCCCTCGGCGATGAACCGGCAGCAGATGGAAGTCTACGTGGTGATGGCGGAGGGTCTGTACCTGTACAACGCCAAGGCGCACCAGCTTGATCCGGTTGCGAAGGAGGATCTGCGCGGGGCGACGGGCGGGCAGCCGTTTGTGGGCCAGGCGGCGCTGAACCTGGTCTACGTGGAGCGCAAGGCCGGCGCCGGCCAGGGGGACGATTCGTCGGCCTTCGCCGAAACCGGATTCATCGCCCAGAACGTGTACCTGTACTCCGCCTCGGCGGGGCTCGCCACCGTGGTGCGCGGCGGGCTCGACCGGGCGGCGCTGGCGAAGGCGATGAAGCTCGCCCCGGAGCAGAAGATCACGCTCGCGCAGACGGTCGGCTACCCGAAGAGGTAGGGATCGGCGGCGTTGGACAGCAGTTGGACGGTGTTTGGCGGGGCATCGGAGGCGTGGCCCAGGAACCGTTCTGCGTGATAAGTGGCGTGTTTGCAATCCAGTGGCTAGAACTGTCCGAAAATGGGATTGTTCCGAAAAGGTGGCATCCCGAAATATGGCCGATGGCGAAGGCCATGGTGAGTACCGTCAATCCGAACGCCAGAGCGACGCCCAGAAAACCGATCCAGACACTCGGGAATGCGGCCGCCAATACCGCGCTGCCACACCCCCCGAAAACCAGCCAGAATGTTCCGATGAACTCGGCTGTGGCCCTTCTTCCTAACGACATGGCAAAAACCTCCCTCGCGGCGAGTGGATCGCCGTGGCTTATGCCGACGTGATTAGTTTAGCTGAATCCCCGCCGCAATCAGGGTTTGGGCGCGGGCCGGTTCGACATCTCGATCAGCCTCATGATGGCTTCCAATTCGGCGGGCGCCTCGCCGACCAGGTCGAGTTCGAGGGTTTTGATCGGGTTCTTGGGATTCGGGAAGGCCAGGATGAGCGTCGAGGAGTTCTCCGCACTCCGCAGCGAGCAGCGAAGCTGCGCCAGGGGAACGGTCATCGGTCCCAGGTTGCATTTGCCGAGCGGCGTGTAGCGAATCGCGGTTGCATTCACGCCGAGTTCCGCGGGGTGCTCCGGATGGAGAGTCACGCCGCCGTGGAAATGCTTGGTGCGGAAAGTGAACTCCGCTCCAGCCGCCAGGGCCCGGGCCGCGACAGCCGGAAAAGCGTCGAACTGCTTGCTCTTGGCATAGCTGAGTGCCAGGTCCTTGAGCGCCTCGGCATCCGCGCCGCCGCGCTGCCAATAGAACGGCCCCAGCGCGATCACCGTGGGATACTCGGACCTCGAGTAAGCCCGCTGGATCTCGTCGCCCAGCGCCTTGAGCTGGATCGGGTCCCACTCGAGCTTAACGGGGAGTTCGAGCGTCTTCCCTCCCTCGATGGCCACCACGCTCGAGAACGCCGAACGGAAAGGAGCGGTCACCCAGATCTGCCGAGGGCCCACCGGCACGGCAAGTTTCTCCACGCGTGTCGCATACTTCCCTACGCCGACGATGTCGATCAGCGCGTCCGGCACTCCGGTGTCGAGCGTCAGGTACCCGACCGTCCATTCCAGCGGCGCCTCCACCACCACCGGCTGGTTGAGCGCCAGACGAATCGCTTTGCCGAAAGAAGTGCGGTCCTTCTGCGCGACCCGGAGTTGGTAGTCGCCGGGCTGCACCGCGAGCACCAGCTCGCCGCCCTCTCCGACGGTGGCCACCGCCGTCTCGTTCAGGAAGACTTCGGCGCCGGGAGAGGTCCGGATCGCCAGCCGGACTTTGGGCAGCAGGTGTTCTAGCGCGGCGATGGTTTTGGGGCCGGCGCCGAGATTGGTGAGCCGGGTGATCAGCGGCCAATCGACCGGGCTGGCCAGACCCCGGCTTCTGAGTTCCTGGCTGACGAAGCTATCCGGGCTTCCCTTCCGAACCAGCGCTTCGAGTTGGCTCACGGTCAGGGCCTTCGAGGCGGCCTTGGACTGGGCCGCCATCTCCACTACGCCCAGCAGCGCAAGCATGGAGACGGCCACGGCGATCCGCAACCTGCGGACCAGTAACGCGCGCGTGTGCATCGAGCATCATCATATACCGCCCGCCATGCCAGTGGGAAACGGCAGCGGCGGCCAGGGCGCGGCACGCCTTTGCTTTACACCGCTTCGGGCGGCGCCGGGCGGACCTGAATCTGGACGGTCTTCACGCCCAAGTAGGGGTGGCGGGCGGTGAGGCGAATGGCGCCGGCGGCCTCCTTGGTCTTCACCCACACGGCGCCCACGCCTCCCGTCAAGGCGAACGGATTCTCGCCGACGATCTCGCCCGGACCCTCGATGGCGAGCGAAACGGCGCCGGTCGAGAACGGGCGCGGACTGCCAAACTCATCGGTGACGCGCAATACGATTCGGGTGGCGTCGCTACCGTCGCCCACCAGTTCGGCATCGTCCGGCTCGACGAACAACTGCTCGTCCGCGCCCTTTCCGGAGAAAGTTCGGGTGATGGCCAGCTTGCCGCCCAGGTAGCCCTCGATCCTCAAGTCGCCCCACTGCTCGGTCCAGCAGTCGGTCAGGTTGACCAGGAACGGAGGGTGCGCCAGGTTGCCGAACTCCTTGCGGTCCGGATCGGCCTCCGCCTTGACCTGGCCGCCGATGTAAACGATCAGGTGGTCGCAGTTCGAGCAGATCGGGACCAGACCGGGCCCGCCGCCGCCGGATTTGTCACCCTGCGACCAGGTGAAGCCCGGTTCGAGCACGACTTCCTCCCGGGGGTCGCACTGCGATTTGTAAAGCGCCGCGGCCGGCTTGGGGATGCGGAAAATGTCGCTGACGCCGTGGTAGCAGATGCGGTCGCCGGA
>JBKQQG010000050.1:0-10759 GCA_052144455.1 Bryobacteraceae bacterium
GGGAAGCCTTGACGGGTTCCACCGCGATGCCGACAATCCGCGGGGAGGGAATGGAAGGACTCTCCGGCTTCGGGGGGGACATTTCTAACGAGGTGAAAAGGGGACATTTTAATCGAGGCACAACAGCGGACCTGGGCGGGGTATGGAGGCGTGGGGTATGGAGGCGTGTGGTGATAGCCTTGTGCGCATGATGCGGAACATCGTCTGGCTGCTGGCGGTTTGCCTACTCGCCGCGCCGCATCGGCGGGCGCTTGGGGCGAGCCACGTCAAAGATTGGATTCCCCTGACGACGGCGTGGCAGAAGGAAGAGGGCTCCAGCGATGAGTCGGCCGGGGCGAGGCTGGTGCACTTGTGCAAGCCGGGGGAGTTCGCCTTCATGGAGTTCAGGCTTCTAAAGGAGGTCGGCGGATTGATGATCGACCCCAGCGGTGCGCTGCTGGTCCACCGAGGGACCTGGGCCAGGAAGGCGGGAAAAATGCAGGTCACCTATCGGATGACGCTTTCCGACCTGGTTGTCCTACCCGTTGGTGAGAAGCCGGACACCTCCGAAAAGGAGGGAGAACTCCGAATCGAGGGGAAGAGGCTGGTCTTCAGGGGTGAGGTATACGAACCTTGCGCGTACCGCGCGGAGGACGGGTGGGGACCGCAGTGCAAGTGAGGCCCGCACCGGCGCGGGCATCAGCCCGCGAGAACCGTCCGAAGATACTTGCCGGTGAATGAGGCTTCGCAGGCGGCTATTGTCTCGGGGGGGCCTTGGGCGACGATGCGGCCTCCTAAGTCGCCGCCTTCGGGGCCGAGGTCGACGATCCAGTCGGCGTTGCGGACGACCTCTAAGTTGTGCTCGATGACGACGACGCTGGCGCCGTTGCGGATCAGCTTCTGAAAGGCGCTTAGTAACTGGGCGATATCTTCGAAGTGGAGGCCGGTGGTCGGTTCGTCGAAGATAAACAGAGTGTTGGCGCAGGCGGCCTGGGCGAGGTGGGCGGCCAGCTTGACGCGCTGGGCCTCGCCGCCCGAGAGCGTGGTGGCGGACTGGCCGAGACGCAGGTAGCCGAGGCCGACCTCGGCGAGGACGCGCAGCTTTCCGGCGAGGCGGGGAACGTCGGCGAAGAAAATCAGCGCTTCGGTTACAGTAAGTTGGAGCACCTCGTGGATGTTGAGGCCGCGATAAAGGATCTCCAGGATGCTGGACTTATAGCGGGTCCCCTTGCATTCCTCGCAGACTAACTCGACATCGGCCAGAAACTGCATTTCGACGGTTACGGTGCCATCGCCCTGGCAGACTTCGCAGCGCCCTCCTGGTACGTTGAAGGAGAAATGTCCGGGGGTATAGCCACGGCGAATGGCTTCGGGCGTGGCGGCGAATAAGTCGCGAACAATGTCGAAGGCTTTGAGGTAAGTGATGGGGTTGGAGCGCGGGGTTCGGCCGATGGGGGATTGATCGACCAAAATGGCCTGGGCAATGCGCTCGGCGCCATCGAGGCGCTTGCAGGCGAGCGCGGCAGGGGCGGCATCGGAATCTTCGGCTAGCGGGCCGGCCTTGCGCAGGGCTTCGAGCGACTTGTAGAGCACCTCGTGCACCAGCGTGGATTTGCCGGAGCCGGAGACGCCGGTGATGGCGACCATCATATCCAGGGGAATCTCGACATCGATGTTCTTGAGGTTGTGCGCATGTGCGCCCACGACCTTGAGCTTGCGTTTAGGGTTGACGGTGCGGCGGGAACGGGTGCGGCGCGAGTCGCGATCGCCGCGCAGCCATGAGGCGGTGAGCGAAGCCGTGCCATCGGCGACGAGTTGGGCATAGGAACCCTGGAAGACAACGCGGCCGCCGTTCTCGCCGGCGCCGGGTCCCAGATCGACGATGTGGCCGGCGGCGCGCATCACGTCGGCATCGTGCTCGACGACCAGGATGGTGTTGCCCAGGTCGCGCAACTCCTCGAGGATGCGGATGAGGCGTCCGGTGTCGCGGCTGTGCAGTCCAATGGACGGCTCATCGAGAACGTAGCAGGCTCCCACCAGACGGGAGCCGAGGCAGGTGGCGAGCTGTATGCGCTGGGCCTCGCCGCCGGAGAGCGTGGAGGAGAGGCGGTCGAGGGTGAGGTATTCGAGACCGACGTCGTTGAGGAACTTGAGGCGCTGGCGGATCTCGAGGAGGATCTTGCCCGCGATGGCGGACTCCTCGGGAGACAGCTCGAGGCGGTCGAAGAAGGCGGCGGCTTCGGCGATGTTGAGGGCGCAGAGCTGGGCCAGGTTGCTGCCGCCGATGCGCACGTTGAGAGCTTCGGGGCGGAGGCGCGCGCCACCGCAGGCGGGACACTTGGAGTAACCGCGGTAACGGCTGAGGAAGACGCGAACGTGCACCTTGTACTTCTTGGTGTCGAGGAAGGCGAAGAACTCGCGCACATTGCGGAGCACCAGGTCGCGCTCGGCGCGGGTCAGCTCGGAGAAGGGGACGCGGAAGCGGAGCCGGTCGCCACAGCGGCGGCGCATGACATCCAGGAAGCGGCGGTAGGCCGGGGTGGTCCAAGGCTCGATGGCATCCTGGTCGAGGGAGAGGGAGGGATCGGGAATGACCCGGTCCATGTCGTAATCGATAGTGTTGCCGAAACCCTGGCAGCGGGGGCAGGCGCCGAACGGGTTGTTGAAGCTGAACAGCGGCGGCTCGGGCGCGGGGAATTCGATGTGGCAGGTCTTGCAGGCGAACTTTTCGCTGAATTCGAGGCGGACGGGCGGGTCGGCGCCGGCCTGCTCGAAGACCACCTCGCCGGCTTCGCGGTAACAGATCTCCAGGCTATCGACGATGCGCTGATGGAGGTTGGGCGCCATGACGATGCGGTCGGCGAGGGCGAAGAGGGGACGGGCGAAGTCGATTTCGAGGAGCGATTCGGGAGTCGAGAACTCGCGGATCTGCCCATCCTGATAGAGCCGGTTGAAGCCTTTCTGGCGCAGCTCGAAGAGGCGGTCGCGAAGGGCGTCGGGGCGGTCGGAGGCGAAACGGATGGGGAAGAGAATGTACCAGCGGGAGCCGGCGGCGGAGAGCAACATGCGCTGGGCCACCTGATCGACGGTGTCGCGCTGCACGAACTGGCCGCAGCTCGGGCAGTAAGTGCGGCCGGCGCGGGCGAAGAGCAGGCGCAGGAAGTCGTAAAGCTCGGTGGAGGTGGCGACGGTAGAGCGCGGGTTGCGGGTGGTGTTCTTCTGGCGGATGGCGACGGGGGGGGCGAGGCCGTCGATGTCGTCGACGTCGGGCTTCTCCATGCGCTCCAGGAACTGGCGGGCATAGGAGGAGAGGGATTCGACGTAGCGGCGCTGGCCCTCGGCGTAGATGGTGTCGAAGACGAGGGAGGATTTGCCGGACCCCGAGACACCGGTCACGACGGTGAGCTGGTTGTGCGGGATCGCGAGCGAGACGTTCTTGAGGTTGTGAAGCCTCGCTCCCCGAATGACGATGGAATCTTCCACGGATGGCGGCTTCCCGAGGCGCCATTTCAGGATACTACGGGGGTACGGGAAGGCCCGAGGGGCGCTCGAGTTCGCCTGGGGATTTGGGTTCGTTTGGCGAGGGGGTGGTGCGGCGGCGAGGGACGTGCGGCGGGCCAGGAGGCCGTGGTGGGCGGCGTTGAGCAAAGCGCGGGCCCTGCCTTCGGATGTGCGTGGGCCGGTGGAATCTTGGGCGGTCTGGCGATTGGCTTGGAGCTGTTTGTCGGTTGACATGAAGGTACCTCTCAAGACCAGAGGAGCACGCGGCGGCAGGGCTGAGGCCCCTGGGATTCGGCATGTTGTTGCGGGGGTGGGAGATAGACTGTGGGTGGGGCGGTGACGGGCGAGATCGCCGGAGCACGGATATCCCGGCTACTATTGTTGATATGCGTGGCGCGATCTGCTGTCTTGCCCTGCTGGTCTTGGCGTCGGAACGGGACGCAGGCCCGATGCCAGTCAGCGCCGGCCGCATCGCCGGTCGTGTGCGCAACACGGACGGAAAGGGAATCCCAGGCGCTACGATCTGGCTGCTGCGCCCGGAGAACAGGGACGGGCACACGGAGTACCGCGTCGAAAGAACGACGGTAGCGGACCAGGAAGGCGATTACAAATTCGAGGGACTGACGGGGACTTATGTGGTCAGGGCGGCCGGCTTTGGGAGCCTGAAGGAATCCGTCCGCGACGAAGCTCCGGAGCCCCAAAGCCACGAGACATTTGCGCCGGTGTACATCGGCGGCGCGAGTCTGCCGGAGAAGGCGCTACCCATCGTTGCGGAGATGTTCCCCGCAAGGCCAGCGGACTTTGCGGTTCAACTCCGGCAGGGCCATGCCATCCGAGGAAAGATCGCGAACTCTGTCCGGTACCAGCAGAAGTCGGCACAGTTGTTTCGCGAGGGCTGGGGCGCCCAGGAGAATCGGGTCTCCATCGGACTCGCGAATGGCCGTTTCGAGATCGACGATGTTCTGGACGGCAAGTACCGCCTGCTGGTGACGCAGAAAGACGACCACGGGAGGAAGGCGTACGCCGAAACTCAGGTTGAGGTGGCGGACCATGACGTCGACGGGATTGCGCTCACCGTCACCCCCGGCCAGAAGGTTCGGGTCGCGCCGCGTTTCGATGTGAGCCGTGCGGGCCAAGACGCGCCGGTCTGGACGCGCGTCCGGCTCTGCCTCCCCGAGAAGTTTCCTCGATCTTCCATGCCGCGGTGCTACGGCGCCACTTACACGGCCGCAAACGGGGAACAGGAGTTATGGGATGTGCCCGCGGGAAGGTACCGTGTGAGCATTGATAGCGGCCCGTTCTATGTGAAATCGGCGACTGCCGGCGGAGTGGACCTGATCCGGAACCCGGAAACACTGGTCGATGAGCATACGCCGCCGATCCAGGTTGTCCTGGGCGCCGACGGGGGCAACGTGTTCGGCACGGTCCCACCGAGTGTACTGGGGAGAAGCGAGGTGACGATTCTACTCGCGCCCGAGTCCGACAGCGGACTCCCCCGAATCACCGAGCCGTACACTCACAATGATGGCAGGTTCCACTTTCAGGGCGTCGCCCCCGGAGTTTACCGGCTGCATCTTTTGAAGAAGGCGCCTGAGGTTGACTTCGCGGCGCCGGAGATTCTCCGTATCCTTCAGCGGACCGGAAGGCGCGTCGAGGTGAAGCCGAACGGCGAAGTCAAGGTCGAGTTAGACCGGTGGACGGAGGCGCCGAGATAAGACAGCGGCTAGGGTTCGGCCGTCGAGAACCTGCCGCAGAGGGAAGCGCCGGTGGGCAATTTGCGCTGCAGGGCGACGCAGGTGAGATTCCAGGTGTTGCCCTCCTGCGCGGGGCGGTTCATGCGGATCATGCGCACTCGCATCCAGGGGACCTCCCAGGCCCAGTCGGCCACTTCCTCCTGCACTGCCGTTCCGGCCTTCTGCCAGAGCGATTGGAAGGCGCGGACCTGGGCGGAGAGTCCGGCGCGGGTGAGGACAATGTAATCGTTGACGGAGAGGGACTTGGCGTAAAACAGATCGTCGCGAGATACGCCGTAGGCCTCGATTTCGTTCAACATGGTTTTGAGATCGGAAGCGGCGTCGTTCAGGCCACCCGCACCCTCTACGTGCCCGAATTTCTTCTGTGTGTAATGCACCAGCTCGTGAATGATGGAGCCGGCCAGGGCGTCCGGCGATTCAGGCCCGATTCCGCTCAGGCAGCGGCCCAGGTCCGGAGTGACGCGGGCACAGGCGATGAACGCCGATTCGTAAAGATGCAGCGTGCCGCCGGCGGAGGTATCCATGGGCGAGGCATCCGCGGGGTTGCCGGTGTTGACTTGCGGCGGCTGGCCGTAGAGCTTGCTGAGGGAGACCTCCGGATTGCCAATCTTTTCGCGCGCCGCGGCGCGCTTCAGGAGACATTCGCCGAAGGGCAGCATGGCGCCGGGAGCGGAGAATTCGCCGGTAGATTGGTTCAGAAAACCGGCGATCACAAAGCCCAGGATTTCGAATTTCACCCGGGTGCGTTCTTTGTCGCCGCCGAGGGAGGTATAGGCGCTCCTCTGGTCGGAGGCTTCGGCTTGGACGAGCGCGATCAGCTTGGTGTAGTCCGCGGCCATCTTGCGTTGAGTCTCCGGGTCCAAGGCGGCGAAGGTGCGGGAATAGGGGCGGCCGGCCAAGGCCTCATAGCAGGGCGTGCCCGAGCAGGGATCGGTGTTGCGCATGCGCACGCCAGGGCAGGTATTGACGCAGGCCAGCTCTTCGTACTTGGAGACGCCTCGCTCGCTGATGTTGAAGGTCAGGCAGGTACCGCCCCAGTTCCGGCCCGCTAAACCGCCGAAGCAGGGAACGTCGAACATGCCGGGTTTCATCTTGTGGGGGCAGGCGCCGGAGACGAGATTATTGACGACCGAGCGGCGGCTGAGATCACTCACGGAAACAGCGCGTGGGCCGGCGGGGGCCGGCGGGGCGGCCAGAGCTGGGACGACGGCCAGGACTGCGAGAATCGGCGGAACGTGGGATCGCATACCCACTGAGGATACATCCGGCGGCGGTGGGGCGGTGGGGAGGGGGCAGAGCGCCAAGAGTTACATCCAAGCGCGCTCATTGATCTTCCCTTTTTCTTCGCCTTCTGGTATAGTGTGGACCATGAGCTTTGAAAACCAGATTCTCGCAAGCAAAGATTTCTTCGAGCGCTCGACCAGGGTGCTGGAGGAGGCCGACTCAGGATTCCGTCCGCGGGAAGGCATGATGACGGTCGCGCAGCAGGTGGCGCACACGGCACAGACTCTGGAGTGGTTCGTCAATGGGGTCGTGCGGCCGGAAGGTTTCGATCTGGATTTCGAGAAACACGCCGGGGAAGTGGCTAAGGTGACGTCGCTCGGGGCGGCTCGCAAGGCGCTGGACGCGGCTTACGCGAAGGTGCTGGAGTTCGTACGCTCGCGCAGCCCGGAGCAACTCGCGGCGCCGCTCGCGCCCGGCCCGATTATGGGTGGCCAGCCGACGAGCGACCTCGTATGGGCCATGGTGGAGCACTCGGCGCATCACCGGGGCGCACTAACTGTGTACTCGCGGATGCTCGGAAAAGTTCCGCCCATGCCTTACGGCGGGTGACGCGGCCGCGATTACGGCATCTTGGCGGTATCGTCGAAGGGGAGCTCGATTTCGACGGTCTTGCCGGGATCGATGGTAATCGGCTCGGGCTTAGGCGGCGTCTTGGTGTACATGCCCAGGGAGGAGCCGGATGGCGGCGGGCCGGATTGGCCGTCGTATTCGCCCTTGGGGTCGAAGACGGTGACGGCGTAAACGGGCGAAGCGGAGACATCCGTGAAGGTGACGGTGGTATTCTTGGCGGCGCCGGCCTGGCCTCCGATGGGCATCACTCCGCCACTGGCGAAGTCCGGGGAATCGAAGATGAAGACGATGATCTTGTGGTTGTCGTCCACGGTTCCAGCGCCGTTGTAGGCCAGCTTCACTTTGAGGGTGCGAGGCTCCGGCTTCTTCTGCTCGGGCGGGTTCTGGGGGGCTGCGTACGCCGAGACGGCGAGCAACAGCGCGGCGCAAGTGAAATGGGCGAACTTCCTCATTTGGGTGTGGCTCCTTTTCCGGGGGGTCGGCTACGCTGCTCCCGCCCCCAACTAACCAGTCTACGCGACTGGAGCCGGAGAAGTTCCGCGAAAGGGAGGTGATGGGGGAATTCAGATGAGCGGGCGGAGCTTGAGCTTGACGCCAAACACAGCCGTGCCGCGCTGGACGTGCAAGGAGCATTCGCGACCGGCGGACTCGAGGGCTGCGCGGATTTCGCCCATGGACAATTCGGTGTCCAGGCGGCCGTCGAGATCCAGAAGGATGTCGCCGGGTTGGAGCCCGGCCTCGGCGGCGGGGGAGCCCGGGATGACTTTGAGGACGCGATAGGGATTCTGACCTTCGCGATAGATCAAGGCGCCGCTCGAATCGAAAGGCGCCTCATCGGCGAAGTGGGGGCCAGGCTCGAGAATCAGCTTCCGGTGCGGATAGTCGAAGGTCACGTTGAAGCGCCTGAGAAAATCGGGGCAGAGCAGGCCATCCGGCTCACTTACCCCGCCGAAGCCCGGGACGCGCGCGAGGAAAGCGATAGGGTGCGGCAGTTCCACATCGCCGAGCTGAAGCTTGTCGAAGCGGGCGGCGAGCACACGGGGCAGACCGGCGGAGGACCCGGACCAGAGGTCGGGCACGGTTTTGGGGACGCGGTCCAGGATGTTGTGCTGGTCGACGAAGCTCTTGCTGAGGTAGACGGCGGAGCGGTCGCCGCCCGTGTCGATGGCTAGGCGCGCCGGAATGGGGCTGCCGTTGGGAAGGGAAAAGACGGCCTGCACAAATGCATTTCCGCCCTCCAGCACGAAGGGAATGGCGTGGCCGGGTTTCGCCGCCACGTATCGATCTGGGGCGTGGACGCGCAGGGCGGGCGGCTGATAGCTAAGCTCGACGACGTACTGCTTGAGGGTTTGAAGCCCAACCGTGCATTGGTAGTCCGGGGAGGGCCGGTTCTGCATGACGAGCTCCTGGCCGGGCAATTTGAGGGCGCCGATTTCGAGGGTGACCTGGGCGCGGAGGTCGGTGTTCATGGAGGCCGCTTGCGGGCCGGCGCTGTAGCCTTCCCCGATAGGCTGGATGCCCGCCGCGAGAGCCTTGGCTTTGTCGAGATAGATGAGGTCGCCGCCGCCGGAATCTATGTTGCAGGAGAATTCCGCGCCGTTGATGCGCACGGGAAGAGAGAGCCGGTAGTTCTCGCCGACGTTGAGTGGGATCACCGCGATCTGCGAGGGCTTCTCGGCGGCCGCGAGCAGGCCCGGAATGGCGAGGGAGGCCAGAAGGAGCGGACGAATTGTCATGGGGCGGAACGTCCTATTCCTTGGTTTAGCACGGGAGGGGAGGCGGAAGGTGTTCCGACCCAGCCTGCTATGGAGAGCGGCGGCCCTCTAACTACGTTTCTCGGGTATGGGATTACGGAGCGAGGTGCGGGAGATCAGCGAATCGCTGGAACGCGCGCTTGCAGTCTCTGGGCGGTACGTTTTCGCGCCAAGAACGCTAGCGCCAGCAGCGCCGTTGACATGAGCCAAACCGAGGAGGGTTCCGGCGTGGGGGATCCTTCGGTCCCAGACCATGTGCCCAGAGGGGCTTGGGCCTCCGTGTCCCAAAGGCCGTAGTCGCCGAGGTCGAGCATCACGTAGTCACCACCGCACATTATTGACCACGGACAGGTCGTTGAAGACAATATGGATGTCCAATCCCCGTCTGGCCCGCCTGGGCCCGGAGTCTCGAAGCCAAAGCTCCACGCGTCAATCTGGCCCTGGGGGTCCGTGCCCACCGCAATCCCCGATCCAGGCAGAAGGTCATCGCCCGAGGCGTAGGTCTCTATCCCGTCCGAGAAGCTGAAAGACAAGGGGTAGATGTCCTGCCAGGTCACGCCGGCCTCAAGTGGCTCCGAGGTCGTGAACCAGCCCGTAATGCTATCGGCCGCGGTCCAAGGGGACATGCCAAAGGTGACGCCGTTGGCATCGTTAGTCACGAACCAGTCGAAGTCGTTGCCAGTGTACGTGTATGTGTAGTCGGCGTTCGCGCTGGGCGCGCAGAAGACCGCCATTATGATAACCGCCAACGCGAATGCGCGTCGCGTCGGGTGTGAGGCGCCTGAATGCAGTTTCCAGTTGGCGGAGAGCGACATGTGTTCCCTTCTTTCGCTTATGTGCGGGCAAGGGCCTGTCGCCCACAGCGGCGAGGCGGCGCCTTTGGGTCTCCAAGAACCCAACGGCCAATCGCTTACCGAAAGTTCACCTGGAACCTCCGTTCTGGCCTCGCAACGCTAAACAGTGTAACACCGATCGCCTCGACTGCGACCGAGTTTATGGCGGCGCGTCGCCGGAAGCCGTACCAGTACCCATGAGAAGTGGGCGGGACCCTCTCCAGACCGGAGCCAACCGGCGGCCTGGGTAGGCGTGGGCGCAATCCTCGAACAGTTCGCCGTTTATCCTTCGCTTTTCTTCGCCATCGCTGCGTCCGTCCAGTGGCCGCCAACTCATACCTCAGCGGCGAGGGCAGCGCCCAGATCCGCCGCGGAGTCGTTCCGAACACCCGCCGCGTCAGGTGCGGTTCGGCCGACAGAAGCCCGCTATGGAATGGCTGGCAGGAACTTAGCGCCCAGCTTCAGGGCGAAATCCATTGGCCTTCGTGCTACTTGTTGGACTTCTCCCGCAGGCTTGCCTCGCCGCCTCCGGCTTTGGAGTTTCTGTTCCGCAGACGCCGGCCGGAAGCCCGCCGGCAGGCAGGATTGCCTGCCCCACAAGTGGGTCACTCCGGGAGAACTTCCAGAGCGGTGAGGGTGGCGTAGTCCTTGAGGGGGACGAAGTCGAGGAGGAGCTTGGCCTGGGGATTGGGCTCCAGGCCGGTGAATTTCTTGACCAGGGGGTGGTTGTCGCCGGCTTCTTGGAAGAGATCGAACTGGCGGAGGATGGGCTTGCCGTTACAGAAGACGTTGAAGAGGCGGGCGCCGGCGCCGGCGTTGGGATCGTGCGGGGGGCCGACGTAGTTGTCACGGTTACCGGGACCGAAACGATGCTCGGCGAAGTGGAGCAGGAGAGTGTACTTGCCGGGCGCGACGGGAATGGCATAAGAAAAGCGCCCCCAGCGCTCGCTCTGGTAGAGTTCGGGATCGTCGCCGGCGCCGTCGGGGGTCTCGCGCAAGGCCAGTTGGCCGCCCTTGAAATAGATGTCCGGACTCCACCAGTGGCTGTCATTGGAATAGAAGGGGACATCGCGGGTCAGGATGC
>JBKQQG010000051.1:0-87497 GCA_052144455.1 Bryobacteraceae bacterium
AGGCGTCATGGGTCGCTCCTGGGAAATGGGATGGGTCTATGGGAATAAACCTCATCCAGTGTTTCTCAGGAGCGGCCCGCCCCGCTGGCCTCAGTCGAAGACGGCTACCGCGCAGCGGTTTAGTTCAACGTCAGTTTCAGCGCCAACCGGCGTGGGATGTCATGGGAGCGACCAGAAGCGACCGGCGGACCTCAGCCACCTGTCAGGTGTGCGTTGGGCTTCCCGGAGAACGCGTCGGCGAACCGCGCCCCCGGGGCACAGTGCCCGCGCGTGCCGCAGGCCGGCGGCCAGACGGCTCGTTGGGCCGCGCTCGGTCGAGCGGGCGGATGGGCAGCATATGGTGCGGCGGGGGGCGAGCGATTGAGCGGCGAGCGCCCTCATCCGGCTTTCACCCCCAACTTGCGCAGCAGGGTCATGGCCGGGCACCAGTTGGTGAAGGCCGATTGCAGCAAGTTAAGGCCGACGAAGGCGGTGAACAGGTACCAGTTGGGGCCGACCCAGTAGCCGAGCGCGAGGCTGGCCAGGACGAACAGGCCCGCGATGAGGCGCACGTAACGGTCGATGGTCATACGTTTCTCCGGTTCTTTACCATGTAGTAGACGATGGGGACGGTCATGCGCGAGAGGGTCAGCGAGGCAATCTCGCCGGCCATCAGCGCGATAGCGAGGCCCTGAAAAATCGGATCGAACAGAATGACCGCGGCGCCCACCACCACCGCGCAGGCGGTCAGCAGCATGGGCCGGAAGCGCACGGCGCCGGCGTCGATCACCGCCTGGCGGAGCGGCGAGCCCTGGCGCAGGCGCAGCTCGATGAAATCCACCAGGATGATCGAGTTCCGCACCACGATGCCCGCGCCGGCGATGAAGCCGATCATCGAGGTCGCGGTGAAGAACGCGTGCAGCAGGCCATGGGCGGGCAGAATGCCCACCAGCGAGAACGGGATCGCGGCCATGATGACGAGCGGCGTGGCGAAGGATTCGAACCAGCCCACCACCAGCACGTAGATCAACAGCAGCACGACGGCAAAAGCCAGGCCCAGATCGCGGAAGACCTCGTAGGTAATGTGCCACTCGCCATCCCACTTCATGGCGTAGCGGGCGTCGCCGGCGGGCAGATGCGCGGTGTACTGCTCGATCGCATAGCCCCCGGGCGCCTGGATCTTGTCGATGCCGGGCCCCAGCGCCAGAACGGCGTAGACAGGGCTCTCCATGGCGCCTGCGACGTCGGCGGTTACGTAAGTCACCGGCATCAGGTTCTTGTGGTAGATGCTCTTGTCCTCGATGACCTCTCGCGGCGTCACCAGTTCGGAGAGCGGCACACCGGCGACCTTCAGGGACTGAATTCGCTCCAGGTTACTACGGGTGGCGCGGTCCAGGCGCAACGCGATGGGCACGTCTTCTTTTTCGGAATCGACGTGCAGCAGGCCCGCCGTTTCGCCGGCCGAGGCGATGCGCATGGTGCGGGCGATGTCGTCCTCGGCGATTCCGTTGAGGCTGGCCTTTTCCTTGTCAACCAGGAGCTGGTATTTGGGCTGGTCGTCTTCGACGTACCAATCCACGTCTACTACGCCGTCGGTGCGCTTGAAGAGGTCGCGGACCTGGCGGGCCAGGTGGATGCGGCCATCCTGGGAGGGTCCGTAGATCTCGGCCACCAGGGTTTCAAGAACCGGGGGGCCGGGAGGCACCTCGGCCACCTTGATACGCGCGCCCCAGCGCTGAGCGATAGGCAGAAGGCGGTTACGGACGGCCTTGGCGATCTCGTGGCTCTGCCGGCTGCGGTCGTGCTTGCCCACGAGGTTCACCTGGATGTCGGCGATATTCGAGCCGCGGCGCAAGTAGTAGTGCCGCACCAGGCCGTTGAAGTTGTAGGGCGAGGCGGCGCCGGCGTAGGTCTGAAGGTTGACGACTTCGGGTTCTTTGAGGACCTCGTCCGCCAGCGCGCGGGTGGCCGCGGCGGTCTGCTCGAGCGTGGTTCCGTTGGGCAGGTCCACGATCACCTGGAACTCGCTCTTGTTGTCGAAGGGCAGCATCTTGACCTTCACGAAGCCCACGTAGACGAGCGCCATGGCGCCGAGGAGCAGCGCCACGACGCCGGAAAGGAACCCCCAGCGAAGTGCGGGGCGCTCGAGCAGCGGGCCCATGAAGCGGCGGTAGAGACGCGTGAGACGGTCTTCCCGCTCACCGGCCGCATGCGCGCCTTTGAACTTGAGAATGCGCACCGCCGCCCAGGGCGTCACCAGGAACGCCACCACGATCGAGAAGATCATAGCGGCCGAAGCGCCGATCGGAATCGGCCGCATGTAGGGCCCCATGAGGCCGCCCACGAAGGCCATGGGCAGAATGGCGGCGATCACGGCGAGCGTGGCCAGGATGGTCGGGTTGCCGACTTCATCCACCGCTTCGATGGCCACCTGCTTGATGGGCCGGCCCCGGTTGGCGGGCATGCGCGCGTGGCGTACCACGTTCTCCACCACTACGATGGCGTCGTCCACCAGTATGCCGATGGAGAAAATCAGCGCAAACAGGGTGATGCGGTTCAACGTGTAGCCGTAAAGGTAGAAGACCGTCAGCGTCAGCGCCAGCGTGACCGGGATGGCGATGAACACTATCAGCGATTCGCGGAAGCCGAGAGCGATCCAGATCAGCACGCTCACCGAGACGACCGCGATCAGCATGTGCAGGAGCAGCTCGTTGGACTTTTCGGCGGCCGTCTCGCCGTAGTTCCGCGTGACGTGCATTTGGACGTCGGACGGGATCGCCGTGCCTCGAAGCGCCTCCACGCGGCTTAGGACGCGATCGGCGACGTCGATGGCGTTGGTCGACTTGCGCTTCGAAATCGCCAGGGTCACGGCGGGAGAGTAGTGGCCATGGGCGGCGTACTCGACGTATTCCGAGGGCTCTCCGCCCCCGTCGGCGACCTCGGCGACGTCGCGGACGAAGACGGGCCGGCCATTGGCCACGGCAACTACGACATCGCCGACGTCGCGCGCCGTGCGGAGGAACTCGCCGGTTTCCAGCAGGAACTCGCGGTTGCCGCTCGAGTACTTGCCGGATTCCAGACGGCGGTTCGAGCCGGCTAGCGCGCCGTACACTTGCAGGGGCGAAAGCGAGTAGGCCGCGAGTTTGGCTTCGTCGAGCGTGACGCGGACCTCGCGGCGGTTGCCGCCCGTGACGACGACGGCGGATACGTCGGGCGCCTGCTTGACGGCATCATGCACCTGGGCGGCCACGCGGCGCAGCTCGAAGGGGCCGTAGCGGTCGCTCGAAAAGGTGAGCGCCAGGATGGGAACGTCGTCAATCGAGCGCGGCTTGATGAGGGGCTGGGTGGCGCCGGGCGGGATGAGGTCGAAGTTGGCGAACATCTTCTGGTTCAGGTTGACGATGCTCTTTTCTTCGTCCTGGCCGACCTTGAAACGCACGATGGCCAGCGAGCCGCCGGGGCTGGAGGTGGAGTAAATGTACTCGACGCCCGGGATCTCCCAGAGCAGCTTCTCCATGGGCTTGGTGACGCGCTCTTCCACCTCGCGGGCCGATGCGCCGGGCATGCCGACGAAGATGTCGATCATGGGCACCTTGATCTGCGGCTCTTCCTCGCGCGGGAGCTTCCAGACGGCAAAAGCGCCCAGCGCGAGGGAGGCGGCGACGACCAGAGGCGTGAGCTTGGAATCGATCCACAAGCGGGCGAAGCGGCCCGCCACGCCGAGCTTCGTCCGATCGCTCACGGGCGGACCTCCAGCGGCTCGCCGTCGGTGAGCGAGGGCGGGGCGGGGAAGACTAGCCGCTCGCCCGGGTTCAAGCCCGAGAGGATCTCAACGGAATCCCCGACATGCTGGCCGAGAGTCACGAAGCGCGAGCGGGCGCGGCCGCCATCGGCGACAAAAACGGAGGCGAGCTGGCCACGCTCGGTCACGGCTGCGGCGGGCACGGCCAGCATCTGGCGCGTTCCGAGCGCGAACCGGGCGCGTCCGAAGAGGCCGGAGCGCAACTGCAAGATCGCCGGCAGATCGACCTTCACGGTGAAGGAGCGGGAAGCGGCGTCGATGGCGGGAACGATTTCGGAGACCCGCCCTTCGACGGGCCGCTCAATGCCGTCCAGCACCACCGCGACCGGCTGGCCGGTTCGAATCAGGGGCAGCTTCGATTCCTCGACCGTGGCTTCCAGGCGGTAGACACCCTCGCGCTCGATGGTGAGCAGCGGCGCGCCGGGCGCGGCCAGGATGCCGGGGTCCACGGACTTCGCCGTCACCGTGCCGGAGAACGGAGCGGTGAGCTGGGCGTAGCTGCGCATGACCTCGGCCGAGGCCAGTGCCTGGACGGCCCGCGCGATCGTTGCATTGAGTTGGGCGCGCCGGGCCAGCGCCATCTCGTATCCCGACTGAGCCAGCTTCAGCCGAGCGCTGGCCTCGTCGAGTTCCTGGTTGGAGATGGAATCCTTGTCGAAGAGTTCCTTCATTCGATGGTAGGTGGCCTGCGCGAGGTTGAGGCTGGCCTGGGCGCCGGCGATGGCGTTGTCGGCTTCGGGGACGGCGCTACGCGCCTCGGCTTGGGCGGCCTCGGCCTGGCGGCATGCGGCATCCAGCTCGCGCGCATCGAGCGCCACGAGCAGTTGGCCCTCACGGACGCGGTCGCCAATCGAGACGCGCACCTCGCGCACATAGCCCATCGTCCTGCTCGAAATCACGGCTGAGGTGCGGGCGCGGACGGTGCCCGTGGCCTCGTAGACGTTGGGCCAGGCGGTGGGCGCCACAGTGAGAACCCGGGCCGCGGTGGGCGCGGCGTTGGCGCCGGCCTCGGTGGGCGCCGGCGAACTGCATCCGGCCAGGAGCAACAGAGCGGCTGAAGCGAGTGCGACGAGTGGAATGTTCATCTAGTTCAAAACCTCGGATTTGCCGGAAAGCGTGCCGGCGGCGAGTTCCAGGTTTACGGCGGCGAGCCGCTGGTCGTAGATCGCGGCCAGACGGCGGTTGCGGGCCTCGAGCAGCGCGGTCTCGGTGCGGAGCAGGTCGGTCACGTTGCCGAGACCGCTGTCGTAGCGGTTCTTGGTGATGCGCAGGCTCTCTTCGGCCATGGAGACCGCGGCCTGGGCTACGGCAATGCGTTCGGCGGCAGACTGAAAATCGGCGTAAGCGCGGCGCACCTGGAGCCGGATCTGCGAGCTCGCCTGGCGTTCGAGGGCGCGGACGCGTTCCACACCGTAGGCAGCCTCGTTCATGCGGGCCCGGTCGGCGCCGCCATTGAAGATATTCCAGCGCAGGCTGGCGGATACCATCCAGTTTGCGCCTCCCCGGTCGGCGAAAGTCTGGCGGTCCGTTTCAAAGCTCGCATGGAATCCGACCTGCGGCAGCAGCGAGGTGCGGGCTGCGGCCCCCTGGGTTTGGGCCAGATCGGAGGCCAGGCGCGCCTCGTGCAGCTCCGGCCGCGAGAGGCCGGCTTGCTTCTCGTACTGCTCGAGAGACTGCCGATCGAACGAAGCCGCCGTCAGCGGTGTGGTGAGATCGTGGGGTTCGGCGAGGGGCAGCCCCAGCGCGTCGTTCAGCGCCGACAGCGCCACGTTCAGGTCGGCCTTGCGGCGGATCTGCTCCTCCCGCACGGAGGCCAGGTGCACCTTTATGGAAAGCACGTCGGCGTTGGTGGACATGCCGGCCTCGCGGACGGCCTGGGCGCGGCTCAAATCGGCTTCGGCCGACCGCACCGCCTCATCGGCCGCCTTGGCGCTTTCGGCCGCGAGCACCGCGCCGTGATAGGCCCGGATCACGTTGGCGATGGCGTTCATGCGGGTGAGGCGCTCGTCCTCGGCGCTGAGATCGCGGCCCAGCTTCGCAGTCCTGACGGCCAGCCGCGTCTGCCCGCCATCGTAAACGTTCTGATCCAGGGTGACCTGGGACTGGAAGTTGTCGAGGGCAGCGGGGCGGTTCAGCGTGTCCAGGGCGAAGTTCGCGGCGGTGAATTGGTGCTGGGTCAGGAGGGAGCCGAAGACCAGGACGGGATTGTCGCTCCGGACGACCGATTCGGTGTAATTGAGCTTGGGGAGATAGCCGCTGCGGGCCTCGACAATGCGCATGCCGGCGCCCTTGGTGGCGTCCCGGCTGGCCGCGACCGAGGGATGGTTCTCCTGGGCCAGCCGGACCGCGTCCGTTAACGAGAGAGGGCTCTGGGCTGCCAGCGGCAGAACGGCAATCGCGAATGAAGCCAACGTTCTTGGCATGTTATGGGTAATGATGCAGGGCGGGCTCGGAAGTTACTAGCTTTTTCTCTGTCACCGGCCGGAACAGGCTGCATCTTTGAAAAAGGACGCCGAATACGAGGGGGTGCGTGTCAGAATCCCGGCATCGCTTGACGGCGCCCGCCTGGTGCGTTGAAGTGCAGGATCTTGCGCCGTCCGTGATGGATCGCGAAGAAGCAGTAGAGCAGGCGGAAGGTGACGGCCGGAACGGCGACGAAGTCCAGCGCGGCGATCGCCTCGCGATAAGGACCGGCTCCAGCGCGTACTGTCTTCACAGCGTGCCCCTGACGTGGGGCGTCCTGCGCAAAGGCTGTCCACCGCCAACGCCGACGTCCACCTGGGACTTCGGCAGGTCCTCCGAACCGAGCGTGAAGCTCACCTCCCGGCTCTCGCCCGCGCGCAGGCGAATCCGCTGGAAGCCGCGCAGACTCCGGACCGGCGCGTTTTCTCCTCCCAGTTCGCCTCCGATGTAGAGTTGCACCACTTCATCGCCGTCGCGAGACGAAGTATTCTTCACCGTCGCACGAACCTCGGCGCCTCTCGGCGTCCGCTTCGCGCTCAGGCCCGAATACGCAAAGGTCGAGTAGCTGAGGCCGAAGCCGAACGGATACAGCGGTTCGCCCTGGAAGTACCGGTAGGTGCGGCCTTTCATGGCGTAGTCGGTGAACGGAGGCAATTGATCCACGCTCTTATAGAACGTCACCGGAAGACGGCCCGCCGGGTTGTTGACGCCGGCCAAAGTCTCCGCGATGGCCGAACCGGCTTCCTCGCCACCGTACCACGCCACGAGCAGCGCGGCGGCGTGCCCGGCTGCGTAGTTCGCGCCGATCGCGCTGCCGCTGGTCAGCACGACGATTACCGGTTTGCCCGTGCCGATCGCGGCTTTCACCAGGTTCTCCTGCGGCTCGGGCAGGTCCAGGCTGGTGCGGTCGCCGCCGAGGAATCCGGGGATGTCCAGCCCCGGCATCTGTTCCCCTTCCAGTTCGGAACTCAAACCGACGAAAACAATGCCGACGTCGGAATCCTTTACCAGCGCCTCAGCCTCGGCAAGGGCGAGGCGGGCGGGCGGAATCCAACCGAGCTGAATCGATCCGCCGGAAGCCGTCTGGCGGTACTCGACCCGCACACTGTACTTCCGGCCCGCCTCCAACTGGACACGGGCGTAGGCCCCGCGCCGGGGCCCCGGCGCCGTTTGCTTCGAGGTCATTTGAGTGGCAGGACCGGAGCCGAAGGTGAGCTCCTTGTCGTCGAGGAACAGCCGGGCCTTGCCGGTGCGATTCCACATGCCGGTGCGAACCGTCATATCGTAGTCGCCCGCCGCCGGCGCGGTCAGCGTGGCCGTCCAACGCACGGAGTACTTCACGCGGCCGACCGCAGCCATCACCGCCGGGTCTTCCATGTCGGAATCGTAGTAGGCGCGGCGCTCGGCCCGGCGGAGCTTCGGTTCGCCCTGGAGGTCGGGATTGTCGAAGTACTCGGCCAGCACGCCGGGGCCTTTGCCATCCGGTCGCGTCAGAACCGTCGAGGGAACCAACGCCTGCGTACTGGCCGTGTAGGTGGCGCCGAGCGCGTACCGCACTTGCGCGGACGGGAACTGCCGCTCGATTCCTTCCAGCGGAGTCACTTGCCTGGACGAGATGCCGTGGTAGTTCCCCAGCAGCGCCACGGGGTCATCGGCGGACGGGCCGATCACCGCGATCTTGCGCACCGACTTGCCCAGAGGCAGCACGCCGTTGTTCTTGAGGAGCACGATCGCCTCGCGCTCCGCCTCCCGCGCCACCTGCCGGTGTGCGGCCGAATCGTTCTCGGAGAACGGAATCTTCGCATACGGAACCCGCTCCGGTGGATCGAACATGCCCAGGCGGAACCGCGCCACGAAGAGCCGCTCCAGCGAGCGGTCGATCTCGGCTTCGGTGATGTGGCCGGCCTTCACCTCGTCCGCCAGGGCCTTGTACTCGGTGCCGCAGGTTAGGTCCGTGCCCGCCTTAACCGCCGCCACAGACGCGCCGCCCATCGTGGAGCTGTACTTGTGGCTCCGGTAGATGTCGCCCACCGCGCCGCAATCGCTCACCACGTAGCCCTGGAAGCCCCATTGTTCCCGCAGGCGCTTCTGCAGCAGGTCTTCGCTCGCGCATCCGGGCACGCCGTTCACCGAGTTGTAGGCGCACATGATCGAATCGGCCCGGCCTTCAACGACAGTCGCCCGGAACGCCGCCAGGTACGTATCCACCAAGTCGGACTCGCTCACCTTGGCGTCGAAGGCGTGCCGTTGCGGCTCCGGGCCGCTGTGCACCGCGTAGTGCTTCGGCGTGGCGACGACCTTCAGATAATGCGGATCGTTGCCCTGCATGCCGGTCACGAACGCCACGCCCATGCGGCCCGTGAGGAAGGGATCTTCCCCGTAGGTTTCCTGGCCGCGTCCCCAGCGGGGATCCCGGAAAATGTTGACGTTCGGCGACCAGTAGGTCAGCCCGGCGGTGCGGCCGGGAAGAATGGCGGTCGTCGTTTCGCCGGGGTGAATCAGGGCGTCGTTGTACTTGGCCCGCGCTTCGGTGGAAATGGCGCCGGCCACCCGATACATCAGGTTGGTATCCCAGGTGGCGGCGAGGCCGATAGCCTGTGGGAAGACGCTGGCGCGGCCCTGCACCACGCCGTGCAGCGCTTCATTCCACCAGTTGTAGGCGGACACACCGAGACGCTCGATCTCCGGAGCGGTGCTCTGCATCTGGAGCACCTTCTCGTCCAGCGTCATGCGGGAAACGAGATCCTCTGCGCGGCGCTCCGGCGACAGATTCGGATCCAGGTATGGCGCGTTGCCCGGTTGTTGTCCGAACGACACGGCGCCAATCAGCAAGAGGAAAGGGATCGCAAATGAATTCGCTCTCAACTTAGAATCTCCCGTGTTGTTCATTCCGAGGTTAACCTCCGGGCAACTTCACGCATCATCTCCGCCGATTACACCTTCTACCTGCGCCCGCTTAGACGCTCATGGAGCGACTTGTCAAAAGAGCCTCGGTGCAAAGTCTCTCAGATCGCGACGCCACGTCTGCCACTCATGCGCCGTCCCCGGCGATTCATAAAAGACGTGCTGGATCTTCGCCTCTTGCAGGGACGCGTGGAGTCTGAGCAGTCCTTGACGCATCCGGGCAGGTTCCTCAGTGCCAACACCCAGCCAGAGCAGGTGAACCCTTTTCGCAAAAGCGGCAGGATCCGCCAGCGCGCCATGGAAGGCTGTCTTTGGATCGAGCTTCTCGTTGCCGAGCACCAGCGGCCCGGCCGCTCCGCTGAATCCCCCGATGTAGGAGAAGAGATCGAGGCGATTGAACGCGACCCGGAATGTCTGCATGCCTCCCATCGAAAGACCGGCCATGGCGCGATGATCGCGATCCGGGATGGTCCTGAAACTCGAATCGATGTATGGGATCAGGACCTGCGTCATGTCGTCTTCGAATGCCGCGGCCATTTCCTCCATGGCGCGCATCGCCTCGGGCGATCCGAAGGGCTTGCCGGCCAGATCGGGATCGGGCTGGCCGGCGCGTCTGGCGTAGCCGTACGCCATCACGACGATCGCCGGTTTGCAGCTTCCGCTCGCGAGGAGATTGTCCAGGATGAAATTCGCGTGCCCCTGCTTGGTCCACCCGGTCTCATCCTCCCCGCCGCCGTGCTGCAGATAGAGCACGGGATAGCGTGCGCCGGCCCGCGCGTCGTAGTCCGGCGGAGTATATACCAGCGCGTGCCGCCAGCTCCCGGTCACCTTCGAGTAGTACCAGATCTCACGAACCTGGCCGTGCGGAACATCCTGGGGCAGATAGTACGCGCTTCCCGCTTCCGGAATCTCAATTCCGCTCGCGTCCTTGCCCCCGCCGAAGAACGTATGACTGTTGAGGTCCGTGACCTCCGCGCCGTCGATCAGCAGCGTGTAGTAGTGGAAACCCGGGACAAGGGGTGGTGTTGTAGCGGTCCAGAATCCGTCGGGCTGTTTCGTCATGTCCAGTTTCGCCGCGCTCCAGAAGTTCACCTGGACCTTCGCGGCGTCGGGCGCTTTCACCCGGAATTGAGCTCTGGAGCCGCTATCCACCCGCGGATATGCCGCTCCCCAGACGTTGGTGACGGCGGGCTGAAAGCCGCCGGACTCCTGCGCAACGCACAAGCCCACCGTCAGAAGCATCGAGACTGCAACGCTCTTCATTTCGGTCTCTCCCTGTTCTGGCCTTGGTTTCGGACGTGCCGCGAGCCGCGCTTACCGGCGGCGCCCATACGGCGGCCGTGCAAGCAGACCCATTCTACGCTCCAGGATTGTCGAAGAGAAAGTCACATTGTTGGGCAGCAATGATCGATGTTATCGATATAATATCATGTCATGAACACCACTCTCGACGAATGGGAGATCCTGCAGACCGTCGTGCAGCTAGATGGCTTTGCCCCGGCGGCGGAACAACTCAATCGCTCTCAATCCACGATCAGCTACGCGATCGCCCGGCTGCAGGAGCAGTTGGGGATCAGCTTGTTCGAGCTAAAAGGTAGAAAGGCACACCTGACTGAGGCCGGGCGTGCGCTACTCGCCGACGCCGAGCCCCACCTGGCCGGCTTTCACCAGCTTGAGCAACGAGCAGGCTCGCTCGCCCGCGGCGGGGAGTCGGAGATTCGACTTTCGGTGGACAGCATCTTCCCCAGCAATCGGCTCTTTGCAGCTCTCGCCGAGTTCACCCGGCAGTTTCCCTATGTTCGCCCGAAACTCCGGCAAGGCACTTTCCTGTCGGCGGATTTTGAGTTCTCGACCCATAAGTCCCACCTCTGTGTTGCGGGCCTGATGTCGCGCGAGTTCTTCGTCAAGCCAATCCTGGACATCACGATGCTCGCAGTCGCCCGGCGGGATCATCCACTCCACGCGCTCAGGAAAAAGGTGTCTCGCGCCGAGATGCTGCAGCACATGCTCGTAACCATCGAGGGAGTAGCGGCGGGATCGCCCAGACATCAGCCGCGCGGTCCCGCTCAACGCTTTCTGGCGGTAAGCACAATCGAGGCCGCTATCGACGCCGTTCGCAGCGGGCTCTGCTTTGGGTGGCTGCCGAAGCATCGCATTCAGTCCTGTCTGGAAGATGGAGAACTGCTTCCCCTGCGTATGCCGGCCGGCCAGACCAGAGAGGTTCGCCTCAGTCTCGTGTGCGAGGACCTGAGTTCCAGCAGCCGCGAACTAAACGCTCTCGCCGACCTTCTGGGCGTCAATCGCGGCGTGGAGGCGATCTGAATCCATATCGACAAATCCGATGGGAATGCAACGAACCGCCTGGCTTGTGCCCTCCGACAAGCCCTCTGTATAGTAAGGATTCCGAGAGGTTTCCATGCATCCACTCCTGGTTCGTTTCGCCCTCATAGCTGTCGCCCTGACTGCGCCTGCCATCGCCGCGGAAAAGGTCGAATTGTCGGTTGACGTGTCCAAAGCCGGCGCGAAGATCGACCGCAACATCTTCGGCCAGTTCGCCGAGCATCTTGGTCGCGGGATTTATGGAGGGATCTGGGTCGGCCCCGATTCCACCATTCCCAATACCCGCGGGATCCGCAACGATGTGGTTGCCGCCCTGAAGGCGCTGAAGGTCCCGAACGTCCGCTGGCCGGGCGGCTGTTTCGCGGACGAGTACCACTGGCGCAAGGGCATGGGCGCCCAGCGGACAGCGACGCTCAATCCCAACTGGGGCGGCGTGACCGAATCGAACTCGTTCGGAACGCACGAGTTTATGGACTTCCTCGATCAGATCGGCAGCGCAGGCTATGTCTCGGTCAATGTCGGCTCAGGCACGCCACGGGAGGCGGCCGAATGGCTGGAATACATGACCACAGACCAGCCGACGACGCTGGCGAAGGAGCGCGCCGCCAACGGCCACCCGGCTCCGTGGAAGGTCGCCTACCTGGGCATCGGCAATGAGAGCTGGGACTGCGGCGGGAACATGACAGCCGACTATTATCTGAGCCAGCTCAAGATCTACAGCCGCTTCGTGAGGAACTTCAATCCGGCGCAGCAGGGCAATGAGCAGATGCTGAAGATCGCCGTCGGCCCGGGCGGCCCGGAAACTGACTGGACCGAAACCATCATGAAGGCCTGGCAGAATCGCCACTGGAGCTGGGATATCGATGGCCTTTCCGTGCACTCCTACACGGTCCCGCACTGGCCGCCATCGTATAAGTCCGTGGGATTCGGAGAGGCCGAGTATGGCGAGATCCTCAAGACCACGCTCGGGATGGAAGACCTGGTCGGCAAGCAGTCGGCGGTGATGGATAGGTACGACCCGCAAAAGAAGGTCGCCCTCGTCGTGGATGAATGGGGCGCCTGGTACGCGCCGTTGCCGGGCACAAATCCGGGCTTCCTGGTCCAACAGAACAGCATGCGCGACGCCATCCTGGCTGCGCTGAACCTGAACATCTTTGCCCGGCATGCCGAGCGCGTGCGCATGGCCAATGTCGCGCAGATGGTGAACGTCCTGCAGGCGATGATCGTGACCGACAAGGAGAAGATGGTCCTGACGCCGACCTACTACGTCTTCAAGATGTATGTGCCTTTCCAGGACGCCACCTTCGTACCGGTCGCTTTCAACGCCGGCACGTACACGCACGGCGACATCAGCCTGCCGCGCGTAGACGCCATCGCGGCAAAGGACACGGCCGGCAAGCTCTGGCTGGCGGTCACGAATCTCGACCCCACCCAGCCCGTCGAAGTCGAGGCGAGTCTGGCTGGCATCGCGGCGAAGTCAGCCGCCGGGGAAACGCTAACGGCGCCGAGGGTCGACAGCGTCAACACCTTCGAAGCGCCGGATACCGTCGTTCCGAAGCCCGTCGTGGCCAGGGTCCAGGGCGGCAAGGTGGCTCTGAAGCTTGAACCGAAGTCGGTGACCGTGGTCTCAGTCGGAGAATAAACCGCTGGGCAAGGTCGTAACCGGAGGAATAATACCGTGAGAACAAGTCTGACCACGCTGCTTCTGTCGACGGCGGCGCTTCTTTGTTCCGCTCAGAACAAGCCCGTGAGCGCGACTATCGATGCGTCGAAGACCGGGCCTCCGATATCGAGGTATATCTACGGCCAGTTTCTCGAGCACATCGGTGGACTCGTCAACACCGGCATATGGGCCGAGATGCTGGACGACCGGAAGTTCTACTATCCGATCGATTCGCACCCTCCGGCCGAGCCGCCTTCCGCGAATCCGATGAGGCGTTCCCCACTGCGCCGCTGGACGCCGATTGGCGGCGATGAGTTCGTGACCATGGACACGCATCACCCCTACGTTGGCGATCAGACGCCGGCGGTGAAGCTCAGCGCGAAGGATGGGCGCGGGTTTCAGCAAGCCGGGCTGGCGGTGCGGAAAGGGAAATTTTACTCGGGACGCATCGTGCTCGCGGGTACGCCGGGTGCAACCGTGAAGGTCACTCTGGCGTGGGGAGATCGAGCAGGGGATCGGCAGACCGTCGTTATCGACAAAGCCGGCGCCGCCTACCAGAAGTTCCCGCTGCGATTCAAGGCCGAGAGCGATAGCGATAACGCCCGGCTCGAGATTGTGGCCACCGGCGCCGGCGTCCTGCACGTGGGGGCGGTATCGTTGATGCCAGCCGACAACGTACAGGGCTTCCGCGCAGAGGTCATCGCAGCGCTCAAGCAACTTCATTCGGGCGTGTATCGCTTCCCCGGCGGGAACTTCGTTTCAGGGCACGAGTGGCGCGACGCGATCGGCGATCCCGACAAGCGTCCGCCCGTCATGGACCACGTGTGGCACGCGGTTCAGCCGAACGACGTCGGCACGGACGAATTCATGACGCTGTGCCGGCTGCTGGACGTTGAACCCTACGTCACGGTCAACGCCGGCTTCGGCGATGCCTGGTCGGCGGCCCAGCTTGTCGAGTATGCCAACGGCCCGGTCACCACGCCGATGGGACGGCTGCGTGCCGCGAATGGTCATCCGCAACCGTACAAGGTGAAGTTTTGGGGCGTCGGCAACGAGCCCTGGGGCGACTGGCAACTGGGCTTCATTCCGGTTGCGCAGTTCGAACTGAAACACAACCTGTTCGCCAAAGCCATGCGGAAGGCGGATCCGGCCATCACGCTTATCGCCGCCGGCGCGATGCCCGACGACATGGCAGGCGCGAAGCAGGCCAAACGCCTCAACGGCCAGATCGTTCCCGATTATCTCTCGGCGGGCGACTGGAGTGGCAACCTGCTGGCCCACTGCCTGGACAATATCGATCTGCTCAGCGAGCACTTCTACGCCACCGCCGGCCAGCGCTTGGACAACGAGAAAGGCGAAAAGGTTTCAACGGGCCCGCAGACTCTGGTCGAATGGGAGCGGGCGCCGGCTTCTCTCGTCCGGGTGAAATACGAACATTATCGGGAGTACCTGAAACGCATCCCCGGTTTGAAGGCGAAGCCCGTGCCCATCAGCCTGGACGAATGGGCCTACATCGGAGCTCCGCCGAATTCCTACAAGGTTGTGCCGGCTTACGCCTGGGCGTTTCACGAGATGTTCCGGCATTCCGACCTGTATCGGTTAGGCGCATTCACGTTCGCGACGGCGACGATGAGCCAGAATCGGACGGATGCCGTTCTCAATCCTACCGGCCTGCTGTTTAAGATGTATCGCGACCACTTCGGCTCGATACCGGTGGAGGTATCGGGAGACTCGCCGCAGCCGAAGCCGGCCTGGCCGCCGGGAGGCGGTGAGCCGAGAGTCAATCCCGGCAGCGACACGTATCCTCTGGATGTGAGCGCGGCCTTCGGCGAGGATCGGAAGACGCTGACGTTCGCCGTGCTGAATCCATCGGACTCCGAGCAGCAACTGAAGCTCTCGATCGACGGAGTGAAGCTCGCGAGCCTCGGGCATCTGTGGCGCATGGCGCCGCCGTCCGTGGACGCAACCATTACGGTGGGGCAGAAGCCGGGCGTCGAGGTCGAAGAGCGGGGACAGGCGACCCTGCCGGATACGATGGCCGTCCCGCCATTCAGCGTCAGTATCTATTCGTTTGGGGTGGAGTAGAGGACATCGATGAGAACCACGAAATTCGTTTGCGTGACGATGCTGGGATCGGCGCTCGCTTGGGGCCCGAGTCTGGCGGCACAGGTACAGACCGAAGCGCCTCCCGTAGTGCCGGGCGCCAAACCCGTAACGGTGGAACACATCAAGGTTCACGGGCAGGCCCTCGAAGGCAATCTGGAAGGCGATGCGGCAGATCGTGATGTGTTTGTCTTCCTGCCGCCCAGCTACGCCACCGAGAAGGACCGGCGTTACCCGGTAGTCTATGCATTGCACGGTTACTCGATCGGCGCCGAGCAGTGGACGCACGAGATCCATGTGCCGCAGACCATCGAAGGGGCTTTCGCCCAAGGCACGAAGGAAATGGTCGTGGTGCTGCCCGATTCGAAAACCGCGCACAACGGTTCCATGTATTCCAGTTCGGTGACCACGGGAGATTTCGAGCGGTTTGTCTCCCACGATCTGGTCGCGTACATCGACGCGCACTACCGCACCATTCCGGAGCGCACGAGCCGGGGCCTGGCCGGCCATTCCATGGGCGGCTACGGCGCAACGCGCATCGGCATGAAGCATTCCGACGTGTTCGGCAGCCTGTACATCATGAGTCCGTGCTGCCTCGCGGCCCGTCCCGCGGGCCCCGCGAACGCGGACCTGGAAAAGGCGGTGGAGGCCGCGAAGACGCCCGCGGATCTGGCGAACCTGCCGTTCTTTTCGCGCGCTCAGCTTGCCACGGCGGCGGCATGGTCGCCCGATCCGAAGAACCCGCCGTTCTATTTCGATCTGCCGACGAAGAACGGCGTGCCACAGCCGGATGTGCTCGCAAAATGGGCGGCGAATTCACCGCTGGCGTTCATCGACCAGTACATCGGCAACCTGCGGCAGGTTCGCGCCATCGCCATCGATGTGGGCGACCAGGATGGCTTGAAGGCCGACACCGGCAAGCTGCATGAAGCGCTCGATAGGTACGGGATCGCAAATACCTTTGAGGTCTATCACGGCACCCATACGAGCGCGGTCGCCGATCGCTTCCAGAACCACGTCCTGCCGTTTTTCAGCGGGAATCTGTGCTCGGGCGCGAATTGCGAATGAGGTTTTCGTGAGACCGCGAAGTCTCTGCCTCTGGCTGCTGTCGCTGTCGGGTCGCTTGGCTGAAAACCTCCGACCCAATGGCCCACCCAGTGGCTCATTCTTGGTGCGGCTGCCTCTTGGCTGCGCATGTCGGGTGCGGAGATCCACACGGTTGCTCAGTTGCTCGGTCACAAAGACCTGCGAATGGCCCCTCGGTATCAGCATCTCTCGCCTACCTTCCTGGCGGAGGCGGTCAACCGGCTGGATACCGTTTTCGGGAATTTGCGTTACCTTGGCGTTACCCCTCCCAGGGCGTTGATCGAGGCTGCGGCTGAAAGTGCATGAAACTGAATGGCGTCCCCAGGGGGATTCGAACCCCCGTTACCGCCGTGAAAGGGCGATGTCCTAGGCCGGGCTAGACGATGGGGACGATGGCGCGGGCGACAGATACCTCTTTACTGTAGCGGCGCGGGCGCCACGGCGTCAACCTGGCTGGCGGCAACGTGGCGGGCGGCAACGATTCGGCACGCTGGTGTGGGGCGGGCAATCTGGCAGGAGGGGGCTGGTGCGGTTCCGGTCGCCCCCTGAACCGTTACTGTCGCACCGCTGGGCGTGGGGATGCTGCTGCCCCACTCTAAGTGCGCCGGCAGAACGATGGGATACCGATTCGGCCCCCTGGGCGCGACGCTTTCCCGATCGGGCGTGCATAGAGTCCGATTGGGCAGACAGGCCTATTTCGCAAAGGAAATACTCGAGTCCGCTGCGGAGCGCTCGATCGTAACAGTAACTTGAAAGAAGCCCCCGTTGTTGTCCCACTCGTATTCATCCATCGTGCCCAGGAAAAGCCTGGTTGCGCCTCTTGGAACCATGAACCGACGGGCAACACGCTCTTTCTTGGCGGCTCCGGCAACCCGCGCTTTGGTGGTTCCAGAGCCGATGAAGAAGATTTGTTTCAACTGCGGAGACAGGGAAACGAAGTCCCGGCCGGCGCCATGAAAGTCCAGCGGCGGTGGAGCGGGGCTGCGATCCGGCCGGTCGTCGCCCAGGAAGACTCCCACTAACGAGTTAAGAGGCGAGGTGACCTCCGAGATTCCGTGCTCCGCACGATGGTTAGCGGCGGACGAGCCATCCGGCGGATCGTAGTTAGGCGGATCGTACGGATGATTCTGAACTCCGCCCGAAGCCGTGAAGGTAACGGCGACCGCATCCAGCAGCGATAGTTCGACGAGTACTGGCGACTGCTCCGGGGCCCTATCCCCAAATGTCGACTTCGTTCCGCCGGGCATGCCAGCCAAATAGGGGTTCGAAGTCCCGGGGACCTTGACCGTCACGCTGCTCGGTTTCGGGGCTACCGCCCGAGCTCCGATCGGAAGCAGCGTGGCGATCGCGAACGGAAGTAGCAGTGCGACTCGCATAGGTGTTTCCAGGAGCTGCCTAAGGTTGCCCTCCGTCGTGGGCCGGCTCCTGGCCGCTTAGGCGTTCGAGCAGTTCTTTGAGACGGCGGCGGCTGACTTCGAGACGCAGGCCGGTGTTGAGGACAACGTCGGCCATGCCGCCGGCCTGCGGCAGCACCTCGGTCACGGAATCCAGATTTACGATGGCCGCCCGGCTGACGCGGAAGAAGAAGGCCGGGTCGAGACGATCCTCGAGGTCGTTCAACGTGGGATCGAAAACGTAGGAGCGCTCGCGAGTACACAGCTTCGTGAGGCCGCCGTCGGACAGGAAGCACACGGCTTCCTGTTGCGGGATGACCCGATACCCATCGCCGCAGCGGGCCAGCAGACGGGTGTTCCTGGCGCGCAGAGTTTGCAGGGCGCGCTCGAACCCCGCTCCGGCCTCCGGCGAGTCGTCGCGGCGGACTCGCTCGATGGCGCGCGCCAGCCGTATTCGGTTGACCGGCTTGAGCAGATAATCCACGGCATGCATTTCGAAGGCATCCACGGCGTATTGATCGAAGGCGGTGCAGAAGACGATCTTGGGGCGAGGGTCGGCGAGACAAGCCGCCACTTCCAGGCCGCTGCAACCCGGCATTTGAATGTCCAGAAGGAGCAGGTCCGGATGCAGTTCCGCGACTTTCTGGAGAGCCTCCTCGCCGTCGGAGGCTTCGCCCACGATTTCCAGGCCCGGAATGGAGGCCAACATCTGCCGCAGCCTTTCCCGCGCGGCCTGCTCGTCGTCCACCAGCATGGTTCGGATCATGGCACTCTCGCTTCCGCCGGCTGCACCGCTGTGCACGGGAGGCGGAGGGTGACGGCGGTCCTTCCGAGCGCGCTATCGCGGTCGATGTGCAGACCGGCCGCGGCGCCGAAGTGCCCTTGCAGGCGCTCGCGAACATTGCGCAGGCCGTAGCCGCCATCGCCGGGAGGGAGCGACCGCATGACGGCGGCCGGAAACCCGGGCCCGTTGTCGCGGACCATGATCGAGATCCCGGATGCGGAGACATCGGCTTCGATCTCGACCACGGCCTGGGTCCGAATCGCTCCCGCACCGTGCTTGACCGCGTTCTCGACCAGAGTCTGCACGACCATGGCCGGAATGCGGGCGCCCCGGGCTGCCTCGGTGCACGCCAGGCGCACTACGAGACGATCGCCGAAGCGTTCCTGTTCGACGTCCAGGTAGGCGCGCACGGCCTCCAGTTCCTCCTCGAGCGTCACCCATTCGCGGTCCGAGCGCCGGAGGGTGTATCGAAACACTTCGGCCAGTTGCTCGATGGTCTTCTCGGCGCGGTCGGGGTGGCGCGGAATGAGGCTGGCTATGGTATTCAACGCGTTGAAGAGGAAGTGCGGATTGACCTGCGCGCGCAGCGCTTTCAGCTCGGAGCGATTGGCGTTCAGGACCAGCTCCCGCTCTCGTTTCTCGTGTTCCAGGCGCTTCTCGCGAAGGCGCAGGTTCTCGAGCAGGAACGAGAAGACCTCGGCGAGCGACGCGAGTAGCGCGAGATCTTCGCTGAGAAAGCGGGGGTTGTGGGCGCGCGCCCGGACGCGGATGACACCCACCAGCTCGCCGCCCAGCCGGATGGGCGCCTGCATGTGCTCGCCGCTCTCCTCCCCGGCGGGCCAGCGCGCCGGATCGAGGAGGACCTCGGCTTCCGACCGGAAGATGGTGTGCAAGCGCTGCTCCGCGAGGCTCGCCAGCTCCAGTTCGCCGATAGCTCCCTGCAATCCGTTTAGAAAATGCTCGCTGGCCTCGATGGGCGAGAACCGGCGTCCCAGCCACAGCCGGTCGATCCAGGCGGAAAGCGTCCGGTAAAGCCACGGGTTCAGCAAAACGATCGGCCAGGCGGAGAGCGCCCACACCGCGATGCTCAGCCGGAAGCGCAGCATCCAGGGCCCCACCCACGTGAAGTACATGGCCAGGAGCGAGATGGAGATGAAGGCCATCACTCCCTTTTTGATCAAGACGTCGAAAAACGCGAGCCGCTCGACGTAGTAAGTGACGATAAAGATGAAGATCAGGGGACAGAGGTCCTTCAGAAGGAAGAATGCGAGATTGTGAGTGGTCATCCACAGTATTGCCGTCGACACCCAGGCGATGCAGAAGGCCACTGCCCAGCGGCGCTGGCGGGGCTGGAGACGGCGCGACGCGCACAGCACCCCAATGCCACCAAGCGCGGCGAACGCCACCGGCGACGGCACCCCAAACCTCTCCGGGATGGGGAGGTCGTGGAAGACGCCCATATAGAAGCCCACCCCGCCGATTATCGTGGCCGCGGCGACCGCATAGGACAGCCCGAGTAACGTCTTCCAAATCCGGCGGCCAGACAGATAATCCCGCTCGCCGTTGTAGAAGGTGTGGAACAATAGCACCGCAACCATCACGGAGGTCACCAGGTCGGCGGCGCCGAGGAACGGCAGGAAGCGGCCGGTCGCGATCCGAACCGCCTCCTCAGTCAGCTGGCCCAGGTACTGCAATGCAAAGTTCACGATCAGGACGCAGTAGGCGGCGCCGCCCCAGCGCGTCCTGCGCGCGCGGTACTGGCGGATCGACAGGATGGACATCAGAACGTAGGAAATCGCGTTCAGAGTCCAGACCAGGGTCAGCAACAGATAAAAGTTCCTGCTCACTTCCGCGTCTCCTGCGTCCAGCCGGAGATCCATCGCCCGGCCGGACGGGCCCGTAACATTCTACCGCTCGCCGGACCGCGAACCGGCTCAGAACTGGTACTTAGCCATCACTTGCACAATCCTGTAGCCGGTGGTGTTGAGCGGCGTGCCGGTTGTCAAGGTGTTGGAATTGGCCGTTCCGGCAACCGGGGTCGTGAATTGCAGCATCAGGTCGGCACAACCTGTCGCGCAGAAGGTCGGCAGCGGGTGGTTGAGGAAATTGAACGACGAAAACCGGAGCTCGATCTGATGCTTTTCCTTGAACCGGAAAGTCTTGTAAATCGAAAGGTCGCTGTTGAAATAGGCTGGGCCGTGGATGTAAGGCCACACCGCCGGGCCGTTGGTTCCCTTAGCCGCCAGCGCAAAGCAGTTAGGGTTGAAATACTGGCCCGATTTCAAGCCGCTGCGCGGATCGCAGGTGAGGGCCGGGAGGATGTTCGCGGAGTCGGTGCCCAGCCAGGTCAGGTTATTCAACGTCCCGGTCGTGACCAGGTTCATGTTGCCCCCCGAGTTGGGCTGGAGGGGAGCCCCGCTCTGCAACTGGGTCATCCCGGAAACCGCCCACCCATTGAGCAGGCCGCCCAGAAAGAACTGGCCATGGATGGGCTTGGGAAGGGTAACCACGTAGCCGGCGTTGAAGATGTGGGTGTGGTCGTAGGCCAGCGCGCCGTAGTTGTCCTTCATGTTCCACGGGTCGGCGGCGTAGCCGGCGCCGGCGCCATTATCCGAGAGGCCGTCGCGAATTCCGAGCACTTTGCTGAAGGTGTAATTCAGCATGAAGGTGGACCGTCCAGAGCGCTTGTTCCAGGATGCCTGAAGGGAATTGTAATTGGAATATCCGTCATGGGTGGTGACCATCATGACCTGGTAGTTACGGTTGGACCGGTAGTCCTGAAAAGGCAGGCTGCCCGTGCTCGGGTCGTACAGCACTCCGGTTATCGGGTCGGGCAGGAAGTAGGCGCCGAGCGGCGTCTTGTTGAGATTACCCAGCGACGCGACGGAGCCGCTGCTCGAGCCTATCACCTGGTCGCGGCTCCGGTTGCCATAGTATCCGATCTCGAAGAGCGAGCCCCAGGGGGCGTGCTGGGAGAGGATCAAGTTGTAACTCTCGGTGTAGGGCGATCTGGAGTCGCCCTGCAGCATGGCGCCCATGTTGCCGCCGAGGCCGGGAACGCCTCCTCCCGGCAGGCCGTATTGAGCGAAGTTCCAGCCCAGGTCAGTGGGGCTCTGTAGATTGTAGCTGGAGATGTTCGCGGACTCGTCGTAAATGCCCCCGATGGTGGCGGTGTTGTACGAGATCTGATAGCGATAGACGCCGAAGCCGCCGCGAAAGACGGTCTTTCCGTTCCCCAGCAGATCGAAGGCGAAGCCGAACCGCGGGTCGTAGAAGAAAGGCTTGGAAGGGAAGCCGGAAATGGGGATCTGGTTGTTGATGCCGTGCCAGAGAAGGCCGGTCCACGCGCCCGCCTGCGCGGTGTTGTTATACGAGGCCGGGTCCCAGACGGCCAGTCCGGGTCCGCTTACCGGGTACCACTGACCCAGGTGCTCGACCCGCACCCCGTAGGTGAGCGTCAGCCGGCGATGGATTCTCCACTGGTCCTGAGCGTAGAACGAATACTGGCTGAACTTCATGTCGTACACGCTGAGCCCGGTCACCTGTTGAAACGACTGCGCGCGGCCGGTGAGGAAATCGGCCATCGGGTTGCCGGTGGTCGTGGCGCCCGTATTGGCGAAATCGACCATGCCCTGCGCCCAGTTGCCGAGGCCGCCGGGCTGCAGGTTCTCCGCGAAATCCCAGTAGACCCCGAATTTCATGGAGTGCTTGCCCGCGACTTTGGACAAGTTGTCCGCGAGCGAGGGGTCCAGCGACAGCTTGCCGAAGTCGCCCCCGTAGAAGCTGGTGCCGAACGACGGCCCATAGTAGCCCGGGACGGAGCCGTAAGTGCTGGTGAGGTTGGGAATCTGCGGCGTGTATCGATCCGGAATCAAGGGCTCGAATCCCGTCAGCCCGACCTTGGCCGGATCCACCGCCGAAGGGTTCGAAAGCACTACGGGGTTGAGGAATCTTGCCATCGCGGCCACGGTTTCGTTGGTGAGCGTGGAACTGAACACGTGGGTGACGTTCGCGCTCAAGATGTTCGAAACCTGGTGGGCGGGCATGGGCGAGGGATAGGGGAGAGTGTAGCCCGGGGAATACCAAACGCTGAAGGGGTTCTGGTCGAACTCATCCTGCCGGTTCCAGGAAAGGAACGCCTTGGTCTTATCGCTGAGGTTGTAGTCGAGCCGGATTCTGAACTCGATGCGATTCACGGGGAAGTCCTGCAAGTAATAACAATTGTCGCCGGCGCCATCGATATAAGAGGAAGCGGGCAGAAAGGTTTTGGCGTAGGCCAGCGAGGTCGGATCGAGGAGACTCTGGGGGATCATGCCACCGGGATACGCCACCGCGGATCCATGCAGGGTGGGTTCTAAGGAGTCCCCGGCGTGAGCGGACGCGAATCCGGCGCCCAGACTCGAGAGGTAGGCCGGCGAGAAGTTTCCTTGCAACATTTGCACGGTGGGAACGAAATAGGCGTACGTGATGCGCTCAGGGACTTGGTTCATTCCCTCCGGGGCTATGTAGAAGAAGAGCTTGTCGCGTTTGCGGTTGAAGCTCGTGCCGGGAATGAGAAGCGGGCCGCCGATCTCGCCGCCCGGATATACGGCGCTGTAACTGGGTTTCGTACCGCCGTGGCCCCGGGTGTACGAGTCCGTGGAATCCAGAGCCGAGAGCCGGCCATAGACGTAAACCGAACCGTGGTAGTGGGACGTGCCGCTCTTCCCGATGGCCTCGAAGGTGACCGGACCCTTCGCGTATTCCGCCCCGAACGCCGAGTTGAGGAGCGTGACCTCCGCCGTCTGGTCCTTGTTGATGTTGGCGACCTGCGTTCCCATGTTGCCGGGGTCCACGAGATTTGCGCCATCCATGGTCACGGTCAACCCCCCGTAGGGCTGTGTTCCGTTGGCCGAATACTGGCCCACCGGGCCCACGTTGCTCTGTGTGACCAGACTGCTCCATCCGCTCTGCGAGAGGCCGCGGTTCATTCCCATCCCGGGCATGATCTTGATCAATTCGGCGGCGTTGCGGCCCTGGGCGGGCAGTTGACTCACTAGCGTGGAGTTCATGGTCTGGCGGGATTCGCCGGTATCGACAGGCGAGATGGCTTCGGCATCGTCCACGACGTTAACGTATCCTTCGGTCCCCGGGATCTTAAGGAAGAGGTCCGGCAGCGTTCTACTCTCGCCTTGATTAAACACGATGTTCTCTAGTTGCCAGAACTCGAAGCCCGGCGCCGAAACCGTCAGCGTGTAGGACCCGGGTTGAATGGCAGGGAGGTTGAAGAACCCGCTTCCGTTCGAGACCGTTTCGCGGTCGGCGCCGGTGGCCTCGTTCTTCAGCACGACTTTGGCGTGCGGAACCACCGCGCCGCTCTGGTCGAAAACCGTAGCGCTTAGCGAGCCACTGGCGCTCTGGCCGTACGCGGCGACGGCTGCGATGAGCGCAACGGCGAGAATGATGCTGCATTTTGAGGTGTGCATTGCGAGTCCCCTCGTATAGTAAGCCTCTATCTGGCGGCGATCGAATAGCGGATGCTGCGTTCCGCCGACTCGCCGCCCTGGAACACCGTAATCTCCAACTCGTAACTGCCCGGTCTCGCGATGGCGCCGATGGTCATGGGCGCCGCGCCGGATGCGTCCGCGGGCGGGAGATCGGCGGTCTGGCTGGCGATCTCCTTCCCATCCAGCAGGAACTGCACGCCAACCTTCGGAGCGTCGGTCTTCGATCTATCCGGATACGCCACGAAGAACACGAACGGCTGCGCTCCGGCGGGAAAACTCGCATCGATCGCCGGCATTACGCGCTGGCCCTGAAACTGGAGCGGATCGGCGTCGGCCCCATCCGCCTGGCTCCGCGCGGGCTCGGCCCGTTGCGCCAGCAACAGGCTGCTCAGAGCTATTCCCTTTCGCTCGGGATAGTCGATTTGGAAGGTGCCCGTGCTCGCCCGGCCAGCCTCGCGATCCAGCGCCACGGTCTCGACCGTGTAGCGGCCCGGCGGAAGCGTGACCGAAGACGCATAGGACAGAGTGTCCGCACGGAGCGCCGCCAGTTGTCGATCCGTGACTTCAGCCTGAAAATCCTGGCTGGCTTTCTCGACGATTTTGCCGTCGGCGTCTCTCACCAGCGCGAGCAGCACCACGTGCAGTTTGCTCTTCCCGGGGCCGGCCGGCGTCGCGGTGGGAACCGTCCCTGGAACCTCGAAGGCCAGGACGCACTTGGAAGTGAAGTCCGCGTCGGGGAAGTGGTAGGCCGCGGAGCGGAAATCGAAAGCGTGGGGTTGCGTCTGAGCTCTCAGTACCTCGAAGGCCGGCGCCTCGTAGCCCTTCAAAGCCGCGGAGCCGCGAAACTCGGGGTCCCGGCGGATCTGCGGCCGGGTTTCTGCATCCACCGGCGGGGCGCTGGCCCGCGCGGTTGGTCCCGGCCTGAAGTCGCGCAAATCGAAGACGTGGAACTCTTCGCCCGGCGCCGCCACTTCCAGGACCAAGGCCACTTCATCGCGCGGCCCCTGGAAATAGGGAACATGGATGTGATGGCTCCCGGCCTCCAGCACCACGCTTCCGCCCATCGTCAGGGTCTGGTGGACGCCATCGTTGTCGACCACCAGTTTTCCATCCACCTCCAGGCGGGAACCGTCGTCCGATGTGAGAGTGAAGCGGTACTTCCCGGGCTTGTTAATCCAGAAATCGGCTTCGTAGTCGATGGCGAACCACTCGATGCGGTCGGTGACGCCCGGCATCCCCTGGCCGTAGAAGCGCGTGGGCACGTTGAGCGCGTAGGTGTAGATGTAGCCGACGGGCTTGAGATGCGCGAAGTCGGGCAGCGCGAGGGATCCCGGCAGCATGTCGTAGACCGCGCCGCGGAACGCATCGCGGAGCGGCGCCGTCAGTCCGAACGAACCATCCGGCTTCTTGCCCTTGACCCAGCCCATGGCCGGGCCGGCCAGGACGGCCAGGAGGAGCGAGGTAGAAACCAAAAAGTGGCCAGCCTTCATCCCGACCGATTCTACGCCAGCCCCATCGGCGCGTAAAGCGCTTTCGGAGGACTGGCGGCGCCTTTCCCATGAGTGGCCTGCGGAGCGCATGACTGGCAACCGCGTGGCTGACGACGGCTGCCCCTACAGCAGCCTTCCGGGCCGCGGCTTTGCCAGCCGGCGCTCGATCCGGGACTGGCGGCGGGCGAGGTCATCGGAATCGGCGAGCGCCCGCGCGCTCCGGATCGTCTCGAGCGCCAGCGAGTAGTTGCGCGCGCGGTGCTCGTAGTGTTTCGCCAGCGCCTCCAGCGCCATCACTCGGTACGGGTTGCGGCCCTCGGCCAGCTCCGTCCAGATCTCGAGCGCGGCCGGCTCGTTTCCCAGCTTCCTCTCGAGCAGCGCGGTGTCCCACAGCGTGCGGAACAGCAGATCGTCGGGCAGGCCCATCTTGACCGCGCGGCGCATCAGTTCCAGCGCCTGCTCCCGGCGTTCGGCCTTGAGGAACCAGCGCGCCAGTCCGACCAGCTCGCTGCCGTGGGCGAATCGTGCGGCCCCCGGCTCTCGAAAGGCGAACGGCACGATGCCGGTCAGGCAGGCCGTGGTCAGAATGTCCGTGGCGTTGTGATGAAAGATGGGGACCACCCGGAAAGCCTGCTGCGTGCGCAGATACTCGAAGTAGACGTAGGGGATCATTTCGCCCGGCAGGTCGCCCTCGCGCTCGACGCCCAGGATCTGGTTCTCCAGGTCCACCAGGCGGCAGCTATCGAGGCGCAGCTTCCACAGCCGGCGCGCGCCGTGCAGCAGGTCCAGATGCGCCAGGCGGCCGAAGGGAGGTTGCGCGCGGGCCATCCGGTAGCGCGTCTCCAGCAGGGGCTGATCGTAGGTCTTTCCGTTGTAAGTGATCAGGACGTCGAAATCCTCGAGATGCCGCGCCAGCGCCCAGAGCAAGCTCGTCTCCTCGCCGTAGTCCCGCATGAAAAACTGCCGCACCCGAAAACCGTCCGCGCAAATGCGGCCCACGCCCACCAGGAACGCGTACGTGCCCGTCCCGCCGGCCAGGCCCGTGGTCTCCGTGTCCAGGAAGGCCCAGCGGCTGGGCGGGGACGGCTTGGCTTCGTCCCCCGAAAGAGCGCCCAGAAGGTCTTCGGGAAGCTCCAGCAGGTTCGAGAGATCCATGCTGCCGTGCCGGCGGTGCCGCTCGTACAGCTTCTCGGTTTCGAAATGCGTGCCCAAGGGCGTTTCGACAACCTCCCCACTCATCCACTGTTCGATGAAGTAGCGGGAAGGGCGATTGTCGACCGGCACGGCGGGCGTCTGGCTCGCCTCGGCGTACTTCCGATCGATGCGCGCGACCTTCCGCCGGAGGATGGCGAGCTGTTCCTGGAGATCGCCCACGCTCTTCGCCTTTTCTTTGCCAATGATAGCCCGCCCGGGGCGGCCCGGTCAACCTCATTGCCCTTCGATCTGCTCGGAAACCTGTTCCCACTCCTTCAGCAGGGCGCTCAGATCGGCGCGGCGGCGCGCCAGCCGGTCGCTGAGGCGCATGGTCTCCCCGGCGCTCCTGAAATCCGCGAGCGCGGCTTCGTATCCGGCAATCTCGGCCTCGAGCTTGGCGATTTGCGTCTCGACGCCCTCCCGGCGCTGCTGCAATTGGCGAAGCAGGATGGGATTCAGCCGCTTGGGGCGCGCCTCTGGGATCTCCACCGCGGCCACGGGCGCCTCCGCTGCCGGCTCCTCGATCTCGGCCGGGGCCTCCGCGATGGCGTTCTTGCGCCACAGGTAGTCTTCGTAGTTGCCCGGATAAACCTCTACCCGCCCGTCGGCGATTTCGAAGATCCGGGTGGCGAGCTTGTCGATGAAGTAGCGGTCGTGAGAGACGAACACCAGCGTGCCGGTATAGCTTTGCAAGGCGCTGAGCAGGATGTCCTTCGCGCGCAGGTCGAGGTGGTTGGTGGGCTCGTCCAGCAGCAGGAAATTCGACGGCTTCAGCAGCAGCCGAGCCAGGGCGAAACGGTTGCGCTCTCCGCCCGAGAGCACGCCGATCCTCTTGAACACGTCGTCTTCGGAGAACAGGAAGCACCCCAGCAGGTTGCGCAGTTCGACCAGCGGAGTCGCCGTGGCCACGCCGGAAAGCTCGTCGAGCAGGCGCGCTTCCGGGTCCAGCTCCTTGTACTGATCCTGCGCGAAGTAGTCGGGTTTGACGTTGTGGCCGAGCTCGAATCGGCCCGCGCTCACCGGCTCGACCCCGGCCAGGATCTTGATGAGCGTCGATTTGCCCGCGCCGTTCACGCCCACCAGCGCCACGCGGTCGCGGCGTTCGATAATGCAATCCACGCCCGAGAATACCGGCCGTTCGCCGTAGCTCTTGGCTACTCCCTTGAACTCGGCCACAATGCGCCCACTGGCCTTGGGTTGCGGAAAAGAGAAGTGAATCGTCTTCTCCTCCGGCGGCACCTCGATGCGCTCCATGCGCTCGAGTTCCTTGATCCGGCTCTGCACCTGCTTGGCCTTGGTGGCCTGGTAGCGGAAGCGGCTGATGAACGCCTCGAGTTGCCGGATGCGGTCCTGCTGATTCTTGTAGGCCGATTCGAGCTGGCTGCGCCGCTCCTCCCGCTGCGCGAAGTACCGCTCATAGTTGCCCGTGTAGAAGTGCAGTTGCCGGTTCCACAACTCCGCGATCTTGCGCACGGTCACGTCCAGGAAGAAGCGGTCGTGCGAAACCATCACGATGGCGTACGGGTAACCGCCCAGGTAGCCCTCCAGCCAGTTGCGCGCCTCCAGGTCGAGGTGGTTGGTGGGCTCGTCCAGCAGCAACAAGTTGGGCTTTTCGAGCAGCAGCTTGGCGAGGGCGATGCGCATTTGCCAGCCGCCCGAAAACTCCTCGGTACGGCGCCGCCAGTCGTCCTTGGAGAATCCCAGGCCGGTCAGCACCGCGCCCGCCTGCGCCTCGATCGCATAGCCGTCGCGCGCCCGGAATTCGCCGTCCAGGCGCTGGAAGCGATCCGCCACCTGCTGATACTCCAGGCCCTCCGGGTCGAGTTCCGGCATGCGGTGGGTCAGGCTCTCGATCTCTTCCTCCATGGCGCGCAGATCGGCGAAGACCGACAGGCTCTCGGCAAACACCGTGCGGCCGGAAAGCGCCAGACCATCCTGCGGCAGGTAGCCGGCGGTCAGCCCGCGCGTGGAGGTCAGCAGGCCCGCATCCAGCGTCTCCAGGCCGGCCAGGATCTTCAGCACCGTGCTTTTGCCGGTGCCGTTGGCGCCCACCAGGCCGACGCGATCATTGGGCGTAATCAGCCAATCCACGTCTTGAAACAGCAGCTTGTGCCCGTAGCGCTTTCCCGCGCCGGAGAGTTGCAACATGGAGGATCTAGACGGGACCGCAGAAGAACTCGAGGGATTGGGCGATGTACTGCTTCATCTCGGCGCGCTTCACGATGGCGTCCAACATGCCGGTCTTGAGCAGGAACTCGGCGCGCTGGAATCCCTCCGGCAGCTTCTGGCGTATGGTCTGCTCGATGACGCGCGGGCCGGCGAAGCCGATCTGAGCGCCGGGTTCGCCGATGTTGAGGTCTCCCAGCATGGCGAAGCTGCCGGTGGTCCCGCCGGTGGTGGGATCGGCCAGCACGCTGATGAACGGCACGGCGGCTTCGTGCAGGTACATCAGCGCGGCCGAGATCTTGGCCATCTGCATCAGGCTGACCGCGCCCTCCTGCATGCGCATGCCGCCCGAGGCCGATACGATAATCAGCGGCGTTCGCTGCGCGATGGAACGCTCGACGGCGCGTGTAATCGCCTCGCCCACCACCGAGCCTACGCTGCCGCCGATGAACTTCAGCTCCAGGGCGCAGATGTGAACCGGCCGCCCGGCCAGCGTTCCTCCCGCCGAGATCACCGCGTCGCTGAGCTTAGTCGCCCGCTGCATGGCGGCCAGCCGGTCGCGATACGATTTGGAGTCGACGAAGTCCAGCGGGTTGGTCGAGACCAGGCCGGCGTCGAAGGACTTCCACGGGCCGTCGAAAAGCATGCCGAGGCGCGTCATCGCGTCCACCCGGAAGTGGAATCCGCACTTCGGGCAGACGTGCAGGCTCTCCTCCAGCGTCCTCTTCCAGATGATCTGCCGGCAGGCGTCGCACTTGAACCACAGGCCCTCGGTGCGAACCTTGCTCTCCCCCTTTTCGGGCTTCTTGTCTCCGGATTTATCTCGCGTAAACCACGGCATCAGTAATCGATCCCTCGCTGCGCCAGCACGCCCCGATGGAAGGGGTGCTTGATTTCCTTGATCTCGCTGACCAGGTCCGCCGCCTCGATCAACTCCGCGGGCGCGTTGCGGCCGGTGGCGATGACATGCAGGGGCGCGGGCCGCCCCGCCAGATCCGCGAGCACCCGTTCGACGGGCAGCATGCCATAGTGCAGCGCGTAGTTGACCTCGTCCAGAATCAGCATGTCGTACTTGCCCGAGTGCATCGCTTCGACCGCCGTCCGCCAGGCTTCCTCGACCAGCCGGACGTCCTCCGGGTCGGGCTTCTGGGCGCCCACCTTCACGAAACCGCGGCCCATCGGCCGGATCTCGAAGGCCCCGCCGAGCATCCGGGAGCTGTCCAGCTCCCCATAATGCCACGATCCCTTGATGAACTGGATCATTAAGGTTTTGAGGCCCTGCCCGGCCGCCCGGAGCGCCACGCCCATGGCCGCCGACGTCTTGCCCTTCCCGTTGCCGGTGAAAACCATCAGCAACCCGCGCCCAGACTCCATCGATTTACGGTAGCACAGTGGACCGGGGTGGCTCCCGGCCCTGGCCAACACCGGCGGCAAGACCGCCGGCGCTACCCGAGGCGACCTGCATTTCCGTTGACAAGCGGAAAGGCATAAGGATATTCTTGTATCTGTTTTTCCGATTGGGGCGGAATTGCCTGTTTTACCGCGAAATGGGGCGGCATGGATTCCGGAAAGAAGGAGGAGCCGGCTGATGGGAACCAAGACGCTTTGGTGCGGGGGTCTGATGCTGGCTGCCGTGGCGTTGGCCGCGGAGCCTATTCCTTGTACTCTGGACGTCGCGAGCGAGGGCACGGACGTTCTGCTCAGCGTCCCGAGCGACGGCAACGTGGATGTGAACCTGGTCTGCTCGAGCATCAAGACCACGCCGGGAGCGCTGGAGCTGGCTCTTTCGGCTTTTACCGGCGACGAAGGCTCGTTTGGGGCCGTGCTCCTGCCGGCTCAAGCGCCCGCCGGCGCCAAGCCCCAGCAGCCGCTCAAAGTGACGGTTCCCAAAACGCTGCTGGTCCCCTTGCGCCTGGCCGCGCCCAGCCTGCCGCAATCGGGCAAGTACACCGGGCGCTTGCTGATCCTGGCCGAGGGACGGGACCCCGTAGTACGGAAGATCGTTCTGACTCGCGAAGCCGAGCGGGGAACGCTGATCATCAGCCCTCAGCCGCTGAACGCGACCATCGCCCGTCCCTTCTGGGGCGGCGCCAGCGGGACCACTTTCTCGGTGGCGCTGCGGGAGAAGACCGGCAAGCTGCGCCTGGAGGGAATCACGGCCCGCCTGGAATCCGTCTCGAAAGCCCCCGAGGAGGGTTTCACGTTCCAGCGAAACCTCGGTTTTGCTTTCAACGGTACGCCGGTGGACGATATGGAACGAACGCCCACCTCGGATTCCGGCCGTTCCACGCGCGCCATTCCCGCGGGCAGCCAAGCCGTGGTCGGGGTGACGCTCCAGAACCTGCAGGCCGGCGAGTACAACGCGGTGCTGCGCTTCCAGGCCACAAACTCCAACGATGACGACGCGCAGAAACTGACCTTGACCGTGCAGGCGCGAGATTCCTGGCTCCGGGCGCTCATCGTGCTGGTGGCCGCCCTCGTCATCTCGTTCTTGACCACCAAGCTCCTGACCTCGTACAAGCGGCGCGCCAGCCTTCTCATGCGTATCCGGGAGACGCAGGCCGCCGGTCTCGCGTCGGAGCCTCACTCCTTGCCGGTGGTGTGGGCGCGTTCCGTCCTGCGCCAGACCGAGGAGTTGAGCCGGCGCTTCCTGCTCACCAGTCCCGACCAGATCGAAGCCCGCATCACCGGCCTCCAGCGGCCCCTCGAGCTACTGGGCAAGACTGCCAGCCTCAGGAACGACCTCAAGCTGGCGGGACTGCATCCCTGGATTCTCCGCCGCGCCGAGGCGATTCTCGACCACATCGTTTCCAGCATCGGCGCCTTCTCGCCCGACGACGGGGCGACTGCCAAGATCAAGGAGAAACTCGACGAGCTGGCCCAATGGTTGGATCCCAAGAAGAGGGACGACTGCTACTGGAAGGATCTCCGCGCGTCCACTGAGTCTCTGCTTGACGAGGCGGACCTGGGCCTCGTGGAGAACGCGGAGGCCGTGGCGGTCATGCAGGGCTTTCAAGAGGACTTGCAGCGCGCCCTCGATACCCCGCCGGCGGACCTGAACGGCAAGTTCAAAGCCGAAACAACCTACGACGCTTTTAAGATCTTATGGGAGCGGCGCACGGATCCCGTGGAGCTGGCGGCGGCCGTCGAGTGCTGGACACAGTCGAACGACATCCAGGCCCTCTTCCGCCTGGCCAACGACCGCATCTGGCTGCGCATGCACAAGGCCAAGGCGCACCACTGGCTGGAAATCGACATGCCGCACACGGACCCAGCCAACCCAGCCGAAGCCTATGACGTTCTCCACTTCGAACTGAAGACCAGCGACCCCATTCTGGATCTCGCTTACCTGTTCCAGCACCGCCTGGAGTATCACTGGCACTTCAAACTGAAATACTGGTGGCATCATTGTATACCGCGAGTTCTCGAGCTTGAGCCGCGCTCGGCAGAACCCAGGATCGTGCAGTATTTTCCTTACCCGGGGAAGCTTACGGCGAGCGTCAGCACGGTCTACCATATGCAATGCCAGCCCCCGGCGGACGGGACCGCGCCGTTGCTGGAGGTGGGAACCGATGTGAAGTCGCACATCCGGGAATCTTCGGACTTCGCCGGCTATAAGAAGTTCCACACGGCGGAGGTGATCTCCTGGCTGTTGGCCTGCGCGCTGGCCCTGGTTACCGGACTGACCACCTTCTACTTCAAGGGCGGCGCGTTTGGCTCGGTGCAGGACTACCTGACGCTGTTCGCGTGGGGAACGAGTATCGATCAGGCCAGGAACATTTTCCAGAGTGCGCAGGCCCCTTCGAGCCCGCCGGCCAAGGCCAGCTAAGCGCGGCCGGCTTTCCACAGCTCGACGTACGGCGCCAGGTCGCGCATCATGGCCCCGAACTGCGGAATAGTCAGCGACTGCGCGCCGTCGCTGAAGGCTTTCTCGGGCGACGGGTGCACCTCGACCAGCAGGCCGTCGGCGCCAATGGCCACCGCCGCGCGCGCCAGCGGTGGCACCAAACTGCGCTTGCCCGCCGCGTGGCTGGGGTCCACCACCACCGGCAGATGCGTGAGTGCGTTCAGCACCGGCACGGCCGAAAGGTCGCAGGTATTGCGGGTTTCCGTCTCGAAGGTGCGGATGCCGCGCTCGCACAGGATGACGTTGGGGTTGCCGTGCGCCACGATGTATTCGGCCGACATCAGCAGCTCCTTGATGGTCGAGCTGATGCCGCGCTTGAGCAGAATCGGGCGCTGGGCGCGGCCCAGGCTCTTCAGCAGGGCGAAGTTCTGCATGTTGCGCGCGCCGATCTGCAGGATGTCGGCGTACTCGGCGATCAGCTCCACGTCCCCGTCGCTCATCACCTCGGTAATGATGGCCAGGCCGGTCGCGGCCTTGGCCTTGCGAAGCAGCTTCAGGCCCTCGACCTCCAGCCCCTGGAAGTCGTACGGCGAGGTGCGCGGTTTGAAGGCGCCGCCGCGCAGGATGCGGCCGCCCAGGCGCGCCACCGCCTCCGCCGTCTCCATGATCTGCCCCTCCGACTCCACCGAGCAAGGCCCCGCCATCACCACCAGCTCCGCCCCCCCGATCTCGACCCCGTTCACCCGGATGCGGCTGCGCTGCGGCTGAAACTCGCGGCTCACGAACTTGTACGGCGCCGAAATCCGCACGGCGTTCTCGACACCCGGCATGGCCTGCAGCGACTCCAGGCACGCCGTGACGTCGCCGACTCCCACCGCGCCAATCACTACCCGCTCCTCGCCCTGTATGGTGTGCACCTTGTAGCCGGATTCCTGGATCCGCTCGCAGACGCTGTCGATTTCCTCCCGCGTCGCATGCAGCCGCATCGAGATGATCATCTCCGTCTCCTTCGCCCTGAAAATGAAAAACCCACTCTTTCGAGTGGGTTGGTCTGTCCAAATCCGCGTGTTCTCGCCAACGCCACTCTACCCGGAGAGGGTAAAGCGCCAAAATCGATAGCTAAACGATCCGGCGTAGCTGCGGAACATGCGAATCCTCAGTATACTCAGCCGCCTCCACGAACGCAATTCGCCCGCGCCGCTTGGATGCGCCGCGCCGCCCACACGGCCACCCCCGCCAGGTACGCCAGCGCCAGCAGAACCACCACCAGCCGGCGCCGGGGCGAGAGCTCGCGCGCTTCCGGATACGGCCCTGCAAACTCGAGCCACACGGCCAGACGCACTTGCGCGGAGTCGCGCCCAGCCTGCCGGTTATCCACCACCAGGCAGTAGTCGCCCAGTGGCCCGGGACCGTAGCGCAACCCACCCGACGTTTGGTAATCGGTGGATGCCAGCTCGCTGTGACGCACCCCGGCGCGCAGCCGTTCCAGGTCGGCGGGGTGCATGAGAGCCACGCGCACACGGCCGCCGCCGCTCTCCACCCAGTATCTGCACTCGACGATCGCCGGCCGCTGCCGCAGTTCGATATCGAAGGCCCGCCATTGCGCGGCCGGAACCTGCATGGTTTCGTCCAGCAACGGGGCGGTTTCCCAACCCGCCCCCAGCGCCGCCTGGCCGCCCATTCCCACCGCCAACAAAGCCACCGCTCCCCAGGATTTAGCCGCTTTCAAGAGGGCTACAATAGGGAGCATGGTTGACAGTATGGCACATCCCCAAAGCGCCTCTGCCGTCTTGGCGCCCGCCGGATGGAAGACTGCCGTGAGTCACGTCGCTGGGATTCTTGTGGGGGTTCTATTCATCGTCGCCGGTGTCTGGAAGATCACCGATCCTTTCGACGCCGCCGCGCGTTTGGAGCAGGCGCTCGTGCCGGCCGGCCTCAGTTTGATCGGCGCCTGCCTGCTCGGCGTGGGCGAGACCTTCTCCGGCGTGCTGATGGTGGTTCCCCGTTTGCGCCGCTGGGGGGCCTTCCTGGTGGGAGCGCTGCTCATCTTCTTCATCGTCTACCTGGGCGTCCAATACAGCGCACTGCGTGGCCAGGACTGCAACTGCTTTCCCTGGGTCAAGCGCGCCGTAGGCCCGGGCTTCTTCATCGGCGACCTGTTGATGCTCGCGCTGGCGGCCGTAGCCGGCTGGTGGGCGCGGCCATCGTACTGTTTCCGCTGCGCCGTCGTGGTGCTGTTGGTCGTCGCGGTGTTCGCCGCAGTCTCCTATGGCGTGAATGCCAGGCTGCAAGCTTCGCTCGATGCGCCGCGCTCCATCCAGGTCGATGGCAAACCGTTCCCGCTGCGCCAGGGGCGCGTCTTCCTGTTTCTGTACAACCCCGAGTGCACGCACTGCGACGCCGCGGCCCGCACCATGTCGAAGCTGAACTGGAAGAGCGAAGTCAGGATCGTCGCCGTCGCCGTCGAGCAGCCGCAGTTCGCCGCGCTCTTCCTCCGCAACGCCGGCTTGCGCGCCTCCGTATCGAGCGACGTGGAGGCTCTGCGCAACGCCTTCCACTTCGTCTCGACCCCCTACGCCGTGGCGCTCGACGACGGCCGCGTGAAATCCGCCTTCGCCGTTCACATCGGCGAGCCGCGCTCCCCCTTCGACCAGCCCGAGTTCGAAGCCACCCTCCGCAGCCTGGGCTTCACGAATTGACCGGGCCAACAGGCGCGCCCAGATGCCGGGCGAATCCCCTGCGGGTTTTCGGCGTGCCTCGTTAGATCATGCGGCCCTGTGGATCTCTGGGCGAGACGATCTCCCTCAGTTCGCTGGCTGTGAGATGGATTTCCGCTGGGTAATGGCCGGTGGCCCCGTTGACCGCTTCTCTCTGCAGCGGCGCGAGGGGAAATGAGAGCACGATGGGTTCATAAGCCAGGACTGTGCCCTTCTCTGAGGAAACCAGCACCTGCTTGAAACCTGGCATAGCTCGTTCTCCTTAGCCATCCAGGGCGGCGGTCCTTCTGATTATGCGACACGCCGGGCCCGCCTGCGAACTCCGCGGCCGGCGCGTTCACCAACGAAAGCTATTCGCGGCGTTTCAGCGTCGGACGGTCGTCCGAGTCGCTGTCTGAGGTACCCTTGGAGTCGCTCCCGTCGTCGACCGTCGTCCCGCTGCCCGGCTTCTTCCGCAACTGCGGCTTGTTCAGGTCCTTGTTGACGACCTTGTGCCGGTTCTCCATGGCCATCAGCCGCGCCTTCACGTTGTCGAACTCCGACGTGTTAACCACGTACTCCGGCTTGGCCTTCAGGTACTCCTGGATGTTATGCTGAGTCGCCTTGATGCGGTCGTCCGTCGGGGGGTGCGTCGAGAACACCTTTGAGATGGTCCCCGGCTTGCGCTTCTCCAGCGTTTCGATCTTCTCGAAGAAGTCCACGAACGCGGCGGGGTCGTAGCCGGTCTTGTACATGTACTCCAGCCCCAGCAGATCGGCCTCCGATTCCATGCCCCGGGAGAACTTCAGGAACCCCATCGGGATCAGCACGCTGGCCGCCTGGCGGATGCCGTAGCCCCCCCAGCCGCCCATGAAGATCAACGGGATGGTCGCAAGATTGGCGATTTCGCCCTTAGTGGCCTGCCGCGTGCCGTGCCGCGCGGCGACATGTGCGATCTCGTGCGCCATCACGCCGGCCAGCTCCGACTCCGAGTCCGCCTTCGTGATCAGCCCCGTGTACACGAAGAAGAAGCCGCCCGGCAGCGCGAACGCGTTCACCTCGTCGCTGTCGATCACCTTGATGGTGAAGGGCACCTTGGCGTCCGAGTTCCGCACCAGGTTCTGCCCCACCCGGTTGACGTATTCGGAGATCACCGGGTCGTTGACCAGCTTGGCCTGGCGCTCCACTTCCTGCGCCAGTTGCTTGCCGAGGGCGATCTCCTTCTCGAGCGACCAGAAGTTCACGCCCTTGCCCACATCGCGGTTGCCGATCTGGTCGGGGTCCTTCTCCTTATCGTCGGCGAAGACGGCCCGAGGAGCGAGCATTGCGAATGCGGTGATTGCGGCCAGCGCAAAGGAAGACAGCCTTTTCATCACGTACCTCCTGCCCAGGGTCCTGACTCGATTATACCCCTGGGACGCAGATCCAGCCCCGAATCTGACCATTCGACTGTTTAACGTATAGTTGGAGTAATGGGTTACGACGAAGATGGAAATTCTCCCCCGGTCGCCGGCCCGGCCCTTTGGGAGGCTGTCCGCGCCCAGTTCCCGGTCACGAGCGAGGTTGTCTATCTCAACCACGCCGGCGTTTCGCCCCTGGTCAAGCCCGCCGCCGACGCGATGCGCGGCCTGGCCGAAGACGCCGCCCGCTTCGGAAGCTGCCATTTCAGCGAATGGCTGGCCACCTACGAGGGCCTCCGGGTCGCCGCCGCCCGGCTCATCAGCGCGCACCGCGACGAGATCGCTCTGACCAAGAACACCGCCGCTGGCCTCTCCGCCGTCGCCAACGGCCTGGACTGGCGCAATGGCGACAGAGTGGTCGTCTTCCAGGAGGAGTTCCCGGCCAACTTCTTCCCCTGGAAGCGTTTGGAGTTGAAAGGCGTGCAGGTTGACTGCCTTTCGGTCACCGCCCCACTGGAGCGCATCGACCAGGCTTGCCGCGGGGCGCGGCTGCTCGCCGTCAGCTTCGTCCAGTATCTAAGCGGCTACCGTGCCCCGCTCGAAGCCATCGGCGAAATCTGCCATCGCCGTGGCTGCCTCTTCGTGGTGGACGCCATTCAGGGACTGGGCGCTTTCCCCCTGGACGTCCGCAGCGCCCGCATCGACGCCCTGTCGGCGGATGGACACAAGTGGCTGCTGGGGCCGGAAGGTTGCGGCATCCTGTACATTCGCAAGGATTTGCAGGATTTGATTGCCCCCGCCGAGTTCGGCTGGACCAACGTGGCCAACTACCGCGACTACGCGAGCCGCGACATGACCCTGCGCCCCGACGCCGGCCGCTACGAGTGCGGCACGCTCAACACCATTGGCTGCTATGGTTTGCGGGCGGCCATCGAGTTTCTGCTTTCGGTTGGCATTGAGCGAATAGCGCCCGTTGTCCAGGCGCTGGGCGACCAGATCGCCGCCGGCGCCGCCGTTCAAGGTTACGAAGTCCTGGGCTCCCGATCCCCCTCGACCGGCGCGGGCATCGTCTGTATCCGCAAGCCCGGCCTGGACCCACGCTGGGCCGTTAGCCAGCTCAAAACCCAAGGTTTCATCGCCGCCCCCCGCCAGGGCTGGATTCGCCTCTCCCCACACTTCTACATCAGTCCCGCCGAAATCAGCCGCCTCCTCGCCGCTTTGCCCGCCTGATAGAATTGGGCCACTATGGTCCGAAAACTGGCTTTGCTTATCACAGTTTTCGCGATGGCCGCCGCGGTGTGCCTCGCGCAAGAAATGAAACGGGAGCAGCCATCCATCAGCGTTTTCGGCGCTTCGGAAGTGAAGGTGGCGCCCAACCAGGTCGTGCTGCGCGTCGGCGTGCGTGCCCAGAGCAAGGTCCTGAGCGCCGCCGTGGAACAACAGCGGCTCCAGATCAAGCAGGCGATCGCGCTGGCGATCAGTAACGGCGTTGAGGAGAAGGATATCCGGACGGCCTACCTCTTCATCAGTCCCTTCCGCGAGAAGGGCGGAGTCGACTCCTACTACGCGAATCGCGATATCGCGATCACGCTCCAGGACCCCTCCCGGTTCGACGCTTTGCTCACTGCGCTGATGCAATCAGGCGTCAACGAAGCGTACGGCATTGAATTCAAGAATACGGAGCTACGGAAATACCGAGACCAGGCGCGCGCGCAGGCACTCACGGCGGCCAAGGAGAAGGCTTCGGCTATGGCTAGCCAGTTGGGGCGGAAGCTCGGAAACGTCCTCTCTACCGAAGAGGAGGATGCCGAATCGCGAGGCTGCTGGGGCCAGCCAGTGTTGGCTAGGAACGGGCTGCCCCAGGCGCCCGGCGGAGGGGGCGCCGACAGCAGCCTCGCCCTGGGCCAGATCAGCGTCGAAGCCAGGCTGAAAGTCCGCTTCGAGCTGGAGTAGTCCCGCTCGCAGCTACGGCGCCCGCGTCACCACCCCCGGATCGGCGTACAGCTTGCGCAGGGCCTCCGCTTGCACGTCGCTCGACCAGTCGCTGGCCGCGGCCAGGAACCAACTCCAGCGCGATTGCGGTCCCGCCAGCATCGCGGGTGCGGGAACGACGCTCGCCAGGCCAACTCCGATCGGCTTGCCCACACCGAACACGGCCAGTTCCCCATCGCGGCGAAACCCAAATCCGAGGTCTTCGAGGTCCACCCCCAGCGCGTCCACGTACAGCAGGCCCGGGAAGTAATCGCTGTACAGGCCGGGCGAATCGGGCCTGAACCCGGGCGCCGCCGCGTTCCAAACCCAGATGAGGTTCCGCAACCCGTCGTGTTTCACCAGGCGCTCGAAAAGCTGCCGGTAGAGCGCGGCCGAGCCACGGATCCCCTTCCTGCCGGCCCACCAGTAACGCGTGCCATTGGGCTGCGGATAGGGCCGCCACAGAACCGGTACGCCGGCCTCCTGCAACTGTTTCAGATACCCCGCCACCGCGTCCACCTGCTCGCACCACCGCTGGTTGAGCCGGCTGCCCGGAGTGAGCAGCTCGTTCCACTCGAAATCCGTCAGCTTGCCGGCGGCCTCCCCATCCATCGGCCGCGCGGCCCGCCAGGTTAGCGCGACCACGGCCTGTTTCTGATACTGCCGTTTGGCCTCCTCGACGATCGCCTGCCGCACTGCCGCAGCCTCGTTGACGCCCAGATCCTGTCCGTAGATGGCCGGGTACCTCGCCGTGACCTCGAACACCCGCTGGCTGGAATGCGCCACCGCTCGCGGTTCGTTCTCCTGGCCGCTAAGCACGCCTCGTCCTCGGGCTCCCTGCAACCGAGCCAGCAGCGCTTTTGCTTCCGTCGTCGCGCCCGGCGTCACCGGCTCCGGCGCCGCCTCGGCCGATGCTTTGCGGATCGCCGCCAGGGGCTCTGCGAGGCGCGGATCGTCGCGGGTCAAGATGTTCGGAGAGCTGTAGACCGCCTTTAGCGTCTCCACTGGATTCGCCATTTCGACCAGGTCGCTCCAAGTCATGAACCACAGCCACTTGGGCTGCGCCTTCAGCACATCCAGGCTGGGGACCGCGCCGGTTTCGCCCAGCGTGATCGGCTTCCCGCCGGCCAGCGCCAGCAGGCCGTCGTAGAAGCTGGTCTTGAACTCCCCGTAGATATCCTCACCCAGCACGTCCACGTATTCCGGGCCCGGGTAGAAATCGGCCAACTGGCCCGGACCGGCGCCGCCCGCTCCAGGGGGACTGGGGCTCCAGACCCAGATCAGGTTGTCCAGTTTGTGGAGGTTCACCAGGCGGTCGAACAACTGGCGGTACAGCGCCGCCGACCCGTCTTTCCCTTTTCTGCCGCCCCACCAGAACCAGTTGCCGTTCATCTCGTGATAGGGGCGCCACAGAACCGGCACGCGCGCCTCCCGCAGTTGCCTCAGATAGCCCGCGATCACGTCCACCTGCGCGCACCAGCGGTTGTACAGGCTGCTGCCGGGCGTCAGCAACTCGCTCCACTCGTAATCCGTGAGATGGCTCTGCACGCTCTCGCGGAACGAGACCGGCTCGTCCTGGGTCGGCGGGACGGCGTGCCAGGTCAGCGTCACCACCGCGCCGTTCCGCCACTGCCGCTTGGCCTCTTCGACCAGCGCCGGCCGCGCCAAAGTCGAGTCCTTGTCGGCCCCGCCCTCGAATCCGAAATCCTGCCCGAACAGGGCCGGGTACTTGCCGGTGAGGTCGTAGGCGCGGTCCGTCCAGCGGGCGATGTGGTTGGGATAGTTGTGCTGGCCCGCCAGCGTGTACCGTCCCGAAATCGAATACAGGGTTTGCAACAGCGCCCGCGCTTCCGGAGATGCATTCGGGTTCACCGGAGCCTGCGCGCGGGCTGTGATCGTCGAAACCAGGAGCAAGACCGCGGCCGCAACCGCCCAAGGCTGAGTCATACTTCCCACTTTACACGACAGGCTGGCCGCGGTAATGATATATGAAGATCGTTTTCCAGGACCTCGAAAGGAGGAACTACCCGTGAAGAGGATTCAAGCTATGTTTCCGATTGCGGTGGCGATTCTGGCCATCGCTCCGGTGCTGGCGCAAGCGCCCAGAGTCGATCTGATCCAGCTCAACCCTCCCACCATGACCGGAAGCTGCCCGGCCACTGCTCATTTCACCGGCCGGATACGAACCACCGGTCCGTTGGAGGTGACCTACGAAGAGCTGCGCAGCGACGGCTCGAGCACCCAGCACACCTTCGTGGCTCAGCACGCCGAGACGTACAACTTCTCCAAGAATTGGACACTCTCCAAGACCTACTCCGGCTGGATGCAACTGGTGATCCTGTCGCCGAAACGCTTGCAGACCGTCAAGCAGCCTTTCAGCGTGCAGTGCGGAAGATAGCGCGCGAGCGAACCGGCGGGGCGCCGTTTGCGTCGTCTTGATTGATGCGCAAACTCGGCATCCTCGCCGTACTTGGCCTGCTGGCCGCCACGGTGCCCGCCGGCGTGGTGGTTGCGGAGGCGTTCCTACACCCGCCGCGCAAGGCCCTTGGCGCTGGCTCGCGCAATGCCGCCGTGCAACTGGCCCAATCCCAGGGCGCAAGCCTTGAGGACGCCCAGATCGCGGCCGCCGACGGCGTCCCTCTACGCGCCTGGTTCTTTCGCGCCGCCGCGCCCAGCGGCAACGCGGTGATCCTGCTGCACGGCGTGGCCGACAACCGCACCGGCGCCCTCGGCTTCGCGCGGATGTTCCTGGCCCGGCACTACGACGTGCTGGCGATCGATGCGCGCGCCCACGGCGAGAGCGGCGGCTCCCTCGCCACCTACGGGTTGCTTGAAGTTGACGACCTGCACCGCTGGGCCGATTGGCTCGCCAAAGACCACGCCGAACGCCAATTGTTCGGACTCGGCGAATCCATGGGCGCGGCCATTCTTCTCCAGGCCCTCCGCGACGACCGCCGATTCACCGCCGTGGCCGCCGAAAGCCCTTTCTCCAGCTTGCGCGAGGTTGCCTATTACCGCCTGGCCGCGAAATTGCGTTGCGGCCCCTGGCTCGGGCGCACGCTGCTGCGGCCCATCGTCGCAACCGGATTCTGGTACGCCCGGATGCGCTACGGCCTGAAGCTCGGCCAGATCTCCCCCGCCGCCGCGGCCGCCTCGACTCGCGTTCCCATCTTATTGATCCACGGCGCCGAAGACCGCAACATCCCTCCCTCGCAGTCCAGGGAGATTCTGGCTGCCGCCCGTGGGCGCGCCGAACTATGGATAGTCCCGCACGCCGCCCATACCGCTGCCTGCGCCCAATCGCCCGCCGAATTCGAACGCCGCGTCACCGCCTGGTTCGTGGCCCATTCGATACAATGAGCGCGTGATGCCACCTCGCGCGTCCTTGCGGCGCTTGGCGCTGGTAGTGGCCCTGGCCGCCCGAGCCGCGGCCGCCGTCCCTTCGCCCGAGAGCCACTTTGGCCACTCCATGGGCGCCGATCGCACCGTCCTCGACTGGGCCCGCGTGGTCTCCTATTTCCAGGCCCTCGAGCAATTCTCGCCTCGCATACGCGTGCGCGGGCTTGGCAAAACCACCGAAGGCCGGCCTCTCATCGCGGTCACCATCGCGAATCCAGCCACCCTCCGCAACCTCGACCGCTACCTCTGGATACAGAAGAAGCTCGCCGACCCCCGCCTCACGCCCCAAGCCGAAGCCGAAACGCTGATCGCCGAAGGCAAGACGGTGGTGCTCGTCACCTGCTCGATTCACGCGACCGAGCTCGCATCCACCCAGGCCGCCATCGAGTTCGCCTACCGTCTGCTCACCCAGGACACGCCTCGCTTCCGCGCTATCCTCGATAACACCATCCTCCTGCTCGTGCCCTCGCTCAACCCCGATGGCCTGGATCTGGTCACCCAGTGGTACCGCCAGACATTGGGCACACCTTTCGAGGGCACGGCGCCGCCCCGGCTCACTCACAAATACGCCGGCCACGACCTTAACCGCGACTGGTATTTCTTCACGCAGGCCGAAACGCGCCTCACCGTCGCCCAACTCCACAACGTCTGGCATCCTCAAATCGTCTACGATCTGCACCAGCAGGGCCCCTTCGCCTCGCGCATCTTCGTCCCGCCCTGGATGGATCCCATCGATCCCAACATCGATCCGCTCCTGGCCCAGGAGTGCAACCTCATCGGTACGGGCGTCGCGGTGGACCTCACGGCTGCCGGCAGGACCGGTGTGGTCATGAACGCGCTCTACGATTTCTGGGGCCCGGCCCGCCACTACCAGGCCTATCACGCCGGTTTGCGCATCCTCACGGAATCCGCCAGCGCGCGCCTGGCCAGCCCCATCACCGTGCGGCCCGACCAGATCGAGACCTCCCAGCCTGGCTTCCTGCCGCGCCAGCGTAGCTGGAATTACTTGCAGCCCTGGCTCGGCGGCGAGTGGCGGATACGCGACATTGTCGACGACCAGTTGATCGCCGTGGAGTCCGTGCTCTACCAGGCGGCCACCCGCCGCGAGGACCTGCTCCGCAACTTCTACCGCATCGGCCTCCGCGCCATCGAGCGTTCCTCTCCCTGGGCTTTCGTAATCCCCGGCCACCAGCGCGATCCCGCCGCTGCCGCCAAGCTGATCGAGACGCTTCAATTCGGCCAGATCGAAGTCGACCGCGCCACCCAGCCTTTCCAGGCCGGCGACCGGAGGTTCGACGCCGGAAGCTACGTCATCCGCATGCAGCAGCCGTACAGCGCCTACGCCAAGACTCTGCTCGAGCGCCAGAGTTATCCCGGCGACCCGCGCCATCCGCCTTATGATGTCACCGCGCACACGCTGCCGCTGCTGCTGGGTGTCGACGCCGTCGCGATCGACGCGCCCGCCGGCGTGCCGCTGGAGCCCGCCGGCGCGGTCGTTGCTCCCCGGCCGCCCGCGCTCTCCATCCCGGCGCGGATCGGCGTTTACCAGAGCTTTGTCCCCTCCGACGACGAAGGCTGGACCCGCTGGGTGCTCGAGCAATCCGGAGTAGCTTACGTCAGCGTCACGAATCCCGATATCGCCGCCGGCGACCTTCGCCGCCGCTTCGATGTGCTCGTGTTCCCCGACCAGCGCGCGGCGACCATTTCCGCCGGATACCGCGAAGGCGAGATGCCCGGCCAATACACCGGCGGTCTTGCGGAGCAGGGCGCCGAGGCTCTGCGGCGCTTCCTGGCGAGCGGGGGCACGCTCGTTTTCCTCAACCGCTCCACCGACTACGCCGTCCAATCCCTGGGCGTCAAACTGAAGCCTGTGCCGCCAGCCGAATACGGGTCGCCCGGTTCGCTCCTCAACGTGGCCTTGGACCCCGGAAGCCCGCTCACCCAAGGTTTGCCCGCCCAAATCGCCATCTGGTCGGAAGACAGCCCGGCCTGGGATATCCCCAAAGGCTCTGGGGCCCGCGTGGCGGCGCGCTATCCGCAATCCGGAATCCTGGCCTCCGGCTGGCTCATGGGCGAGCCATCCCTGGCCGGCAAAGCCGCCCTCGTCGATTACCCCATCGGCCCCGGCCGCGTCATCCTCTTCGGCCTGCGCCCCCAGTACCGCGGCCAAAGCTGGCAGGCCTTCCAGCTCCTCTTCAACGCCCTCCGTATGGCGCCAGTCCCCGCCGACCACAAATGACTGGGCTAAACTAAGAGGGATCCCGAGCGCGGATGTGGCGGAACTGGCAGACGCACTGGATTTAGGTTCCAGCGCCCGCAAGGGCTTGGGAGTTCGACTCTCCCCATCCGCACCACACTCCGGCGAGATGGCCTATCCTCCCGTCGCGAAGGCGCGCGCGGCGCACAGTATCGCAGGGCCTACCCTGTCGAGAACCTTGGCGAATCGAGCATCGCACTCCGCAGCGGCTTGGAACGGGTCCGGTGGTCTGGCAGCCTGCCGTTTTCTTTCTTGCACTACGCGGGTCTCTGTTTTTGACCATCTTGTCGCTGTATTATGCGAGGCTAAGCAGGCGGTCGCGGTGGGGCTGCCAGGCGATGACCATCTCCACCGCTACCGGCCGAAAGTGCCAATCCGAACTATGGTAACCTTGGCGATGGCGAATGCCTCGTCGGGGAGAGTTGACTTGACTGAGCCGGGCAATTTCAACTTGGCGTGGCCGTTCTTCCGCCACTCGATTGAGTCTCCAGAGAACCCCGCCCTCGTACTGGACGACGAAGTGTACTCCTACGCCGAGTTGGCCTTCTTGGCGGCTCGAATCGCAGGTTGGCTTGCGGCGAGCGCTCCCGCCGATTCCAGCGAGAGGCGCGTCGCAGTGATCGCCTCACGAAGCCTGGAAGCCTATGCGGGAATTCTGGGAGCCTGCTGGGCTGGAGCCGCATACGTCCCGATTAACCCGAAGCTCCCCGCCGTCACCCTTCGCCGGATCCTGCAGGTCGTGCAACCGGAGGCCATTATCGCGGATGCCGCAGGGCGCGGGCAACTTGAGGGATCGGGAGCCATCGGCAACGTTCCGATTCTTCCGCCCCGGAGCTTGGAGTGGCCGAAGCACGGCCCGGGAGACTCGCCGGTTCTGCACGGTGTCCGTCCGATTGAGAAGCCAGTGCCGCTTCCGGGCAACCGGGCGGCCTACGTGATTTTCACTTCCGGAACCACTGCGGCGCCCAAGGGAGTGGTCATACGAGCGGATAGCGTCCGGCATTTTCTGGACTATGGACACTCTGTCTACGAATTGGATTCGCGGGACCGTTTCTCGAATTTTTCGGAGATTTCATTCGATTTCTCGGTGCTCGACCTCTGGCTGGCGTGGGACTCGGGAGCATCTCTCCACGTGGTTCCGGAAGCGCAATTGCTTTCTCCGGCCAAGTTTATCCGTGAGCGTCGGCTCACGTTCTGGGCATCGGTCCCATCGGTCATTGGCTTCCTCGACCGGCTGAAGCAGTTGAAGGAAGGCAGCTTCCCTTCTTTGCGCATCTCCTATTTCTGCGGTGAGGCTCTCCCCGCGGCCTCGGCCCTAGCCTGGCAACGCGCCGCTCCCAACAGCGTCGTCGATAATCATTATGGCCCCACGGAATCCACCGTGGCCTGTAGCGTGGAGCGGCTCTCCAACCCGCCGCGCACCACTCCGGGCCGCGACATCATCCCTATCGGCCGCCCCTATCCGGGTATGCGGCTTGCCATCGTAGACGAGGCGGGTCGATTCCTGCCTCCCGGCGAAACTGGCGAGCTGGCCCTTTCCGGGCCCCAGATCGCGGCTGGGTATCTGGGCGCCCCGGAACTCACCAAGTCCCGGTTTCCGCAACTCGAGCACCCGGTGTTCGGATCGTCCAGGTGGTATCTGACGGGAGACCTGGCGCTTGAGGATGCGGGAGGGACTTTCCATCATCTTGGGCGTGTCGACTACCAAGTCAAGGTCCTGGGCCACCGCATCGAGTTGGAGGAGGTGGATGCCCATCTGCGGGAGGTCTGCGGGTGCAAATCGGCTGCCGCCGTAGCCTGGCCGATGCACCATGGCACGGCCGATGGGATCGTCGCCTTTGTGGCCGGATCGTCTTTGGGCCCGGAGGAGATCATGACCCGGTTGAAGTCTCGAATCGCTCCCTATGCCATGCCCCGGGAGATCGTCTTCCTTCCCGTTCTGCCCCTGACTCACAATGGAAAGACGGACCGAAAAGCGCTTCTGAGCATGCTGGAGGAAAGAGGGCATGCCATTCGCGGCTAGGGGGCTTCCCCGCCTCCAGACGATTCCTTCGGTCGTAGAGATAGCCCAGACGCCTTTGGGCAGAATCCTCCTGGTGGCCCTGTTTTGCGCGCTGGCTTTCCGGCAAGGTCTGCCCGCGGCCCCATTGGGCTTGGCTCTGGCCGCGATCTCCCTCTGGCCTGAGCGCCGCAGGGTGCTGGTTGCGGGCGCCACAGTCTTCTGGCTCTTGGCGTTCAGCCCTTTCGCTAGAACCTGGACCGCTCTGCTGATCGTCTTCGTGGCCGCCTGGCTCGTACTCGCGCTATTTCAGCGCAAGCCGGACCTTTGGCTGTTCCAGCGCTCCGTCAGGAACCTGCTGCTCTTCTATGTCGCTCTGCTGGCGGCCGCTTCGTACCTTCCGTTGACTCCCCTGTTGAGAGTCTCGCTTTGGGCCGTCCTTGCGGTCGGGGGCAAGTACCTGTGGTTCATGGCCTATGCTCTGTCCGACAAGAAAGGCGCGGCAAGGCAGCCTCCACTGCTGGCCCTTTTTCGCTTCCAGCCTTTTTGGGGGGGGTCCAACGTTCCTTTTCCAAAGGGCGAAGCCAATCTGGATCGCATCGAGGCCCGGACTGCCGGCGAGCTGGCCATCTGCCAGTTGAGGGGCCTGGAACTCATGGTCTGGTCCACGTTGCTGGGCTGGGCGCTGGGGCTTTTCGATCGGACTCTCCCGGGGCCTTGGCCACTGGCTGGGTGGCTTCGCAGCATCCACTTCCCAAACCACATTGCGCAGCTCGATCCGGCTATCGAGCTGTATCTGAAAGGCAACCCGTTGCCGCGGCTCGACTGTTGGCTGGCGGTGATCGGCAACTTCAGCCGCAAGATCCTTTGGGTCTCGGGATGGGGTGGAACGGTAATCGCCACCTGCCGGATGGCGGGATTCAACGCCGTCCGCAACACGCGCAAACCGCTCAGTTCCAGAACCGTCGCCGAGTTCTACAACCGGGTTTACTACTATTTTAAGGAACTCCTCGTCACCTTTTTCTTTTATCCAACATACTTCAGATACTTCAAGAGTCGCCCGCGCCTGCGGATCTTTGTCGCCACCTTGGCCGCCGCCGGCTTCGGGAACGCCCTCTTCCACTTTCTGCGCGACATCGATTTCATAATCCAGAAGGGTCTTTGGGGGGCCCTGGTCGAATTCCAGGTCTATGCCGTCTATACGTTGCTCCTCGGCGTCGGCATCGCCGTCTCGCAGCTTCGCAGCCTGCACGGACATCCGCAGGGCGGCCGCATCACGGGCCCCCTTTGCGTCTTGGTTTTCTATTGCCTGTTGATGATCCTCGACGATCCCCGCCGGGGTTGGACCATCCGGGACTACTCCTCCTTTATTATCAACTTGTTTGTACCGTTTCCGAGGTGACTATGGACCCTAAGGAACAGATTCGTGCCAAGATTCAAAGTATCTTGAACAGACATGGGGATTCCCAGCCATTCGGCGACGCGGATTCCCTGATCTTCTCCGGGCGAATCGATTCCCTGAACGTGCTCGAGATCGTGGGTTTCCTGGAGCGGGAATTCCACTTCGACATCTCCGAGCTGGATTTCGACCAGGCTCAGTTCGACTCGCTCGAAAGCATCGCGGCGTTGGTATAACATCCGGGAAACGAGGTCGGGCGTGAACAGTCGCCGTTTGAGGGTCGCCATCGTCGGGCATATCGTTTCCGCACCGGATATCGTAATGCCCACTCCCATGGAGCGCTGGGGATTCACCTTCAACCGGGTGACCCTCCAGGATGGCTCCATGATCGACGCTCTGGCTTTTCTCAAACGCGAGCTCGGGCTGAAGCCGAGCGAGGAGTTCTCGGTCTGGGAGATGTACCTTGCCGGGGCCCTGGTATTGAAATCGTACCTGGAAGCCGCGGGCATCGACGTGCTGCCGATCAACTACATCGATACCAACAACGAAGAAAGGGTCATCCAGGAGATCCGGCAATTCGAGCCCGCCCTGGTGGCGTTGGGGACCACGTTCACTCTGTCGCCGTCTCAGCTCAACGCGGCGGTTCGGCTCTTGCGACGGCGCCTGCCCCATGTATTCATCGTCGCCGGCGGACAACATGTCTACACCTCCCTGCTCCATCTGAACGAAGCTCAGCGGAAAACCTACCTCAACGCCACCGCCCTGGACGCCTTCATCGACGACACCCAGGGCGAGGCCAGTCTGCTGGGTTTGGTGCAGGCTCTTCCCGGCCCGTTGGACGGCGTTCCGAACCTCCTGTTCAAGCTTCCAGGAGGCGCCGTGAAGATCGCGGAAAGGCGGGTCGAACATAACTCGCTGAGTGTTCCGCTTAAGCTCGATGGCATCCCGGAGCGTTCCGTGGTCCATCTCCGCACCGGCCGGGGATGCAGTTTCCACTGTGCCTTTTGCACCTATCCGGCCACCAATCCGCTGGAGCTGATGGAGGTCGAAGACGTCCTTCGGAACCTTCGCCATGCCAGGGAAATGCAAGTGCGCTCCGTCGTCTTCGTCGACGATACGTTCAATGTCCCCCGGGAACGCTTCGAAACCATCTTGGACAGGATGATCGCGGAAGGTTTCGATATTCCGTGGTACTCGTTCCTCAGGTGCCAGTTTGTCGATGCGCGGCTCGTCGACAAGATGCGCCGCAGCGGATGCCGCGCTGTCTTCCTGGGCATCGAATCGGCCTCCGAGAAAGTCCTCGCGAATATCGGGAAGGGCGCCCGCGTGGAAAACTATGCCCGCGGCATTCGCTGGCTGAAGGAAGCCGGCATTACTACGGTGGGCGCCTTCGTGGTGGGCTTTCCCGGCGAAACGGCCCAGACCCTTCAGCAGACGGAAGCCTTCATCGACGATGCGGGCCTGGATTTCTACTTCATGCAGTTGTTCTACTACCTCCACCACGCGCCGGTTCACGAGCGGGCCGGAGAGTATCGCTTGAAGGGGCGCGGCCTCCTGTGGTCTCACAGCAGCATGGATTGGCAACAAGCCGCCGAACACATGGAACAGATGTTCCTGCGAATCCGGACCCCGGCCGTCCACCAGGACTACAACCTTTGGGAAATCGCGTACCTGGAAAGCAAGGGCTTCGATCTCCCCCGAATCCGGGAGTACCGCGCCACCATCAACGAAATGACCGCCGCCCAGATCCGTGCCGCCAGAGGGACCTGACGCGCCTCGATTGCGCGCGAGCCGTCCGCTGCTACGCCAGCGACGTCCCGTTCCAGCGATGCTTCGGGTCGGGATAGAATGCCACCGATTGATCCACCTTCACCAGCCACCCGCCGGGCACCTTGGCTCGCTCGACCAGGTATGGGCTGCTCCCGAGTTTCTCCCACTGCAGTCCCTCCACCTCCGTGGGGCTCGAGGCGGGCTCTGCCGCAGCCGCGGGCGCCACGGGAGCCGGCGCCGCGGCCGATGGCGCTGCCGGCGCGCCCACCGGGTGGCTCTCCATGGCCGCTTTCAGTATGTCGCTGGCGCAACGGTAGCGCTGTCCTAGAAACGTGAACTTCCCATAGTCGTAGTCCAGCTCGGGGTTCTCGATGACGGCGCCGAACGGGATCGTCACCGGGAGGGCGCCCATCGGGATTCCCGTTCTTAGACTTAGCTTGGTAACTTCGATTGACTTCTTCAGTTCGTAGTTGGGCATCTTTTGCCTCCACCTCTCCGGGTCGCTGTAAGTATACCCCAATCCGCCGTCTTCCGGCCGCTTCGGCGCCGGCCGCGACGCGCGATGCTGGCCACGCCGGCATCCACCCCGGCGGGCGAGTCCGGCGCCGCTCGATAACTGCTAGCCTTATACTGATATGGCGAAGTTCAAGCTGGCCGGGGCTCGCAAGAAGAGCAAGGCCACGAAGGCGAGAGGGGCTATTCCCTGCGTCGTCTTCCTGATCTCCGCCATGGCCCTGCTGGCGCTGCTGTTCTATTCCATGTTGAAGAAATGAGCCTCATGCGAGCTGACGGGCGGTTAGCCGACCAGATGCGCCCGGTCCGGATCGAGACCGGGTACCTGCTGACGGCCGAAGGTTCGGCGCTGATCGAAGTCGGCAACACGCGCGTGCTGTGCGCGGCCAGCGTCGAAGACACCGTGCCGCATTTCCTTCGGGGCAGCGGAAAGGGCTGGATCAACGCCGAGTATTCCATGCTGCCGCGCGCCACAGTGAGCCGGACGCCGCGCGAGATCACCCGCGGCCATCCCTCCGGCCGCACCCACGAGATCCAGCGGCTGATCGGCCGCTCCTTGCGCTCGGTAGCCGACCTGGCGCTGCTCGGCGAGCGCACCATCATCCTCGATTGCGACGTTTTGCAGGCCGACGGCGGAACGCGCACCGCCGCCATCACCGGAGCCTTCGTCGCGCTCTCCATGGCGGTCCGCCAACTGCTCGCTTTCGGCTCGCTACGCTCCAACCCCATTCGGGATTGCGTTGGCGCCGCCAGCGTGGGCATGGTAGATGGCCAGCCCATGCTCGACCTGGCCTACGAGGAAGATTCCCGGGCCGAAGTGGACATGAACGTGGTGATGACCGGCAGCGGCCGCTTCGTCGAGGTCCAGGCCACCGCGGAGCACATTCCCTTCGACGATCTCCAACTTGGCCGCCTGCTGGCCCTGGCGCGGGAGGGCATCCGCGGCTTGATCGAAATCCAGCGCCAGGCGATGAAGCTGTGACGCTCTACTGCGCCACCACCAACCCTGGAAAGCTGCGCGAGTTCCGCCTGGCGGCCGAGCGGCTGGGCCACCACGTCGATCTCGCGCCGCTGCCGGATCTGGAGCGCCTCGAGCCGGTCGAGGAAACCGGAGCCACCTTCGAGGAGAACGCCATTCAAAAGGCCGTCTACTACAGCGCCTTCGCTCCGGGACTTCTCTTTGCCGACGACTCGGGCCTGGAAGTCGAAGCGCTCCAGGGCGCACCCGGCGTTCACAGCGCCCGATTTGCCGGGCCCGCCGCCTCCGACCAGGCCAACAATCGCCTGCTGCTCGAGAAGTTGCGTGGCCTCGACCGGCGCGCCGCCCGATTCGTCTGCGTCATCGCGCTGGCGGAGAAGGGCAGCTTGCTAGCCACCTTCCGTGGAGTGGTCGAGGGCCATATCCTCCTTGAACCTTGCGGTCCCAACGGCTTCGGCTACGACCCGCTGTTCTTCTACCCGCCCTTCAACTGTTCCTTTGGCGAAGCCGCGCCGGAGCGCAAGCTCCTGGTCAGCCACCGCGGCCAGGCCCTCCGCCAGATGCTGGAGGCAATCGGAGATTGAGGCAGGTGGGCGAGACCAAGATAGAATCGCGCCCGGAAGTATACGCCATCCGTCGCGGCCGCTCGGGCTGGACTCTTAGCCGGCGCGATCTGGCGGCTGCGGCGGCGGCCGGGATGGCGGCGATGCCAGGCTGTGGCGACAAACGCCAGGCCGCTCCGCCGGTTTGTGCCGCGAGCTTTTTCGCGCACAGCGATTCCATACGCGCCGTTGCCATTAGCCCCGACGGGCGGCTGTTGGCATCGGCCAGCCATGACCAGACCATGAAGCTCTGGTCGCTGGCGGATGGGACCCTGTTGAAAACCCTGGAGGGCCATTCGGGCGGTGTGTCCGCCCTGGCCATCAGTCCGGACGGCCGGCTGTTGGCATCCGGCCTGGATGACCATACGATTAAACTCTGGTCCCTGCCGGATGGGACCCTACTGAAAACTCTCCTGGGCCATTCGAGCAGCGTGTCCGCTCTGGCCATCAGCCCGGACGGGAGGCTGCTGTTGTCGGGTTGCAATTGGGAAAGAGGTGGGAGGCCGAAACTCACCCCCACCCCTGAGGACCACACCATCAAGTTCTGGTCGCTGCCGGACGGGGTCCTGCTGAAGACGCTCACCGGGAATTCGGCCTTCGTGCCCGCGCTCGCGATCAGCCGGGATGGAAGGCTGCTCGGGTCCGCTAGCTATGACGGCTCGATCAGGCTCTGGTCGCTACCGGATGGGGCTCTGCTCCGGACGCTCACCGGACATTCGGGCGCAGTCGAGAGCATCGCCATCGGCCGCGACGGGCGGATGCTGGCCTCGGCGAGCGACGACCGGACGATCAAGCTCTGGTCCCTACCGGACGGGGCGCTACGCGAGACGCTCACCGGGCATTCGGGCGCCGTTGAGAGTGTCGCCATCAGCCCAGACGGGCGGCTGCTGGCCTCGGGCAGCGGGGAAACGTATCGCGGTACAACGGCGCTCGACACGGGAGTTCTTGGGATCGTCAAGCTCTGGTCGCTGCCGGATGGGCATCTTCTCGAAACCATCGTGGGGCATTCTCGTTTTGTGTCTTCGCTGGCCATCGGCCCGGATGGGCGGCTCCTGGCCTCGGCGAGCGATGACCGCACCATCCAGCTCCGGTCGCTGCCGGACGGCAAGCAGGTTCCGCTCTGCTTGGTGGATCTGGCCGCCAGTCCTTCCACTGCGCGCGGCATCCAGTACAACAGCGGAGGCGGCTCTTATACCGCGCCTTGCGGCTCCCCGATCCCCGCCGGCGCCGTCTGCACCTGTAATTGCGTGCAAGGCTCTGGCTGCTCCTGCGTCAGCGACACCTCCAGCGACCACTATTGGCACCCCAACTGAACGGGAAGCCGGCTTCGCCCCCCGGCGGAAGCGTCCAACCTTCGCTGGCCCCGGAGCCGATCCGAGGTATACTCTCCCGAGAGGCGCAACATGGCCGCACAGATCCGCTGCGAAGCTTGCGGCAGAGTGGTCAAGGTCAAGGGCGAGCTGGCGTGTCCGCTCTGCGGGCAGGCCCTCCCCGCCGCGTTTTTCAGTCCCGGCGTCGGCGGCGGGCCTTGGGAAGAGCTACCCACCCAGCGTATGGCGCTGTCCTTCGGCTTGTGGATGCTGATCGAGCTGCTGATCATAGCCCTCTTCTTCTGGCTGGCCTTCAAGACCGCCGGAAACGAGGTTGTTTTCTTGTTGCTCTCCCTGCTCGTGTTCATCTGCACCATTACGGTCGGGATACGGCTGGAACACAAGACCATTCGCAGGGAGAATCTCTCATGAGCCAGGCCGAATTCCCGATTTCGTTCCTCCCCAAAGCCCTGGTGAAACTGGCCGATAACGAAAAGGTCTCCATTTGGGAACCCAAGCCCTTCCGAGGCCGGCGCGCGACGCTGGCGATCGAGGAGAAGGGAATCTCCCTGGACGGCTATTGGCGGCTTTCCCTCATCGGCAACCTGCTCGGCGGCCGCCTGATGCTCGAGTGGCTCCTCAAGCCCCTGTTCCTCACCAAGCGCGCTCAGCGGGTGCCCGTCGATGCGATTCGCGGCCTGATCGTCCATTCGAAGAAAGGCCGCCGCACCTATCACCTTTTCCAGCAGCGTAACAACAACTTGGTCGAGGTCCACGTCTTCACTCAGGCTCCGCAGAAAACCCCGTCCGTCGCCGTGCCCAGCCTCGACGACGCCCTGAAGGCTTTCGTCCCACCGCGTCTCTGGCGTGAAGAATCCGCCGGCTAGAACCCGCTTGGCTTGATCCAGAAGCTCTCCTGCCAGCTTCCGCCCGGCGGAATCGACTGCAACTCCGAGTACAGGCCCGCGTGCGCCAGGTTGAACGCGTTGGTGATCGCCGACATCGGCTCGAAGCACAGAAAATCGCGGCCGGTGGGCGCATAGACCACCGCCACCGTGTACTTCGGTCCGTAGATTACCGAGATCCTCTCGCGCTTGCCCTGCACCCAAAACTCGGCCCGCCCGTCCGCGTCCCGCTCCAGAGGAGAGAACACGTCGTCGAGCTTGGCGCCGGCCAGCGGCATCGGATCGGGGAAATTCGCCGGTTCGCGCTCGCCGGTCGGGATCAACTCCTTGGAAAGCACCAGGCGTTCCCGCGCCGCCAGGTGTACCGTCCACTGGTCGCGCGGCGCATCGTGGAGCCGGAAATACGGGTGGTAACCCACCGCCACGGGCATCGGCTCCGTCGAGTGGTTCTCGATGCGCGTGACCACTTCCAGAGCGCCGTCCTGCAAACGGTACGTCATCTCGATCGTGTGCGCGAACGGGAATTGCGCCATCCACTCGGGATGCCTCCAGAATTCCAGCCGGCTGGTGGCTTCCGCGTGCCGGTCGTCGGCTTCCAATCCCACCACTCGCCACGCCGGAGTGAACGTCACCAGGCCATGAATCGGCTTGCCATTCCCGTCGCGGCCGAGATTGCCCAAGCCCGCGTTCAGCAGGTACTTCTTTCCGTTGGCCCAGAAGGCGTCCTGGTCCAGGCGGTTGGCCCAGGGCGCGAGAAACGGGTTCCCCGCATGTCTCGGCTTGGCCGCCAGCTCGGCCAGCGTGTCGCAGGGCAGCCAGAACAGGTTTTTTCCGTTAACCTTCATCTCGTACGCCAGGTTGCCGATCGCCGGCGCAATCGACACCTCGATCTGCTGAACCGAATCCGTGAGCCGGACTATCCCGACGGAATCGACCGTAACTGGCCGTGCGGAATACATAGCTAAGCCGCCCTCAATGCACTTCTTCCAGATCCAGTTCGGTCTCCCGCTGGCAGCACACGCATTTTCCCGGAGTGTAAGCGCGAATCGAGCAGATAGAACACCAGTAACTGATCGTATACTTCTTCCCGTTCTTATGCACGAACATGGATTTCGAAGAGTAGAACGGCCCGACGATAAACAAAACGGGCGTTTTGAATTCGCCCAACAGTTCTAACTCCGCCCCGGCCAGCCGCGCGTCGCCGAGCACGGCCATCGTCTCCGGATCGCCCTCCACGGCCACTCGCCGATTTCCGGCAGTCCCGATCGCGGGTGGGCGTCCCTCGCTCTCGATCAGTTTCCCGCGCAGCGTGGCGGCCTGGCTTTGCCCGAAGCACAACCACCCCGCGGCAGCCACCAGCCAGCATCTCCAGCTCATTAGTTTCATTGTAGCGGTTGAGCGCCGCCGGAAACTCATTTCGACGCTGCTGCCGCCTGGTAGCCGACCACCACCGAAACCCGCCGGTTGCGGCTGTTGTAGGGATCGCCCGGCGCCAGCAGGTGCTTGTCCGCATAGCCGCGCACCTGCGCCACCTGGTGCTGGCCCACGCCCGCGCCCTGCATGCAACGGCGGGCGGCGTTGGCGCGGTCCACGGAAAGTTCCCAGTTACCGTAACCGTACAAATCGGAATAGCGGTACGGATGAGAGTCCGTGTGGCCCTCGATCACCAGCTCGTTGGGCAGCCGGCCCAGTTCCCTCGCCAGCAGCGACAGCATCCGCACTCCGTTGGCGCTCGGCTCCGGGCGCGCGCGCTCGAAGAACAAGCCCTGTTCGGTTTCCATCAGCTCGATGCGTATGCCTTCGTTGGTGATGCTGATCTGGACGTGGTCTTTCAGTTTGGCCCACTCCGGCAGCTCGCTCAGCGCCCGCTCCAGCTTCTCTTTGAACTGCTCGGCGTTTTCCTTGTTCGCCGCGGGTCCGCTGGCCGCCGTTGGGCCCGTCCCCGTTCCCTGGCTCGCCGCCTTCGCGTGGGCGCGGGGATCGTTGAAATAGGCGCTCACCGCCTGCTGCACCTGCCGGCTCGAGTTCATCAGCCACAGCACGATGAACAGCGCCATCAGCGCCGTCACGAAATCCGCGTAGGCCACCTTCCAAGATCCGCCCCGGTGCGGGCCTTCGCCCGGCTCCAGCGGCCGGAACCGCGGCGGCTCATCCGACGTATTCTGCGGCTGCGGCTTCATCTTCTCCTCCCGGTTTGGGGAACGGAGTCAGTTGCACCTCCCGCCGGAACGTCGATGTCATCTCGTCGAACGACGGCCGCAGTCCCGCCGGAATCGAGCGCCGGGCGAATTCCGCCGCCAGCAGCGGGCTCGAGCCGCGCGCGTAGGACTGCAATCCGGAATGGATGCACTGCAGCATTTGCGCCCGTCCCTGGTTGCTCGCGTCCAGGTGCGAGGCCAGCGGGCCTACCACGCCGTAACACAGCAGGATGCCCAAAAACGTCCCTACCAGCGCCGCCGCCACTTTCTGGCCGATCTGCTCCGGCGCGCTCACCAGCGCCTGCATCGTCACCACCACTCCCAGCACCGCCGCCACGATGCCCAGCCCGGGGAGCGAATCCGCCAGCATGCCCAGCGCGCTCACCGCGGCGTGGCGTTCCCTGCGTTGTACGTCCGCGTCCAGCTCCATCAGCAGCGCCAGTTCCCCGGGTTTGGCGACGCCGTTGGTCAGCATCCGCAGCGAGTCGCACAGAAACGCCAGCGCCGCTTCGTCGCGTCCGAACTCGGTGAAAGCCTGGAATACTCCGCTCGAATCGGGATCGTCGATGTGATTCTCCAGTGTCCCCATGCCTTGCCGCCGCCCGATGTTGAACAACTCGTAAAGCATCTTCAGCACCGAAAGATAGTAGCCCCGGGTGTAGGGCGATCGCCGGAACGCCGACACCGCGCCCCGGAGGACCTCCAGCACCCTCATCGCCGGGTTGGCGGCCAGCAGGATGCCGACAGCCGAACCTACGATGATCAGCAGCTCGGCCGGCTGCAATAGCACGAGCAGGTTCCCCTGTTCGAGCAGGAACCCGCCCGCCACCGCGCAAAGCACCATCCCGATCCCGATCAAAACCAGCATCTATGTTCGTTACCCGACTCTCGGCGATGTGCCGCCGCATAGCTCTTATCGGCCAGTTCCGAAGACTCTTGAATTCCATCGACCGCAGGGCTTCTTCCGCGACCGGCGGGCGGAGTTCCCTGATAGAATTGAGGCATGTCCAGGCTATTGGACAAGGCGTTGGAGAAGGTTGGGTCCCTGCCTCAGCATGAGCAGGATGCGATCGCATCGCAGATCCTCGCCTCGCTGGCCGACGAAGATGCCTGGAGGAAGCGTTTCGCCGAGAAGCGCGATGTGATCCGCCGTATGGCCAGGGAAGCCCTCGCGGAGGACGCGAAGGGCGAGACCCTCTCGCTGGACGATTTGCTCTGATGCGGTCGCGGACGACCCGGCGTTTCTGGCGTCTGCTTCGCGATCTTCCCTTGGATCTTCAGCGCGACGCCCAGCGCGCATTTCGTACCTTCCGGGCCGACCCGGCGCACCCCTGCCTGCATTTCAAGAAACTGGAGGGCGAGGACGACATCTATTCGGTTCGCATAGGCCTGGACTACCGGGCGCTGGCGGTTATCAAGCAGGACCGCATTGTCTGGTACTGGATTGGCAGTCACGCGGAATACGATCGTCTGGTCTGAGAGCCGCGTGCTCGCGGGGCTGGATCGGCCGCGCGTCTCCCCCCAGTAGCCCCCGGCCAACGCCCGGCTCCAAGTTGGTACAATTCGGTTTCGTGCCGCGCGCATCCATTTTTGTGACCTGCATCGTCGATCAGCTCTTCCCGAAGGTCGGCCTGGCCATGCTGGAAGTGCTCGAGCGCATAGGCTGGCAGGTGGATTTCCCCGAACGGCAGACCTGCTGCGGCCAGCCCGCCTTCAACACCGGCTTTCGCGACGAGGCGCGCGCGGTGGCCCGCCACTTCCTCGAGGTGTTTCGCGATGCCGAGTACATCGTTGTGCCCTCCGGTTCCTGCACTACGATGATCGCCCATCATTACGCCGAGCTTTTCGCCGACGAGCCGGAGTGGCTCGCTCTCAGCCATCGCCTCGAGCCCAGGATTTGGGAGTTTTCGAAGTTCCTGCTCGAAGTGGCCCGCGTCGAGGACGTCGGCGCGCGCCTCGAACGCGTGGTCACCTTCCACGACAGTTGCCACGGCCTGCGCGGATTGGGTATCCAGGACGGGCCGCGGCGCCTGCTTTCCCACGTCCGCGGCCTCAGTCTTCGCGAGATGGACGCCGCCGAGGAGTGCTGCGGCTTTGGCGGCACCTTCGCCGTGAAGTTCCCCGAGATTTCCGGCGGCATGGCCCGGACCAAAATCGATTCCATCATGCGCTCCGGCGCGGACCTGGTGGTCGGCATCGACGTGAGTTGCCTGCTCCAGATTCAGGGCGCCCTCTCGCGGGCCGGCCTCGCGATAGGGACCATGCACCTCGCCGAAGTGCTGGCCCACCGTTAGCGGAAGCTTATGACCGGCGCACAAGAACAGAAGATCCGCCAGACGCTGGACGACCCGAATCTCCAGTTGGCCATTTACTCCGCCACCGGCCGGCTGATCTCGCACCGCCAAGCCGTGGTTGCTCCGGAGGTGCTGCCGGACTATCAGGAGCTGCGCACCCAGGCCAATCTCGTCAAGCGGCACGCCATCGAGAATCTGGATTACTACCTGGAACAGTTCGAGTCCCAGGTGCTGGCCCGCGGCGGCAAGGTGATTTGGGCGCGCGACTCGGCCGAAGTGGCCGCCTTCCTGCTCGATCTGGCCAGGCGGAAGGGCGCCCGCCTGGTGGTCAAGTCCAAGTCCATGACCACCGAGGAAGTGGACCTCAACGAGCGCCTCGAGCGCGAGGGCGTCGCGCCCGTCGAGACGGACCTCGGCGAGTACATCATGCAATTGGCGCACGAGCGGCCCTACCACCTGGTCGCGCCCGCGCTCCACAAGACCCGCTACGACGTCGCCGATCTGTTCAGCCACGAGCTTGGCATCCCGCGCGAAACCGAGATCGAGAAGCAGACCAAGATCGCCCGCTCGGTGCTGCGCCAGAAGTTCCTCGCGGCCGACATCGGCGTCTCCGGCGCCAATTTTCTGGTGGCGGATTCCGGCGCCGTGGTGATCGTCACCAACGAAGGCAATGGCCGCATGACCACCACGCTACCGCGCGTCCACGTCGCCATCGCCGGAATCGAAAAGGTGATTCCGCGCGCCCAGGATCTGGCGGTGTTCCTGAAGCTGTTGGGCCGCAGCGCCACCGGCCAGCCGCTCACGGTCTACACTTCGTTTCTGTCGGGCGCCCGCCGCGCCGGCGAGATCGACGGCCCCCAGGAATTCTACGTCGTCCTGCTCGACAACGGCCGCACCCGCCTGCTCGCCGACCGGGAGAAGCGCCAATCCTTGTATTGCATCCGTTGCGGCGCCTGTCTGAACCACTGCCCGGTGTACCGCAAAGTGGGCGGTCACAGTTATCCCGGCGTCTACGGCGGTCCCATCGGGTCCATTCTCACGCCGCAGTATTCCGGCGTGCTGCACGACCCCTGGCTCCCCTTCGCCTCCAGCTTGTGCGGCGCCTGCGCGGATGTCTGCCCCGTGAAGATCGAGATTCCCAAATTACTATTGGCCCTGCGCTCGGAAGTGAACCAGGCGCAAGCCGCGGCGGGAGCCAACCGTCTCGAGCGCTTCGGCTTTCGCGCCTGGGCTTGGGCCATGCGTCACCCGCGCATCTACGAAATGCTCGGATTCCTGGGTTCGGCGCTCTTCGGCGATCGCGAGAAGTGGATGCGCCGCGTGCCCCGGCTGTTCCAGTACGGGCCGCTCGCCGGCTGGCTCAGCCAGCGTGACCTGCCGCCCTTGCCGGACCGTAGCTTCCGCCAGTTGTGGCGCGCGCGCAGCAAGGCGGTGAAAAACTAATGCCTCGCGAAGACATTCTCCATCGCACCCGCACCGCGCTCGGCCGCGCCGTCGGAGATCCTCCCGCCCCCGCGCCTCCGCCCCGCCTGAACATTCCCGAGGCCGATCTCGACCAGCGCATCGCCAGCCTGCTAGCGAACATCGAGAAGCTGGCCGGCAAGACCTGCCGCGCCGCCTCGCCGGCCGAGGCTTGCGCGTACGTCGCCGCCCTGGTTGGTGAGCGCGGCGCCGCCGCCTCCAACGCTCCGTTCCTGCGCGAATGCGGAATCGCGGATTTGCCCTCGGTCCGCGCCAACTTCGCGAGCGTGGAGGAATTGCGCGCCTTCTGCGCAGAGGCCGAGTTCGGCATCACCAGCGCCGATTACGCGCTCGCCGATACCGGCTCGCTGGTCTTGTTCTCCTCCCAGGAGGAGGCGCGGATGATCTCTTTGCTGCCGCCCGTCCACATCGCCGTCGTTCCGCGGGAGCGAATCCTAACCGGCCTCGATGAGCTGCTCACGCGGACGCCGCTTCCCGCCGAGCGCTCCAGCTCCATGCTGTTCATCACCGGCCCCAGCCGCACCGCGGATATCGAGCAGATTCTGGTTCGCGGCGTGCACGGCCCCGGCGAAATTCACGTGATCGTAGTGTAGGGCAGATGCATCAGTCAATCGTTGCCCTTCTCGCCCACAACCCCATCCTCACGCTCTTTATCGCCATTGGCCTGGGATACATTGTCGGCGAAATCGGAGTCTTCGGAGTGCGCTTCGGCGTGGCGGGCGTGCTCTTCGTGGGTCTGGCCATCGGCGCGCTCGACCGCTCCGTGGGGCTCCCCGAAGTGATTCCCACGCTCGGCCTGATCATCTTCGTCTACACCATCGGGATTCAATCCGGCCCCGCGCTCGCCGAGGTCTTCCGCCATCGCGGCTACCGCGACGCGCTGCTGGCCGTCGGCGTGCTCTTCTTCGGAGCCGTTCTCACCGTCGCGCTCTCCTACTCCTTCCACATCCCCGGCCCCCGCGCCGCCGGCCTGTTCTGCGGCGCGCTCACCAGCACTCCCGCCCTGGCCGCCACCCGCGAAACCGTCCACGACCTGGCCGTGCAACGGGCGCTCCCCGAAGAACGCGCCCGCGAAGAGGCCGCCCAGCCCGTGGCCTCCTATAGCATTTCCTATCCCCTCGGGGTCATCGGCGTGATCCTGTGTTTCCAGTTGTTCGGCCGCTTGTGGCGCACCGACAGCCATCCCGTCGAGGAGGCGCCCGAAATCCTGGTGCGCAATTTCGTGGTCCGCAATCCGGGCGTCGCCGGGCGCACCATTGGCGACGTCCTCCGCGTGCACAAAGACTACGGCTTCGTGGTGAGCCGCATCCAGCACGACAGCCAGATCGATATCGCCACCTCCGACGCCCGCCTCGAGTTCGGCGATGTCCTGGCCGTGGTGGGCGACGAGGATGCGCTCGAGCGCGCCGTGCAGATTTTCGGCGAGCCTTCCCCCACCCACATCGAGTTCGATCGCTCCCATCTCGACCACCGCCGCATTTACGTCTCCGCCAAGGAAGTGGTGGGCAAGCGCATCCGCGATCTCGACCTCCAGAATCGCCTCCATGCCATCATCACGCGCCTCCGCCGCGGCGACGTCGACATAGTGCCCGCCCCGGATACCCGCCTCGACTACGGCGACCAGATTCGAGTCCTCTTGCGCCGCGAACGCGTCTCCGAGATCCAGAAGTTCTTCGGCGACTCCGTCCGCGGCCTCTCCGAAACCGACTTCGGATCGGTCTCCATCGGCATGGTGTTGGGCGTGCTCTTCGGCATGCTGCCCATCCCCATGCCCGGCGGCAACAGCATTCGACTCGGCCTGGCCGGCGGACCGTTGCTCATGGCGCTCGCGCTCGGAAAAATCGAGCGCACCGGAAGGATCACCTGGGCCATCCCCATCAGCGCCAACTTCACCCTGCGCCAGATCGGCCTGCTGCTGTTCCTGGCCGGCGTGGGCACTCGCGCGGGATTCGATTTCGTCCAGACCCTCCGCACCGAGGGCGCCCAGTTGCTGCTCGCCGGCGCCGCCATCACATTCGCGGTGACCCTGGCCACGCTCGTGATCGGCCACAAGTTCCTCAAGATCCCCTTCGACGCGCTCACCGGAATTTCCGCCGGCGTCCAGACTCAATCCGCCTGCCTGGCCTTCGCCACCAGCCAGACCCGCTCCGACGCCCCCAACATCGCCTACTCGGGGATCTATCCGCTCGCCACCATCGCCAAGATCGTCCTCGCCCAGATCCTGGTTTCCTGGCCGTTGACCTGAAAGGTTGCCTATGAGACTGGCCATTGCTCTTCTGCTGGCCCTTGGCCCGCTCTGCTCCGCGCAGGAGCCGGCCCCCAACTCCCTGACGCCCGCCGAGCGCGCCGCGGGCTGGATTCTCCTGTTCGATGGCCACTCCTTCGCCGGCTGGAACGACCCCGCACTACGCACGCCGCCGGGCGATTCCTGGACCATCGAAGACGGCTGCCTCAAGGCCGTCGCCAACCCGCGCATCCGCGAAGACCTCATGACTGCGGCCGCCTTCCGCGATTTCGAGCTGGTCTTCGACTGGCGCATCGCGCCCGGCGGCAACAGCGGCCTGAAGTATCTCATCCAGAGGCTGGTGTTCCTCGATTACGACAAACCCCAGCCCGCGGTGCAGAGCTTCGAAGAGCTGGTGGGCTACGAAATGGAACATCATCGCGCCGATCGCGCGCACCTGGGCGCGAACGGGCGCGGCGACGAGTACGTGGTCAGCTTCGAGTATCAGTTGCTCGACGACGATCGCAATCCGGACGGCCGGCGCGGCCCGCTGTACCGTACGGGCTCCCTCTACAGCATGATCCCGCCCACTCAGCCCGCCGCGCGGCCGGTCGGTGATGTCAACCACTCGCGCCTCGTCCTGCGCGGCGATCGCATCGAGCACTGGCTCAACGGAGTGATGGTGGTCGACGCCAGCCTCGATTCCCCCGCCGTCGCCGAAAACATCCTCAAGCGCTGGAAAGCCGCGCCCGCCGTTGTGGAACTGCTCACCAAGAGGCCCCGCCGCGACTGCCCCATCGGCCTCCAGAATCACGGCGACAACGTCTGGTTCCGCAACCTGAAACTCCGCAAGTTAGAACACTAGCTGGCCGGCTTCCCATCAACCGCCAAGAAATCCCTCACGGAAGCGTGTCCACAGGCTCGAAATCCGTTCTCCCCGCGCGTCTTCAAGAAACCCCGCTCCGGCCATTTGGACGATCAGTTGGTCGATCAGCGGCTCGGAATCCAGAAGAGCGCGAATCCGCGCCCCAGTGTCCTTGTGGCAGATACGGGCGGCATCGCGGCCCAGCAACTGCGCTCCCGCCAGCTCGATGTCGAATCCGGCGGCTTCGAGCAGGGGCATCTCCCGCTCGTAGAGGCGGTGCAGATTGCCTGCATCCCCGTAGTAGAACAGCAGGTGGCGCAGATCGGCCGCGTCTTTGTCGCTCTCGTTCCGGCGACCCTCCCAGGCAATCAGTTTCAGTACGGTGAGACCCGGAAGCGATGCCACTCGGACAACCAGGTCGTCCTCCACTTGAAGGCGGATCGCGGACTCCGACGCCTCCTCGAATCCAGCCACGCTCATCGCAAAATCCCGGCTTGGAGGCCACGCAATCGTCTTGTCTTCCGACGCCACTCCGCCGAATGGAATCAGATCCACCGGAGTCGTCGCCCCGGTTTCCGGATCTTTCCAGATGAGCCGGTGCGCGACCTTGGGAGTGGCCTCGAACTGGCCGGTTTCGACCAGAGCGGTCTTGAGCATCTGGAACTCTTCCCAGCATTCCACGCTGAGGCCGAAGTCGATATCCCGCGTGGCGCCGCCGGATCGCAACCCAAAAGCGTTCACAAGTACGAGGTCTCGCGCCATGGCGCCCACAATGAAGCAACGCGAGGCGGCCATCGTGGCGACTCGGTCGACACATCGAAGCACGCCGCGCGTGAGTGGATCGACCGGCTTAACCGGCGCGACGAAACGAGGGTTCGATGTATCGTTCATGGATGAGACTCGCGGCTTCGATGCTGCGGCCGTTCCGTGTGGCGAGAAGGTCCGCGTATGCCAAGACCGGAGGCGCCACGTTCGGATGGCCGAGCTCCGGGGCGAAGTCCCAGAACGCATCGAGGATTTCAACCGGCCCGCCCGGGCGCGCGCGCAAGCGCAGGGCGGCGGCCAATCCCGCCAGCGGCTCCCGCGCGTAGATTGTGAACGTAGCCGGTTTCAATGCATGCACCAGCCTGTCCGCGGCCACCTCCCCTCCCCAATACGCGCCGTACGGTTTGAGGTCCACCTTCTCGATCGTATCCGTACCCGCGTCGAAGCGCCGAGGGTGAAGTTTGGGGCGCAGAGTCGTATGGTAGTGGGTCACCCATTCCTCCAGCAGCCGCCGGGGATCTAGAATCCGCCGCACCGCGCCGCCCCTCCATTGCACGAAGCCACGCTCCTTCAGATCCTCGATCGCGGGTCCGACCGTTCCTAGCCCAACCTCCGCCGCTCGGGCCAGCTCGCGATAGTTGGTTCCGATCAGCTCCGGATGGCAAAGCAGCGCGAAGGCGACTCGGAGCCCTGCCGGTTTGAGCGCACGAAACCGGCTCTGCATCGTCTCCGTGGGGCGCTTCTGGCCGGCAACCCAGACCAGCAGGCCGGGGCGCTCGAGGTAGGCATTGCCAGCCGTGTCGACAAAGGCCAGGCCGAGATCGCGGCAATACTCGGCGATTTCGCCGCTAACGTAGGGCGCCACCAGCATCGGGGCGGCGCCCGATCCCGCCAACTGCCTCTTGACTTGTGCGGGAGTCTCGAATCGATCCACAGCCTTCACTTCGGCGATGAAACGATGCCGCCGGCGGCCTGCCGCGACTTCGACGAGAGCGTCGGAGCGGCCCTGGCGAATGGGCAACTCCCGCTTAAGGACCCGGGCGGCGAGGCCGGTCGTTCGCCGTAAGGCAGCCAGTGCCGCCTGGAGTAGCGGCGCCTCTCGCGTTCTCATGGGACGGAGCCCTCCTGTTCGCATAGTCCGATTGTACACGTTACGTGAACACACTGCAATAGTGAACGGGAGATCTTTCTCAGAATCCCAACCGGCGCGCGCTCTCCCGCAGGATTTCCGCCGAGCGCCGCAGCAATGCCAGCTCCTCGTCGCTGATGTGCAGTGGCAGCGTCTCCCGCACGCCCTGGCGCCCCACGATCGAGGGCACGGAAGCGCACACGTCGCCGATGCCGTGATACTCCGTGAGCAGGGTGCTGACCGTGAGGATGGCCTGCTCGTCCCGCAGGATCGCCTCCAGGATGCGCTCCACCGCCAGCCCCACCGCCCAGTTCGTCGCGCCCTTGGCCGCGATCACCTGCGCCGCCGCGTCGCGCACGTTGCGGAAAATCTCCTCCCGGTCGCCTTCGGTAAGGGCTGGCACGTTGGGCGAGGAGAACTGATCGAGCCCGGTCGCCGCGATGTGAACGCTCGACCAGAGCGGCACCTCGCTATCTCCGTGTTCGCCGACCATGTAGGCGTGCACGTTGGCCGCCGCCACATTCAGCCGCTTGGCCAGCAGGAAGCGGAACCGGGACGTGTCCAGCACGGTTCCCGATCCGAACACGCGCGCGCTCGGGCCGCCCGAGAGCTTGAGGCTGACATAGGTCAGCACGTCCACCGGGTTCGAGACGATGAGCAGGATGGCCTGCGGCGCCGCGGCCAGCACGCGCGGTATCAGCTTCCGAAACGTGGCCACGTTGGTCTCCGCCAGTTGCAGGCGGCTCTGCCCGGGTTTCTGCTTGGCGCCCGCCGTGATTACCACGATGGCCGCCCCTGCGCAATCTTCCACCGTGCCGGAGGTCACCGCCACCGGAGGAACGAACATCGAGCCGTGCATCAGGTCCCTGGCTTCGGCCTCCGCTTTCTGCGGCTGCGCGTCCACCAGCACGATCTCATGCGCGATCCCCCGCAGCATCGCCACGTAGGCGATGGTCGAACCAACCGCGCCCGCGCCGATCACTCCGATCCGTATCCGCCCCGGCGGCAAGCTGCCCACTGTCTCCATATTCCGATCCTACTCCGCCAGCGCCAGGTTGGCCTGCGCCGCTAGCGTGAAATCCGCGAAGTCGCCGCGCTCGAATTTCGGGAACGCGGCCGCGGCGATCATCGCGGCGTTGTCGGTGGAGAGTCCCGGGGCGGGGAAGTGCACCGGGCAGGGAAACTGCGCCGCCCTCGCCGCTGCGCGCAGTCCCGCGTTGGACGCCACGCCGCCCGATACGATTAGCGAGCGCGCCTCGATCTCCTCGGCCGCCTTCTCCGCGCGCAGCAGCAGTTCCTGGATCACCGTGTGTTGGAAAGACGCCAGCAGGTCCAACGTCGCGGGCGGCGTCGCCTCCATCCATTGCTCGAGAGTGGGCTGCGGAACCCTGCGCTGCAACTCGCGCCGCCGCTCGATCTCCGCCGTCATCCCCTGCTGCCGCACCCAGCGCAGCACCGCCGTCTTCAATCCGCTGAAACTGAAATCCAGCGCGTTGCCTTTCATGTGCGCCAGCGTGAACCGCACCGCCTCCGGATCGCCGTGCGGCGCGAGAGTGTCGATAATCGGGCCACCCGGGTAGCTGAATCCCAGCAGTTTCGCCACCTTGTCGAAGGCCTCGCCGGCGGCGTCGTCCCGAGTCCGGCCCAGCAGGCGGTAGCGCAATCCCTCGCGTACCTCGAACAGGTGCGTATGCCCGCCGCTCACCACCAGCGCCAGCGCGGGATACCCCACCGGCTCTCCGCTCTCTCTCGCCTGCGAGATTACCGCGTGGATGTGCCCCTCGATGTGGTTGACTCCGATGAGCGGCAGAGCCCGCGCCAGCGCCAGCGCCTTGGCGTAGGTCAGGCCCACCAACAGCGCCCCCACCAGGCCCGGCCCATAGGTCGCCGCGATCGCCGCGAGGCCCTCGTAATCCGTCCCCGCCCGCTCCAGCGCCGCCCGCACCACCGGCACGATGGCCTTCAGGTGTTCCCGCGAGGCCAGCTCAGGCACCACGCCGCCGTACTGCGCGTGCGTCTGGAGTTGCGAAGCCACCACCGAAGACTTGATGCGCGTCCCATCCTCCACCACCGCCGCCGCCGTCTCGTCGCACGACGACTCGATCCCCAGAATCCGCGCTCCGCTCAACCGCCTGTTATCCTTCTCAAGAGGCATGCAGCTATCCGACTTCGATTATCCCCTGCCCGAGGCGCTGATCGCACAGCGCCCGCTGGAGGACCGCGCCGCCTCGCGCATGTTGGTGCTGTTCCGCGACCAGCGGCGCTGGATGGACTCCGCCTTTCGCGACCTGCCCCAATTCCTGCGGCCCGGCGACTGCCTGGTGCTCAACGATTCCAAGGTCTTCCCAGCCCGCCTCTACGGGCATCGTGCCGGCGTGCATGCCCTCCCCATCGGGAAGAAGAACCCCGCCCGCCGCGAGTATCTCCAGGGCGAAGTGGAAGTCTTCCTGGCCCGTCCGAACCCCGGCGATCCCGCGTCCTGGCAGGCGCTCGTGCATCCCGGCCGCAAGATGCGCGTCGGCGAGCGCATCCGCTTCGATAGCGAGTTGGAGGCCGAAATCACCGGCCGCGACGCCTTCGGCGAGCGCACCCTGCGCTTCCATTACTCGGGCGACCTCTTCGAGAAGTTCGGCCGGATCGGCCACGTGCCCCTGCCGCCCTACATCAAGCGCCCCGACGAGCCTCTCGACCGCGAGCGCTACCAGACCGTCTTCGCCGCCCATCCCGGTTCGGTAGCCGCGCCCACCGCGGGCTTGCACTTCACGCCGGGAATCCTGCGCCAGTGCCGTGAGGCCGGCGCCGAGATCGCCTCCGTCACGTTGCACGTCGGCCTGGGCACGTTTCAGCCGGTCCGGACCGAGCGCGTCGAGGATCACCGCCTGCACGCCGAGAGCTTCGAAATCTCCGCCGACGACGCCGCGAAGCTGCGGGCCGCCCGCCGCCTGGTCGCCGTGGGCACCACCAGCGTCCGCACGCTCGAAAGCGCCGCCCGCGGCCAGGGTCTGGTCGCATCGAGAGGCGAGACCGACCTCTACATCTACCCCGGTTTCCAGTTCCGTGCCACCGGCGCCATGCTCACCAACTTCCACCTGCCGCGCAGCAGCCTGCTGCTCCTGGTCGGCGCCCTGGCCGGTCCAGACCTGGTCCTGGCCGCCTATCGCCACGCGGTGGAATCCCGTTACCGCTTCTACTCCTACGGCGACTGCATGTTGATTCTATAGGGTGGTGGGAGCCATGAGGCGGCGGCAGGGGAGCAGGCTCCCACGCCGCTTGGCCGCTCTGCCTGCCGCCTCCGGATCATCCGGACGTCAGGGCGCGAATTCCCGACCCGGTTCCCGCCGTAGTCGCGTCGACTGGCGCCGCTGCCGTCTCGGACGAAGCTCGCTGGATTATGAGAACGTTGCTGCCCAGATTCGGCTGGAACTATGGCCTCAGTCTAGCATGGCCCCGCCGTTACAGTTGTGATTTTGCGAGCCCCCGTATCCCCTCCCGCCTCAGCCGGATAGCTTATAATGGGAAGACTGCCGGGTCGTGGTAGTGTGCCGGTTCCCACCGCACGTCGGAAGTTTAGGCCCAGATCGTGTTTGAGAATCTATCCGACAAGCTGCAGCGCGTCTTCAAGACTCTGCGTGGCGAAGGTAAGCTCTCCGCCGCCAACATGGAGACCGCTCTGCGCGAAATCCGGGTGGCGCTACTCGAGGCCGACGTCCACTTCCGCGTAGTCAAGCAACTCATTGAGAACATTAAGGTAAAGGCGATGGGCGAGGATGTGCTCACGGCCCTTTCGCCCACCCAGCAGGTCATCAAGATCGTCCACGAAGAGCTGATCAAGATCCTGGGCAGCCACCAGTCCAAGCTGCGCTTCGCCAACGAACCGCCCACCGTCATCTTGATCGTCGGCTTGCAAGGCTCCGGCAAGACCACCACCACCGGAAAGCTTTCCCGCTGGCTCTCCAGGAACGGGCATAGCCCGCTGATGGTATCGGTGGACGTCTACCGCCCCGCCGCGCGGCAGCAGTTGGGCGTGATCGGCCGCGACATCAAGATGCCGGTTTACGCCGGCGCGGCGGAAGAGACCAGGCCGGCCGAGCTGGCGCGATCGGCGCGGCGGGAAGCCGTCAACACCGGCCGGGACGTGCTGCTGGTGGATACCGCCGGCCGCCTGCACATCGACGACGATCTCATGAACGAGCTGCAGGAGTTGAAGGCCCAGCTCGCGCCCACCGAGATCCTGTTCGTGGCCGACGCCATGACCGGCCAGGACGCCGTGAAGTCCGCCGATGAGTTTCACAAGCGCCTGGGCATCACCGGCGTGATCCTGACCAAGATGGACGGCGACGCACGCGGTGGCGCGGCGCTCTCCATCCGCACCGTCACCAATCAGCCGCTCAAGTTCGTGGGCGTGGGAGAGAAGTTCGACGCCCTCGAGCCGTTCCATCCCGACCGGGCGGCCTCGCGCATTCTGGGCATGGGCGACGTGCTCTCGATGATCGAGAAAGTCGGCGAGGAGATCGACCAGAAAAAAGCCGAGGAGATGCAGCGCAAGCTCATCGAGAACGAATTCACGCTGGAGGACTTCCGCGACCAGATCCGGCAGCTCCGCAAGCTGGGCCCGCTCGAGTCGATCCTGGGCATGATGCCGCAAACGGGCATGCTGAAGGGGCTCAAGGACGTCAAAGTGGACGAGAAGGAGTTCACGCGCGTGGTGGCGATAATCGACTCGATGACGCCGCGGGAGCGGGCCAACCACATGCTGATTAACGGTTCCCGGCGGCGGCGCATCGCGCGCGGCAGCGGGACCACCGTGCAGGAAATCAACCAGTTGTTGAGGAACTACACGGAGATGCGGAAGATGATGAAGAGTCTCACCGGCGGATTCCTGGGCAGGAAACTGGGCAAGCTGAAGCTGCCCGATCTTCTGGGACAGGGCCGGTAATCGGGAGTGGAACGAGATTAACTTATGCTGATGATTCGATTGGCGCGATTTGGCGCGAAGAAGAAGCCGTCCTACCGCGTGGTGGTGATCGACAAGATACGGGCCCGGGACTCGAGCTCGGTGGAAGTGGTGGGACACTACAGCCCCGTCACCCATCCAGCCACCGTGAAGCTGGATCACGACCGTATTGCCTACTGGTTGAAGCAAGGGGCGCAGCCGTCGCAGACGGTAGCCCGGCTCATCGAGAAGAACCCGGCCCCGGCCCCGGAGCCGGTGGCTTAGACTGGCGGCCGCGGGCGCCGTGGGCCGCTCGATAAGGAGCGTTCTAAGTTGGTGGAATGCTATCATCAAGTTATCGAGGAGGCGGCGGGATGTCGGAAATGAAGGAACTGATTGAGGAAATTGCGAAGGCTCTGGTGGACATTCCCGACCAGGTCGCGGTCAAGGAAGTTGAGGGGGAGCAGGTCACCGTGTTTGAACTGCGGGTGGCCCCCAGCGACTTGGGAAAGGTGATCGGCAAACAGGGCCGGACCGCGCGTTCGATCCGCACCATTCTGGGAGCCGCTGGGATGAAACTGAACCGGCGGTTCACGCTGGAGATCCTGGAGTAGGTTTCTGGAATCGCGGGAAGCCCAGTCCGGTGGGGAGTGGGTGGCTCTGGCCGCGCTTGGCCGGGTCTGGGGCCGGCGTGGGGAGCTATTCGCGGTCTCCCTCAGCGGCGGGCCGGAACGGTTCCAGGATCTGCGTGAAGTATACCTGTTCGGTGGGCCGGGAGCGCCCGGGGCCGAGCGGCCGGTCGAGATTGAGTCGGTGTGGGAGCACCGGGGCGGGTTGGTATTCAAGTTCCGGGGGATCGACTCGATCGAGGATGCCGAGCGCTTCGAGCACGCGGAAGTGCGTATTCCGCGGGAGGCGCGCCGCCAGCTCCCGGAAGGCGAGTACTTCCAGGCGGACCTGGTAGGTTGCGAGGTGGTCGAGAAGGCCGGCGGCGAGAGGCTGGGCGTGGTAACGGCCTGCCAGGAGTACGGCGGCCCGATGCTTTTGGAGGTGGAACGGCAGCCAGAGCCGTTGCTGGTTCCCTTCGCCCGCGCGATCTGTGTCGAGATCGACGTGGGGAGGCGCCGGATTGTGGTGGACTTGCCCGAGGGTTTGAAGGAACTGCCGTGACCTTTGAGGTGCTCACGATCTTCCCCGAGTTTTTCCGGGGGCCGTTCGAGCACGGTGTGGTGGCGCGGGCGCACGCGGCGGGGGTTTTGGAGATTCGCATCCACGACCTGCGGAACTGGACCCCGGACCGGCACCGGACGGTGGACGACCGGCCGTTCGGGGGCGGGGAAGGAATGCTGTTGAAGCCGGCGCCGCTGTTTGAAGCGGTGGAATCGATCTGGCCCCAGCGGCAGCCGGGGCAGCGCGTGGTGCTGCTTTCGGCGCAGGGCCGTATGTTCGACCAGGCGATGGCGCGCCGCTGGGCGGCGCTGGACGGCCTGCTGCTGATTTGCGGCCGTTACGAGGGTGTGGACGAACGCGTCGCGGAGCATTTGGCCGACGAGGAGGTCTCGATCGGCGATTACGTGCTGAGCGGCGGGGAGTTGGCCGCGGCGGTGGTGATCGATGCCGTGGCTAGGCTGTTGCCGGGCGTGCTCGGGAACGAGGCGTCGGCGGTGAACGAGTCGTTTAGCGAGATGGAAGCGGGCCTCTTGGATTGCCCGCAGTACACGCGGCCGGCGGAGTTTCGCGGCTGGACGGTGCCGGAGGTGCTCCTGAGCGGGCATCATGAGGAGATACGGCGCTGGAGGGCGGGCGCCGCGCTCGAGAAGACCCGGCGGCTGCGGCCCGATCTGATCTCGGCAGGACAGGAAGCGGGGAAGCATCATGAATAATTCGCTATTACTTAAGTACGTCAGCGCGAAGAAGCGCGAGAAGACTACGGAGTTCCACCCGGGCGACACGGTGCGGGTGCACGTGAAGATCAAGGAAGGCGACAAGGAGCGGCTGCAGGCGTTTGAAGGCACCGTGATCGCGCGCCACAACACCGGGCTGGGCGAAACGCTGACTGTCCGCAAAGTGAGCTTCGGGCAGGGCGTCGAGCGCATTTTCCCGCTGCACGCGCCGGTGGTGGACCACATCGACGTGGTGCGCTCCGGTAAAGTGCGGCGCGCCAAGCTGTACTACCTGCGCGGATTGAAGGGTAAGGCGGCGCGGCTCAAAGAGCGCGAGTAGACCTTGCCGGCGCGGCGGAAACAAGCATTCCGATGCCTGGGGAGCCTGGAGCGGGAGGCGCGCGCGGCGGGCTTCGCGTTGGTAGCGGGCGCCGACGAGGCGGGACGCGGATCGCTGTTCGGCCCGGTGTTCGCGGGCGCCGTCATCCTCTCTCCGGAGCGGCCCATTCGCGGTCTTCGCGACAGCAAGCTGCTCTCCGCCGGCCGGCGCCAGGAACTGGCGGCCCTGATCTTCGAGCGCGCGGTGGCCTGGGCGGTGGCGGAGGTGGAGGCGGCGGTCATCGATCGCATTAACATCTACCAGGCCTCCCGTCTGGCCATGCAGCAGGCCATTGAGCAGCTTGCGCCGGCCCCGGACTACGCGCTGGTGGACGGCGTCCGGCTGGAGATCCCGCAGCCCCATAAGCGGGTGATCCACGGCGACGCCCGCTGCCAGGCGATCGCGGCCGCCTCCATCCTGGCCAAGGTGCGGCGGGACGAGAGCATGCGGGAGTGGGACCGGACCTTTCCGCAATACGGCCTGGGCCGCCACAAAGGCTACGGAACTCCGGAGCACTTGAAGGCGTTGTCCGATCATGGGCCCACCCGCCAGCACCGTTTCACGTTCGCACCCGTTCGGGCGGCCTGCTCCCGGACTCTCTGGGAGGCCGCCGAACTGTCATGACCGCCCAGCAGAATCCAGTGCCGGCCGGTGACGCCGGGAGCGCGTTGGCGGGCGGCGGGCATAGCTGGCGCGCGCTATTCCGCGCCCTGGTGTACATCGTCTTCTGCCTGGAGCTGGGCACGTTTCTGCTGGTGTTCCCGTGGAGCCCCTGGTGGCACTCGAGCCTCATCGCCAGGCTGGACCCGGGCTGGTACGACGTCTGGATCAGCCCGTATCTGCGGGGTGCGGTCAGCGGGCTCGGGGTGCTGGACATAGGCATTGGGCTCGTCGAGGTGTTCCGGCTGCGCCGGTTCGCGTAGCGGACCCGGGGAGCGGCCGTACGGGGTTCGATACAATGAGAGACTTGGAGCCAACCAAACCCGCCGCGGAGAAACCGGCGCCCGAACGGGCGCGCACAGGCAGGGGCGAACCGCCGCGCGGCGCGATCGCCGAGTGGACGCTGACCATCGTCCTGCTGCTGTTCGGGACGACCACGCTCTTGCAGGCCTTCGTCATCCCTACCGGCTCGATGGAGGATACGCTGCTGATCGGCGACCATCTGCTGGTGGACAAGCTGACTTACGCGCCCGCCGACTCCTTCGCCGCGCGCGTGCTTCCGTACACGGAACTCCATCGAGGCGACATCATCGTGTTCCGCTATCCGGTGGAAATCCAGCAGACTTTCGTCAAGCGCGTCATCGGGCTGCCCGGCGACCGCATCCACCTGGTGGACAAGCAGCTCTATCGCAACGGGCGCAAGATCGACGAACCGTACGTGTACCACAAGCGGCCGGAGATCGATCTGTACCGGGATAACTTCCCGGCTCCGGCCGATTTCCAGGTGCTTCCGCGGGGCCGCGAGATGCTGGCTACCAGCGTTGTGGACGGCGAAGTGGTGGTGCCCCCCAACAGTTACTTCGCCATGGGCGACAACCGCGACCTGAGCCTGGACAGCCGCTATTGGGGATTCGTGCCGCGGGAAAACATCGTGGGCAAACCGGTGCTGATTTACTGGTCCTACGACGCGACCACGCAGGCGCTGGTGGGGCCAACCATCAGCTTCGACCATTTCGAGGATTTGATCGAGCATTTCTTCACCAAGACCCGCTGGCGCCGGACGCTGAAGCTGGTGCGCGGATATCCGGCTAACTGAGGGCGACTCGAGATGAAAGAGGCCAGGAAACAGGAGGCGCCGGAGCAGCGCCGGGGTTTCATCGCCGAGTGGACGGTCACCATCGTCATGCTCCTGTTCGGGACCGGCACGCTCCTGCAGCCCTTCGTGGTGCCCACCGGCTCGATGGAGAGCAACATCCTGATCGGCGATCACCTGTTCGTGGACAAGCTGGCCTACGCGCCGTCGTCCGGGCTGGGCCGCCATCTGCTGCCGTACCGGGAGGTCGAGCGGGGCGACGTGATCGTGTTCCGATGGCCGCCGGACATCACCCAGGATTACGTCAAGCGGGTGATCGGAGTGCCCGGCGACCGGCTGCGGCTCGTCGACAAGCAGGTGTACCGCAACGGAAAGAAACTCGACGAACCCTATGTGCAGCACATCTCGGCGGAGATGGATCCCTACCGCGACAACTTTCCCGCCGAGCCGAACGGATACGTGTATCCGCGCGGGCTGGAGATGCTCCGCAACAACGTGGTGAACGGCGAAGTGGTGGTGCCGCCCGGCAATTACTTCGCCATGGGAGATAACCGCGACAATTCGGCCGACAGCCGCTATTGGGGCTTCGTGCCGCGGGATAACATCAAGGGCAAGCCGGTGCTGATCTGGTGGAGCTACGACGCGCCGACCGCGCAACTGATCGACCCTAACCCGCTGAGTCCGGATCATCTGCTGGACCTGGCCCAGAACTTTTTCGTCAAGACGCGCTGGCGCCGCACGTTCCTGCTGGTGCGGGGATATCCGGGTAAGTAGCCGTGGCCAAACCGCTGGCGGAGATGGGCGAGAGCGGGCGGGCTCCGGAGCGGGCCTGGATTTCCGAAGCCGCGCTGTTTATCGTTCTGCTTTTGTTCGCCACCACGGCCCTGATCCAGTCCTTCGTAATCCCCACGGTTTCGATGGAAGATACGCTGCTGCGCGGGGACCACCTGCTGGTGGACAAACTGGCTTACGCGCCCGGCGGCATTCTGAGTAAGTACCTGTTGCCGTACCGGCAGGTGCGGCGCGGCGATATCATCGTCTTTCGCTGGCCGGGCGATATCCGGCAGAATTACGTCAAGCGCGTGATCGGGATTCCGGGGGACCGTCTGCGCATCGTCCAGAAGCAGCTCTATCTGAACGGCAAGGCGGTGCAGGAGCCGTACGTGCGACATAAGTCGGCGATGTTCGACTGGTATCGCGACTACTTCCCGGGCGAGCCAAACGTGCAACTGGGCGAAGCGGCGCTGGAGATGCTCGAGCACGACGTCAAGAACGGGGATCTGGTGGTGCCGGACGGAGAGTACTTCGCGATGGGCGACAATCGCGACAACTCGCAGGACAGCCGGTACTGGGGATTGGTGCCGCGGGCCAACATCGTGGGCAAGCCGCTGCTGATCTTCTGGAGCTACGACGCGCCGACGGAGCAGTTGGCCGATCGAAACCTGGTGGGCTGGGCGCATTTGAAGGATCTGGCGTGGCATTTTTTCGGCAAGACCCGCTGGCGCCGCACGTTCCGGTTCCTGCGGGGCTATCCGCTGGAGTGAGGCGGGCGCGCGGTTGACAAGCCCCGGAGAGCGGTAGAATTGGTGGAGTTGCCATTCGAATCCGTGAGGAGTTCCATGAGAACCATTCGGCTGTTTGCGACATTGATGGCTGTGGCGGTGCTGCTCGGCGCGTGGGCCGGGACGGCGCTGGCCCAGCAACAGTTTCAGTTGGTGACCGGCAAGGCGTTCGATTCGGCCGTGCCCAAAGATTTCTACGTTGAGGGCAACGCGATCCCCACCGAAAAGCGCAACGCGACCTTGGTGCTTCTGCCCAGCGGGAAGCGGGCGCTGTTCGCGCCGCTCGATACGACGGGCTATGCCTCGGACGTCGCCACCAAGTACTTGGGGATGATCGTTACCGAGGGCGAGGTTTCGATCTGCGGGCAGAAGGTCGGCGTCGGAAGCTATGGCTTTGGGTGGGTGCGCCCGGCCCGGGGTGAGGAGGGCGCCGGCACGTTCAAGCTCTACGACCAGGCGGGGGTGAGGCTGGTGGAGTGCTCCAGCGCGCGCGACGCGGACCTGAAACAGCCGCGGCCCATGCAGGTGACGGTGAAACAGGACGGCACGGCGCGGCTCTACTTCGGACGCCACAGCGTCGAACTGAAATAGCGCCTTTGGCGGCGGGCGGCACTCGCGAGCGTCGCCATCCAGAGTGGGGATTGCGCCCGAGGTGTCTGCGGCCGGGCCTGCGTGGCCGCATCCCATTGCTATAGTTGGGGTTAAGGTTCCCGGAGGACCGGAATCCGGTTTTGTCTCGTCAATTCTGTGTGATCCGCGGCGGGCAAGGTGGGGATCGATAGACGGGGCGGCCGGGGTGGCGGCCATGATTCCCTTGCACCTTCTGCCTCCGGGGCGCGCGCCAGCGGGTCCGCCGCTCGCGTGGCGGAGGGTGGTTGGAGGGGAGCGGATGGGTTCGTCATGGGTTCGTTTTTGAATAGATAACTGGCTTTGTTTCTTGAGGATATAGGTCCATGATGGGTTCGTTCGCGAAATTCGGTTTCTGGAGGTTTTTCGGTTGGCCGGCGGGGCGGAAACTGGGTTCGCACGGTCAGCGTCGTGTGGCGCGGACTCTTCGCCGATTTGAGAGAACATGGATGGCCTGTGCGTGGGTCGTTTCGCGACCAGCCCCCAACTGAAGCGTAAGCCCGAGCTCAGCGGATGGGGTGGCCACAGATGGGCCAACTGATTGAGTGGATGGGAGATGTAGTCCGCGAATGAACGGCGAACGCGGAATTGCGGAGGGCCGGTGGGCGGATTTGGAGCGACGACAAAGTCGCTCGGAGGCCGTAAAAAGGGGCGGAGAGGTTTTGGCGCTATACTACACGCATGAAGTTCCGCGCGGTCTTGGAGTACGACCCGGAAGCCGCGAGCTACTCCGCGGTGTGTCCTGAACTGCCTGGGTGCGCTTCGGCCGGCGAGACGGAGGAGGAAGCGAGGCGCGGCATCGAGGAAGCAATTCGACTGTACCTTTCGCCAACCGCGAAGTTGGTCGAGGTAACGGCTGGGTAACCGTGGAACGCCGCGCCTGAGCCTCGTCGATTCCGCTTGGCGGCCACCAGAAGTGGCGCAACGTCTCGACCGCAAAGCAATTCATCGAGCCGTACCATCGGGGGCGAATCCTGCCGCTGGGAACAATGAGAGCAATCGTCGAGGAGAGTGGGATAGACCCGGCGAATTGGACCCAGTAACCGTGATGTGGCCGGACGCGGGCGGCGACCGGTTCCCATCCACGGCGCGCGCCGTCAGGGCCGGAAGGGGTAGGCGCCCGGCGAGCGCGCGTCCTGGTCGCTCCAGCACAGAAGCTGGCGGATGTCTGCGGGGGGCATCTCCGCTCCGGGCGTTCCCGGCAGCGCGCGCAGCAGCTCGTAGCGGCCGAGCTCCGGACCCTTGAAGATCGACCGCGGAGTCAGATCGAGCTGCCGTCCGGTGGCCTCGAACGCCGGCGCCAGCTTGCGGAACTCGTCTAGCGACCCGAGCTTGGAGACGCAGTTGTCGGTGGCGGCGGGGCTCCAAACGACGAGAGGCGGCGCGGCGGTCGAGCCCGGCAAGGCGGCGCGCACGTAAACGTTGCCGTTGACCTCTTTGGCCTGCGGGCGCGGGAGCTTCGCGCAGAGCGGCGCCGGTTCCTCGAACCGAAGCAAAGGCGCGCGGTAGGCGTCGCTCGCGACCAACAGGTTGTTCACGAACACGTGGCCCTCGCGCTGGTCCACGTCCGGGCCGGTCGAGGCATGCCAGCCGAAGGTGTCTCCCGTCGCGGTGCGCCCGTTGCGCTCGAACGACGCCGGCGTGTCCACGAAGGTGTTGTTGTACACGCGTACGTCCGCGGAGTTCAGCACGCGGACCCCCTTGTCGCAGCGGACGAAGACATTGCCCGCCACGGTCGCCCCGCGCGAGATCTCGAAGAAGAAGCCGTCGAGCGCCCCCTCGATCCAGTTGTTCACTATGATGCCGTCGTGGTTGCCGACATCGTACCAGACGCCGTTTGAGTAAGGCTGATCGAGGATGAGGTTGTCGCGGAAGACGACCCGGTGCGTCTGGTTGAAGATCTTGACCCCGGCCGGGTAGTAGCCGGTGAGTTGCTTGATGTTGTTCCGCCGGAAGATGTTTCTCTCCAGGAGGACGTCGGACGACCCGATAATGTAGATCCCTTCCGTGCTGGTGTCGCTGACCAGCGAGTTCCGGATGACGAGGCCGTCCCCGCGGAAGTAGCCGGCCACACGCGAGCAGTAGGTGATGGTCACGTTCTCGAGCAGCGTGCCGGTCACCTCCTTGCCGTAGGTCGCGGGATCCGCCGGGCCCACAGGCTCGTCGGTGGCCTCTTGGCCGATGACGAAGTGCTTCTTGCCCTCCACCTCGAGCGCGCGGTAGGCGTACTGGGTGAACGCGATTCCGCGGATGACGGGGCCCTTGCGATCCGACGTCTTGCCGTGGGCCGGGCCGGCCGTCCGCACCAGTGCGCTGTCGAAGGCGGTGATCTCGACCAGCCGATTGGTGGGATCGACGCCGATGTAGACGTAGCCGCCCTGGTAATCGATGTAGAACGAGTGGGCGTCCAGCTCTCCCTCCCAGCCCACCGACTTCAGCAACTCGCCGTCCACGAACACCATGTCGTTGTTGAACCGGTGCAGCGGCGTCAGCATGCCCTCGCGGCTGCGCCGCCACCAGCTCTGGGGCGCAGCCGGAAAGAGCCGCTTCCAGGAGGTTCGCCAGATATTGTTGCGCAGCGCCTCCCAGTTCGTCGTGACCTGTGTGCCCTTGAGGATCGGCCGTTCGCCGGCGTACGGCTGCAGCGTGATGCCCTGGTTGAGAACCAGGCCGCCCGTGCGGTAGACGCCCCCGCGCATCACGATCGCGTCGCCCGTGACGACCCGCTCGATGGCTGCCTCCAGAGTGGTCGGTTGATCGAGTGTTGTCCCCGGGGAGCCGGCATTTCCGTCCGGGGAGACGTAATAGAGGTGCGCAGCCTTCGGAATCTCGTAGCGCTGATCGATCGGACCGTAAGGCCCGCCGGAGGGCTGCGCGTACCCCGGCGCGGTCGAGAAGAGAAGAGCGGAGAGGAAGAGGCAGTTACCAAGACGGTGTGCGGTTCGTTGAACCAGATGCATCGAGAGTCCTTTCGAGGCGAATCGGCTCCTCGGCAGGGAGCTAATGAACACTATACGCGACGAACAGCCCGCTGTCACCACCCCTGCCGGGAGCTTGGTTCTGGCGGCCCTTCACGCGGCCAAGGGGTCGCGGATTCTCTAAACCGACAGATCGGGGGTCTGACTCCCGCCAGATCAGCGATGTGTCGCGGGCTACTCGCATGTGGCCGGTCCAGAGTCGAACTTGAGCGCTATTTCCGAAAGCGACGGGTTGCTTCCGTCCACAGTCGCCTCGCCCGTCGTCGTTGCTCCTCTCCCTTTTGTTCCTATTGAGCAAGACGCCGCAGCGTGGATCGTGTAGCGAGCGCTCAGGAGCAGATTGAAGGTGTAGGTGTCGCGGTCTTTTTTGAAGGGCAAGGGATTTGTTCCTCGGGTGGCCATCGCATACACCCACGGCTGGGAGTATGCCTCAGGGTTCCTGCCAGCCCAGTCCAACCTTACCGTGATCTGCCGCGTCGGCAGCGGGTTGCTGACGCCAATGTCAGCATTCTGGATCTGCTGCCCGGCGGATAAATGGATCCGTTGTGCACTCTCCAGGCTGGCGGCATGAGGATAAAACGTCGTCGAGAACGGAGCGTCTGGATGTTCCTCGTCTGCGGCGTTGAATACCAGCAAGTAGTCGCCGGCCGGAAGGTGGTTGAACTCGAAGGGTTTCCATTCATCCGAGGGAGTGTTCCGACCCTGCCAGCCGAGTATGCCGCGCTTCCCCTCCTGGTATCGACTGGCGGGATACAGATCCACGGTGGCGTCGCGCAATGGATTCCCGTCCGGGCCAACTACCCGGCCGCTGATCCGGCCTGTAGGCAAGGCATAAAGGTCATTTTCAAAGCAAGAGCACCAGGGCAGTAGAAAAGACGTCACCAGATCATGTCCTATCAGCCCCGCAAGCACCGAGTTGGGCGGTAAGTCCACCGAGACTTGGTAGTTGCCTGGAGGTAGCTGGTCAAAGGCATAGGCTCCGAACCCATCCGTTTTGGTATCGAAAGACATCCCACGGGACTGAAGCCTCACCAGCATATTGGGCAGGGGACGGCTCTCATAGTCCCCCAAACGACCCAGCGCTGCATTCGGCCAAAGCATCAGCATTCCATAAACTGCAGCCACTTTCTTGCCATTCTTCTTGGCCCGCAACTGCTCCAGAATCGCTGTCGCGCGTTTCAAGGAGCGGTGGTAGTAACATGGCAAGGTAGTCAGGCATCCGGTGCTATCGGGCTCCCAACCGCAAGGATCAGCAAAAACAAGATACTCACCCCCAAGCACGTATGGGAGGGAATTAGTCTCGTTCAAGTCGATGTAGTCGCCCTTGACCCCTTGGAACGACTCAGTCACGCGAAACCTCGTCCTGCCAGACTCTTTGTCTTGCTCGGTCACCCTGCCAACGAATATGGCCTTAGCTTCGTCGAGCAGGCTGCAAGGACCAAGCCCAGGCAGAGGCCCCTCGCATTCTAGCGCCGGCGCGGCTGCCACGCCCCGCCAAGGCGAAGGCCCCCCACATTCTTGCGCCACGGCGGTCGTCAGGCCGCAGACGAGAACCCCAAAAACGACTAGTGAGCGTCGCAGCATGGCTTCATCCTCCGGCGTTGCCAGCATCGATTGTACACCCGAGCGGCCCCCAGCCTTTTCGAAAAACCGCTTCACGCTGGCGGCCCTGCAGGAGGTGTATGCTTGGTGGGCGGGAGGATGGCGATGCTGGCGGTGTTTGGTCTGGCGGTGGCCGCGTGGTTGCTACCCGGCGCCGCGGACGAGTCCGGCATCGTGGGCACGCAGGCGCCGGAGTTCAGCTTGCAGGACCTGAACGGGAAGGAAGTCAGCCTGAAGTCGCTGCGCGGGCATACCGTGGTGCTGCACTTCTGGGCCACGTATTGGGCATCCTGCTACGCCGACATGGGGCGCCTCGACAAGCTGTCGCGCGAATTCAAGAGCCAGGGCGCGATCGTCCTGGGCGTCAACGTGGGGCAGATGCCGAGCGTGGTCAAGGAGTTCGTCAAGAGGAAAGGCTTCACGTACCCGCAGCTGGTTGGCGCTCGCGGGGAACTCATCCTGAGCTATGAGGCGACGGACGCGCCCACGCTGGTCATCGTCGGCAGGGACGGCAGGGTTGTAAACTACCTGCGCGAGGAGCGAGGCGAAGACGGGCTGCGATCCGCCTTCAAAGCAGCCCTCGAGTGACAGAGGCGCAGCTCACTTCAGGGCGACGGTCACGGCCTGGCCGTTGTAATCGGCGTGCGCCGATGGCGCGGGCGTAAACGAGAAGCCCTCCGGGTGCGTGGCGGAAACCAGCACCAAATCGAAACGGCGATGCTCCGGCATTCCGGGGAAAGAGCCGCGCCGCTGGCCCAGGGTGAGGGTGCGGGCGGCATCGTCCCAATGCAGCGGAATCTCGCTGAACGCGCCGTGCTCGTAGTTGTAGTTGGTTCCCTCATCCTCGTAAAGGATGAAATCGCCGTTGGCGCCGGCGTATACGTAGACGGTCAGTGGATCCTCGGGCTTCTCGCCGATGTACTGAATATCGGGACCGAAGGGCACGATGGAACCCGCACGCACGTAAACCGGAATGCGGTCAAAGGGCGCCGGGGCATCCAGGGGACCGGCCGCGGCGGGCTGGCCGGTCCAGAAGTCGTACCACGCGGCGCCGCGCGGAAGGTAAACGGCGCGGCTGCGGGCCTGGTACTTCGTGATGGGCGCCACCAGAAACGCCGGGCCGAACATATACTCGTCGGTGAGTTTCCAGGCCTGCGGATCGGATGGGAAGTCCATCACCAGCGGGCGCAGCAGCGTGTAATCGCGATGGGTGATGGCGCCGGCCAGCGAGTAAAGGTAGGGGAACATGTGGTAGCGCAGGCGGTCGAACCAGACCTCGGCCTGGTAGGCGGGGCTGGAGTCGCCCCCCAGGGTCCAGATCTCGCGCGGCCGATTCTGGCCGTGAATGCGCAGCAGCGGGCAGAAGGTGCTGAACTCGAACCAGCGGGCGTTGAGCTCGCGCCACTCCTGCTCGTTTTCGGGCGTGACCTTGTCGCCGATGAAGCGGTTCGGCGGAACGAATCCGGCGGTATCGGTGGTCCACCAAGGCACTCCGGAGATGCTGAAACCGAGGCCGGCGGGGATCTGCCTGGCCAGGGCGGTCCAGGTGGAGGTGATATCGCCGGACCAGCTTGCGGCCGCGTAGCGCTGCTGGCCCGCGTATCCGGAACGCGTGAGAGTAAAAACCCGCTGGTTGGGCGCCGAGCGGCGCTGGCCGTCGTAGATCGCTTCGGCGTTGAGCAGCGGGAAGCCGTTGAGCGAGCGCGAGCCGGTGCCCATGGCGTTGGGATGGATTAGTTGGCGCAGGTCTTCCAGAGTGGAAGGCGAAGGCGTGCAATCGGGTTCGCTGGCATCCATCCACCAGGCGTCGATGCCGCGCCGGAAAAGATCCCGATCGATCTGCGACCAGTAGAGTTTGCGCGCCTCGGGATTGAAGGTATCGTAGACCGTGGCGGGATAACCCAGCCAGTCGCGCACCTGGCTGCGCAGGTTGGAGGTCAGCAGAAAGCCGTGGGCCTGTAATTCGCGTGCATTGGCGGTGCTGGGATTGAACTTGGGCCAGACCGAAATCATGACGTGCGCATGCTTCTCGTGGATGGCCTTGATCCAGGCATTCGGATCCGGAAAGCGGGAGGCTTCGAACTGGTGCGAACCCCACGCGTCGATGGGCCAGTATTGCCAGTCCTGCACGATGTTGTCGAAGGGGATGCCGCGGCGGCGGAACTCGTCGATCACATCCAGGCTCTCCTTCGAGGTCACGTAGCGCTCGCGCGATTGCCACAGGCCCAAGGCCCAGGCCGGCATGAGCGGCGCGCGGCCGGTGAGATGGCGATATCCGGCGATGACGCCGTCGAGCTTCGGGCCGTAGACGAAATAGTAGTCGATGCCCTCGCCGACTTCCGACCACAAGGAGGTCGAGCGATCCTGGTTGGGGGTCTTCCAGAAGAGCTCCAGGGTATCTCCCGACTCGGTGTCCCATTCCAGGCGGATCGGGTAACGGCGGCCGCCTTCCAGCGGGACGATGGCCTGGTCATAGTTGGTCAGCCAGGCTTGCCGCCAGTGATCGAAGACCGGCCGGTTGTCGATCCACAGCTTGACGCCGCCGTTCGCGTAAGTCTGAAACTGATAGTCGCCGCTGACCGGGGCCGCAATCCAACCCTGCCAGCGCTGGCTCTTGGGCGTGGGGGAGGGCTGGCCGAGCGGCAGAAGGTCCACTTGCAGGTCCGAGAGGAAGGATGGCGGCGCGGAGCCATCCATCGGTTGGACGGTGAGGCCGCCCTGCTGGCCGGCCGAGTCGAAGAGATACTCGGGCGGAATCGGCTCGAAGGGACGCAGGTCGCCGAAGCGGGTGAGCGAAAGGTTCTCCCAGAGAATGCCGTAGCCACGGCTGGAAACCAGGAACGGCACCACGATGTTGGTGTTGTGCTGCCAGAGGTCTAGGTCGTAGCCTTTGATGTCCAGGTTGTTGAGCTGGCGCTGGCCGAGGCCGAAGAGAGATTCGCCGGCGTGTTCCGACCAGCGCTGGCGGACGTGCCAGGTCGGCTCGCCCTGAACCTCGGCGGGTTCCAAGACGCGGCCGCCCGGCAGCTCGCTGGCGATGGGCTGGCCGGCTGGATCGAGGAAGCGGACGGCGCCGGTGCGGCGGTCCACCACCACCTGCATCTTGGCGGTAGCGAGGACCACGCTGGTCTGGGTGGTGCTCAGCTTCCACTCCGGCGCGGGGCCGGTAGTTGGAACCACGTCGATGACGGGGCGGTCGAAGAAGCGCTGATCCTCGCCGAAGGCCACTCGGACGATGTTGTCGGCGAGCACCTGGATGCGCAGCAGACCGGCGGGTTGCTTCAGCAGAACGCCATCCGGCAGCCTGGATACCTCCTCCTGGCCCGCGAGCACGGGCAGAAGCAGGAAGAAACAGAGCCAGGGGGCGTGGCGCGGAAGAGTGGCAAGTCTTGACGGGTGGATCATGGGAACCTCACTCGGCGGTATCTTCCAGCATATCCGAACAGGCGGGCCGCGGGGACGGTGTTTGGCGGGCGCTCAGAAGAGCGGACAAAAGCATCTTCCGCCGCCGATGAACGCCGATCAACGCCGATCAAAACGGAAGAAGCTCATCGGCGTTGATCGGCGGCGAGTATCGGATGTGTTGCTTCCTGACAGGCCCCGACGCTATTCCGCTTCGAAGCTCTCGATGTCGCCGGCTTCGGTGAGGCCGCCGGAGTAATGCAGCCGGGTCTCTTCCGCGTAGCCCTCGATGCCGTCGGCGGGCGGAACCTCGGTTTCCTGCATCAGCTCCTCTTCCAGGTCCTCGCCCGCGATCTTCACGCGGCGGTAGTACTCCATGCCGGTGCCGGCCGGGATGAGCCGGCCCATGATCACGTTCTCCTTGAGGCCGCGCAGGTAGTCCACCTTGCCGTTGATGGCGGCTTCGGTGAGCACGCGCGTGGTCTCTTGGAAGGAGGCCGCCGAGATGAACGAATCGGTGGACAGCGACGCCTTGGTGATGCCCAGCAGCACGGCTTTGCCTTGCGCCGGCCGTCCGCCCGCCGCGACCACGTGATCGTTCTCTTCGCGGAACCGGAACTTGTCGACCACCTCTTCGGGGAGGAATTCGGTGTCGCCGATTTCTTCCACGCGAACCCAGCGCATCATCTGGCGCACGATGGTCTCGAGGTGCTTGTCGTTGATGTTGACGCCCTGCAGGCGGTAGACTTCCTGGACTTCGTTGACCAGGTACTTCTGCAATTCGGTCTCGCCGAGGACGCTCAGGATGTCGTGCGGGTTGCGCGGGCCGTCCATGAGCGGATCGCCGGCCTTGATGCGCTCGCCTTCCTGCACGTTGATGTGGATGCCGCGCGGCACCAGGTACTCGCGCTCCTGGCCGTCGTCGCCGCGGATGATGACCTTGCGCTGGCCCTTGGTGACGTCGCCGTATTTCACGGTTCCGTTGATTTCCGCGATGATGGCCGTCTCGCGCGGCTTGCGCGCTTCGAAGAGCTCGACCACGCGCGGCAGGCCGCCGGTGATGTCCTTGGTCTTGGTGGTGGCGCGAGGAATCTTGGCCAGCACGTCGCCGGCATGGACTTCCTCGCCATCCTTCACGGTCAAGTGGGCGTGGGTGGGCATGAGGTAGCGCTTGTCCTCGCTGCGCCCTCCGCCCGCCGGCTTCACCACGATGGTCGGCATGCGCTTCTCGTCGGGCGAGTCGGTGACCACCCAGTGCGACATGCCGGTAATCTCGTCCATCTGCTCCTGGAAGGTGACGCCGTCAAGCAGGTCCCGGAAATGGACCACGCCGCTGACTTCGGTGAGGATGGAGAAGGTGTACGGGTCCCACTCGAGCAGGACGTCGTTGGCCCTCACGCGCGCGCCGTTCTCGACGCGCAGCTTGGCGCCGTAGACCACCTGATAGCGCTCTTTCTCGCGGCCCTTCTCGTCCACTACCGCCAGGATGCCGATGCGGTTCATGGCCACCAGGTCGCCGACCTTGTTGCGGACCGTGGCGATGTTGAGGAACTTGGCGAAGCCGTCGCTCTTGGTGTCCTGGGTGGATTGCTCGCTGACCCGGGTGGCCGCGCCGCCGATGTGGAACGTGCGCATGGTGAGCTGCGTGCCCGGCTCTCCGATGGATTGGGCCGCGATGACGCCCACCGCCTCGCCCCGCTCGACGAACCGGCCGGTGGCCAGGTTGCGCCCGTAGCAGAGCTGGCAGACGCCGCGCTTGGATTCGCAGGTCAGCACGGAGCGGATCTTCACCCGCTCGATGCCCGCCGCCTGAATGGCCGCCGCCAGATCCTCGGTGATCTCGTTATTGACGGCCACGATCAGGTTGTCTTCGTAGTCCCGCTGGTCCTCCAGGGCCACGCGGCCGACGATGCGGTCGCGCAAAGCTTCGATGATCTCGCCCGATTCGACGATCGGCTCGACGTAGATGCCGTTGACGGTGCCGCAATCGTCCTCGGTCACGATGACGTCCTGGGCCACGTCCACTAGGCGCCGCGTGAGGTAACCGGAGTCGGCGGTCTTGAGGGCGGTATCGGCCAGGCCCTTGCGGGCGCCGTGCGTCGAGATGAAGTACTGCAGCACGTTGAGGCCCTCGCGGAAATTGGCCGTGATGGGGGTCTCGATGATGTCGCCGGAGGGCTTGGCCATCAGGCCGCGCATGCCGGAGAGCTGCCGGATCTGCTGCTTGCTGCCACGGGCGCCGGAGTCCGCCATGATGTAAATGGGGTTGAGGTAACGGCCGGTGCGGTCGTCCTCCTCCATCACCTTGAACATCTCCTCGGAGACGCGCTCGGTGACTTTGCTCCAGACCTCGATGATCTTGTTGAGGCGCTCGCCATTGGTGATGGCGCCCTCGATGTACTGGTTCTGGACGCCGATGACTTCGCGCTCGGCCTCCTTCACGAGCGCCTGCTTCTGCTGCGGCACCACCATGTCGTCGATGCCGATGGAAATGCCGGCCCGGGTGGCGTAGTAAAAGCCCAGGTCCTTCACCTTATCGAGCATCTGCACGGTGATTGGCAGGCCGAACTTCAGGTAGGCGTACTGCACGAGCTGGGTGAGGCCCTTCTTCTTGAGGAGGCCGTTGATGAAGGGCATCTCGTCGGGGAGGGCGTCGTTGAAGATCACGCGGCCGACGGTGGTTTCCATATCCACCTTGTTGTACTCGGCCGGCTCGGTGTGCATCACGTTCTGGTTGTCGAAGGCCTTGCCGAGATCGATCACCCGGCCGGTGAAGCGCAGCTTGATGGGCGTGAGGGTCTCGACTTCGCCCATCTCCAGCGCGATCAGCACGTCCTCGACCGAGGCGAACTTCTTGCCTTCGCCCTTGGTGCCGGGGCGCGCCTTGGTGAGGTAGTACAGGCCCAGCACCATGTCCTGCGTGGGGACCGCGATGGGCGAGCCGTGCGCCGGCGACAGGATGTTGTGGGAGGCCAGCATCAGCGTGGAGGCCTCGATCTGGGCTTCCGGCGAGAGCGGGATGTGGACGGCCATCTGGTCGCCGTCGAAATCCGCGTTAAACGCGGTGCAGACCAGCGGGTGAATGCGGATGGCCTTGCCCTCCACCAGCACCGGCTCGAAAGCCTGTATGCCCAGGCGGTGCAAGGTGGGCGCGCGGTTGAGCAGGATCGGATGGTCCTTGATGACCTCCTCGAGGATGTCCCAGACCACCGGGTCCTGCTGCTCGACCAGCTCCTTGGCCTGCTTGATGGTGGTGCAGTGGCCGCGCTGCTCGAGCCGGTGGTAGATGAAGGGCTTGAACAGCTCGAGCGCCATCTTCTTGGGAAGGCCGCACTGGTTGAGGCGCAGCTCGGGGCCGACCACGATCACCGACCGGCCAGAGTAGTCCACGCGCTTGCCCAGCAGGTTCTGGCGGAAGCGGCCCTGCTTGCCTTTGAGCGTGTCCGAGAGCGATTTGAGCGGGCGATTGTTCGTGCCGCGCAAAACGCGGCCGCGGCGCCCGTTATCGAACAGGGCGTCG
>JBKQQG010000052.1:0-37043 GCA_052144455.1 Bryobacteraceae bacterium
TGGCCGTCTTGCCGTCCAGCGTCAGCGAAATGGGCACTGTCCCCTGGCCCCGCAGGCTTTGCGGCAAGGTCAGGTTGACCTGGTCCAGCCCCACAAAGGAGCCTTGCGCGCCCGCATAATCCACTACCGCGGTCTGGCCGCCGGCCGTGGCGCTCGCGTTGGCCAGACTCGTCAGGCCACGCAAACCCGTGCCGTACAAAACCACCAGAGTGGTGTCCGTGGCGGCTCCCATGTCGATGGGGATGCCGGCCTGCTGGCCCTGCGCGTTGGTGGTGCAGCACAGGCCGGTGATGGTGGCTGTGCCGTTCGCCTTCACGTTCCAGGCTTGCCCGACCGCGTATCCCTGGCCGTTCGCGGTGGCCGAGAACAGGCCCGGGGCGACACTCGCAATGGTCAGCGTGCCGCTATGCTGCAAGCCGTCGGAACCGGTGACGGTGATGGTTGCCGTTCCGCCTTGAGTGGTACTCGGAATCTCGACGCAGAGTTGGCGCGGGAAGACATAGAAAAGCGGCATGGGTGTTTGCGCGCCGCTGCTGTCTTGGATGGTGACCGATACTCCCCCCAGCGAGGTGGGCAGCGGCACGGAGGTCGCGGTCAGCGACGCGGTGGTGAAGTCGGAGCCCGAGACCCACCAGATGACCGCGATCATGCTGGGGGCAACCGGCGGAACGGCGTAGCTGGCCGCCGAGGTCACTGCGATGGAGCCCGGCCCCGGGGCCTGAACCGTGGCCGTAAACACCACCGTGGTGGCGCCGGTCACGCTCACGTTGACGATCGCCGCCCCCACGGTAGCTCCCAGCGTGACCGTCGTCTGGGCGTGGCCCGAGGCGTCGGTTAGGGCGGTGCTGGGATTCACCGTGGCGTTGGCCGGGCTGAAGGTCACCGTAACGCCCGCCACCGGGATGCCGTTCTGCGTGACCAGAACCATCAGCGGGTTCGGCAGCGCCGTACCCGCCGGCGCGCTTTGGTTGTTGCCCGAAACAATCGAAAGCACCGGGGGAGTGGGGGGAGTGCCGAAGTTCATCTTCACGATGAAAGCATCGGCGGCTCCCCGCAGCGTGGTCTGGAACGATCCCGGGCCGACCGGGAAATTGGAGGAAGATGCGTAGCCTGTGATGTAGGCGCCTCCGTTCGGGTCCAGCGCGATCTGGTCTCCCTGGTCCACGCCGCTGCCGCCCAGATACGTCGAATACAGCAGCGAGGCGCCCGTACCGTTCAACTGGGACACGAAGCCATCGCTCGCGCCCGACAAGGACGTGCTCAGCGCACCCGCCGTCGTGGGGAAATCCGTCGAGGAGGTTATCCCCGTCAGATACACATCGCCTCCGGAGTCCAACGCCATGCCAAAGGGAATGTCCGCGCCGCTGCCTCCCAGGTAGGTGGAATAGATCAGGCTGGAGCCAGTGGGATTCAATTTGCTTACGAAAGCCTGGTTGTTGACGGAGTGCGCGGCCGTCTGGTAAGCCCCCGGCGTCACCGGGAAATCCAGCGACGATGTCTGGCCCGCCACGTACGCGTTGCCCTGCGAATCCACCGCTACTCCCCAGCCCGCGTCATCGCCGCTGCCGCTCAGCCGGGCCGAGTAGGTTAGCAGGGAGCCCGCCGGGTTGACTTTGACGAGGAAGGCGTCTTGGCCTCCGGAACTGGGGCTTTGGTAGCTTCCGGCCGTCCAGGGGAAGTTGGCCGATTGCGTGACGCCGGTCGCGTAGGCGCTATGCGAGCTGTCCACCGCGAGGCCCAGGCCTTCTTCGTCGCCGATTCCCCCCAAGTAAGTCGAGTAGACCAGGCTGGCAGCCCCGTACGCGTTGGGGTTCAGCTTCGTGACGTAAGCATCCTCGCCGCCCTGATTGCCGGTTTGGAAGGCCCCCACTGTGGCCGGAAAGTCGATCGAGGAGGTGGTCCCGGTTACGTAGACGTAGCCCAAGGAGTCGATGGCCAGAGCGTTGACTTGGTCCTGGTCGGTCCCATACAGAAGGGTCGAGTACGACAGGGCGGACCCGGCGGGATTCAGCTTGGCGACCCAGCCGTCCGCGCAGCAGACGTCCGTGGTCGTCGTCTAGAAGGCCGAGGCTGTCACCGGGAAGGTCGTGGTGGTCGTCCAGCCCCCCAGGTAGGCGTTGCCGGCGCTGTCCACCGCAATAGCGTCCGCCTCCGAATCGCCATCCGACCCGCCCAGGTAGCTGGAGTACACCAGCGCGGTTCCGGTCGGGTTCAGCTTGGTGACGAACGCGTCCTCGGGAACGCTGCTCAAGGCCGGATTCTTCGAAATGGGCTGGACCGCGCCCGGAGTGACCGGAAAATCGACGAACGATTGGGTGTATCCGCACACGTAGGCGCTGCCGGAGGAATCCACGGCGATAGACATCCCCTGGTCGATATTGCTGCCGCCGAGCAGCGTCCCGTAGCTCAGCGTGGGATCGACGATCAGCGGCCGGCTGGCGTCGTAGTCCTGCACTTGAAACCCGACTTCGTTCTGCCCGGTGAGAACCTGCGCCGCCGCCACCTTCCGGGTCGCGCCATCGATCTGCTGGTAGACCACCGGGCTATGCTGGCGAATCTCGCCCAGCTTGGTCCGCAACACCAGGTCGCCGCCGGAGTCCACCGCGATCCCCTCGACGCCGTCGTAGGCCAGCCGGATTTGGCTCAGGTCCGCCCCGGGCGCGACCACGAAGTCGTACTCCAGTTCCCTCTGGTTGCCGTAATAGACCAGGTCGATTCCGGGATACACTCCCGGCTGCTCGACCCGCGCATAGGTGGGGATGTCCGTCAGCCACTTGGCCGGATCCTTGCCGCGGAAGTAGTTCGCCTTCCCGGGAAGCAACTGAGCGCCGCGCATCCCGGCGTCCGCACTCGACCCCACCACTCGCACGCTCACAGTGGTCCGTTCAACCTCGGCAGTCCCGGCGCGCAGCTTGCTAAGGGCGGCCGCCCGCCGCTTGCCGCCGGTCGCGGCGATGGGGCGCCGCAACACCAGCACCGCCTCGGCGCGGGTGACCAGGATGCCGTATCCCTTTCCACGCGCCACGAATCCCACCGATCGGCCGGCCTGGCCCATATTGGCTTCGAAGCTGAGCGGCAGACTGCCGTACGTGGCATCCAACGACGGCACGCCCGGTTCGGCGGCCGAAGCCGGAAGACTGCCTGGCGCACTGAGCAACAGCAGCGGGATTGCGGCTACTACGGCGTGGAACGACTTTTGTGGCGTGGAGTTCATGGTCTTAATATCTCCCTTTTCACCCTGGGACAACTGGGTCACAGCATATCACACGGACTCAACCTTTGGGGCCGCGCGAAGGTCGCGCCCCGGTTGGGATTTCAGGTTCCGGCGAGAAGGGAAGTCCAGCTCTCAGGCCGCCGGCGGCTGTTCCGGGCGCGGCTGGAAGGAGAAGAACCCGCGCACGTTCTCCCAGAGCAGCGTCGAGAAGTTCTTGTCCAGATAGGAGCGGATCGATACGTAGCACTGGTCGCAGGCGTTGTGGGCGGTGAACTCGCTCACCATGCGGGCCTGCTGGTCCAGCGGGTAGCGCTGGAACTGCATCGAACAGGGCTGCAAGGCCCCGTCGGCGGTGACCACCAGAAAGCGCAATCCGGCTTTGCATCCCGGAGCGCCGCCATTCTGGAAATAGCGGCGGGTGGCCTCGATGGTGCTCGGAGAGTTGACGATCCAGTTGGTCGCGTCGCGCCGCGCCTCCACCCGATCCAGCGCCCGATTGAGCGTGGCGAGCTGTTCGGGCGAAGTGAGCAGGTAGTCCCGGCGCCCGGTGCGCCGCGCGGAGTAGGCGCTGTAGCACAGATTGACGCCCCATTCCCGGGCCTGGTCGGCGATGGCTTCGATCTCCTCCAGGTTCTCTCCGGTGATGCAGGTGTTGAGCACGATGTCGTCGTGCCCCAGCGCCGCCAGGCGCGGGACGATCTGGCTCAGATGCCGGTAGAGACCGGGGTGGCGGCGGAATTCGTCGTGCCGCTGGTCGGGGAAGTCCAGGCTCACCGAAAACTGGTCGATGCCGGCCTCCCGCAAGGCCAGGTAGCGCTCCTCGGTCATCAGCGACCAGTTCGAGACCAGGATGGTGTAGGGCAGCCCGGAACCCACCTGGATGTTCCGCACCACTTCCACCAGGTCCTGGCGCATCAGCGGTTCCCCGCCCGAGACCTGCACCACGCAGGGCCGCAGCGCCTGCATGTAGCGCCGGTAGTCGGCGGGCTGCAGATTGCGGGAATCGTCCTTGGGACCGCCGTGGTCGCAATGCTTGCACCAGCAAGTGCAGGAGTCCGTCACCTCGAAGGAGACCACGATCGGCCGCTGGGCCACCCAATTCAGGGAGCCGCGTCCGATCACGCGCAGCGATTCGACCAGCGGGACCTTATGCATACACCTCTAAAGGGCTTATTAAAGCATAGGATAGCGGATTCTTCGAGGCGCGGCAGCCGGATGGGGAAAATTCCAGGGCCAACAGCGATGTTCGGGCGTTGGGCCGCTCCGGAGCCCCCCTCAGGGCGTCTTGGGCTGCGGATTGGGCTGCGGATTGGGGACCTGATCGCCGTACTGGATCTCCACCTGGCTCTTGAACTGCTTGTAGTTCTCGTACTTCACCAGCATCCGGATTCGCTGGGGGCCCGATTCGAAGTCCAGCGTGTCGTCGGCGCGGGTGTAGGTCGGGAACCAGTACTTCCCGTCGATCTGCTCGCGGTAGGTCTCGAACTTCGGGAACTCGTTGTTCTTGCCGACGATGCCCACCCCGCGGCCGTAGGTCTTGACGATTTGCATGTCGCGGTCGTCCACCCAGATTTCGCCCTGGAAATACCGCTGCCCCTTTTCCATCTTCTTGGGCTTCACCGCGAAGACGTAGCAGGGGATCTCGTCGGCATTCTGCTTGCCCAGGTAGCGGATGTCGTACTTGGAAATCTCGGCGGTGGTCAGCACGAACGGCTGGACGTTCCTCAAGTCCTGCTCGTCCTCGGGCGTGAGCAAGATGTGGGCCAGCGTCTGGACCGGCGCCCGCACCACCCGCTCGGTGCGCTTTCCCTCGGGGGAGAAGATGACATCCACCACCATTTCCCACTTGCCCTCGGGGGCGCCGCCCGAATCCACTTCCTGGACCCGCGCGGTCTGCCGATAGGTGTAGTTCTCGCGCGCATGGGCGAACGCGGTCTCCTTGGCGGCGAACCGGGTGATGATGTCCTGGACTTGCGCCTCGGAAAGCGCCGCTTGGCCGGTATCGGACCCGTCGGCGCCTGCCGCCATCGCCATAAGCAGGCCCGCACACATCAGTGATCGCATATCCCCTCGCTACCTATTCTAGACGCCTGACGAGCCGCGCGGGTTGCGAGGTTGAGGACGAACCCGGCGCCCTCGGCCCAGCGGGGCGAGATTCGGATTCGTGTCAATACAGCGGCGCGTCGATTGAGGTCGCGGAACCTCCGACCGTTTGCGGGCGCAAATCCGACTCAGCCGCGACCCCAGTGCCAGAAGCGGCGGTTAGCTCAGCCTCCCAAACACCGCTAAGCTACCGACCGGGCCCGATGGTACTTTTTGTGGACAAACCACATCAGCCCGAGCGCCATCAGCGCCGCGATGCTCAGCCACAGCGTGGGAGGCGCCGGCGTGGCCGTGGCGCCTGGGGTCAAAAAGTACGAGCCGGCGTTGTCGGGATAATTGTCGTCCGCGACCAGGAATGTGATGGTCGGGTTGACCACCGAGAAGGCCGGGAACCCCATCTGGGAAAGCGTCACCTGCCCCGTGGTGAGATTGGCAGGCGGCGTGCCGCTTCCCAGACCGTTGGCCGCATTCGCGGGAAACACCTCCACGGTACCAACACCGCTGATCGTCATCAGCAGAGCGCCAAAATTCCAAATTCCGACCGTGCCCCCGAAGGTCGCAGCGAAGGATGACGAGGCCCCGACCGTCCCGCCACCATTGGCCTGGACGACGATGCCGGCTCCATTGGTGCAGTACTCGACCTCCGTCAACATGCAGGGGACGCCGCCTTCGCTGAACTGGCCCATGATAGCGGCCTGAGTCAAGGTGCCACTGTAAACGAAAGACACGCCCGTGGCACTGATGGCCGGCACGGTAAGCGTTCCGGGCAACGAAATCAACTGAGCTGCCGCGGTGCTCGACAGTACGGCGACGGCACACAAAATGCCGGCAAACTTCATACGCCCTCCAATACCAAAACTCGATATTAGGAATAGTCTACGCTACCAGGACGGCGGCCCGCAACAGAAAAACAAAAAATAATAAGCGGCGGCCCTGCGCCTGGCAGCTTGCCGTAAGATATTGAAACGGAACTGCAATACCGGGAGTCGCTGCCGGATCGGCAGGCCTGTTTTGCGCTGTTCGAATCCACGGGCTGGAACCGGGAGTATGGCCTGACGCCCGAGGAACCGCACGCGGCCGCGGGGCGGAGCCGGTTTCCGCCGGCGGTCTATCGCCCACCCGCCCCGGTTGCCGAGGCGTCATAATCGAGCCATGGGCATGCGCCTGCGCACGGCACAAAACAAGCTGAAGATCGAGCACAGCATCATCGACGGGGTGCGGGAACTCCTCGAGCGGCTGCTGGCGGCGAACCCCGAGATTCGATCGGTGATCCCGGGCGTGATCCGGCCGGTGCGGGACGCGCGCGGGAAGATCCGGATGCACCTCACCGTGCCCACCTCCAACGGCTGGAAAGCGATCGCCCTCAGCGCGGGCGCCCGCCAGGAGCTATTCCTCAGTACGACTCTGGACCGGGATCGACTCGAGCGGGCCATCGCCCGGGAGATTGCCGCCACTTGAAGTTCGCCGGCTCCGCGAGACGCTGACGGCCACCGAGGAATTCCCTCCGCTCGCCACGAGCAGGCCATGGCTATGCCTGTCCGGGCCGGTTCGCACCAAGCGGGCCGAGCCCCGGTTCACGGTCGCGGACAGTGGCCAGGGCGCATACAGATCCAGCAGGACACTGGTTTCGCCCGCGCCAAACTCGACGGTCGCGGTGAGGGCGCCGTCGTCCTCCAATTGCGAGATGCGCTGCTTGCCCAGAGTGACGAATTTCGCGGTGTCGCCCAGGAAGGCGATGCCCGAGGGTCCCACCGGAACCACCACGAAGTACGACCCGTTCGCATCCACCGTGCGGTGGATCGGGGCGGCCGAGGAGACCAGCTCGGAGGTCCCCGCGAAGAAGTCGTAGAGCAGCGACTGCGGAAAGGATGCGGCGGAGATGCCCAGCGACTGTGGGGAAAACACCGCGTCGGTGGAACCGTTCCGCGCGTAGGCGAACACGTAAGCCGCCTGGAGCGTCTCGAACTGGCTGGAGGTCGCGGCCACCATCGGGGCGGTCGAGTCCGCGGCGATGGCCCCGAAGGCCGCGTCGGTGGGAACCAGAGGCGCATCGGGCTTCACGACGATGCCATCCGCGCGCAGCGCCCGGCCCAGATTGGCCGCGTTGGCCTGGCCCAAGGCGTCCGCGGGACCCAGCGGGCCGGCCGTGAGCGTGGCCAGCAAAACGTTGCGCACGTCGTTGCTGCAGAAGTTATCGGTGAACGGCCAAATCCCCACCGCGCTGGCCAGCCGCGAATCGAACAGCAGGCTGTCCCAGCGATCCGGGGCCAGACCGTCGGCGGCGGCGCGGATGGAGGTCAGGTTCGAATACTTCGCGCCTTGCAGGAAGTGGCTTGGCAGCGGCATCGAATACTGCATGTGGATGCCACGCGCCGCCATGGCCTGCGCCATGTTGTCGAAGAACGCGTCCGGGGCGTGAAGATTCCTGTCCGTCGCGGCCTGGCCGGAAAGCCAATCCTGTTCAAAGACCGCCACGCCGCTCGAGGCCAGGTAGCTGGCCAGGTCGCTCCAGTAGCGCGGGTCGGTCGGAACGTTGCCCGAGAAAGCGTACGCGGCGCGGTCCGGGCTCTGGTCTTCCCACCAGCGCGCATGGACCACCAGGGGAAGGCCCAGGCGCCCCTGAAAACCGGCCAGGTCGTCGGGGAATAGCGACAGGTCGGCGCGCAGCAGGTAGAGGCCCGTGCCGTTGTTCTCCCAGGAGGGCGGCACGCCCTTGGGATACCACCAACTGTCGGCCTGCACGTAGCCCAGTTTCACGCCGCTGTTCTGGTAATCGCTCACGGCGTCGATCAGAGCTTGGCCCGCCACGCCGGGGTTGTAGTAATAAGGCGAGCGGTTGTCGGTCCACAGGCCCGCGCGCGCCAGGCTCACGTCGGCGTCGGAGGCGGGGCGCACTTTCCCATAGAGCGCGGTGAGCGCCTGCCCCCAGGCGTCGAACACGGAGTTGATCCCGCTGCCCACCGCCAGCAGGGTCCGGTGCTCGAATCCGGCATCCAAGGTGGAGATGGCGGGATCGATTCCGCTTTCCAAAGCGCCGCCATTCTGGTCGATCTGGGAGACGATGAAATCCGAGGCGGGCGAAAGCAGAAACGAGTTGTAGGCGGGATCGAAGAACAGCCAGGGGCTTCCGGCTTCGATGCACCCCGCCGCGAACGTGTAGTTCCAGGATTGGTAGCCGAAAGGCTGCAAGCCGGCTGGCCAACTGGTGAAGCTGGGGAACGGTGCGGTATTGAGGCTTGCGGCGAGATACTTCACCAGGAAGAGCACCACGGGCCTCGCCGAGTAGGTGCGAATGCTGGCCTGGCGCGAAATGCCGGCCACCGAGTAAGTGAAGATTACCTCTTTGTAATCTCCCGCGGAGTCCGATCCGGTTGAGGCAGCCAGGCCGCTCACCGGCGCGCCGGTATCCCCGGCGAAAACCCAGCCCATCGGGGCGTACTGGACGGTGTAATGGCCGCTGGGCTCTACAGTTACGGAGAGCGACGTGGAATTCTGGGAGATGGTGACATCCCCCGGCGAAGCGGAGAGGGACAGCGCGCTGGCCAGCAGCAGCCAGCAGCCTGCGCGGATTGGCATAAATAGGAGTCCAGTACTAATTACTCTTCTTATATCGGCTTGTCAAGGCAGTGGCGTCGAGCCGCCCGAGAGTTTACAACCGGTGCCCCACATGGAGGGTAACGATCCCCCCGCTCATGCGCTCGAATTCGACACGGAAGAATCCGGCGGCATTCATCGCCCCGGCAAGTTGCTCGGGCGTTGGGAAGCGGCGGACCGAATCGGGCAGGTAGCGATAGGCGGCGCGATCCCCCGAGATGAAACCGCCCACGGCGGGCAGGATGCGGGCCGAGTAGAAGTTGTAGAAAGCGGCGAACAGGCGGTTGCCCGGCTGGGAGAACTCCAGAATGGCAGCCGCGCCACCGGGCTTGAGAACGCGCCGCATTTCTTCGAGCCCCTTCTGGTAGTTGGCCAGGTTGCGAAAGCCGAACGCGGCCGTGATGAGGTCCAGCGAGCCATCCGCTAGGGGCAGCGAGAGCGCATCCGCTTCGAACAGAACCGAAGCCAGGCGTCGGCGCGCGATCTTCCGCCGGGCCTCCAGCAGCATGGGGTGGCAGAAGTCGCTGCCCAGAACGCCTGCGCCGCGTTCGGCCTCCAGCGCCAGGAGCAAATCGCCGGTGCCGCAACAGATATCCAGCACCAGGACGCCCGGCCGGCGCAGGATCGGGCGGAGTCGCCGGACGGCGCGCCGGCGCCAGTAGCGGTCGATCTGAAGCGAGAGCAGGTGGTTGAGAAAGTCGTAGCGGCCGGCGACGCGCCCGAACATTCCGCGTACCCACCGTGCGGCTTCTGTTTCGCCCGCGGCGCCCGGGGCGGGCGAACCGCTCATCCGAGAGCTTCCTGGATGGCCGAGCGCACCACCGCATCGTCGATTCCGGCCACCACCTTGACCGCGCCGATGCGTTCCGGCAAGACCCAGCGCACTTGCCCCTGGCGGGTCTTCTTGTCCATTAAGGCGCGGGCTACCAGCGCGGCGGCCGATACGCCGTCGAGTGCGGGAAGCGGGCCGTAGAGATCCAGCACCTTGAGGATTCCCGCGGCGTCCCCGGCCGCCAGGTGGCCGGTCCGCTGGGCCAGGAGGGTGACCGCGCGCATCCCGAACCCAACCGCTTCGCCGTGCAGGAAGCGCGTATAGCCGGTTTCGGCCTCCAGCGCGTGGCCCACCGTGTGGCCCAGGTTGAGGATCATGCGCAGGCCGCTCTCGCGCTCGTCGGCGGAAACCACCTCGGCCTTGATGCGGACGCATTCCGAGATCACCCGCTCCACCACCTCGGGCTGGCGAGCCAGCACTTCGGCGTGCCGTTCCCCCAGCAACGCGAACAGCGAAGGGCTGCGGATGATGCCGCACTTGAGGACTTCGAACAGGCCGGCCCGGTATTCGCGTTCAGGCAGCGTCGCGAGCACCTCCGGATCGATCAGCACCGCGATGGGCTGGTGGAAAGCGCCGACCAGGTTTTTCCCGCACTCCAGATCCACCCCGGTCTTGCCGCCGATAGCCGCATCCACCTGCGCCAGCAGCGTGGTGGGGATCTGCAAGACCGGAACCCCGCGCATATAAATGGCGGCCAGAAATCCCGCCACGTCGTCGACCACGCCGCCGCCGAAGGCGATCACCAGGCTGGAACGGTCCCCGCCGCGCTGCACCATTTCCTCGGCGAGCACTTCGACCGAAGCCAGCCGTTTGCGCTCCTCGCCGCCGGGGAAGAACAGGATCTCGTGGGAATGGCCGGCCAGTCCGGCAGCCAGCCGCGAGCAGTGGAGCTGCCAGACATCCCGCGTGGTAACCACGAACGCTCTGCCTGCCGCCGCGGGGATGTGCTCGCCGGTGCGCTCTAAAATGCCGCGCTCGACGATCGCGCAGTACTTACGCTGCGGCGTATCCACCACATACGAAGGCATACTGACATTATTACTCAGCAGGCCCGCGGACGATGGGAACCGGGAACCGCCTGGGCGGCCGTAGCAGGCCGTAGACCACCACTTGATTGGAGAAGGTCGGCACATAGACCTTCCCGTTCGCCACCGTTGGGATGGCGAACTTCGCGAAGGTGCCCAGGCTGTCGCGGGTGGCGTTCACGCCGCTGTTCCACAACTCGGTGGAAAGATCGTTCGCGTCGAAGGCGCGCAAGGCGCCGGGCACGGGCTCGCCGGTTTGGTCCGCGGTTGTCACCCAGAGAATGGTGTTGTTGTCATTGACGCCATCGCCGGAGATCGCCATGCCCAGGTACGGCTGCGCGTACGCCTGCACAGTCTGGGAGAGCGGCGTTTCGACGAATTTCCCATCCTCGAGCTGGTACGCATAGACGGGGTCCCCCCAACCGCTTACATAGAAGATCGGGCCGCTGGCCCGGTTCCAGAGCGCGCGGCCGAACATGCCGAAGCTCACCATCTGAAACGTCTGGACGGCTCCCGTGTTCCCGGTGACTTCGTGGCCCATCTGGCTCCGATCCAGCAGGTAGACGCTGCCCAGCTTGCCGCCCCCAATCAGCAGATTGGTGCCCGGCACGAGCACGGGACCGGCGTTGCCCACCTCCGCGTCGTACTCGTTCATGTTCGCCCAGTTATCCGGCGTGAACCAGTCGGTGACCGACATTCCATTCTGCGTGGTCAGCTTCAGGAAGCTCTCGCCCCAGTTCGAAGCGCCGTCGTAATCGCCGTTGGCCGCGATGGCGTAGAGGTTGCCCTGGCCGTCGGCCGCGATGCCGTGCCCGGCTTGCCAGAAGGAGCCCTCCATACCGTTGGGCGTGGCGTTGAAGACGCTCACCTGCTTCAAGCTGGAGGCGTCGTAGCCCAGAATCCAACCGTGGTAAGGATCCATATCGCCGTGCGAGCCGAAGGCCAGGTAGACCACACCGTTGGTCAAGAGCAGGCCGGGGCGCTGGAGTTGGTCCACGGCGTTGAAGCTCACCGTACCGTCCACACCATCCGACGCGCTTCCTTTCACGCTGGCGGCAATCACCACCGGGCCGCCGAACTTCTCCGCGCCCGTCGCCAGGTCGAGCGCGTGCAACGAATACTGGCACCCGCCGGCGACCAGCGTATTGGCGGCGAAGAAGATGCTGCCGCCGGCCAGGTCGATCACCGGCGTCCCCAGGATGCCCACCTCCGGATCGATGTCGTCAAAGCCATAAAAGGTGTTGGGGACCGACGGGCCGGCGTTCTTGCTCCATAGCAGCGCCGTTTGGGGCGGCTGGCCGGCGTCGAATGCGTACAGCGTGTTGTGCATGGTGGCCACGTACAGCACGTTGCGCGTCTGGCCTCCCACGCTGAGTTGGCTCGCGTACAGCGGTTGGGCGTAAATCTGGCCGTCCACCGGGTAGGCATACAGCATTCCGAAAGTGTCGGCCCGGACGTTGGCCGGCTGGAGGATCGTCTCGTTCAGATTGGCGCTGGTGCGGTTGAGGTCGTAGTTGACGGTCAGGACATTGACCTGGGCGAAGGCCTGCGCCGCCCAGCACGCCATGGCCAGACGTACCGCTAGCTGTGATGTCACTTACCCCTCCTGCTTCCCCACACCCCAATAGATGACGGCCTGCCGCGCCAGGTTACGGGCGCATTACACCAAATGTTGGATACTGAAAGGAATGGAACCGGACTTCCTGGTGGTGGGCGCGGGCGTCGCCGGCTTGCGCGCGGCCATCGAACTGGCGGCGGCGGGCCGGGTCCTCGTGGTGGCCAAGGACAGTCTGCGGGAATCCTCCTCCGAGTACGCCCAGGGCGGGATTGCGGTGGCCTTGAGCGAGGACGACCAGGTCGAACTGCACGAGCGGGACACGCTGGCGGCGGGCGACGGCCTGTGCGACCCGGCCGCGGTGCGCACGCTGGTCGGGCAGGGACCGGCCGAGGTCGAGCAGTTGATCCAGTGGGGCGCCGAATTCGACCGCCAGGGATCGGGGCTGGCCTTCGGGCAGGAAGGCGCGCACAGCCGGCGGCGCATCCTGCATGCGCACGGCGATTCCACCGGGCGCGAGATCTCGCGCACCCTCTACCAGAAGGCGATATCCCTGAAGAACGTCGAGTTGCGAAGTTTCGCCGCCATCACCGACCTGCTGGTCGCCGCCAACGGGGAGGCCGCGGGCGTGGTGGTCTGCGATGCGTCGTCGCGGCACTGGATTCCGTTGCGGGCCCGCGGCGTGCTCATGGCGACCGGGGGTCTGGGCCGCGTCTACCGGGATACCACCAATCCGGAAGTCGCCACCGGCGACGGCGTGGCTGCGGCTTACCGCGCCGGAGCCGAAATCGGCGACATCGAGTTCGTGCAATTCCACCCCACCGCGTTGCACCTGGAGGGCGCGCCGCCGTTCCTGCTCTCGGAAGCGCTTCGCGGCGAGGGAGCCGTTCTGCGCAACGCGCAAGGCGAGCGTTTCATGCCGCAATATCATCCGCTGGGCGAGCTGGCGCCGCGCGACGTGGTGTCGCGCTCCATGGTCATGGAGATGCAGCGCACCGGCGCGCCGCACGTTTTTCTGGATGCGCGTCCCCTGGGCGCGCAACTTCTGCGCAGCCGGTTTCCGCGAATCTACGAAACTTGCCTTCGTTACGGGCTGAACCTCGGCGAACAGATGGCCCCGGTCCACCCCGCGGCCCACTACGCCATGGGCGGCATTCGCACGGACTTGGAGGGCCGCAGCAGCGTCCCGCGGCTCTATGCGGCCGGGGAAGTGGCCGCCACCGGCGTGCATGGAGCCAACCGGCTGGCCTCGAATTCGCTGCTCGAGGGCCTGGTGTTCGGAGCCCGGGCGGGCGCGGCCATGCGCGAGTGCGCGGGCGCCCCGCTGCTCGACGCCTCGACGCACGGCGAACCGCGGTTCCCCGACATCACCGCGGAAGAGTTGCGCGCGCTGGCCTGGGCGAAGTGCGGCATCCTGCGCAGCGGGCCGGAGCTGGAAGACGCCGTCGGAGAGCTGGCGGGAACGCCCTGGCAGGTCACCGCCAGTCCCAACCGGGCGCTGTTCGAGTTGCGCAGCATGCACATCGTGCTCCAGTTGATCGCCCGTTGCGCGCTGGCCCGGCGAGAAAGCCGCGGCGCACATTACCGCACCGATTATCCCGAGGCGCGGCCCGAGTTCCGGAAGCATTCCCTCGTCGCCGAGGATCGCGACGTCGCCTTTGCCTGACCGCGCAGGCGCTTCAGTCCCGCGCCGGCGGGGGGCCTTCCCGTAACGGAACGAAGCGGCAGTAAGTGGCTACCCGCGAGGTCACCTCCCCGCCCGCCTTGTACAGCACCAGCAGTTCCTGATCCCAGCTCGGACCTACCGGCATGGTCAACCTGCCCGGATCCTTGAGCTGCTCGAGCAGCGCGGGCGGGACCTCGGGCGCCGCCGCCGCCACCGAGATCGCGTCGTAGGGCGCGCCCTCCGCGTACCCGCGCGAGCCATCCCCATTCACCACCAGGATGTTTTGCGCGCGTCCGATCCGCTCCAGGTTCTGCCGCGCCATCCCAGCCAGCTCGGGAATCAACTCCACCGTGACGACGCGCGCCGCCAGCGCTCCCAGCACCGCCGCGTGATAGCCGCAGCCGCCGCCCACCTCCAGCACCGTCTCCGTCCCCGTCAGTTCCAGCACCTGCGCCATCAACGCCACCATGTAAGGCTGCGAGATGGTCTGCCCGTGTCCGATCGACGCCGGTTCGTCCGCATAGCTCGAGGCGCGATGCAGCTCCGGCACGAACTCCTCGCGCGGAATCTCCAGCATGGCCGCCAGCACCCGCTCGTCGTGGATTCCCCTCCCGCGCAGTTGCCGCTCGACCATCAATCGGCGCCGGATTACCCAATCCACAACCTACATGCTCTCAAATACGCGCCCCGGCGGGGTGGGCGCGGCGTGGGGCAGCCCTTTCAGGCCGCCGCCGGGCTTCGGCTCGGCGTCTGCGAGCGCCCAGCCGAATGGTAGGATCTGAAAGAATGCCGTCAAAACCGACCCGGGCCTGGCTCGTGCGGTTGGCGGGCGCCGCCTTGGTGCTGGCCTATTTCTTCCGCTTCGTCGCTCCGGGCCTCCGGCAGGGCTTCGCCTCCGACGACCCCATGAACATCTATTACTACTGGAGCAACGGCCCGGGCGGCCTGGCGCGCAATCTGGTTCTGTTCTTCACCGACTATGTACGCCCCATGGGCGGCCTGTACTACCTGCCGCTCTATAGCGTTTTCAAGCTGAACCCGCTCCCCTATCACGTGGTCGCCTTCTGCCTGCTGCTGTTCAACACCTGGCTCGCGTTCCGGTTTGCTGTGTTGCTCACGGAGTCCGAACTCGCCGGCGGACTGTGCGCGTTCCTGGTGGCTTATCATGCGGCGCTGTACCACATGGTTTACCTGCCGTCGTTCATTTACGACATTCTGTGTTTCACCTTCTACTTTCTGGCGTTCAATTACTACCTTTCGGTCCGCGGGCGTGGCGCCCGATTGAAGATTTGGCAAGTTGCCGTGTTCCTTCTGCTCTATATCGGAGCGCTCGAATCCAAGGAGATGGCGGTCACCCTCCCCGCAATCCTGCTGCTCTACGAGGCGCTTTGGCACGCTCCCGGGCGCTGGTCGTGGCGGAGCGCCAGGAGCTGGGTCGTCACCGATGCGCTTCCGCCGCTCGCCGCGGGCGCGCTGACTCTGGTCTACATTCTCGGCAAGGCGCTAGGCCCGGAATCGCTCATGAAACTGGACGCCTACCGGCCCGTGTTCAGCCTCCATCAGTACTTCGAAGCGACCGCCCGCTTCCTCAACCAGTTGTTCTACGATACCTCCGCGCACGGATTCTTCAATGCCCGAACCGTGCTGCTGATGGCCGCGCTGCTCCTGGCCATCGCCTGGAGAACCTGCCAGAAGCACCTGTTCCTGATGTTCTTCTTCGTGTTCATCGCGCCCTTGCCCATCACGTTCATCCCCAATCGCGGCGGGCCGTGCCTGTATATTCCGCTGGCTGGCTGGGCGGTGTTCGCCGCCAGCGCGCTCCAGTTACTCAGCCAGGCGATTGCCAAGTCGCGCCTGCTGCGCCGCGTGCCCATAGCTGTAACTCAGGCTGCATTCATGCTGTGCGCAGTGGCGGCCCAATGGTCGCTCAGCCTGTATCACACGAATGGCATCCCCGCCCTGATGAAAGATCGGGGCCAACTCACGGCTTCCGTCATCCGGCAGATACGGAGCCTGCAACCCACGGTCCAGCCGGGCGCTGCCATCTACGTGATGAACGATGTGTTTGACGGTTACGACACGCAGTTTCTCTTTGAACTCACTTACGGCGACCGTTCCGTGCATGTTCTGCTGGACCGTTACACGCACCTGTCGCCAGCCCAGATCGAGCGCATGGATTATGTCTTCGCCTTCGAGAACGGAATTCTGAAGCGGCTGAAGGGCGCCGGTGCTATGATAAGATCCAACCGGACCCCGTAATGCGGGCATTGTAGGGCAGACATGGATACGCTGATCATGTTCGTGGCAGTATTGGTGCTCGTCTGGCTGAGCCTCCCCATCATTGCCATCGTCCGCACCAGGAAGATCCGGAAACTGGAGCTTCGCCTGGCCGGTTTGGAAGCCGCCCTGCTGCGCGTGATGCGGCAACAGGCCGGCGCCGAGCCGCCCGTCCCCATCCAGTCCCCCGCCGCCGAATTGCCGCCTCCAACCGAGCCCGCGCCGCCTGCGCCGACTGAGGCCGCACCGCCTGCGCCCCCCGAGGTTCCCAGGCTCCCGGAGCCCTCGCCGCCCTCGGAGCACCTCGAAACGGTAGTCGGGCGGAAGTGGGTGGGATGGATTGCGGTTTGTCTCATCTTCGGCGCCGCCGCCTACTTTCTGAAATACGCCTTCGAGAACCGCTGGATCGGCGAGCTGGGAAGAGTAACCCTGGGTCTGGCGGGAGGACTCACGTTCGTCTGGATCGGCCACGACCGCTATCGCAAAGGCTGGCGTTACCTGTCCCAGATCCTGATCGGAGGCGGAGTCGCCATCCTCTATCTCTCGGTCTACGGAGCGTTCGGTTACTACCACCTCATCCAACAGCGCTGGGCTTTTGTCTTCCTCGTCGTCCTGGTGGCCGAATCGCAACTGGCGGCGCTGGCTTACGATGCTCCGTCCATCGGCGTGATGGGCCTGCTGGGCGGCTTTCTGGTTCCCCTGCTGTTCAGCACGGGGCGCGACAACTATCGCGTTCTGTTCACATACATCGGAGTCCTCGATCTGGGCGTGCTGGGAGTGGTCGTCGCCCGGCGGTGGCGCCGGATCGGGTGGCTCGCCTACCTGGGAACGCAGGGCCTGTTCTGGGCCTGGTACACGGAACACTACCATCCCGAAAAGAGACTGGCCGCGCTGACCTTCCAGTCCGCCATCTTCCTGCTCTTTGTGCTGGCGGACCTGGCCCCGAACCTGAGGCGAAAGGCCGCCGGCTGGGAGGAATGGGTTCGCGTGGTCGTGAATCCATTTGTGTTCTACGCCACCTGTTACTCTCTCCTCAACGACGATTATCACGATTGGATGGCCGCGCTCGCCCTGCTCTTGGCCACCCTCTACGCGGCGCTGGCCCGGGCCGAGATCGCGCTGCGCCCCTCCGACCGCCGCATGGTACTGGTGACCGTCGGCACGGCTCTCACCTTCGTCACCCTGGCGATTCCCGTGCAGCTCGAGTCCAACTGGATCACCATCGCCTGGGGCCTGGAGGCGGTCGCTCTGCTTTGGGCTGGCTTCGAGACGGCCGCGCCCCTCTTGCGCTGGTTCTCCGCGAGCGTTTTCTCGATGGCCCTGTTCCGCTTCCTGTTTATGGATACGCCTTGGGGAACCCGGTCGCTATTTACCCCAGTCTTCAACCGCTATTTCCTGGGAATGCTGGTGCTGGCGGCCTGCCTGGCCGGGGCGGCGCATCTCTGCCGGCGCTTCGGCCCGACCGATAACACTCGCCTGCGCGCGGCGCTAGCCATCGGCCTGGTGGCCTTCGCCGTCCTCTGGCTCGGCTCAAGCGTCGAGGCTTACAGTTACTTCGACTCCCAGGCGGATTCCATCGCCAGCCGCGCCGTGCCGGACGCCTCCGAAACCGCCAAACAACTCCGCTGGGCCGGGCTGCTCTCGTTGTCGATCCTGTGGTCTGTTTATGCGGGCCTGCTGACGGCGGTGGGTTTCCGCGGCCAGCTTCGCGCTCTGCGTGTAGCGGGGTTGGTCCTTTTCGGAGTCACGCTGGTCAAAGTCGTCTTCATGGATATCGCCGAGTTGCAGCAGTTCTATCGCATCGTCGCCTTGCTGGCGCTGGGACTGGTGCTGCTGGGGGTGGCTTGGGCGTACCAGCGAGTGCTTCGCCGGGAGCAAACAAAATGAGAAAGATCCGCTTAGTGGTGTGTGTCGTCTGCGCCTCCTGGGGCGCGCTCCGGGCTCAAGCGCCGGGCACGCCGGAGCCGCTCGGCGCCTGGCCTTACTTCAAGGAAATCCAGCCCCCACACAATTACGCCGGCCTGCTGGACTTCGTGCTCGACCGGGAAGTGCTGGACCAGGCGCGCGCCAACCAATCCGATCTGCGCCTCTATGACAGCGCCGGCCGGGAGATCCCCTACGCGCGGCGGGTCCGGCGCGAGGTCGAGACGCAGAACACCCTCACCGCCCGGGAATTCAATCGCGGAACCGAGGGCGGCGCCGTTCTGGTTTCCTGCGACCTCGGCGAGCAGGTGGTTCAGCACAACGAAGTCGAGATCGAAACCGCCGGGAACAATTTCCGCCGGCTGGCGGACGTCGAAGGCAGCCTGGACGGTATCGCCTGGTCCAAGCTCGCCTCGGATGCCATCCTGTTCCGCTTCGCGGCCGGCGGGCGCACCGTCGAACAGCAAGCGGTGGACTATCCCGTGAGCCGGTACCGGTATCTGCGGGTGCGCGTGAATCGCGATCCGCAAGTGGACCGGGCCGCGCTCGAGATTGTCGGGGTGCGCATTCGCCGCTCGGTCCACATGAAGGGCGAGATGGTGGGATGGACGGCCATCTTAGAAGGCCGCGAGGCCGATCGGGTGGATGGGCGTCCGGCCTCCGTCTGGCGAATGGACCTGGGCGCGCGGGTCCCACTGGAGCGCCTGGCCGTCACGATAGCCGGAGAATCTTTCTCCCGGCCATTCCAACTGGAAGGGATTGACGATCCCGCAGCCCCGGTCATGATCGCATCCGGCGAGCTAGCCCGGCGCGAGGGTGCGGGGGCCGCGCCGCTCTCGTTCGATTTCTCCGAGCGTTTCGCGCGGCGCTTGAAGCTGACCGTGATCGACGACCGGAACGAGCCGCTGCCGATCTCGGCTATCAACGCCATGAGCGTGGCGCGGCAGGTAGTCTTCGCGCTGAGCCCCACGGCCGCCGCTCCCCTCCGTTTGTACTACGGAGCAGCCAGGGCCCTGGAGCCGCGTTACGACATGGCCGCCCGGCTTCCCGCGGATCTGAGTTCCCATCCTCCGATTCGCCTGGCGCTGGGGCCGCAACGCGACAACCCGGTCTACCGGCCGGAGCCCCAGCCGTTTTCGGAACGAGCGCCCTGGTTGGTGTACGTCGTCTTAGCCGCCGCCAGCCTGGCCCTGGCCGCCATCCTGATAAGCCTGGCCCGGGCCTCGGCAAAGAGCGCGCCGGCACTCTGAGGCGCCTGAAACGCCTGACGGGCGCGCTGCGCGCTGGTATCCCGCCCGAGGCCGTGGCATCATGGACACTTCATCGTCGATATGCCTCCCATCACCGAGAAGATCGCATGCACTCCGCTTGCCTTGGACCCGGCTGGTTTCAATTCCAGGGCCGTGATCCCGTTCGGCTGCTCCATCAAGCACATTCAGGCCAGTATGCAGGAGTTCATTGACTTCCTGGGGTTCATCGACGCGCAAATGAACGCCCGCCACCTTTCCCGCCTGGAGTCGATGTTGATGCCTGCCAACTTCAGCAGCATTGTGGGCGAGTTCATGAGTTCCACCATCCCCAAGCACTGCCAGGGCCTTGTGAAGAACTGCTATCACAACGGGCACCCGGACCTGATCCCGGCCAATCGTTTCGAGAAGGACATGTGCCAGCACGGCGCCGAGGGCATCGAGATCAAAGGCAGCCGCTACCTTAGGGCGTGGCAGGGCCACAACCCGGAAGACACCTGGCTGATGGTCTTTGTGTTCGACAGCAACCGGCCCTCGGACGTGAGCAAAGGTATTGGGCTGAAGCCTTTCAGCTTCCGAATGGTCGTTGGCGCGCAACTTAAGAAGGAAGATTGGCTGTTCGCCGGGCGCTCCGCAACAAGCCGGAGAACAATCACCGCCAGTATCACCAACAGGGGACTTCAGAAGATGATGGCGAACTGGATCTACATGGACGCCGCGCTGCGCGCCGGTGCGCCGATTCCCGAGGCAGAGTGACCCTCTATAGCAAGGTCATCTGTCCGGCCATCGCCATCGGCGTCTCCATGCCAGCGAGCTGCGGCGCGGCTGTCCGGCTCATCTTGAAGTAGTCTTGATGGCGTTCAACGCCGATGCAGAGCAAGCCTACCGCCTCGGCGGCAGCAACGGTAGACCCGGACCCGCTGAATGGGTCCACAATGATCCCTTTCCCAAGAGGCAACGCAGCGCGCACAACCCGACGCAGTAGCGATTGCGGCTTGAGACTGGGATGGTCGGCGATATCGCGCTCCCGTCGCGGCGTTCGTTCGCTGTAGATGACATCCTCGAACGGCGAATCATCCGCCGTCCGGCGCAACCCGCCCGTCTGGTACTGGCGCAGGCAATCGCTCACCTTCATACCTGGGGGCATGGGCTTGCGGAAGATGCCCCAGGGCTCATAGCATCCACGCGGCAGAGAACTTACGCCAGGGAACTCTTCCTCGGCATTCTTGGGCCGGTCACCGCCGCGCAAGGTGCGGACGACGCGTATGAGCTGACTGCGGAACTCCAACCCGCCGTCAATCAGGGCACCGAACACCACCTGGGAAAGGAAGGTGTTGCTCGCCACAAAGACGTGGCCGCCGGGCCGGAGCGCATGAAGCGCGACCTTGGCCCATTCGACAAAGAAGCGCCGCAGATGTTCCCGTTGCTTGTCGTTTAGGGCTGTGAAACGCGGTAGTGGCGCGCGCTCATGGCCATCAAACGAAGGCGGGATGCGCCAGATGCCGCCATTGCCGTTGGAGCGCTTCTCTAGCTGGTCGAGGTCGTATTCCTTCACACCATACGGCGGGTCCGTCACCAGTGCATGAATGCTGTTGGCGGGAACGCGGCTGAGCCACTCGAAGCAATCGGCATGAACGATCAAAGAGCGCCCTACCGAGAAGTGCTCATAATCAAGGGCAAGATGCTCCGGCTGCCCGGCGATGTCGGCCACTGCTTGCACACTCGTTCCTTCGGTATTTCTCCGCCAAACTTTAGCCGAGTGGGCCTTGGGTGGCCGTTCGCGCCTTTGGTTCGCTGGCATATGCCTGAACCCTAGTATAGGTTGCGGTGGGCGCCAAGCGATAGCGCCCCGCCTCAGGCCACACGCTTCCTGCTGCCGCCGCCCTTGCCCTCAGGCACGCCCGCAAGAAATCCCGCCGCTCCGGGACGAACACCCAGCCCTACTGCACCGCGATATTCACCGGCGGCGACGATATCCCGCCAATGCTCACCACCACCGGCTGCGTGCCCGTTGGCGTATTCGCGGCCAGCGTCAGGTTGATCTGGTACAGGCCGGATTCCGTCGGCGTCAAGCCGCTCCAGATCACGTTCGCCGCCACGCCCCCTATGGTCACCGTCGGTGTCGCCACCGTGGTCGACAGCGGCTGCGCCTGCGCCACGTACCCGATCGCCGGTGGGTTGCTCACCGGGCCCAGCCCGTTCAGGTAGAGCTGAATCGTCTGCTGTTGGCTGGCGTGCGCCGGATTCACCGACGAGATCACCGTGCCCGTGAGGTCCTCCGCCGCGGCCACCGGTTGGCTCGTCCCCGTGTCGGGAATGAGGTAAACCGCCGGCGAGTAGTTCGCGACTTGCGCCGTGTACACCTGGCCAAACGAGGTTCCCACCGTCACCTTCATCTCCACCGATTGCTGCCCGGCCAGCTCCCACGGCGCCTGCACGTTAACCTGCGTCGGGCTGACGTACAGCATCCGGCCCGGCACGCTGATCCCCGCCGACGGCACGTCGAAGCTCACGCTCACGTTCGAGTCCGCATACGTATTCGCCGGACTCGGTAACAGGATCGCCAGCGGCAGCGCGGTCGTCGCGGTCTGCCCGATGTTCCCGTTGTCGCTCAGCCCGCTGCCAAACAGCGCGATGTAGCTTCCCGGCGATATGGGCCCCTGCGCCAGGCTCGCGGCGTTGGTCACTGCGGAAATGACGGGCAAGGGACGCGCCCACACGGCGAAGCCCAAGGGAATAGCTCCCCCGGTCCCATTGTTACCTATGTTGACGTCGAATACCTGAATTCCTTGGTAGGAACCCAGCACCGCCCCGGCGCCGGCCACCCCTTCCGAGTTGGTTTGAGTGTCGGCATTGAAGATCGAACCGCCGCCGCTAGCCACCGTGAACGATACCGGGTATCCGGCCAGCGGGACGCCCAGATCGTCGATCAACCTGACCATAAGCCCGTCTTCTCCCGCTGGCATCGGGTTCTGGCCGGCGGTCCCATCCGTGACGCAGCACGCTTCCGGAATGTCGCTAAAAACACCGTCTCCCACCACGTAAATGTAGGGCACCCGCCAGGTCCCGCCCGCACCCTGGATCACGATCCCGCCCTCGTAGATGTTCGCCGAGGGAATGCTGCTCGGCAACGTCAGCGTGACCGTCTGGTCCGCCTGCCCCGGAGCCACCGACAGGCTGGTCTTGCTCAGCGTCGGCGCTGTGCCGAATATCGAGACGGCCGATAGCGTCAGCGTGGCCGCCGAACTCCCGGAATAGTGTATGGTCAGCGTCTCCGTCGGCGGCGTCGTGCCGCTGACCAGCGCTCCAAAGGAAACCGCCGCGGGGTTCACCGTCACCGTTGTCTGCACGGCGTTGCCTCCGTTCAGCAAACCGTTGCCCGTCGAAACCGCCGAGGCCGTATAGCCGCCTTCGCTGATATTCTGCGTCGCCGTATTCACTACCGCCGATTTCAACTGCCACGGCGTGAAGCTCGGGTTCTGTTGCTTTACCAGCGCGACCGCACCCGCGATCATCGGCGTCGCGAAGCTGGTCCCCTGCGCCACAACGTAGCGCGAGGGGTCGTACATTGCACCGTTCGGGTCGAAGTTCGAGGTGGCCATGTACAGGTCGGTGCCCACCGCCGCCATTTCGGGCTTCAGCCGCATATCGATCGACGGCCCGTGCGAAGAAAAATACGCCACTTGGTTGGCGTAGTTCGCCACCATTACCGGGCGCAGCGTCGGGTCGATCGCCACCTCCAGGTTGGGGACGCTGGCCAGGTAGGCCCGCAGATTCGCCCCATCTGTGTCGCCGATCATCACTTCGGGGATTGTCGTACCCGCCACCTCGGCGGAGATAGGGGCCCCGTCGCCTGGAATCTGAGTCAGAATTACACCCTTCGCCCCGGCCGTCTGTGCGTTGAGAACCTTGTTATAGAAGTAGCACGTGCCGCGCGCGATCAGCGCGATCGTTCCGTTGAGCGAGCCGCCAGGAAAAGCCGAGCAGCCCAATCCCGTGCCGTCCAGAGGCGTTACGTCTCTCAGTGGCGCCACCAGCGGCGCCGTTGGCTCCGGGCCGTCCCCGAATACGGCCGCGAGGTATTGCAGGCTCGCAGGCACGTTCTGCCCCAGCACATCCACGGTGGAATACCACTGGTGCGAGTTGGTCGAGGCTCCGGCCGCGATCGCCGAAGGAGCCGTCCCCGGTGAGTCGACCGTGTTCAACGTCGGGACATTAAATCCATTCCCGCCGTCGTTGCCCGCCGCCACCACCACCATCATCCCCGCGTTCACCGCGTTTTCCACCCCCGTAGCCGACAGATCGCACGGAGTCCCCGCAGGCGCGGGCGGCACGCAAGCCGCCCCCTGATCCAGAGGCCCCGAGAACGCCCCGCCGCCTATCGACAGCACCGCGACATCCATGCCGTCCTTGAGAGCATCCTCCAGCGCCGCGACGATCGTCGCGTCGTCCGCGGCCTCGTTGACGCCCGGCGAGCCGTAGATCTTGTAGCTGCCCAGGAACGCCTTGGGCGCCACCCCCGTGATCGTGTCCGCCGGCCCCGTATTCGTTTCCCCCGCCGCCACCATGGCCAGCGCCGTCCCGTGGCCGGCGTGATCGTGCATGGACACGTCGTCGGGCATCGAATTCACCGCCGGATCGGGCGGCGTCCCGGCCGCCAGCATGGCCACATAGCTACGCGCCGCGATCACCTTGTTCGTCGTGAACGCGCAGTCCGCCGCGTTGTCGCACTTGGGGAAACCCGCCGGCGTCGTCAGGGATGCGTCCTGAAAGGCCGGATGCGTCTGGTCGATGCCTCCGTCCAGAATCCCGATCTTCATCCCCGCTCCGGCATTGCCCACGCCGCCCAGCGCGTTCCAAGCCCCCGGATTCACATTGGTCAACAGAACGGCCTGGTCCAGCTTCACCTTATACCGGCGCAGCGGCACGACCGCCTTAACCCCGTCCAGCCCTCGCAATTGCGCCGCCTGGTCCTTCGTAGCCGCCACAAACACCGCGTTCAGCAACGTCTGCACCGCCCCGGTCACGTGGACGTTTTGTTTCTCGATTTCCGCCCGCAGTGCCGTCTGGCCGCCCAGAATTTGTTGTCGATAGCTATCCACGGCCGCGCCGCGGGTCACCTTCAGTGCCGCAAACTTCTCGGCCACCGGAGGGTCGTTAAGGATGACCGCATAGCGGTTGGGCGCGAAGCCCCGCGCCATTTTTCTGGCCGGTCCGGCGGCGAATAGCCCGCTCCCGGCAGTCACCAACAGCAGCGTCGCAACCAGATAGTGTTTAAGCATACCCTTACCTTTATGGTAAACCCAATCCTCGTTCATTTCTCTCGCATCCGGCGGCCTTCGCGTCCCTAACCGAACTCAAACCACCAGCTTACGCGCGCAGCCCCCCGCGCGTACTACCAATTCGACGCAGCACTGGTTGCAAAGGTTACGGCGCCCCGTTCCCCCAGTGACGCCCCTCCCCGAATTCTTTCCCCCGTCTCCGCATAACCTTACCGCCTCCGTCGGCCTCAACCCATCTGACGCGGCGTTACCCTGCGGCAGGGCGGTGACCCCGGTCGCCGCCCCCTCCGAGAGGGCCGTCGTGGCGTGCACATCGAGATTTCCCGAACGAACCCATGAATCTCCGTATCTTAAACAAACGTCACCAGATACCAACCCAAAAACGAACCCACCAACGAACCCACCGTGTCCCGTTTGGAGCCTGCCCTTCCGGCGGAGCCGGCCTGCCCGTGCGGCAGCACCCGGCGGAGCCGACCTGCCCGTGCGGCAGCACCTTGCTATGATTAGATCCATCGAACTCCCGCGCGTCTACCCAATCCTGGATACCGAGACCCTCGCCCGCCGCGGTTGCCCGCCCGAGACCGCCGCGCAGGCCCTGCTCGAGGGTGGCGCGCGCATCCTCCAGTTCCGCCACAAGGGGCCGTACTCCCGCGCCGTCTTCGAGCAGGCCGAGCGCGTGGCCGCCCATTGCCGCGCCGCCGGCGTTCCGCTCATCGTCGACGACCGCGCCGACATCGCCCTGCTCCTGGATGCCGGCCTGCACCTCGGCCAGTCCGATTTGCCGCCCCGCGACGCCCGCCGCCTCCTCGGACCCGGTCGCATCCTGGGCTTCTCGACCCACAATCCCCAGGAATTCGCCGCCGCCCTCGCCGAGCCGGTCGATTACCTGGCCTTCGGTCCTATCTTCCCCACGCGCTCCAAAGAGAACCCGGATCCGGTGGTTGGCTTAGCGTTCCTCTCGGAGGCGAAAAAGGGGGCTGGCCCCCTGGTGGCGATTGGGGGCATCACCCGGGAGAACGCGCTCGACGTGCTCGCCGCGGGGGCCGACTCCGTAGCCGTGATTCATGATATCCTGCCGGAAACCTGCACCTTTTCGACGTTGCGTGCGCGGATGGAAGAATGGCTGACACTGGTAAACAAGTGAAACCGGCCGGTTTGGTCGCGGGCCTCGGCCTCCTCGACGCCACCATGCTGGTGATCGGTTCCATGATCGGCTCGGGCATTTTCATCGTCTCGGCGGACATCGCCCGCCAGGTGCAGTCCCCCGCCCTGCTGATCCTGACCTGGGCCATCACCGCCCTGCTGACCCTCACCGCGGCCCTGAGCTACGGCGAGCTGGCCTCGGCCATGCCGCAAGCCGGCGGCCAGTACGTCTATCTGCGCGAAGCTTTCGGCCCACTCAGCGGATTCCTCTACGGCTGGACGCTGTTTCTGGTGATCCAGACCGGCACCATCGCCGCCGTGGCCGTGGCCTTCGCCAAGTTCGCCGGAGTCTTTTTCCCCTGGATCTCGGCGCATCGCCAGTTGCTGCACGCCGGACGGTTCGGCGTCAGCACCCAGCAATTGGTCGCCATGTCCATGTTGGTACTGCTCACCTGGGTGAACACCCGCGGCGTGCGCACGGGCGCGGCGGTGCAGAACACCTTCACCTTCGCGAAAGTGGCCGCGCTCCTCGGACTGGTGGGCTGCGGATTGCTCTTCGGCCGCAACCCGCAGGCGGTGGCGCGCAATTTCGGCGACTTCTGGCAGCACGCGGGCTGGACCTTTGCGACCATCCGCATCGTCGGCGTCGCTATGGTGGGAGCGCTGTTCGCCTCCGACGCCTGGAACAACGTCACCTTCACCGCCGGCGAGACCCGCAACCCGCGCCGCAACGTGCCGCTGGCCCTGGCCCTGGGCGTGGGAGTCGTTTCGCTCATTTACCTGGCCTGCAACTTCGTCTACCTGAGCGTGCTGCCGCTGGAAGCCATCCAGCACGCCGCCGAGGACCGTGTCGCTACCGCGGCCGCCGCCGTCATCCTCGGCCCGGTCGCCGTGCAAGTCATGGCTGCCGCCATCATGGTCTCCACCTTCGGCTGCCTGAACGGGATGATCCTGGCCGGCGCACGCGTCTACTACGCCATGGCGCTCGACCGCCTCTTCTTCGCGCCCGTCGCCCGGCTAAACCCGCGCCGCGGCACGCCCGGGGTTTCCCTCTGGGTCCAATGCGCCTGGGCCTGCCTGCTCACGCTCAGCGGGACCTACAGCGATCTCCTGGATTACGTCATCTTCGCCGTTCTGCTCTTCTATATCCTGACCATCGCCGGCGTCTTCGTCTTGCGCCGCACCCGGCCCGAGATGCCCCGGCCCTACCGCGCCTGGGGCTACCCCCTCCTTCCGGCCGCTTACATCGCCGTCGCCGGGGTAATCGAAGTGCTCCTATTGCTCTACAAACCCAGCTACACCTGGCCGGGATTGATCATCGTATTACTAGGGGTCCCGGTCTATTTCGCATGGCGGTCGCTACGGGCGCCCGCCTCATCTTGAAGGAGAATCCCGAATGGCGCATCCGCTGTTTACGAAGAAGCCGCTGGACAAGCTGGTCAAAGAGGCCCAGGAAACCGGCGAGCACAGCCTGCGGCGCACGTTGGGTCCGTTCCAACTGACGGCCCTGGGCGTGGGCGCCATCATTGGCGCGGGCATTTTCGTGCTCTCCGGGCTGGGAGCGCATTACGCCGGGCCGGGGCTGATGCTCTCCTTTGTCCTCTCCGGTCTCGGCTGCGCCTTCGCGGGACTTTGCTACGCCGAATTCGCCGCCATGATCCCGCTAGCGGGCAGCGCCTACACTTACGCCTACGCCACGCTCGGCGAATTATTCGCCTGGATCATCGGCTGGGACCTGACCCTCGAGTACGCCATGGGCGCCAGCACCGTCTCCTCCGGCTGGTCCAACCACTTCATCGAGTTGCTGGATATGCTCCACATCAAGATGCCGCTCTGGCTGGCCTACGATCACTGGACGGCCCTGCGCACCGCCGAGAACCTCGTGGCGCGCCAGATGACCCAGGCGCTGGATCCCAACCTGACGCCGGGAACGCAGCCCTTTCTGGCACGGGTCACCGAGATCATTTCCGCGCGCAGCCCCGAATTGGTGAGCCGCGCGCACGCCCTGGTGGGCGCCCCCAAGCTCTTCGGCGTCGAGATAGGCTTCAACCTGCCCGCCTTCCTGATCGCTCTCGTGATCACCGCCATCCTGGTGGTCGGAATCCGGGAGAGCGCGCGCTTCAATGCGACCATCGTGGTGGTTAAGGTCGCGGTAGTCCTGTTCGTGATCGGTCTGGGCATACGCTATATCAACACCGCCAACTGGGGTTCGAGTTGGAGCGGTTTCGCCCCCAACGGCTTCTCGGGCATTGGCGCGGGAGCGGCCTACATCTTCTTCGCCTACATCGGCTTCGACGCGGTCTCCACCACCGCCCAGGAGGCCCGCAATCCCCAGCGCGACCTGCCCATTGGAATCATCACCTCCCTGCTGGTCTGTACCGTGCTCTACATCTTGGTAGCGGGCGTGCTAACCGGCATGGTGCCCTGGCGCGACGTGAACATCGAAGCGCCCATCGCACGGGCCTTCATGGATCGCGGCCTCACCGGCGCTTCGCACATCATCACCCTCGGCGCCTTGGCCGGCCTGACCAGCGTCATGCTGGTGATGCTGCTCGGCCAGACGCGCGTGCTCTACGCCATGGCCAACGACGGCCTGCTGCCCCGGAAGTTCTTCGCCGCCGTCCACCCCAAATTCCGCACGCCCTGGAAGAACACCATCCTGGTAGGACTGCTGGCCGCGGTGGTGGGGAGCGTCACCCCCATCGACGACATCGGGAAGATGGTGAACATCGGCACGCTGCTGGCCTTCGTGATCGTCTGCATCGCGGTGCTGGTCCTGCGCCGCACCAATCCCGGCCAGCCTCGCCCATTCCGTACGCCCTGGGTGCCCGTGCTGCCCCTGCTCGGCATCGGCTTCAACGGGTACATGATGTACAAGCTGGGCTGGATCAACTGGGCGCGGCTGATCGTCTGGCTGGTGATCGGCCTGGTGGTCTATTTCACTTACAGCCGCCATCACAGCCGCGTCAACCACCCCTGACCTACTCCGCCAAGAGCAGCGCGATTCGGTCGATCACGGCGCGGATTTCGCCCGCCGGCGCGCTGAAGTTGTTCGCCAGAATCGAGAACGCCAGCTCGCCGTGGCTGCGCGATTCGATGTAGCCCGACAGCGCCGCCACGTGCGTGTGCGTGCCGGTCTTGGCGCGTATCCGGCGCGCCGCCGGGCGCCCTGCGAAGCGGCCGGCCAGCGTTCCGTCCTCGCCGCCTACCGGCAGCAGCGAAATCCAGGCCTCGCGAACCGGAGAGCGGTACATCGCGCGCAGCAGCTTGGTCAACGCCGCGGGCGTCGCGAGCCCGGATGACGAAAGCCCGCTGCCATCGGAGAAGTGATAACCGGAGTCCGCGATACCGCTCTCGGCCAGAAACTCCCGCTCCTCAGCGAGCCCCGCCTCCCGGCTGCCCGTCCCCTGGCGCGCCCGCCCCACTTCGCGCAGCACCATCTCGGCGTACAGGTTCTGGCTCACCTTGTCGATAATCCGGAGGATCTCAATGAGCGATGGAGAGTTGCGCCGAGCCAACTCTACGCCCTCCGGCGCGGGCGCCGGGCCGGCCTGGTTGGCGTACCAATGCCGCGCCACCGCCCGGCCGCGAATCTGCACGCCGCGGCGCTCCAGCGCATCGGAGAGCGCGCAGGCCGCATACAATGCCGGGTCGTCGATGGCCACCGCCAGCGTCACCGCGCCCGCAGCGCCGCTCGATAGCGTCCCCCACAGCCGCAGTTGCCGCGACCCGGCCAGCCGCTCGATGGCGACCTTGTTCGCGAGGCCCGGCCCCGTCCGCACGCGGTTGTCGATGAAGTAGTACTCGAGTGGCGGCGACAGAAACACCGCCGGCGCGCGCCCCGCCGCCCCGGAACCCCGCAGCGCCAGCGTCACGACGTTGTCGCCCACCGCCAGCGCGCTCACCGGAGCGCCGTAATCCCAGACCGCGTCGTCCTGCGCCCAGCCTTCCGGATAGGGCGCCCAGACGTAGGCCGTATCGTCGCCCACGATGTCGCCATCGATGCGGCGCACCCCGGCGGCGAACGCCTGGTCGGCCAGCGCCTCGATGGCCTGCAGCGGGTTCCCGGCGGGCACGCCTTTCTGGTAGGGCACGGCGCGCCCCGAGAGCAGCGGGTCGCCTCCGCCCACCAGGCGCAGATCGCCCATCACGCGCCCCGAGGCATCCGGCGGCGCGTCCGCCCGGACGGTGGTCTCATAGCGGTAGTCGGGTCCCAGCCGCTCCAGCGCCAGCGCCGTCGTGAACAACTTGGTGTTCGAGGCGGGAATGAACAAGCGCTCCGCGTTGAGCTGGAACACGGCCTCGCCGCTGGCTATCTTCACCACCTGTATGCCCCAGAAAGCCCGCTTCGCCGCCGAAGACGCCTCGATGGCGCTCTCGATCCTGGCCCGCAGCGTCTGCGCCGGTGCTGCCGTCGGCAGAATGAGGAACAACCAGATCCATCGCATGGAAACTCGGATTATACTTCAGATGTGATCGCCCGCTGGCTCGCGGTTGGCCTTTGGCTCTGTTCTCCGGCGCTGTGGGGGCAGCACGGGACCACCCCCAAGGGCAGCCCGGCCGATTATCCGGTACACGGCAAGCTGGGCGAGATCGAGCTGGGCGCCGAATACCTGGTGCACAGCGTTTGGAGCGACGGCCAGACCTACTTCGTCCCCGGTTACCTGGTCGTCGAAGTCGCCGTCTACCCTCCCAAACACCAGACCATCGACGTGGCGACGGCCCACTTCGCGCTTCGGATCAACGGCAAGAAAGGCGACGGCCTGGCCCCCGCGGCGCCCGAGTTGGTGGCCTTCGCGCTGAAGTATCCCGATCCCCAGCAGCAGCGGGGGCTTCAAACCACCGGCCAGATGGGGCCAATTATCCTCGGGCCGTCGACGACGACCCAAGGGCGCTTCCCCGGCGACCCTCAGGCTCCGCCGACTCCGCCGGCTCCGCCCGTGCCGGACCAGAATGCGGCGGGCATCGAGAAGCCGCCCGTCCGCCCCGCCGACCAAGCCGTGGTGGATGCCGCCCTGCCGGTGGGAGACGCGAGCGGCCCGGTCGCCGGCCATCTCTACTTCGCGTACCAGGGCAGGCTGAAGTCCTTGAAGTCGCTCGAGCTGATCTATCGGAGCGCGACCGGCCAGGTGGTCCTGCCGCTACTTTAAGACCCGGGGGGCGGACATGAAATGCGCCTCCGCCCAGATGGCCACCAGCAGCAGCACCACCATCAGGGTGCCCACGAGCGGCAGCGCCATGACCGCTCCGATGCCCCACGCATCGGTGAAGAAGCCCAGCGACCAGGGGGCCAGCATCCCGCCGGTCAGCCCGATCGAGAAAATTCCATTGAATAATCCGGGGCGATAATAGGGAAATCGGCCCCCGATTTTCTCGACGACCAGCGGGTATACCGGCGCGAATCCGCCACCCACCAGCAGAATTCCCACCACCGCGCCGAAGATATTGTTGGTCGAGAGCAGGATGGTGCAACCGAGCAACGCCGCGAGCGCGCCGCCCATCAGCAGCTTGCCGTGATGCAACCTGGGGAGGAGCGAAACCACCAGCGTCCTCCCGACCAGCAGCGCCAGCCAGTACACCGCCAGCATCACCAGCGACGATTCCGGGCTGACGCCCAGGCTCTTGCACAGGAACAGCGGCAGCCACCCGGCGATGGCCCACTCGTTGCCGAATTGGAAGAACAGCAGCAGAGCGAACAGGACCGCTATCGGGATGCGGAGATCGGAGATTGTCTGTTTCCAGGAGGGCTGGCCGCCGGCCACCAGTTCGACCGGGATCGAGCGCCGCGCGTAGAAGGGGATGAAGAAGCCGGGAATCAGTGCGATGAACACCAGAATGCTGGGAACGCTGTAGACGTAGAAGGTCCCGGCCGCGAGCACGGCCATCACCACGCAGCCCAGCCCGAAGAACGTGCCGGCCAGGTTCACGGTGGCGGCCGGTTCCAAGCGGTAGAGCGGAGCGATGGCCTGGAACATCGCGCTGTTCAGCAGGCCGGCGCCACAGCCGATCACCAGCACGCCGGCCATCCGCCACCAGGGGGAGAAGGTCGGCGGAACCAGCGCCAGATACAGGAATCCCGAGCAGGCCAGCGAACAGGCCACCACCAGAGTGGTTCCGAGGCGGGTTTGGGGCAGCACACGGGCGCCAATCCAAAGCGCGGCCCAAATGCCCAAGTTCATGCTGAGGAAGTAGTTGCCTACTGTCTGGTAGTCCTCGGTGAGGTGGTAGCCCCAGGCGGGAAGGATGGCGCCCAAATACGAGGAGAGCAGCCCCGACAAGAAGAAGCCCGCCAGCGCTTTGCGCGCCAGCGTGGTCTTCAGCCGGAGCTGGTCGGGTCCGGAACTGGGCGCGGTTCCCGTGGATGCGGCCACCTCGGTATTGTACCTGAAATGGCGGCCGGTGGACCGCGAATTCAGAATCGTGTAGCCCCATGGGGGTAGAGAATATGAAAAACGGAATCGGCGGTACCCCCCAACCTTGTGGGTACTATGACTTAGGCGTGGCCAGCGGATTGCTCTTTAGTGGGCGGGGTTATGTGAGGTTCTGATCGCTTTGGGGGGTAGTTGCCTCTCGGCAACCGTACACTCCGCACCCCGTCTTATGGCGGGGTTTCTTTTTTTGGTCCCTGCCCGTTTCTGCTACAATGAATTCCCTTCATGGTAAGCCTCTATGCCCACTGGATGGACCGCTGGGAAAGCCATCTGGCCAGCCGCGACTTGAACCGCGTCGAACGCCCCTTTGAGTGGGGGCTGGACTGGATGGATTTGCCGAATGGCGATGGGAAAGACGTGCGCGATGGCGTCCGGGCACGCACCGCGGGCTGGCTCGCGGGTTCGGAGGCCTTCTACTCCTACGAGCGGCCCTCCGATTACCGGATGGTGGATGGGCATCTTACCTTCACCAGCCCGCTGGAGACGCCGTATCCCGAGAACAACCGGGTGCACGCCGATCTGTATGCCGCCGACAAGGATCTCGGCCGCGCCGTGGTGGTGCTGCCGCAGTGGAATGCGGACCAACAGGGCCACGCGAACCTGTGCCGGCTACTGAACCGGTTCGGCATCACCGCCCTGCGGATGAGCATGGCGTACCACGACCGGCGGAGGCCGCCGGAGACCATGCGGGCCGATTACCACGTGTCGAGCAACGTGGGAAGGACCATCCATGCGGCCCGGCAGTCGGTGATCGACACGCGGGCCTGCCTGGATTTCCTCGAGATGCATGGCTACGACCGGCTGGGGTTGCTGGGGACCAGCCTGGGCTCCTGCATCGCGTTCATCGCGGCGGCCCACGACCCCCGCGTCAAGGCCGCCGCTTTGAACCACGTTTCGATGTATTTCGGCGACGTGGTTTGGACCGGGCTATCGACCCGGCACGTCCAGCGCGGCCTGAGCCGGGGGGTGAGCCAGGACGAGCTGCGGGACTACTGGGCCGTCATCAGCCCCGCCAGTTACCTGGACCGGCTGGTGGGCCGCGAAATGGCCGTCCTGCTGGTCTGGACGAGCTGCGACACCACGTTCCTGCCGGTCTATTCCAGGCAGGTGGTGGAGGCTTTCCGCCAGCGCGGGCTGAAGCACGAGGAGCGGAAGCTGCCCTGCGGCCACTACACCTTGGGGCAGTTCCCGTTCAATATCGTGGACGGGCTCACGCTGTGCTATTTCCTGGCCCGGAAATTGTAGGCGGCCCGGCGGCGTGCCGCCGGTTGACAAAGCGCGGCAATCCTTCCTACGATGGAGGCATCACTGAGAAAGGAGGTGGTCCAGGAAAATGTCATCTGGCAGTAGTAGACCTAGTGAGGTGGCCGACTCTTAAGTCGACCGTTCTAACCTAGTCGGCCCCGAAAAATCAGTGGCGAGGCCAAAGTTCAAGTGGACCGGCCGCCTCACCTTGGTTCCATGAGCCACAGGCTCATTCTATTGGCTACCGACACCCCCGCCTTGCGCCGACGGCGCTAGGCGGGGGTTTTCAGTTTCAGGCGGCGCTGGCTGGCGCCGACCCGGCGCGAACTGTTGCGGGATTTGCAACAGTTCAAATCGAGGGTGCGCACTTCGTGGCCGGTGAGATCGAAGTTGAACTATGCGCACAACACCAGGTAGTAATCCGGGGCTCGAGGTGCGGGACAACGGGAGTTGCGAGGCGATTTTGCCGCGTGCCGGCGCCTGAGCGAGTTCCGCGCGAAACGTAGGGATCTACCAGCGGCAAAATGCCCAGTGCGCAATCGCGGTGGATCGGTGTGCTCGCCGCGAGATTCAACTCAGCGACTGGCAATAAGGAATGGAGGATAGGGCGGCGCGCAGGCGGAATCGTCGGGATGGATTGTGCCCCCATAATTAAATTCTGTTAACAAGTGTAACGCTTTGGCGTCGAATGTCACTACAATGGCAGAAGCGGTTGTTGGCGTTTGTGGAGGACAGGCGTGAAACAGAAGCGGAGTGGTCTTGTTTGCCTTCTAATCCTCGGGGTTCCAGCGTTATTCGCCCAGCAGAGGGTGGATATGCGGAACACGCACGAGAGAGTGCTGGCCGTAGTGCCGATGGTGGGCAGCGGGACGCCCGACGATCCGCGGCGCCCGATGTACGCGCCCGTTCCGGGCGGCGCGCCGTCAAGGGAGGGCATCATCGCCTTCACCTACCAGATCAGCGACGACGGCAAGTCCGCCCTGGTCGAATTCGTGGCCCACGACCATGCCGGACTGCAGACCATCCTGGCCGACAGGGGCCTGCGGCAGGACGTGAAGATCTTCGAGAAGGGCAAAGACAACCCGGCGGATATCCAAGCCGAGTTCCGGAAGCACAAGAAGGACTTCGATTTTAGCCATTTCGAGGTGAAGGTCCCATGAACAAGCGAATCCTTCTCGTGGTGGCTGCAATCGCCGTTCTGGCGCCGGTTGGGTGGGCGCAGGTGTCGAACTACTCCGGCGGCGACTGCACGGCGCTGTATGGCGAGGCGCAGGACCCGAACAATCCCGGCAACGCGTTGACCATAACGCTCAACTACCAGATGGGGTATGGGCCGTGGACGTTCCTGGCGTCGGTGGTGGCGAATCAGGGCGACGGGCACGGCTACCGGTACCCGTTTCCGCTGGCTTTCGAGGACGGGCAAACCCGGAGCTACCAGGCGCTTTACAACGGCGTACCGTTGCCGGGCGGCGGGCCGACGCTCACTTGCAGCAGCAACTACCTGTACTATGCGTTCGACGGGCTGACAGCGGCGTCTACGAACTGGAGCCAGAACGGCTCGACGACGCCCGGCGCGGGCGGTCTCACGGCGCCGGCCAGTTCGGGAGGCTCCTGGATCTCGACGCTGGCCGTGCCGGACGGAACGAACGAATACGAAGTGAGACTGACGTTCAACCTGACCGCTTCGGGGGGCACGTACGCGGCTTACCTGCGGGCCAGCTCGAACGCCATGAGTGGGCCCTCGGCGCAAGGCACGTATTACTCTGTGGAACTCCAGAACCCGACCTTCAGCGGCAGCGCCTGCACAGCCACGCTGGCCATCAACGAGCGCCAGAACAGCACGGTTACGGCGCTCGGATCGACGCTGGTTCCGTGCCACACGGATAGCATCCTGCGCGCGGTGAGGACCCCCACTCAGATGACGGTATGGCTGGACGGAGTGGACTACCTGACCGTCACCGACGCCTCGATCACCACGGGGAAACCGGGCGTGGGCGCCTGGGCGACGCCCTCGGGCAACAGCATCGCGCGGGTGGATCTGGGGCCGCTGGACCGGATCGCGCCATCGCCGGTGAATGCGGCGTCGGTGGCCATCTCGGAGCTACCCAACCGGGTGGACATGAAATGGGACCCCGCGCAGGACAATGCGAACGGCGTGGGCGCGGCGCTGTACAACCTGTACCGGAACGGCGTGCCGCTGGCGACGCTATCGGCGACGGAGTTCACCGATGAGGCGGTCTCGCCGGGCACGACTTACACGTACAAGGTGTACGCGGAGGACTACCACCTCAACACGGAGACCACCGGCGCCAGCTTCAACGCGACGACGCCGGCGGCGGGCGCGGTGGATCCGCGGCGGGTGGGGCTGCGTCCCACCAGCACGACCTGGGGCGGAGCCGGCGAGGAGATCGACACGCTTTCCGGCAACTTGAACTTCACCCTTCCCTTGCTCAAAGCCATGGGCCGGGGCGGATGGGGAGTTGCCTTTGCCCTGAGCTACAACTCGCAGATCTGGCGGCAGCAGGGCGGCACGGACTGGAAGCTCGGCCACGACATCGGATATGGGTTCGGCTGGCGGCTGCAAGCGGGCTCGATCACGCCGTACTGGTCCGGCGGGGTCATAGATCATTACACATTTGTGGATTCGAGCGGGGCCGAATACCGGCTCAATGTGAACACCGGCGGCAATTGGACGTCCCAGGAAGGGATTCACGTCACGTACCAGCCATCCACCTACCGGCTGTATTTCCCCGACGGCAGCTTGTGGGTGATGGAAGCGCTCTCGGCCGGGACGGAGCAGGACTCGGGCACCCGCTACCCGACGGTGATGGAAGACACGAACGGGAACCAGATCCTGCTCCATTACCAGTTTGGAGTGGGAGTGCCGTGGCCGGATTCGAGCTCGCGGATCACGACGATCGAGGACGTGCGGGCAAAGCTGCAGGGACAGCTGTACGGGTACCAGACCGGACCGTATCTCACCTACCGGTTCACGTACAGCACGGGCGCTTCCCCGCACCTGACCGCCATAAGCAGCGGGATCGGCACGGCGGAGAACTACAGCTTCACGTACGCTTCCCAGAACCTGTACTCGCCATTCGCCACCAGCTACTTCGGCGCAACGAGCCTGCTCTCGCAGGTGACGGTGACGGGGCTGGGCATTGGCACCAGCATGGTGTACAACCCGGTGAGCGGCAACAACGTGTCGCAGCCGGCCACTTCGGGCGAGCTGACGCAAGTGATCCTGCCCAACCTGGGCTGGCTGCGCTGGGTTTACCGGACGTTCACGTATCCGGGCAGCCACAGCCTGCGGGAGGTCCAGTACCGGTACCTGGCGAAGTCGGCGACCTCGGGCGAGACGACGTATACATTCGCCCACGACGACTCCGCCACCTCGCCAGTTCACGCCTGGACGACGCTGGGGGATCCCACGGGATCCGGCAAGTACTGGAGTTTCTTCACCGACACAACGCAGTGGACGGCCGGGCTGGTGTCCACTTTCCAGG
>JBKQQG010000053.1:0-15420 GCA_052144455.1 Bryobacteraceae bacterium
AAATGTCCCCCCCGAAGCCGGAGAGTCCTTCCATTCCCTCCCCGCGGATTGTCGGCATCGCGGTGGAACCCGTCAAGGCTTCCCTCCGGCGCGTGCAAAGACGGCCCGCAGCCTTGACAGAACCCACCGCGATGCCAAAACCGCTTCTACTGGGAAGAGGGAATGGAAAGACTTGGCCCTGGCGAACATGGGGACACTTCTATCGAGGCGGAGAGGGGGGACATTTCTATCGAGGCATGACAGCGGCCGGAGGGCTGTTGATAGCCACCGGCTTCGTGTGTTAGTCTGGATGGCTTGTGGCCGGGCAGGCCCCACAGGAGATGGGAGCGCGGCCACGCTGCGACGGGGCCTTTGCCCGCGGACGTCTCGTAGCGCGTACGCACCCGATCCGAACGTCCCGGGCACCGTTGCGTTTCGAGGATCATCCGAGATCGGGTTTTTCGAGTAAAGCAGTTCAGTTCACGCCAAGCCAGGATTGACAGGCCTAGGGAAGCTGAGGCATATTTAATTGTACCTTCGAACAATCTCGAGGGCTCGGCTTCCGAGCCTGCGATCTTGGCGATCGGCACCGTCGAGCCGGAGCAGCTAGGAACGGAACGTTCTTGAACGAAAGACGCGCCCTCGACCCAGCGAAGGCCTCCTGTAACTGCGCGGAGTCGTCTCATACTTGATTGATAAGGAGCTTAGAGTGGCCACTGAACGGGATCTTGAAATCGTTGCCGCAGGGCACACCTGCCTGGACCTCATCCCCGCCTTCTTGATCGACGAAAAGGTCGACAAGATGACCGACGTGCTGGTGCCCGGAAAGATGATCAACATGGGCAAGTGCGTGGTCGTCGGAGGCGGGCCGGTCACCAACGCGGGGGTGTCCATCAGGCGGCTCGGCGTCAAGACCGAGCTCATCGGCAAGATCGGCGACGACGACTTCGGCAAGCAGATACTGCGCTGGTACGAGGAGCACGAAGGTCATTTTCAGGGGATCAAGACGGTCGCGGGCGAGTCTACGTCGTACACCATCGCCATCTGCATTCCCGGGGTCGATCGCTTCTATCTCCATCATTGCGGCGCGAACGATACCTTCGGCTACGACGACGTGGACTTCGACCTGGTGGGCCGCGCCAAACTGATGCTTTTCGGTTACCCGCCCTGGATGGCCAAGCTCTACGCGAACACCGGGAGCGAGCTGACCAAGATCCTCAGAAAGACCAAGGAACTCGGCACCACGACGGCCCTGGACCTCTCCTGGCCGCCCGTCGATTGCGACTGGCGGGCGATTCTCGCGGACTGGGTTCCGCTGTCGGACATCATGGTGCCCAGCGCGGAGGAGCTCTTCTACTTCCTCCACAAGAATGAGTTCCTCGAGAAGAAGGCCAAGCTCGGCCCCAAGGAGAGCCCGTTGGATCTCATCACCGTGGGCGAGATCGCCGGCCTGGGCGCCGACCTCTTGAAAATGGGCACGGCGATCGCCATGGTCAAGTGCGGCCACCGGGGTCTGTACGTCCGCACCGCCGGAAAGGCACGCCTGGAAAAGATGGGCGCGGCCGGATGCGCCGACCTCGACAACTGGGCGGACCGCGAGCTCTGGTTCCCGGTCTACCAGGAAGAGCGCTTCGTGGGCGCACTCGGTTCCGGCGATTCGGCGATCGCCGGATTCCTGTCGGCGTTCGTTCGGAACGAGAGCATCGAATCCTGCTTGAGGTACGCCAACGCCGCCGGGAGCATGAACGTCACCGTGCCGGACGGTCTTACCTGGAACAAGGGATTCGACGACCTGACCAGGCGCATCCAGGCGGGGTGGAAGACGAAAGACCTCCAAATCGACGAACCCGGCTGGAAGAAGGAACGCGAGTTCTGGGTGGGACCGGAAAACCGCGGCAAGTGGGAATCATAGGCGAGACAAGGAACAGGAGACTGAACATGGCCAAGAAGGGCAATCCGAAGCAAGTTGCGCGAGATGCATTCGTCGCCAAGAAAGTGGCGAAGATGAGTTTGGCGGAGAAGATCGGCCAGCTCCTGACGTTCACCCGGCGGGGCGCGATGCTCACGCCGAGCGCGATCGAACAGATCACGAAGCTGGAATGCGGCGGCCTGTGTCTGGAGCCATACGCGGTGGAGACCTGCAAGAACCTCTACTGGGGCAACTCGCAGATCGACAAGAGCTTCAAGCCGCCCGCGGGCTACTTCACGATTGCGAAGACCTACTATATCGGCAAGGCTTTCGGCATCAGCATCACTCCGGGGGACTACACCAAGGATTTGAACCGGCTGCAGAAGATCGCCCTGGCCCGGCCCTCGGGCATTCCTCTGCACATGACCATCGATTTCGAAGGCGATTTCAAGAACGATTACATGGCCGGCGGCATCCGCCAGTTCCCGCCACCCATGGGCATGGCGGCCATCGGCGACCCGAAGCTCACCTACACGATCGGCCTCACGATCGCGAAGCAGCTCGCCAATATCGGCGTCACACAGATGTATTCGCCGGTCTGCGACGTGAACATCAATCCGAAGAACCCGGAGATCGGAGTCCGGTCCTTCAGCGACGATCCCGAGACGTGCGCCAGGCACGCCGTGGCGCTGCTCAAGGGGTTTCAGGATGGCGGGATCGCGGCCACGGCGAAGCACTTCCCCGGTCGCGGCGATTCCGGGACGGACGCCCACGACGTGCTGGAGGTCATCCCGGCCGACAAGAAGAGGATGTACGAGGTTGAGCTGGTTCCGTTCAAAGCCGCTATCGCCGCGGGCGTGAAGGCCATCATGACCGGGCACTCGATCTACCCGGCGTTCGACGACAAGTTTCCCACGACCCTCTCGGAGAAGATCCTGACGGGGCTTCTTAGAGAGGAGCTCGGCTTCGAGGGCGTCATCGTCTCGGACGCCATTGGCATGGCCGCCATCCTCAAGCAGTGGCCGCTGCCGCGGGCTTGCGCGCTGGCGATCAAGGCGGGCTGCGACACGATCCTCCTCAAGGCCGACGACGACTCGCGCTCGCAGTGCTTCTTCGGCATCAAGATGGCCGTCGAGTCCGGCGAGCTCTCCGAGGAGCGGGTCGATCAGGCCGTGACGCGTCTTTTGCGCATGAAGTACGACCAGGGCCTGTTCCAGACCGCCGGCAAGAAGGACCCCAAGAAGGCCCAGACCTACGCGATGAGCAAGCCGGTCATCGATTTGTCTTGGGACGTCGCCAAGAAGGCTTTGATCACCATGCGCGACAACAAGGCGCTGCCACTCAAGGCCGACGAGAAGATGCTGGTGATCGAGCAGCGCATCCCGTACGAGTTCTGCGGCAAGGACCCGTACATGCACCAGCACATGTTCGCCGAGGCGATGGTCAACTACTCCTCGAACCTGATCCTGGCGGACACGGACTTCGCCGCGACCGAGGACGAGCTCGCGGAGTGCCTGGAGCTGGCCAAGCAGGTGGACACGGTGGTCCTGACGAACTACTACGCGCGCATCGTCAAGACCGGCAATAACCGTTTGCTGATCAAGAAGCTCAAGGAGGCGGGCAAGAAGATCGTCGTGGTGACGAACTACCCATACGTCGAGGGAACCACCAACGAGGCGGACGCCGTGGTCTGCAATTTCAGCGGTACGCCCGACTCGATCAGGGCGGCGGTGGACGTGCTGTGGGGCAAGCTGAAGCCTTCGGCGAAAACCAAGCTGCCGATCAAGTTGGGCGCGCAGCAGGAGTCCGCCGTGAAGAAGCCAGTGAAGGCCAAGAACACCTTGGACCTGTCATACTGCTAGCGTAGTACGGCGTGAGTAAGGTCCTGGATGGATTACCTTGCCCAAACAACTTTTTGTGGCGCACGCACTGGTGCGTGCCGCGTCGAGACTCATCTCGACGCCAAGGTGCCGGCGCGAGTGCCGGCGCGGCAGGCTGAAGCCCACGCCACGGGCTTCCGAACGACGGTCAATCTGCATGGCGAGCTACACTAGCGCGGCCTCGAGCCGAGGGAAAGCACATGTCGAAAGCAAATAGCGTGGGCACGAGCGATATCTACACCATCGCAGGCCCGGAGATCCGGAAGCGTTACGTCGACAACAAGATGTCGGTGCACTTTCAGGGGATGTCGAAGACCCTTCAATTCCCCCACACGATCGCGCTCATGGGCGCCCCCACTTGCTCGGTCGGCATCTCGCCCGAGGGTCTCTACAACCGTCTGAACGACGCCGGCAGACTCATCCTGCTGAATCACAACGGCGTGCAGCTCGGTTCCGCGCCGTTCGTGCGGGTCGCCGGCAAGACTTTCATGCTTACGACCAGGAACCCGCAATTGGTCGAAGGGCCGGACGACGTGCCGGCCCTCAAGAACTATTACCATCCCCCGGTGACCGAGAAGCAGACCAGTCTGTCGCTTGCCACGCCCCTGGCGGAGCTGACCTACAAGCTCGGCAAGATCAAGGTCGTCCGGCGCATGATCTCGCCGTTCCTGTCGGGGACCGACGACGCGCTGATGCCGATCGGCGTCGAGGAATTCGAGGTCACGAACACCTCTAACAAAGAGCAGCAGGTCATCCTGGCGATCCCACGGCCGTCGCTGGTCAACCTGCAAGAAAAGGAACTGAAGCCGACGGACCAGGACACGGTCTACGCCTGTTCGACGGCGGTGAAGGGCCAGTTGCACAAAGCGTTTGCCTCGCCGGGCATGACGGGCGTGGTCATGGCCAGCCGGGAATGCGCGGATCGGATGGTTCTGGCAGTGCCGGAGGCGGAGGGCGTCGGCGTCGACGTGCATCCTTCGTTCTGCCTCAACCATCTCAAGCAGGATTTGCTGCTGAACGGCGACGGCACCTTCTACGAGAAGCGCGCGGTCATTCCAAAACAGGACTACGGGGCCGCGATCAGCCTCACGTTCACGCTCCCGCCGAAGGCCAGCCGGAAGCTGCCGGTGGCCGTCGCTCTGGATTTCCCGCAGCAGAGCTACATCGACGGAAAGACCTTCGAACGCAAGTACGTCAAGCGCTTCAAGGACAAGGAGACCCGGGCGGTAGACCTGGCCAGGATCGCGCTGGACAACTACCCCGCCTGGCTCGAGCGCACCACGACAATCCACAACCGGATCTTCGACCACATTAGCAAGAGCCCCTCGTACAAGAAGGATCGGGCGGGCGCCCTGAGACTCACCCGCCTGATCCTCAACGAGTTCAGCTTTCCCCTGTCGAACGCGTGCATCTGGGTGGAAAAGAACGGCAAGGACGTCGCGCGATTCCTGGAATGCTTCGACTACGCCTACATCGACCCATCGGACGTCGACTGGTACTCGATGGTGCTGCTCATGCTGTTCCCGCAGGTCGAGCTGGAGCTGTGCCAGCGTTTCGTCGATTCGATCCTGGCGGAGAACCTTACCAAGCGCTTCTACCACCTGCATGGCTCGTTCGTGGAGGCGCGCCAGCATTTCAAGGAACACCCGGAACAATACGAGGGCGTCTCTCCGACCCAGATCTGGGATTACGTCAAGATCAAGGGCAGCGTGTCGCACGATGTCGGCGCCATGCCCAAGGGCCATCCCCTGCGCGGCACGAGCGACTACGCCTGGTACAACGACAATTATTGGGTCGATCTGTTTCCCAAGCTCGCCACCCGAGTGCTGCGCGACGTCAAGTTCCTCGGCGACACCGGCTTTCTGAAGCGGAACTGGCAAACGCTCAAGTTCGGATTCGACTTCCTGAAGACCTACGACATCGACGGCGACGGCATCCCCGAAGGCAACCCCCACGAGGTCAAGAACACGTTCGACAACCTGGTGCTCTTCGGCGCGGACGCGTACGACACGACGAACTACATGGCCTGCTGCGAGTCCATGAAGATCATGGCGCAGACGATGGGCGACGAGCCGGCGCGGCAGCAATACCAGGCGGCCTTCGACCGGGCGAGCGCGGTCTTCGAGAAGCTCTGGCGCGAGAAGAAGAACGGCAAAGGCGTCGAGCTGCAGTACTACGTGACCTGCTACGACACCGAGACCAAGAAGACGAACACGGACGTCTGGACCAACCAGCTCGACGCGTTGTGGGCCATGATCGCGATGGGGGAGGAGCCGTTCATCCCCGCCAAGCGGGCCAGGCAGGTCCTCAAGACCATCTACCAGGTGAACCGCACCACGATGGGCTGGGCCATGACCCGGACGGAAGACGGAGGGAAGGTCGAATCGGAGCAGGGCCAGGACGTCTACACGACGTCCAACTACGTGTTCGCTCAACTGCTCGACTACTATGGCCTGGTCAAGGAGAGCAAGGAAGTCTACAAGGCCATGGACAAGGTCATCTTCGAACACGGCAACTCCCTGATCAGCCCGGACAACCTCCGGGCCGAGCTGGAGAAGGAACAGGGAGAGGCCGTCGAGGGGCCGCACTACATCGTGGCGGCCTATCCCAGGCCGGGCGCCGTCCTGACGCAGTTGGTCATGCAGTTCGTCAAAGAGACCCAGGAGCGGACCGGCGTCGCGAAAGTCGACACTCCGGCGCTGCGCTCTTTCGTAAGCTCGATATTCGGCCAGGCGAGCTAGCCGCCATCACTTCAGCGAACCGGCGTTCGCCGGCCGGGTGCTGGTGAATCCGGAATACCCGCAGCATGTCATGATGCTGAACCTGGATCCGGTATTCGAGCTCGGTCAGTTGCTGGAAGAGGGAATGCTGGCGCCGTTCATCCATTTCGGCGGGCAAATCGCCGGCCGCATGGACTGCGACCTGCCTCCCGGCTTCGGCTCGAATGTCTACACCGACTTCATGATCGTGCTGACCCTCAACCGGCGCGGCTGGAACGGCGTGGTCGAGTTCGACTGCCGTCCGCCACGCACCACCACGTCCTGCCAGGGACTCAGCGGTTTTCTCAACGGCGCGGTGGGCTACTGGCGGATGCCGGAGGACAAGGTCGCCGCGTACTTCGCGGACGCGCAGATCGCCGACCTGGAAGGCGCGCTGATGGCCGATGAAGACAGCACCGTGGGCAGCCTCCTGGCTGCGTCAAGCGTAACCAAGGGCGTAGGTCAGCTGCGCGCCAACTTCAAGGGCTTTGCCGCCGCGGCCGAAGTGAACACCGACGTCATCGAGGCCTACCAGCGGCGGGTGATGAGCATTATCACCGGCACGGCAAAGTAGCCGGCGGCCGGCCGCGGCAAGATCGAGCCAGATTGTGTTTGGCGGGGCGGGCGCTGGCGTCTGCCCCTGTTTTTTTGGCAGCGCCCGATGGTCCCACAAGATAGAGCCTATCCGGCGTTATGCCGGCACGTTCGGAATCACGGCGGCCGCAGCCTGAACGCCGATCCTGGTGGTTGGGCTGGGTATCCGAGCAGCCCGGCAATAGCTGAGCGGGGGTTAGGGCTGGTTGAGATCTTCGGGAAACACCGCGTAGCCGGAGGGCGGCGGAAACCCCTCGGCCAGCAATTGCAGCCGCTTGCGGAGGTAGCGGCTGGGGATCTGGCGCGGGCCGGTCTCGACGTCGATATCGCAGCAGATGCCGTGCAGGTAGAGGGTCAGGGTGTCGATGAGGGACTGGCGGGCGTAATTGCGGAACAGCTTGGTCTCGCGGTGCGCATCGGTTTGCCGTTGCAGCAGCGCCTGCTTCAAACGCCAGCCTTCCTCGTCGATCTCCCCGTGGACGTGGCCCCGCAACTCCTCGCGCAGAACTTCCTGGTAGCGTTCGAGGGTCTGGTTGGCAAGGTGGTCGGCCATCAGGGTGGCGATGGCGCGATAGAAAACGTAGTGGTAGTCGGCCACCGGCCGGTCCTTTATCGCGAAGACCAGGATCGCCTCGGGCCCCGACATGAACTGCGCGCTCCAGGTCTGGCTTTTGTCCTCCGGCCGGTCGAAGGTCACCATCTGGGCGCCCTTGCCGGCAAGCTTTTCCAGGTAGGGAACCAGGAGCACGGAAACCTTGGAGAAAGCGGCCTGGACCGCGGGTGGAAGGGCGGCGATGGGTTCTTCGAGAAACTCCTTGGTCTCCTCCTCGCCCAGGGGCAGCGCGCAAAAATAGGCGAACGTGTTGCTGAGCGGGATCATCTCCCGACGAAAGCGCTGGGCGAAGGCCTGCACGCCAATCCTCGTGAGTTCCCCGTGCGTGGACATCTTGGCCTGGACTTATTCTATCAGTCCCGCCGGCTAGCTCGCGGGAGCGGGCTCCGGGGCTGGCGCGGAGGACAGCGCGAGAGCCAGCCAGGAATGACTGCGGCTCATTGGCCGCGAACATCACGCGACGTGGCCGCCGGGCTCGTGTACGCCGATCTCGCACATCCCGTAGTAAGTAACCCGCTCGGCGAGCGCGACCAGGCAGCCCTCCAGGCGCCCGGTGAGCGGCGGCGCCGGCTCCACAACCGACCCCGACGATGGGCGCGATACCTTACTGCTTCACCAGTTCGACGCGGCGGTTTTTGGCGCGGCCGTCCTCGCTGTCATTCGAGGCCACGGGAGCGTAGGGGCCATCGCCGAACGCCCGCAGCCTGCCGGCGGGAACAGCGTACTTCGCCGTGAGCGCGGCGATCACCGCCTCGGCGCGCCGGCGCGAAAGGTCCATGTTCAGGTCCAGCGCGCCCTGGTTGTCGGTGTGGCCGACGACATAAAGTTTCAACTGGGGGTCGCCTTGAAGCAGCTTGGCGATCTCTTTCAGCGTCGCGTCGGACTCGGGCTTGAGATCGGCCTTGGCCGTGTCGAAGTAGATGCCGTAAACCGAAGCGTGTCCGGTGCGGGTGAGGTCGTTGGCCAGCGACGCGGCGTCCACCGCGATGAGATCCGATTCCATGGGCTTCATCTCGACGACGTAAAGCTCGACCCCGGGTCCGCCCAGCCCGCCTTGATCGTCCACGAGCAAGCTCACATAAACGTCGCCCTCCGGCCGCGCGAGCTTTGCCGAAAGGTACCGAATCCCGTGATCGGGTCCCCAGTAATCGTCGAACTCACCGGAACTGTATACCCTCGCACTGGAGCACCCCGACTGGCAGCACTCCTGCGGGCCGCAAGCATAGAGTGTCTCGAACGCGGCCTTCTTGAGCGCGTTTTGATAGTTGCGAAAGACCTCCAGCAACGAGCGTCCCTGGGGAACCGCATAAACGATGCGGGTGACCTTCCCTTCCAGATGCTGGCTCTTGGCGAATTTCTGGTCAACGACTTTGCCGAGCGGGAGCGTGAGCTCATCGAACTCTTTCGCGACGTAGTTCTTGATGATCGAGCCGGGATATCGCGAGATCAAAGGATGGTCCTGGCTTCCCTCGATGTCCTGGTCTTGTGCCGCCGCAAAGGGCGCCGCCAGGCCTAGCAATAGACAGGCTACGAACACTGTGCGGATGAAAGTTGGCATGGGCTCCTCCTGGACTGGTATTTCCACTGCAGCCAGGGATTTTGTTTTGCCATCCCGGCTGGCATTCATTGTACACCTCAAGGACGGTTGGTAAGCGTCAGGACTTCCAACGGCATGGGGATTGGGCCAGCCATCCGAACGTATGCTGGAGCAGCCGGATTGAACCGGCGCACGAGCCACCGCCTCAGAACAGCCGATCGAACGTGTAGCTTACGCCAAACAGCGGAGTGAATTGCTCGAAGATTCCACGGGCCGTGTTGTGAGGGGCGGGGACGATCTCCTGTCTCGGAAACGTGGTGAGATAGTCCCGGAATTCCGCCCGCAAGAGCATGTGCCGCATGGGACGGAACTTTATGCCTCCGCCGACGGCGAAGACTACCTTCCAGACATCGTTGGCAGTGAGACTGGCGATTTGCGGAATGGCCTGCGGATAAGGCGCCGGACCGGCGATGACATACTCTTTGGCGCCCGTGCCTCCGGCGAGAAACGGCCGCCAACGATGTTCGCGCGATTTAAAGTGGAATAGCAACCCGCAGGTCAGCGCATCCGAATTACCCTGGATGTCGGATTTCACTCCGGGGGCCTGGAGATACGGGTGACCGTCGTGATAGAGATAGTTAAACTCGGCCGAGACGTAAGTTGAGAAGTCATCGGCCAGGAGAATGCCGGCCGCGAAGCGGTTCCGAATGCCCGCGTCCGCCGTCCCGGCATCCGAGTAGATGGCGCCGTCCCGGTAGATCCCGTAGCCGATGGTCGCGCCGAGTTCGTAGCGCTGCGCAAAAGCCGCCGCACCGGCGAAAAGAATCAGGGCCAAATACCTGAGCATGGTGGTTCTGTGCTTATCATAGCGAACCCTCCCGCTGCGTAGCGGCCGGCCGGGAACGCTGCGTGGGCGGGTTTCATTGGCGATGGCGCCGCCGGCATCGGGAGGCAACGGCGCGACCATCGGGGAGGGCTAACGACAGGACTCGGAAAATGCGGCACTGGCGATGCGGCGAGCCTTCATGTGGAGCGGCGGAGCCTGCCGGGCGGCAGTATCGCCAGACAGAGTCCGACAAGGGCCGCCAAACTCACCAGCGCGCCCACACGTACGCCAGTGGAGTGGAAGCGAAACTCGATCCGATGCTCGCCGGGGGGCGTCCAGACGGCCTGAAACGCGCTGCTCCAAGGCTCGATGCTCGCCGGCGCTCCATCAACCGTGGCTCGCCATCCGGGGAAGAACTGTTCCGCCAAAGCGAACTCTCCGCCGGCGCCGGAACGCACCACGAAGGCTCGGAATTCGGGCGTCCACGTCAAGCGCCGCACCGAGCGGGTTCCGTCCTCCGAGAGCCAGCCATAGGATGGCCGGGCATCCTTCAGTTCAAACACCTTGTAGTAAGACTGCGAAGGCTCGACCAGATGGAAACGCGGGTCCTTCACCAAGCGCGGGTACTGCGGGCCGCCCTCGCTGGTGATGAAGTAGCGAACCCCGAGCAGATGCAAGGCCGGCTGGTTGGCCGAGTCGATTTCGATGTCCCGGTCCGAGGTGAAGCGCCCCACTTCCCCCATCAGTTTCGTGTACGGCGCGGTCAGAAGGGGATCGAATCCTTGCGGCGTCCGGAGACCCTGGAGGCGGATCTCGCCGGGAACGGGGCCTGTCTGGTCCACGGCGACCCGGAACTCCGGATGGGAGGAGAGCTGGCGGTAGACGGCGTCGTCCATGCCGTTGAACGATCTGGCTTTGAATTCAACGCGCCCCGGGACGGCGTTGAAGCGCTTGCTGGTTCCAAACACCTTGTAATCGACTCCCACCGTGAGCAGTAAGACGGCGGCCAGGCAGGCCCGAAGAGCGCCGCGTTGGGTTGGCAGAACGTAAATCGCGAGAGCGAACAACCCCAGTGCGATGGCCGCTTCGACGGCCGACCCCCAGCCTGGCGGAAAACCCGGCCCGCCCGGCAGCCCCACCATCAATTCGCGCACCGACCAGCCCGCAAGAAGCGCGATGGCCAGGCAGGCGAGCCAGTTGCCGCGCGGCCGGCGGGGCTGCCGCAGGCAATGGTCGAGTCCCATGGCCGCCAGCGGCGCCGCCGCCAGAGTCAGTCCCGCAAGGAAATACCAATCCCGGCAAATCTGAACCAACAGGGTGGAATGGCGGACAATCTGCCAGACCAAGCCGAATGGGTTCGTCACCACGACCGCAGTTACGCCCCCCATGGCCAGCAAGGGCAACACATCGCGCCAACCGCGCCGGCGCGCGAGACAAAGCAGACCGAAGATGGCAGGCGCTCCTAGATAGAGATACTCGCGGCCCGGATTCGTACCCGCGGGCACATGCAACCCGAAATCGAAGTAGTTCGGCACAAGGTACGAAATATAGAAATCCAGGGCTCGGATGCCGCTCCCGTACTTAATCTCGGGCGCTTTTAGCGACATGGCCTCCAGGGTGGGCAGAATCTGGACCATGGCGATGGCCAAGGATGCGCCCAAAGCCAGAATGGCGCCCGCGGCCGCCTTCCATCGCCACGCGGCATAGCTGAGTATGCAAACGGCAAACACGAACCAAGTGGGCGGATAGCCCGCAAGGAAGCACAGCGCCGAGGCGGCCACCACCTTCCACAGCGGCTGCCAGCGGCGCTCCTGGATGGTCCGATCGATGCCCCACAGACCCAGGGGCATCCATGCGTAGCCGGCTACCAGTCCGAAGTGCTGGAGTTGGAGCAGCATGTAGCCGCTGTAGGCGAATACCCCGGCGCCCATAGCGCTCGCCAACTCCCCCAGCCGCTTGTACCGCAGCCAGAGGTAGCAAAGGAAGAAGGCGAGCCACACGTGCGCAAACACCATTGACTGGAGGCTCTGATACGAGAGCGACTTCCGGCCGACGTTTGCTACGAAGACGAGCCACATAGGCGGGTAGAACAGCGCCGCCTGGGTGTTCCCGATAAAGCTGATGCCGCTGTACTGGGACCAGTCCCATTCCGGGAAGCGTCCCTCGCGCAGCGATTGAAATGCGAAGTTGACCAGAGAGAAATGATATCCCTCCAGATCGTAAGGCACATGAACTCGCGAAAACGGCGGCAGGTACTCGATGAAGAAGAAATACGTAAAGAGAATCGAGAGGACAGCAACGGTCCGCAATCGAATGGGTCTTTCCATGCGAGGTGACCATTATACAAGCCGGCGGTGGCGGCTGTTCAGCGCCACTGGGCCTTTTCAGCTGGAAGGCCCGGGCGCTTTACGGCGCCAGAACGCCGCCGTTGATCTCGATGGTTTGGCCGTGGAGGTAGCGGGCGGCGTCGGAGCAGAGGAAGACGATGACGCCGGCGATATCTTCGTTGGTTCCCAGACGGCCGGCGGGGGTGGCGGCGACGACGTTGTCCAAGGTCTGACGAGTGGAGAACTGGCGATGGAAATCGTTGTCCACGGTGCCGGGGCTGACCGCGTTGACGCGAATCCCTTGCGGCGCCAGTTCCCTGGCCAGCCCCTTGGTGATGGCTACCACGGCGGCTTTGGCGGCGGCGTAGACGGTGGCGCCGGGGCCTCCCCCGTTGCGGGCGGCGATGGAGCTGAGGTTGACGACGATGCCCCCGCCTTTGCGGATCATCGCCGGCGCCACGGCCTGCGTGATGGCCCAGACGCTCCGGACGTTGAGGGTCATCACCTCGTCGTAGAGCTGGGGCGTGAACTCGAGCAGTCGGGCGCGCCGGACCAGCGAGCCGGCGTTGTTGATCAGAATGTCGATCTCGGGCAACTGCGGCAGCAGGCTCTCGATTCCCGCGAGGGTGGCGAGATCGGCGCCCAGCGCTTCGCCGTCGGCGCCCGCCGCGCGCACCTGGGCGAGCGTTTCCAGAGCGCCTTCCCGGTGGCGATTGTAGTGGACCAGGACGCGGGCCACGCCGCGCCGCGCCAGCGCGATGGCGGTGGCCACTCCAATGCCCCGCGAAGCGCCCGTCACCAGCGCGGTCTTGCCGCTAAACTCATCGGGCATCCAACCCTCCCGCATGCAGAGTCGAGTAAGCGATCCAGGCCGCTGTGGCGGCTGCCGGGATGGTCAGGAACCAGGCCCACAGGATGTTGGCGGCCACTCCCCAACGCACCGCTTTGACACGCCGCGTGGAGCCGACGCCGGCGATCGCTCCGGTGATCACGTGCGTGGTCGAGACGCCCACGCCCAGCGCCGTCGCGGTCAGAATGGAGATGGCCGAGCCCAGCTCCGCACAGAAGCCGCTGCGCGGCTTGAGCCGGGTGATGCGCCCGCCCATGGTGTGTACGATACGCCAGCCTCCGGACAAGGTCCCCAAACCGATCGCCGCGCCCGCCGAGAGAATGACCCAGGTGGGTACGCGGAAAGCGTGAATGTATCCGGCCGTGAGCAGAACTCCGGTGATAATCCCCATGGTCTTCTGAGCGTCGTTGGTGCCGTGGGCGAAGCTGTGGAAGGCGGCCGAGACCAATTGCAGGCGGCGGAAATCGACATCCATCTTCTTGGGGGTGGAGCGCCGGAAGATCCAGTAGACCGCGATCACCAGGAAGTAGGCGACCACCATCCCGATCAGCGGGGCCAGCACCATGAACACCAGCGTCTTGATCCAACCGCTCCAGACGATCGGATCGAGAGCGTGGCGCCCGAGAATCACCGAGCGCGCCATGGCGGCGCCGGCGTATCCGCCGAAGAGCGCGTGCGAGGAGCTGGTCGGCAGGCCGAGCCACCAGGTGAACAGGTCCCAGGCGATCGCCCCGGCCAGTCCGGCCAGGATCACGTAGGGGGTGACAAAACTCAGGTTGACCATGCCCTCGCCGACGGTCCTCGCCACGCCCGTGCCGTAGCTAAAGGCGGAGACGAAATTGAAGACCGCGGCCCACATCACCGCCTGCATCGGGGTGAGCACCCGCGTGGCGACCACCGTGGCCACGGAGTTGGCTGCGTCGTGGAAGCCGTTGACGAAATCGAAGAACAGCGCAACCGCGATGATCACGGTGACCAGGATCAGCGTGGGAGACATGGGGAGGAACGGGGCGGGTGCTAGCTGTTCTTGACCACTACGCTCTGCAGCACGTCGGCGACGTCCTCGCACCGGTCGGTGGTGTCCTCCAGGAATTCGTAGATCTCCTTCTGCTTGATCAGCGCGATGGGATCGGTCTCCTGCTGGAACAGATCGGCGACGGCGCGGCGCACCAACTGGTCGGCGTAGTCCTCGAGCCGGTTGACCTCGATGCAGTGGTCGAGCAGCTTCTTGTCCTTATCGAGCGCCTCGAAAGCCTTCTCGAGCGACAAGGCGCAATCGTAGACCACCTGGCAAAGCTCGACCACGGTGGGCGGGATAGGCTCCAGGCGGTAGGCCACCATCCGGTAGGCGGCGTCTTCGATGCCGTCCAGCACATCGTCCAGCCGGGAGGACAGGGAGTGGATGTCTTCGGGGTCGATGGGCGTGATGAAGGTCTGGTTGAGCCGGGTGAAAGTGTCGTGAATGATCTCGTCGCCCTCGTGCTCGAGCTGCTGTATGCGCACGGCCGTCCGGGAAAGGTGGGAATTGCCGTCCTTCACGGCTTCCAGCAGCAGCCGGGAGGCCTCCGAGATCAGGCGAACCTGCTTCACAAACGAGTTGAAGAACTTTTCCTGGCGTGGTAGCAGTCTCATACATTCACTGTGCGGATCTACAGCCCAAGACAACGGGGGAAGATCCCTATCTTCTCACCCGCGGGCGGGCAGGTCAAATGGCATGGGATCTGAGGGTGTAAAAAGGACTGTGTAAGCGGCCATCGGACGGACGAGAATAGGAGATCCGATGACCATCGATTCCGCTCTTGTAGACAAGCTGCTCGCCGGCTACAAGAAGCCTGAAGACATTATTGGCGAGAACGGGCTGTTGAAGCAACTGACCAAGGCCGTTCTGGAGCGAGCCTTGGGCGCGGAGATGACCGAGCATCTGGGCTACGAGCCGCATGCTGCGGCCGGCCGCAACAGCGGGAACTCCCGCAACGGGACCACCAAGAAGACTCTGAAGGGCGACTTCGGAGAGATCGAACTGGAGACGCCGCGCGACCGGAATGCCAGCTTCGAGCCACAGATCGTAGCCAAGGGGCAGACCCGGTTCACGGGGTTTGACGACAAGATTCTGTCGATGTACGCGCGGGGCATGAGCACGCGCGAG
>JBKQQG010000054.1:0-11562 GCA_052144455.1 Bryobacteraceae bacterium
CTTCGATGGTCCCGCGCTCGTCAATGTGCCTCGTGATTTCGCTCGCCTGTTGCTCGTTGTAACCCAATCTGAGGAGCCCCACGGGCACCACGCTATTGACGATCTTGATCAGCCCGCCGCCTACTAGCTTCTTGTACTTCACCAGCGCCAGGTCCGGCTCGATGCCGGTGGTGTCGCAATCCATCATGAACCCGATGGTTCCTGTGGGCGCGATCACGGTGACCTGCGCGTTGCGATAGCCGTGGCGCCGGCCCGATTCGTAGGCGTCGTCCCAGACCTTCTGCGCCGGCTCGGCCAGGCCCTGGGCATTCCTCGGGTTGATGCGGCCCACCGAGCCGCGGTGCATGCGCATGACCTCCAGGAACGGCTCCTGATTCTTCTCGTAAGCGGCGAAGGGACCCACCGCCTCGGCGATGCGCGAGCTGGTGAGGTAGGCCTGGCCGCACATAATGGCGGTGATGGCAGCGGCAAAGTCGCGGCCTAGTTCGCCGTCGTAGGGCAGGCCCAGCGACATCAGCAGCGCGCCCAGGTTGGCGTAGCCCAGACCTAGCGGCCGGTAGGTGTGCGAGTTCGCGGCAATCTTTTCGGTGGGGTAGCTGGCCGAATCCACGAAGATCTCCTGCGCCAGGATCACGGTGTCCACGGCGTGCCGGAAGGCTTCCACGTCGAACTGGCCGTCCGGACCCAGGAACTTCATCAGGTTGAGCGAGGCCAGGTTGCAGGCCGAATCGTCCAGGAACATGTACTCGGAGCAGGGATTGGAGGCGTTAATCCGCCCCGAGTTCTTGCAAGGATTCCAGCGGTTGATGGTGCTGTCGAACTGCAAACCGGGGTCGCCGCACTGATGCGTGGCCTGGGCGATCTGCTTCAGCAGGTCCTTGGCCTTCAGGCGCTTCAGAGGCTCCTTGCCCAGCACCTTGCGGGTCCACCACTCGCCATCTTCCACCACCGCGTGCATGAACTCGTCGCTGGCGCGCACGGAGTTGTTGGCGTTCTGGAAGAACACCGAGCCGTAGGCCTCGCCGTCCAGCGACGAGTCGTAGCCGGCGTCCACCAGCGTGTGCGCTTTCTTTTCCTCCTTGGCCTTGCACCAGACGAACTTCTCGATGTCGGGATGATCCACGTTGAGGATCACCATCTTGGCGGCGCGGCGGGTCTTGCCCCCCGACTTGATGACGCCCGCGAAGGCGTCGAAGCCCTTCATGAAGCTGAGCGGGCCCGAAGCGCGGCCGCCACCCGAGAGAATGGCGTTCTCTTCGCGCAGGCTGGAGAGATTAGTGCCCGTTCCCGAGCCCCACTTGAAGAGCATGCCCTCGGTCTTGGCCAGGTCCAGGATGGATTCCAGGGAGTCGCGGACGGAGTTGATGAAGCACGCCGAGCACTGGGGCCGGCTCTCGCCAGGCGCCAGGCGGCGGACGGCGTCCGAGGCCTCATCGTAATACCAGCCGTAGCCGCGCGCTTCGGCGACCCCCACGTTGAACCAGACCGGGGAATTGAAGCTGACCTTCTGGGTCAGCACCAGGTGGGCCAGCTCGTTGCGGAAGTTCTCGGCGTCGGCGGAGGTCTTGAAATAGCCGCCGGCCTGCCCCCATGCCGTGGTGGTGTCGACCACGCGGTGGATCAGTTGCGCGGCGCTCGACTCGCGGTCCGGCGAACCCAGCCGGCCGTGGAAGTACTTGCTGGCCACGATGTTGGTGGCCGTCTGGCTCCAGTCGGCCGGCACCTCGAGGTCCCGCTGCTCGAAAATGATGGCGCCCTTATCGTTGGCGATGCTGGCGGTGCGGATTTCCCAGCGGCACTCGTCGTAGGGCGTCCGGCTGGGTTCCAGCCGGGCTGTGAAATAGCGCGGAAAGGACAACCCCTTTCGCTCGCCGTGACTGGAGCTGGCCTTCAGGTCCTGGACCCGGGCACTTAAGTCGACACTGATCTGTCCCATAGACTTCGCACCTTCCTATTCAGATGTGTTGGAAGCATCCCCTGCATCAGCCCCGAGCAAGAGAAGGCCCACGGTATGTAATCATGCCGCAACATATGGGGCCTCGTCAAGAAGAATATCTATATGCTGTACACGATTTTACAGGACCCCTTAGAGCCAGAGTCGGGAGAAACAGCGGAAACGGTCAGCTCTTGGGTTCGAGAATGAAGGTCGGAGCCAGGCCGGAGACGGTGGAAAAGCCGCCGCCATCGCCCGTCGAGAGCCAGCTCGAGCAGCCCAGCACCTTGCCCAGGTAGGCGTGGGGGTGAAGATCCACCTGCATCTCCCGCATTTCGAGCTCGCCGTAACGCAGCAGCGGGAACATGGCGCGGCTGGCGTCGACCTTCTCCTGCACCACGTAGGGCATACGCAGGGCCTTCCGCAGCGCGCGCTCCCAGCCCGCTTCATCGGTCTCCCAGCCGCGGATCGAATGATGCTCGCCCGAATCGTCGTTGGGCTTCAGAACCAGCTTCTCGCGGTTGTGGAGGATGAAGTTGGGCAGGTCGATGGTCTGGTCCTGGTAGCTGGTCTTGTTCATGGCCACCATCCGGGTCCAGGGGACATACTGGCGAATGGCCTTGGTTTCGGCGGCCGGGAAGCTGGCTGTGATGCTCTGGTCGGTGAGCAGGTCGAAGATGGCCTTCTTGTGCGCCAACTCCGAGCGGAAGCTGTTGACCATGCAGACCTTGCCTTCCCGGTAAGCGCGCACCAACGGGTGCGACAGATCGTAGCGCAGCAGAAACTCCTGCACCTTGACGCGGCGGTAGATCAGGTCCAGGTTGAAATTGCCCCGCCGCAGCACGCCGGCGCGGTACTCGAGCTGGTCGGGCGAAACGATCTCGGTGGGGTACCCCTCGGCGCGGAAGAACTCGCGCAGCAGGAGGTATTCGCCCTGTTCGGTGCTCTGGAAGGGCTGACGGAACTCGAGAATCGCGATATTGGGCTGGTTCTTGCCGCCGAACTGCTTGTATGCCTTCAGCAACGCGGACAACAGGTGCTTCTTGCCGCCGAGCTTCTGCAGGGCGTAGCGCTTGCGGAACTCCTTGACCGGCGGGCAATCGTAGAACAGGTCCGCCAGCGCCTCTCCGTAGGCCACTCCGAGGGGGGTGTCGGCGTTGTACTCGACGAAGTACATCGAGCCGTTGCTGAGGTGGGTGTCGAGCAGCGAGGTGACCGCCAGGAAGGGATAGCCCGGGTCGATGGAGGCCAGCATCTTCTCGGCCGGCAACAACTCCAAGCGCGCCAGCAGGGCCGGGTTGGCGAGGGCCATCTGTTTAACCCGGTCGATGGCCGAGAACAGCGCCTCGGCGCCTCTTACCAGAGTGTCGTACTGGCGGTGGGTGATGAAGTTGGGCCGCAGAAAGGGACAGATCAGGCGTCCGCCCTGGGTAAGATGCTCGGCTTGCATCTTCCCGGCCAGGGTTTCCGCCCAAACCAGATCCTTGTAAGGGTCCGCTTCGATAAGCTTCTGATAACGGGCGACCGCCTCGTTCAAGTGATTCATCCTGATCGACTTCTGCTCCTAGTATCTCACAGCGGGCTGGGCGGCGGAAACAATTCGCCTTCCGGTTTAGGCTGTAAGACACAGTAAACAAAGTAGATATTTAGTTTGGACAGGCGCTTGCTAGAGGTTCGGGAGGGCTCAGCGGACGGGCTCTACGATCCGACCAGCGGGGAGCGTGGGAATCGGGCGAACTGGAGCGTCATGCTGACAACCCCCGGTGTGGACTGGGACTCCCGGCCCATTTTGCGTACGCGGTGTACTGCAACTGGAGGCATGCGGTGAGCCCGGAGAACTTGCGTGAGGTGGTCCAGGCGTTGACGCCGGAGGAGCAAGCTTCGGTGCTGCAGTTCATCGAGTATCTGAAAGGGCGGGCGGCCTCCAAAGCGGTTCGTTCACCTTACTTGCAGGCCGCCGACGAGTTCATCGCGGAACATCCGGAACTGTTGCGGCGCATCGCCCAGTGACGCGATACCCCCACCTTCGACGAAGCGGCTGCGATTCACCACAGACTGATCTCGAGATTCGGAGGCGCAGACGGAATTCGGGATCGCACGGCCCTCGAGTCGGCCTTGGCGAGGCCGAAGAGTGGCTACTGCGCCGCAAACGCGCTGCGGTGACCCTGATGGCCGCATTCTTGCGGGTAAACGGCTACCGGCTGGAATTCGACGATAGCGACGCGCTCTCATTCTTGATCGGCCTATTTGAAACGGGCCGAATGCGGTTTGAAGAGCTCGACCGACGGCTCCGTGAGCACGTCTTGGCTGTCGATCCGCGGGCTTAGCCAGGAATTGGGCGGGCTCAGCGGGCGGGCTCTGCGATCCGACCGGCGGGGAGCGCGGCCTGGATGGCTTCGGCCAGCTCACTTGGCCGGACGGGCTTGGAAACGTAGCCATCCATGCCGGCTGCGAGGCACTTTTCCCGGTCGCCTTTCATGGCATAAGCGGTCATGGCGACGATGGGGAGGTGAGCTCCGGTCAGGCATTCGCGCTGGCGAATCAGACGGGAGGCTTCCAGGCCGTCCATCTCGGGCATCTGGATATCCATCAGCAGCACGTCGAAGGCGCCTCGTTCCGAAGCGGCCACAGCCTCCCGGCCGTTGCAGGCCAGCACGGCCTGGTGGCCCTGATTCTCGAGCAACCGGACGGCCAGCCGTTGGTTGACCAGATTGTCTTCGGCCACCAGAACGCGGAGAGCGCGGCCTTCGGCGGGTCCGTGGGATGGAGCCGGCGATTGCGCCGCCGGCGGCCGTAGCGCCGCGGAGGCCGGCGCCAGCCGTACCGTGAAATGGAAGATGCTGCCCCGGCCAACCTCGCTCTCCACCCAAATCCGGCCCCCCATCAGGGCCACCAGGCGGGACGAGATTCCGAGGCCCAGCCCGGTGCCTCCATATTGGCGCGTGGTAGAGCTGTCCGCCTGGCGAAACTCCTCGAAGATGAGCTGCCGCTTGTCCTCCGGAATCCCGATTCCCGTGTCGGCTACCGAGACGTGCAGCACCACTTCCCCGCCTATGATCGATTCGGCTCCCACGCGAATGCGGATCTGCCCGCCGGAGCCGGTGAACTTAATGGCGTTGCTCAGCAGGTTAAGCAGGACCTGGCGAAACCGCAGCTCGTCGCCGGACAGGGCGTCGGGCGCCTCCGGCGCAATCTCGACTTCCAGCAACTGCTTCTTCTCCGCCGAGCGCCCCGACAGGGTGTTCACCGCGGAGCGGACCAGCCCGGCCAGCGAGAAATCGGCGGCATCGATATCCAGCCGGCCAGCCTCGATCTTCGAGAAGTCGAGCACGTCGTTGAGCAGGCCGAGCAGCGCATCGGCGGAGGCCTGGGCGGTCTCCAGGTACTCGCGCTGTTCTTCCGAGAGCGTGGTGCCCAGCGCCAACCCCTGCATGCCCAGGATGCCGTTCATGGGCGTCCGGATCTCATGGCTCATGTTGGCCAGAAACTCGCTCTTCAGCCGGTTGGACGCCTGGGCCTTTTCAAGCAGCACGTGGATCTCCCGGTTCTGGCTCTCGACTACCTGCTTTTCCCGCTCCGTGTTGGCCTGCGCGGCGGCCAACTCGGCGGTCCGCTCCGCCACGGCGGCTTCCAGGCGGCGATGCTGCTCCCGCAAACGGCGCTCGCGGGCGCGCCAGAATCTCCAACCCAGCAAAACGGTCAGCGAGGCGGCCAGCGCCTGAAACCAGGCGGTCTGCCACCAGGGGGCCAGGATGCGGAAACTCATGCGGGCCGGAGTGGCGCTCCATACCCCCCGGGCGCTGCGGGCCAGCACCTCGAAAGTGTAACTGCCGGCGGCCAGGCCGGGATATTGCACTTCGTGCTGGCTGGTTTCCATCCAGTCCTTCTGCAAGTTGGCGAGGCGGGTCCTGAAACGCACCTCGCCCTCGTTGAGAAAGCTCAGCGCCGTGAAGTCCACCACCAGCGAGCGGTCGCCGTAGGGAATCTTCTGGGCGGGCGCCGGATCGACGGACCTCTCGCCGAAGCGCACGCTGGTGATGGCGACGGCAGGCGGAGCGGGCTCCGGTTCGCGCTCTAGCGGCGTGGAGTGCGCCAAGCCCAGGCTGGTGCCGATCCAGACGCTGCCATCTCCGTCGGCGTAAACCGCAGCGGCGTTGGCGTCGTCCCAGACCAGACCGTCGGCGCGGTCGAAGTGCCGCCAGGAGCGGCCCTCCAGGACGTCCACGCCGCTGTCGCTGCCCATCCACAGCCGCCCGCGCGTATCGAAGGCCAGGGAAATGGCTTTGTCGGAGCGAAGGCCGTTGTGGCGGTCGAAATGCTCGATCGCCGGGCGGCCCTCGGGAAAGGTCAGCCGCGCGATGCCGAGGGCTTCCCGATAGCCGATCCAAAGGCTGCCATCGCCCGCCTCGGCCACCAGAGAGACATCCTCGCTCTTCAGTCCGTCGCGGCTCTTGAAGCGCGTCCAGCGGCCGTTCTCGAAGCGCGCCAGCCCGCGGCTGCCCGCGGCCCAGATCCGCCCTTGCCGGTCCTCGATCAGACCGCCGAATTGCTCGTTTTCGTCGCCGCCGGGAGGCCATTCCCGCTCGAAGCGCAACTCCCAACGGCTTCCCGCGCCACGGTACAGACCGTTGCGCGTGCCCACCCAGACCCGGTCCTCGCGGTCCACCAGGAGAGCCTGAACGCGATCATCCGCCAGCCCGCATTCCTCACCGTAGCGCCGCACGGCTCTGGAGACCGGATCCAAACTGGCCACGCCTCCCGGATCGCTCCCTAGCCACAGGATTCCATCCCGGCCGGCTTGGAGAGCGCGGATCCGGCTCGAGCCGATCCCACGGTTGTCCGGCCAGAGGCGCCAGGGGCCGCCGAAGCGCTCCCGGTAGTTCAAGCCGCGATCCGTTCCGACCCACAGGGTGCCCGCCCGGTCGCGCTGGATGCTCCAAACGTCGTTATTGCTCAGGCCCTCACTGCGGCTCCAGCTCTCCCACTGTCGATATCCCAGCCAGCGCACCAGCCCGGCGCCGTCCAGCCCGATCCACAGCGCGCCCTCGCGGTCCTCGAACGCGCAGGAGACCTCGTCGGCAGGCAGGCCGCGGCTGGAATCCAAGCGCTCCCAGCCGCCGGAGGCGCCCAGCGCCAGGCCCAGATCGGTGGCTACCAGCAAGCGGCCCTGGGAATCGACTTGCAGGCTGTCGCCGTCGCTGGCCTCGGGCAGATCCGCGCCAGCCTGCACGAACTTGGCTGTCCCTTTGCTTCGCAGGAGCAGTTGCCCGGCCCCGCGCACCCACAGGTCCCCGTTCGGGGCGGTCAGGATAGCCTCCCAGCGGGTCTTTGGAACGCCGGCGGGCGGGCCGAAGGCCGTGAGGCTGCCGTCCGAGAGCCGGTAAAGCTGGTCGTCGCAGCCCAGCCAGAGCGCCTGGCCGCCCGGTTCCAGGTGCAGCGCGTTGATGGGGCCGGTGCGCGCGGCCAGCCACTCGAAACGCCACTCCAATTCGCTCTTGGCCGCAGCCGGCCGTCCGGTAAGCAGTCCCGCGGTGGTGCCTACGTAGATCCATCCTCGGGCATCGGAGACAATGGTTGAGGAACCGCGTATCTGGTAGTCGCCGGCCACCCGGATCCCCTGGAAACGGTCCCAGGCCCGGCGCGCCAGGCCGGCGCGGGTTCCCACCCACAGGGTGCCGTCCGCACTCTCGTAGAGGGATTCGATGCGCGTGCTGGGCAGGCCGTCGCTCGCGTCGAAGCGCCGGAAACGCCAGCCATCATAGCGGTACAGCCCGTTCTGTGTCCCCACCCACAGGAAGCCGGCCCGGTCCTGGAGCAGGCAGCGGGTCACCAGATTCCCGAGACCTTCCTCCTGCCCGTAGCGCTTGAAGCTGTAACGCTGAGCCAGCAGCGGGCCCGGCCGCGACGTCATGGCGAGCAGAATCAGACCGGCGATGGACAGACGGCCACTCCGAGGGCGGAGCGCCTGCGAAAGGAGCACAAGGGTCCTCAGAGGGATGATCGGGTGCTGGAGCAAATACCTTTAGCTAGAAGAGCGGGCCGCGGAGTCTGGAGCGCGGCGCGCGGCCAGGGCGCCCAGCAGGACAAACACCAATGCCGCCAGTGCCGTCTTCTGCATCGGAAAGTCGACCAGACTATGGAGGAAGACCGCGATCACGCCGATTCCCCAAGGCGCCTGGCGGACCTGGCGCGCCGCCCAGACCGCGACCCAGGCCATCAGCAGGAACATTGGCAGGCCACCTTCGGCCGCCCACTCGGCCCAATCGTTATGGGCGTGCTTGACACTCATGCCGGTATCGAAGAGCGCGTAGCCCGGATAAGCCGATTCGAAGCTGCCCAAACCAAAGCCTGTCCAAGGCCTGGCCTGGGCCATCGCGACCGCCGAGGACAGCATCTCGCGCCGGTATTTGAGAGGATCGGGGTCCTGGAAGCGTCCCCACAGAACCTCCCATCCCACCAGCAGCGTGAACACAGCCGCGCACAGCGCCACCTTGGCCAGGAGATTCCCGAAGGATCTTCCGGAGCGTCCTCCCTCCCGGCCAGCCCACAGCAGGAGCACCGCCATCTCGAGCGTGGCGAGCACCGCTCCGGCCCGCGACGCCGCCGCGATCACGGAGGCGAACAGCAGCCCCGCCACGAGCGCAAATGCCGTCTTGTTCCGCCGGCTCCGGACAGCCTCAAACATGGCCACGGGCAACGCCAGTTCGATGAACGCCGCGTACTGGTCGCGGCTCACGAAAGGTCCCATCACCTGGTCCTGGTAGGGCGTTGGGAAGATCCAGAAGATCCGGCCTGGGGAGGTGAACAACTGGGTGACCGAGACTACGCTCAGCGCACCGCCGAATACCAACAGCGCCCGCCGCAGCCAGCCACGCATCTCCGGGGCGGCGAAGACTTGCAGAGAGAGAAAGAAGATCGCCAGGTAGGCGGCCCAGGCGAGTGTGGCCTCCCAGGTCTCGAAGCGGTTCTGGGTCCAGCCGGCCGCCAGTTGCGGGAGGGCCCACAACACCGCGCCCGCCAGCGGAACCAGTAGCAGGTTGCCGCGCCAAGCGAACGGCCGGATCAGGCACGCCGCCATCCAGAGAATCCCCAGGCAGAATACGCCGGCCTCGAAGATGTTGAGCGCCCAGCGGCCGGGATACGAGATGGACAGGAGGGCGGCGAAGACCAGCCCCACGAGAGCCATTCCCAAGGCCCGAATCAAGGCCCGCGGCGGAGCGGGCAGACTGGCGTGGCCGGCGGTCATGGCGCGAATCCCAGCTTCAGGCGCCGCAGCCAGATGGCGCCTTGAATGCGTGTCGTTCCGGGCCGGCGCTCATAAAGAAGAACCAGCCGTGCCAGCGCGGCTTGCGGCGGCGTCCGGAACGACAGGCCGCCCGGCGACCAGTCTTCGCCGGTCAGATCGGCGGACTCGGCCCAGGTCCCGGCCCCCGGGAGGGCGCTGGCAATCCTCCAGCGCAACCCGGCTCCGGCCTGGATACCCGAGGTGCGGCACTCGAATTCGAGCCGGTAGCGCGTGGAGGGAAGCAGGGGAAGATACTGCCACAGGACCTCGCAAAGCTCCGGCTGCCGGCCCGAGAACGCGACCCGCAACGAGGGTTGCGCGATGGTTCGGGAGATGGAGACGCCTTCCAGGGCGGCGAGGCGCCAGTCGAAGCCCCGCGCCGTTGGCGGACTGGCAAAGCCGCCGTTCGAAAGGCTGCGGCCCTGCTGCGGCGATAGCGCGCCGGAGGGAATCAACCGGCGGGCGGAGATCCCGTTCCAGACGGGCAGCGCCCCGGCGGCGTCCCCGGTGGCGAGCAGGCGGTCGCAGGCGTCCAGAAGGACCGGCAGGTCGTCCGGCTGAGGACGGGCGGCCATCTTCGCGGCCAGACTCGCGAGCTGGGGCCCGGCGCCCTCCCGGACCAGGTAGGCGAGGTACTCGCGCCGCACCTCCGGGCGGTCGGGGATGGCCCGCGCCAGGGTCGCCACCGGACCATCCGGAGCGTTCCAGCAGAGGCGGAAGAGCCCGCGCATGTCGGGGGGAGCCATCTCCGCTGCCCGTCTGGCCCAGAGCCAGAAACGATTCCAATTGCTGCGACGGAAGTAGTAATTGGCGAGGGCCCAGCGCGGATCGTAGGTGCGGTCCAGGCGGGCGGCCTCCAGAAGGCAGCGCTCGGCCCCGGCGAAATCGCCGGCTGTCTCCCGGCGCAAGCCCAAGGCGATCCAGGGCGCCGCTTCGAGGGGGCTGGCGGCGAGGGCGTCCCGGAGGGCGGCGGTGGAGGCGGCACGGTCTCCCTCCGCGTCCAGCAGAAGGGACAACCGGGCGTGGTAGCCGGAGCTGGACGGCGCCAGGTGGACCGCCCGCTGCACACTCACCCGGTCGCCCCGCGAGGAGAGCAGGTCGGCGTACGCCAGCCTCAGGGACCAGTACAGAACCGTGCCCAGCGCCATGATCGCCAGTGCTGCGGCCAGGCGTAAAGTTCCGCGTCCCGTCATCCGATTAGCCCCGCAGACTTGGAGAGTATCACAAACCCTATCCTTCTACGGGCCCGCGATGCTCGAGGGTCCATGAGGAAAAGAAGATGACCCGATTCGACGCTGTCAGGATTCTGGTTCGCTCGATACGCACATCCCTTCCCGGACGGGGCTATACGCGCCGTTTCCCCAGGCTGTACCGGGCCTTCACGGCGACCATGGACCGGGTGCTGCCCAGCTCGCCATGCATCGTGGGGGTGGGCGGCCACAGGATGTACGTCGATCCGCGCGACCACGGCGTCGATCAGGCCTTGATTTTCGGCGGCGACCACGAAGCGGACGAGAAGCACCTGATCCTGAGCTTGATACAGCCGGGGATGGTGGTCTTCGAGATTGGCGCCAATATTGGCGACTACACGCTGGCCTTCTCGAGGAAATGCGGCCCGGCGGGAAAGGTCTATGCCTTTGAGCCTGCTCCGAAGACGTTCGCGGTCCTGTGCCAGAACGTGGAGCTGAACGGCTATCGAAACACTGTCCTGGTGAATCGGGCCGTCTCCGAAACCGAGGGGCTGGCCTGTCTGTTCGAGGACGCCGGCTCCAGCGGCAACAACTCCTTGTTCTCGGGGGCGGTCCCCGCCCTGGGGCAGGGCATCGAAGTCGAATCCACGACGCTGGATACCTTTGTCCACTCCAATGGGATCGGCAGATTCCATCTTCTTAAGGCGGATGCCCAAGGTTCCGAGTACCTGATTCTGTTGGGCGCCTCGGATTGCCTGCGCCGGTTCCACCCCATGCTGTGCCTGGAGTTCTGGCCGCTGGGCATCGAGAAGTCCGGCGCGCAGCCGGAGGATTTGCTCGCTCTGCTGCACTCGCTGGACTACCGGCTCTTCATCATCCGGGATGGCGTCCGGCGCCTGCAGCAGTTGGAGGCTTCGAGCGACCCGGAGATCCTGTCGGAATGCCGTGCGCGCGGAGGCGAGCGGGGCTTCTGCGACATCCTGGCCATTCCGCCGGCCGGGAGCCCGTGAGCGCGGAACGGCCCGGACGTGTTGAACCTCTGTGATAATGTCCCCTATTGGACTCGATAGAAATGTCCCTCCAAACTAGACCTTGAGGAGGTCTGGTGGGAAGGACATGGATGAGCGAGCGGGAAGTGAGACGGGCGGCGGTGC
>JBKQQG010000055.1:0-29995 GCA_052144455.1 Bryobacteraceae bacterium
TGCTGGCCAGAAAAAAGCTTGCCGGAACCGTCTCCGGCGGGGTATAACATTATGTGTTCTGGGTCGGCCTCCTATGGCCGGTTTTGAAGTGACCCCGTATGGCCGGTTTTGAGGTGACCCCCGAGGCAGAGGTGCTTCGCTCCATGCGAGCCTTCCTGAAAGAGAACGACATGATGGCGTATCTCGCTATGATGGCCGTTCGCCTCCTGGAGTTACACCGGGTGCTGAAGCCTGCGGGAAGCCTATATCTTCACTGTGATCCGAGCGCAAGTCACTACCTGAAGATTCTAGTCGATTCGGTTTTCGGAGGGAACAACTTCAGGAACGAAATCATCTGGAAGCGAACCTCCGGTAGGAAGGGCGTATCACAGTTCGGGCGGGTGCATGACGTAATTCTCTTCTACACCAAGTCCGAAAGGTCCACATGGAACCCCCAGAGCACCCCGCAGAACGAGGACAACGTTAGAGGACATGACATCATGAAGGACCCTGACGGAAACTCATACCGAGTGTCCGATTTCAGCGGTGCTGGACAGGGGCCGACGCGCCACTTTGGCGAAACTGAAATCGATCCACCTCCCGGCCGACACTGGATGTTCGATCAAGAGGGGGTGGACCGGCTTATGGCTGAAGGGAGAATAGTATTCTCCGCTAAAGGCCAGCCCCGGCTCAAGACCTACTTGGAAGACCTCCCAGGGATTTCGATACACGATGTCTGGACGGACATTGAACCGATCAACTCCGCCGCTCAGGAGCGTCTTGGGTATCCAACTCAAAAGCCCCTTACCCTTTTGGAGCGCATCATCAGTTCATCTAGCAATCCTGGCGAAGTAGTTCTTGACCCATTCTGTGGTTGCGGAACCAGTATCCATGCCGCTCAAAAACTGAAGCGTGAATGGGTGGGCATCGACATCACGCACCTTGCTATCTCGCTAATCGAAAAGCGGCTGAAGGATGCCTTCCCCGGCGTCCGGTATGAAGTCCATGGCACGCCTAAGGATCTGGAGGGTGCCCGCGATCTGGCGATGCGCGACAAGTACCAGTTCCAGTGGTGGGCCGTGTCGTTGGTGAATGCCGTTCCCTTCGCCGGCAAGAAGAAGGGAGCCGACACGGGGATTGACGGGCTGATCTACTTCAAGCCGGAGGGCAAGGCTACCGAGAAAGCCATCGTCTCCGTCAAGGGCGGAGAGAACGTCAACGTAGCTATGGTGCGCGACCTAGCACACGTTGTAGACCGCGAGAATGCGAAGATCGGCGTGTTCATAACGCGAGCAATCCGATTCAACTTCCTGTCAACCGACATCCGCTCCGACCCTGCTCCGAACGTCCCCTGCCGGCTGCATCGGCAGCCGCCCGCATCCATAATCGTTTTACGCGCCCACTTGCCCGGCGATACACTGGTCTCGTCATGTTCACTCGCCGCAGCTTTCTTCAGACCGCCGCCAGAGCCTCTGCCACCCTCACCCTGACCGCCGCCCAGAGTCGGCTTCTGGCCCAGGACAACTCGGTCTATCGCAACCCCATTCTGGGCGGAGACCACCCAGACGCCAGTCCCATCCGCGTCGGTAACGAGTTCTTCCTCACCCACTCCAGCTTCGACTATGCTCCCGGCCTGCTCATCTGGCGCTCCACCGATTTGGTGAACTGGAGGCCCGTCGCCGCCGCCCTTCATCGCTACGTCGGCAACGTCTGGGCTCCGTACCTTTGCGAGTACGAAGGCCGCTTCTACATTTACTTCCCCGCCGACAACCGCCTGCGGGTGGTCCATGCCGATCATCCGCTCGGCCCCTGGAGCGAGCCCATCGACTTAGGCATCAACGCCTTCGACCCCGCCCACATCGCCGAGAACGGAAGCCGCTTCCTCTACGCCAACGGCGGCGTAATGGCCGAGCTGACCGCCGATGGGTTGAGCGTGAAGGTGCCTCCGCACCACGCTTTCGATCCCTGGCCCATGCCCGCCTCGATGCGCATCGAGTGCACCTGCCTGGAAGCGCCGAAGGTGATCAAGCACAACGGCTATTTCTACTTGAACGTCGCCGAGGGCGGAACCGCCGGGCCCTCCACGGGCCACGCCGTCGTCTCGGCGCGCAGCCGCCACGCCGACGGTCCCTGGGAGTACTCGCCCTACAACCCCGTCGTCCACACTCCCAGCCGCAACTCGCGCTGGCTCTCGGTCGGCCACGGCCGTCTCGTCGATACGCCCGATGGATGCTGGTTCATGACTGTCCACTCCTACGAAAACGGCTATCGCGCCCTGGGCCGCCAGACCCTCCTCCTGCCCATCGAGTGGACCGACGACGGCTGGTTCCGAGTCCCCGCCGGCATAACCGTCGAGTCGGCCATCCCCATGCCCATTCCCGGCACCCGCCAACTACCGCCGCCCGATCCCTCGGACGGCTTCACCAGCGCCGAACTCGGCCTGCAATGGGCCTTCTGGCACGAGTTCGACCCGGCGCGCTTCACCACCGGCCAAGGCGTGCTGAACCTGAAGGCGCGCGGCAGTTCGCTGGCTGACAGTCCCGCTCTCACCACTCCGGTGGGTGGCCACTCCTACACCGTCGAAATCGACGTCGAGATCGACCCCGGCTGCGCCACCGGCCTGCTGCTCTTCTACGATCCCCAGCACCTCACGGGCATCCTGCTCGACGGCGACGGCATCGGTGTGCGCGTGGCCAACGGCTACATCGCCAGCCGCCAACAGAAGGGCGCAACCCGCGCCACTCTGCGCATCGTCAACGACGACCAGGAAGTCGATTTCTACTTCCGCCTCCCCGGCCAAAGCTGGCAAAAGACCCGCGAATCGGCCGAGGTCAGCGGCATGCACCACAACGTTCTCGGCGGATTCCTCGACCTACGCCCCGCCGTCTTCGCCGCCGGCTCCGGCAGCGCCAGCTTCCGCAACTTCCGCTACTGGACCGAAGCGAAGGCGCCGGCATAACGGGTCTGCCGTTTTTTGCTCACCGCACCGTGCCTCGTTCTCTCCGAATACTTTGCGGAGAGGAAGAAGCGGCCTGCCGCGTGCGCGCCGCCGCGATGTCACGTGCGGGCGGAGAACTCGGCACCGGAAACGCCCAAACCGCGGACGGACAAGAGGCTGACGCCAACGTCGGTGAAATAACTCCCCACAGACGCGCTGGAGTCCGGCAACCACTCGGCCGAGTCGCCGGGATTGCGGGGTTCTGGCGCGGGAGTTGGCGAGGCGGGAAGCGTGGCGGCCCGCTGGTCCTTAACTCATGAACCAACCGCCGTTGAGGTTGATGGTCTGGCCGGTTATGTAGCCGTTGCGGGCCAGGGCGACGGCGACCTCGGCCACCTCTTCGGGATCGCCGAAGCGGCCGACGGGTATCAGATCGGGGCGGGCTTTGAGATTGGAGGTCACCATTTCGGTGAGAATCAGCGCCGGCGCGATGGCGTTGGCGGTGATGCCCTCCTTGGCGAGCAGCGCGGCGTAGGAGTGAGTTAACCCGAGCAGGCCGGCCTTGGAGGCGGCGTAATGCGGGCCCACCACTCCGCCCACCTGCGCGGCCACCGATGAGAGATTGATAATGCGGCCCCAGCGGCGGGCGCGCATCCCGGGGAGCACGGCCTGGGTCAGCAGGAAGCAAGAGGTCAGGTTGACGGCGATCAGCTCGTCCCAGTCGCTTTCCGCGATCTCTTCGAGCGGCTGCGGGCGGGCGATGCCCGCGTTGTTGACCAGGATTTCGATCGCGCCAAGCTGGGCCTGGACGGTCCCGACCAGGCGGGCGACCTCGGCGCTCTTCGAGACATCGGCCTGCACGGCGATGCAGCGCCGGCCGAGGCCGCGGATCTGCGTTGCCACTGCGGCGGCCTCGGCCTCGCGGCTGCGGTAATTGATGGCGAGATCGGCGCCGGCCCGGGCGAGCGCCAGGGCAATCGCACGGCCGATACCGCGGCTGGCTCCGGTGACCAGGGCGACTTTTCCCGCGATGTCGTCCACGATCGCAGGATACGATGTAGCGCCAGGATGCGCTGGCGCGCCCGCTACCTGGCAGGCTCGATCTTATCGACCACGATGATGTTCGAGCTTGAATCGAGCGTGCCGGTCACCTTGACCTTCTGCGCCGCGAATCTCTCGGGCGTTTGTTGATCGCTAAGGGTGTAGACCTTAGCGCCCACGACGAGGGCGTACTTCGCGCCGTTCTTGACGCACTCGCGCACGCACTTGGAATCGGGCTTCACGCCCATGGCCGAGTGATCGGCCCCGCACATGGAGTCGGTGACGACGCCGGTGAAAGTCTGTTTCCGGTTCTCCGCGCCCAGAAGGAGGGCGCCGGCCAGCATAACGATGGTCAGTCTATTCATGGTGTAGTTTCCTCCAAAGTTCGTTGTATCTCCGCTCGTCGAGCGGTTGCTTAAGCTGAAAATTGAAATCTTTCCGGTTGCCGTAGTGCTCGAGCGCGCGCTCGAAGGTGGTCAGCGTCAGCTCGAACGGGCCGGAGTTGGCGATGTTGTCGATGTCGCCATAGCGCCAGGTGCGCGAGGCGCCCAGGCGCGCGGTAGTGTACACGATGCGGTCGAGGCCGACGGTCAGAATGCCTTCCGAGCCGGTGATGACGCCGCGAAGCTTGACGGGAATGGACCACAGCGGCTGGACGGCCGAATCGGCCAGCTCCGCGACGAAGCGCTGGTCGAGGCGGTCCTTGAGCAGCGGATAGGAGGCCGTGAAGTCCTGGCCCGCCAGCGCGTCGAAGGTGTAGCTGCGGTCGGCGCCCGGCTTCCACCGGTTGTCCAGGTAGGTGAGCACGCGGAGCCGCGCGGGCGAGAGTTCCAACTGCTGGATGTCCTGGTAGCTCCAGCTATAGTGGCGCGGATGTTTCGTGCCGGTCTCCTGGTAGGAGACGCCGCGCTCGTCGATGGAGAGCGTTCCGTTCTTGACGCGGTACTCGGCGGCCAGCAGGGGCAAGGCGGCCGCCAAAACGATTAGCGCTTTCGAAAGTTCCATCTCCACACCTCGTAAATCGCAGGATAAACCAGCAGTTCGAGAGCGAACGACGTAAAGATACCGCCGATCATGGGGGCGGCGATGCGCTTCATGACGTCCGCGCCGGCGCCGGTGGACCACATGATCGGAACGAGGCCCGCGAACATGCAAGCCACGGTCATGAATTTCGGCCGGATGCGCTTGACTGCGCCGTGAAGAATGGCTTCGCGCAACTCCGCCAGGCTGCCGAGGCGTCCGGCGGCGCGCGCCCGCTCGTAGGCCAGATCGAGATAGATCAGCATGAAGACGCCGGTCTCGGCGTCCACTCCCATCAGCGCGATCAGCCCCACCCAGACGCCGATACTCATGTTGTACCCGAGAAGGTAGAGCAGCCAGACCGCGCCCACGGCCGAGAACGGCACGGCGAGCACGATGACGATCGTTTTGGCGGCGGAGCGCGTGTTGAGGTAGAGCAGCGCCAGGATGAGGAACAGGGTCAGCGGCAGAACCAGTTTGAGCCGTTCCCGGACGCGCGCCATGGCTTCGTACTGGCCGCTCCACTGAACGGTGTATCCGGGCGGGAGGCTCAGCCTTGTCCGCACCAGTTCTTTGGCCTCCTCGACGTAGGAGCCCACGTCGCGGCCAGCCACGTCGACGTAGACGTAGCCGTTGAGCATGCCGTTTTCTTCGCGCAGCATGGAAGGGCCGGAGACCAGCTTGAGGGTGGCGAGCTGGGCGATGGGGATCTGCTGGCCGCCGGCGCCGGAAACCAGCACGTGCTGGAGCGCCGGCAGGGAGCCGCGGAAATCGCGCATGTAGCGGACGTTGACCGGGTAGCGCTCGCGGCCTTGGACGGTGGTAGTCACGTTCTCGCCGCCGATGGCGTTGGTGACGGCCATCTGCGCTTCGTCCATGGAGAGGCCGTAGCGGGCCAGCTCGTCGCGCCTCCAATCCACGTCGACGAAGTAGCCGCCGCCGGCGCGCTCGGCGAAGACGCTGCGGGTGCCGCGGACGGCGGGCAGCAGAGCTTCGAGGCGCGTTCCGATGGTCTCGATGGTGTGGATGTCGGGGCCGTAGACCTTGATGCCGACGGGCGTGCGGACGCCGGTGGTCAGCATGTCGATGCGGGCTTTGATGGGCATGGTCCAGGCGTTGGAGACGCCGGGCAACTGGAGGGCGGCGTTCATTTTGTCGACCAGCGCGTCGGTCGTAATGCCGGGGTGCGGCTTGAGCACGATGACGGTCTCGAACATGGAGAGCGGCGCGGGATCGGTGGAGGTCTCGGCGCGGCCGGCCTTGCCGAGCACGGTCTGGACCTCGGGGAATTGCTTGATGATGCGGTCGGTCACCTGCAAGAGGCGTTGGGCTTCGGTCTCGGAGATCCCGGGCAGCGTGGAGGGCATGTAGAGCAGGACGCCCTCGTCGAGCGGCGGCATGAACTCGGAGCCGAGGCGGTTAAAAACGGGAACCGTCGCCGCGACCACCGCCAGAGCCCCGCCGATGACCAGCCACCTCCAACGCAGCGCCCACGCACAGACCGGCTCGTAGAGGCGAATCAGAATGCGGCTTATGGGGTGGCGCTCCTCGGAGCGGATCTTGCCGACCAGCACGGCGCTCGCCACGCGGGCGAGCCAGCGCGGCCGGAAGCTGAAGTTCGTCATGTGCGTGAACATAAGGCGCATGGCGGGATCGAGCGTGATGGCGAGCACCGCGGCCACGATCATGGCCAGGTTCTTGGTGTAGGCGAGCGGCTTGAACAGCCGGCCTTCCTGCGCTTCCAGCGTCAGGACCGGGAGGAACGACACCGCGATCACCAGGAGCGCGAAGAAACTGGGCCCGCCGACTTCCTTGACCGCATCGATCACCACGCGGCGATAGTCTTCGTGCCGCCCCGTGCGCTCCCACTCTTCGAGCTTCTTGTGCGTCTGCTCGACCACCACGATGGCCGCGTCCACCAGCGCGCCGATGGCGATGGCAATGCCGCCCAGCGACATGATGTTCGAGGAGAGGCCCATCTGGCGCATGGGAATGAACGAAATGAGGACCGCGATGGGGATGGTGAGAATGGGGATCACCGCGCTGGGGAAGTGCCAGAGAAAGATCAGGATCACGATGGCCACGATGGCCAGTTCCTCGAGCAACGTGTGCTGGAGGTTATCGATGGAACGGCGGATGAGGTCCGAGCGGTCGTAGGCGGTGGCGATGTGCACGCCCGGCGGCAGGCCCGGCTCGATCTCTTTGAGTTTCTCTTTGACGCGCTGGATCGCCGCCAGCGCGTTTTCTCCCTGGCGCATGACGACGATGCCGGAGACCGCGTCGCCGGCGCCGTTCCAATCGGCCACGCCGCGGCGAATGTCGGGGCCGAGAACCACCTCGCCCACGTCGCGCACGTGGATGGGGACGCCGTTCGCGCTGGAGGCGAGCACGATGTCGCCAAGATCGCTCGCCGAGCGGACATAGCCGCGCCCGCGCACCATGTACTCGACGCCGCTGAACTCGAGGAGCCGCCCGCCCGCCTCGCCATTGCCGCTGCGCACCGCTTCGACCACTTTGGCGATGGGGATGTTGTAGGCCCGCAGACGATTGGGATCCACGTTGACCTGGTATTGCCGGACAAAGCCGCCCAGGGGCGCGACCTCAGCCACTCCTGGGACCGATTTCAGGTGATAGCGCAGGTACCAGTCCTGAAGCGAGCGCAGCTCAGCCAAGTCGTGCTTGCCGGTGGTATCGACCAGCACATACTGGAAGACCCAGCCAACGCCGGTGGCGTCCGGCCCCAGTTCGGTGCTGACGCCCTGCGGCAGGCGCGCGAGCGCGCCCGAAAGATACTCGAGCGTGCGGGAGCGGGCCCAGTAAATGTCGGTGCCCTCGTCGAAAATCGCGTAAACGTAGGAGTAGCCGAAATCGGAGAAGCCGCGCACGGCCTTGACGCGGGGCGCGCCCAGGAGCGCGCTGACGATCGGGTACGTCACCTGGTCTTCGACGATATCCGGGCTGCGGTCCCAGCGCGAATAGACGATGACCTGCGTGTCGCTGAGATCCGGGATGGCGTCGAGCGGCATGTTGCGCATGGACCACCAGCCCGCGACGGCGGCGGCGGCCACCAGCAGGAAGACCGCGAACTTGTTGCGGCCCGAGAACTCGATGATGCCGTTAATCATGCGTGGCCCCTGCCGCGGCTTTCATCTGGCTCTCCGAGTTGATGAGGAAGTTGCCGGAGACGACCAGGCGCTCGCCCGCCGCGAGGCCCTTGAGCACCGCGACGCGGTCGCCGATGCGCTCGCCGGTTTCCACTTCTTGCGGCTCGAAGTGGCCGTCGCCCAGGTCCACGAAGACCGTTTTCTTGAGGCCGGTATCGAGAACGGCCTCGGCGGGCACGGTCAGGAGCGCGGCGCCGGGCGACCGCAGTTCGACATTGACGAACATCTCCGGCTTGAGCGCGAGCCCTGGGTTGGGGAGCTCGATCCGCACCTGGATGGTGCGCGTCTGCGCATCCACCTGCGGCTGTATGTAACTGACGCGCGCGCTCCAGCTACGGCCTCCGCCATAGGGCAGCGAGACGACGGCGGCCTGGCCCACGTGGATCAGCGGCGCCTGGTACTCGAAGATGCTGGCTAGCACCCATACTCGGCCCAGGTCCACCACCGTATACAGCTCGGTATCCGGCACGATCTTCTGGTTTGGAAACGCGTTGCGCGCCATGACGAAGCCCGACGCCGGCGCGTAGAGCGTAGTGTTCGTCAAGGGATTTTGCGAGCGCTCGAGCTCTTGGATCTGCCGCTCGCTCAAATCCCAAAGCTGCAAGCGGCGGCGGGATGCCTCGACCAGCGACGCGGCGTCGGAGGCGGCCCCCGGAATGGGGCTGTCCCGCATGAGGTCGCGGGCATGGATGGAGAGCAGATACTCCTGTTGGCTAGCCAGTAACTCCGGGCTGTAAAGCGTCAGCAGCGGCTGGCCTTTGCGGACCACGTCGCCGGTGAAATCGGCGTAGACCTTATCGATCCAGCCCTCGGTGCGCGAATGGACGTGACTTACTCGGGTCTCGTCGATCGCAACTTTGCCGGTGGCGCGCAGCGTGTCGGCGCCGGCGGTGATTTCGGCGGTCCCAATCCGCACACCGATGAGCTGCTGCTTTTCGGCGCTGATGACGACCGTCCCCGGCGGCGTCTTCGCTCCGGCCAACGGCGCATCGCCGGCGTAGACCGGGACCAGCTTCATGCCGCAATCGGGCGCGATGCCCGGCTTATCCGACTTGTACGCCGGGTGCATGGGATCGACCCAGTAAAGGACCTGGCGCTGGGGCGCGCGCGGCGCTCGGGCCGAATACCAACGGCCCGCGAGAAAGGCCGCCGCGACCGCGGCGACGATGAGGATGCTTCGCAGGACTCTCATAGGTTCCTCACTTGAGCAGGTCCACGCCGGTCATCTCTTCGAGGCGGGCCAGCGCCAGAAAGTAACTCAGCGATTCGTCCTGGTAATTGAGCTCGTAGTCGAGCATGGAGGTGAAGTTCATCAGGACGGAAAGGAAATCCACCGCGCCGGTTTCGTAGGAAGCGAGCGACGACTGAAGCGCCAGGCTGGCCTGCGGCACCACCGTGGTCGAGTACATGTTCATCAGGCGATAGGAGGTCTCGGCCATGAGATAGTCGTCTTTGACGCGAAAGCTGAGAGTCTGGTTGGCGGCCTGATAGTCTTGGCGCGCCCCGGCGACGGTGGCGGCCTGCTCGGCCACGGCGGCCCGCTGCTTGCGCCAGAAGTAAGCCGGTAACTTGAAATCGACGCGCGCCATGTACATGGGCGGCATGCTGCCCATGTAGTAATAACCGCCGGAAACGGTGTAGTCGGGGTAATAATCCTTGCGGGCCAGATTGAGAGCCAGCTCGGTGCGCTCGACCAGCTTCTGCTCGCGGCGCAACAGGGGCGCGCTGTCGCGGACCTGGGCCATGAGGTCGTCGAGCGCTACGCCGAGGGGCTCGGGAGTAAGATCGACGGGGCGGGCGAGAGGCGCATCCACGGCGCGGCTTAGTAAGCTGTCGATTTCGGCCTGGCGGCTGGGGATCTCCTGGCGAAGGCGCTCGAGGCGCGTCTCCATCACGGAGAGCTGGGTCTGGGCTTTGAAGATATCCTGTTGAGCGGCTTTGCCCGCCGAGTAGCGCGCCTCGCCGATGCGCAGGAACTGCTGCATCAGGTGGTGCTCGCGGGTCAGGGTCTCGACGGCGCCGTGCAGGTAGGCCAGCCGGTAGTAAGCCTGCTTGAGCCGCGAAACGACGTTGAGGCGGGTCATGAGGTACTGGTCGAACTCGGCGCCGGCCTCGCTCGCCGCGATCTCGCCGCGGAGTTTGCGCTTGCCTGGGAACGGCAGTTCTTGCGACACCATGAGACCGGCGTTGGCGGTCGGCTCCTTGCCCAAGCCCTGGAAGGGCAACGGATCGCCGCTCGAGTTGTAGCTCAGCGACAAGGTGGGATCGGGCAGGCTGCTGGCCTGGGACGGGCGCTGGCGTAGCGCTTCATAACGTTTCTGCGCCGCCAGGATTTCGGGATTGCGCGCCAGCGCTTCCTGAACCAGATCTTCAAGCCGCAGCCGGCTCTCCTGGCCGGGCGCAAGCGCGGCGACAGCAAGGAATAACGAAAGAACTTGCAGATTCACACGACCCTCCTCGAACGACAGACACGGGTACAAGTGGGACAAAGCCGCGAGGAGGGTGAATCAGACCAACAGGACGGAGTTCAGCAGGTACAGGCCGGGTGGCGATGGATCCAGTTCGACGGACGACACCCAGGCCACCGGCGCAACCGGGGGCGCGGGTGCCTGGGCGGTCGACACCGGGAGCGCCAATGAAGCGACCTGGGGGACGCTGACCTTGTGATAGGCGGCCGGCGCGAGAGCCAGGTTAGGGCAGACCTTGGCAGCCGGCTGCTTCGGCGCGGGCATCCGGCAGTTGCCCGGATGGCAGCAGCCGTGGCCCGAGGCCTTTAGGGGCGCGGCCGCACAAGCGGCGCACGGTCCCCAGAGCAGGGATCCCGCCAGCAAAACCGCCAGAAACACGCTGGAGAACCTGGTCAGCACCTAAGCCGATCGTATCACAGGTGCGGGGGCGGCTCGATTCGGCCGGGTGTAAACAGTTGTTACGGAGGCGGCGGAAGACGCGACGAGCGCATGGCGCTTCCCGGCGATGCCGTCCAGGATCGCAGTATACTTTGAAAAGCGCATGACGAGAGTGCAACTGCGATACGGCTTGGCGAGGCCGCTGGACGAGACGCTGCGGGACCGGCTGGCCGCGCTGCACGGCGTTTACGGTTTTCTGCGCCTCGAACCGGAGGGGGCGGGCCTGGTGGTGGAATACGACGCCACGCGGCTGAGCGAACAGGACGTGGAGGCCCGCCTGCGGCGCGCGGGAATCCCGATACAGCTCAGCGCTTGACGGGCGCGTACAATAGAAGGGTCATGCCTATGGACGAGCGCGCGTTCTTCAACGAATCGGAGACCACCAGACCGACGCAGCTCTACTGCCCGTCGTGCCGGAGCGCGGCGAGCTACGACTTGCGCTGGCTGCTGCGGAAGAGGAAGGACCAGTTGCCGAGGGGCGCCGACGAGCGCGACCGCGCGCGCTTCCAGAAGGCGCAGAGCTACATGGTTCTGTTGGACGACAAGGTGGCTTGCAAGAACCTGCGCTGCCGCAAGCGGTTCGATGTCTCGGGCGTCAAGACGATGGCCTTCTTGAGCACCGAGGGAGGCCTGCCCAAAGACGATTGAAGGCGCTCGCGCCCGGGATCGTTCCCAGAGAGGCGCGGGTTGTGCCAGAATGGATGTTCGCCGCACCATGAGTCCCGAATCCCTACCCATTGAATCAGCGCCAAGCGCGTCTGTCGACGATTCGACGTTTGGAGAGATCCTCTCCGAGTTCGAGGAATCGCGCCGCAAGAAGTCGGAAGGCAACAAGGAGAGCCGCCAAGGAACGGTGATCGCCATCGGCCCGGAATCGGTCTTCGTCGATATTGGCTTCAAGACCGAGGGCACCATTCCCGTCGCGGAGTTTCAGGACGCCGCGGGCAACCTGGAGATCAAGCCGGGCGATCAGTTGATTGTCTCGATCAAGGGGCGGGGGCCGGAGGGGTACTACCTGCTCTCGAAAATCAAGGTCGAGCGGCCGAAGGACTGGAGTTCGCTGGAGCGGGCGTTCGCGGAGAAGCGGGCCATCGCGGGGATCGTCACCGAGGTGGTGAAGGGCGGCCTGGCGGTGGACGTGGGCGTGCGGGCGTTCCTGCCGGCGTCGCGGAGCGGAGTGCGGGAGATCGCCGAGCTGGAGCAGATCGTCGGGCAGGAGATTGTCTGCAAGATTATCAAGCTGGACGTGGCCGACGAAGACGTGGTGGTGGACCGGCGCGTGGTTCTGGAAGAGGAAGAGGCCAAGGCGCGGGACCAGGTCTATGCCGGACTGGCGGAGGGCGCGGCGATTCGCGGCACGGTGCGGACCCTGACCGACTTCGGAGCCTTCATCGACCTGGGCGGCGTGGACGGGCTGCTGCACGTGAGCGACATGTCCTGGGGGCGAGTGGCGAAGCCTGCGGATCTGCTGAGCGTTGGCGATTCCGTGGAGGTGAAGATCCTTAAGGTGGACCGCGAAGGCCGGCGCATTTCGCTGGGCCTCAAGCAGCTCTTGCCGGATCCGTGGTCGCTGGCGGAAGAGAAATACAAGATCGGCGAGCGCGTGCGCGGCAAAGTGACGCGGGTGGTCGACTTCGGGGCGTTCGTGGAACTGGAGCCCGGCATCGAAGGGCTGATCCGGCTGTTCGATCTGACGTGGTCGAGAAAGGCCGTGAAGGCGAAGGATGTGGTCAAGCCCGGGGAATTGGTCGAGGCGGTGGTGCTGAACGTCAGTGGGACGGAGCGGCGGATCGGGCTGGGACTCAAGCAGGCGCTGGGGGATCCCTGGGACGAGGCGGCGAAGAGGTTCCCTGTGGGGAGCGTGGTGGAAGGGCGGGTGGCCAATCTCGCCAACTTCGGAGCGTTCGTGGAACTGGGCGAGGGCATCGAGGGGATGATTCACGTCGGCGACATCACGGCCGAGAAGCGCATCGAGCACCCGCAGGAGATGCTAAAGGCCGGGCAGACCGTGCGGGCGCTGGTGCTGGAGTGCGACCGGGAGAAGCGGCGCATCCGGCTGGGGATGAAGCAGCTTCAGCCGACCTCTGTGGACGAATATATCGCGGAGCACAAAGTCGGGGACGTGGTGAGCGGGCGCGTAGTGGATGTGCGCAAGCAGGAAGCCGGCGTGGAGCTGGGCGAGGGCCTGACGATTCCCTGCGCGCTGCCCAAGGAAGCGAAGAAGACGCAGGAAAGCGCGGAGCCGGCCGCCGCCGACGTGTCGTCGCTATCCGCGATGCTGGCCGCGAAGTGGAAGCAGGGCAAGACGGCGAATGCCGAGAGTTCGCGCGAGCCGGTGCGCGCCGGGCAGATCCGCAGCTTCCGCATCACGGGGCTGGACGCGGCGCAGAAGCGGATTGAGCTGGAACTGGTCTGAGAGGTGGGGCTAGGCGGCGGTTCCGGGCGGAAGATTCAAGCGTTTCTCGAGACGCAGGAGCCGGTTCTCCAGAGCGGCGAAGCGCTCCGTGATGCCGATGTCGTAACGTTCCAGAGCCACCATGCGCCGGTTGCCAGACTCGGCGATTTCGTAGATCGCTTTGAGGACTTCGGTCTGAAGATCGCGGCTGAATTCCTTCAGTTGGTCCTGGCTTTCGGAGATGGCCGCGCGCAGGCGGTCTTCGCTAGCTGTAACGCTCCCGGCGATGGCCGTGCGCAGGCGGTCTTCGCTAGCTGTAACGCTCCCGGCGATGGCCGCGCTCAGATTCGCCTCGAGGTTCCGAAAGTCCTCTTTGGTGGCTGGCTCGCCGGGCATGGCTGTAATTCATCGTAGCACGGAGTGGCTGGGATATCGGCGGCGGGACGGCGCAACCCTCGTTTTTGCACGGGGGCGGACTTTCGGCGTGGATTGCCTTCCCAGATTCCGTCCGGCTCGCACCGTGCGAGTACAATGAGACAAGTACCGTGAACAGGCGCCTACCATTCTGGCTCCGGCATGTGATGTTCAACCTGCGCGGCGGATTTCTGCTCCGCCCGCTGATCATCACGCTGACGCTAGGCTGTGTGGGCGCGTCGCTGTCGTGGCTGGAAGAGACCTTTCCGGGCCTGGGCGACTTTGTGCCAACGGCGCTCTTCCCGTCCCACTCCGATCCGCAGGTGGCGCAAGCCATTCTCGGAGCGATTGCCACCTCCATCATGACGGTGGTTTCCATCGTTTTCGCGATCCTGCTGATGACGCTCACGCTGGCGTCCATGCAGTTTTCGCCGCGAATCATCGTCAGCTTCGCCAAAGACCGCGCGACGCAATGGACGCTCGGCGTCTTTCTGGGCACGTTTTGCTACTGCATGGCCACGCTTCCGGCTGCGCGGTCGCTTCCCCACCCGTTCGCGCCAGTGTTTACCGTTTTCGGAGCGATGTTGCTCGCGCTGGCCTGCGTGGCCTGGCTGCTGTACTTCATTCACCACATCTCGCAAGCGATCAGCGTGAGCCATATCGTGGACCGGATCGCGGCGGAGACGGAAGCCATGATCGACGAGGCCATGCCACAGCCGCGCGCCAACCGGATATCGCCGGAGCGCGGACCGGCCGATGTCAGCGCTTGGGACGTCCCTTTGCCGAGCGAAGCGTCCGGCTATATCCGGTTCATCGACACGGGCCGTTTGGTCGCCTTGGCGAAATTAAATCGCGTCAAGATTCGGGCCGTCCGGCGAGTTGGCCAGTTCCTCCCCGCGGGCACACCGTTGGCGCTGGTCTACAAGGGGGATCGGCTGTCTCCCGAGGGCAGAAGCGAGATTCTCGGCGCGTTCGACCTGGGCCCGTCGCGAACGCTGCAGCAGGATGTCGAGTTCGGAGTTTTGCAGATAGTGGATATCGCGCTGAAGGCCATCTCGCCCGCGGTAAACGATCCGACCACGGCGGTCACGTGCGTCGACCAGTTGAGCCGCATCCTGATCCGCTTCGCGTCCCGCGAGCCGCCCGCTTCCGTCCTCTACGATCCGCCCGGCGTGGCCCGCGTGAGTATCCCGCAGATCGATTTCGATGGGTTGCTGAGATCCGCATACGAGCAGATACGTCTGTACTCGAAATCGGATGTCGCGGTCAGCCTGCGGATGCTGCGCGCGCTGGGCGACATTGCCTGGGCGAACTCCGATCCGGCGTTCCGCCGCGCCCTCTACGAGGAGGGAAGACGAATCGTCGAGGGCTGCGCCGAGAGGCTCGGCGAAGAGGAACTGAGGCCGATGCGCGCTCGCCTGTCCGCGCTGGAGAAACTCGTATCCGTCCGGCCGGCCTTTCAATTACCCACAAGTTGAGCGGGGCATCAGTGGTTTTCCGGGGGGAGCGGCGCCGAGAGGGTGTGGAATGAGCCGTCAATGTGCCAAAGCATAAATGGCTAGAATTGTTTCAGGAGGCTGTTAAGGGACAAGGCGCTTCCCCACCCGGCGGGGGAGCAGAGGCTCTCGACAAGGAACTGTCCGGCTGCCGGTTGTGTGACCCGCGGCTGGGGCGACCGTTCCGAAAGTTCGCTGGGCAGTTGGCCCGTCTGCTCGGGCAGACGATTGTTGGTTTACTCCTGGCGCTGCCGAAGCGAGTGTAGTTTGGTTGAGATCCTGCCGTTTTGGGTCCGCTGAAGATCGCTGGAGAGATGTTCAAGAACCATCTTGAGCCGGTAGAGTAGGACAGTGAGCGCGCGGCCTGGCCACGGCTCACTGTCCTACTCTACCAGCCGAGCGAGGCTGTCTACGCCCTTGCGCAGGCTTGCCGAAACCACAAAGCGTCTCTGGCTGGCCTGCGGCGCCGGGAGCGGACCGGATTCAATCCGCCGGGCGCTTTTGCGGGAAGAACAGCGAAAGCCCGATGGAGGCGAGGATCACCACGACGATGATGGCCAGGGACGCGGAGGTCGGGAACTGGCCGGCAAAGAGGCGGTTGAGCCAGAGCATCTTGAGGCCGATGAAGACCAGGACGATGGAGATGCCGTATTTCAGCAGGTAGAACTTGTCGACCGCGCCGGCCAGCAGGAAGTAGGCGGCGCGCAGGCCCAGGATCGCAAAAATGTTCGACGTGAAGATGACTAGCGGCTCGCGGGTGACGGCGAAGATGGCGGGCACCGAGTCGACGGCGAACAGGATGTCGGTCATCTCCAGGGAAAGCAGCACGATCATGAGGGGGGTGGCGTAGGGGACGCCGTTCACCTTCACCCAGAAGCGTCCGCCATGCAGCTCGGCGGTCACCGGCACCCAGCGGCGGAACAGGCGGATGACGCGGTTCTTCTCGGGCTCGACCTGCTCATCGCCGGAGAAGGGCAGCCTGATCCCGGTGAAGACCAGGAAGAGACCCAGCAGCATCACCACCCACTGAAAGCGAATCAGGGCCACGCCCGCGCCGATGAATGCGCCGCGAAAGATCAGCGCGCCCAGGATGCCGAAGAACAAAACGCGGTGCTGGAGATGTTTGGGGACGGCGAAGTAGCGGAAGATCAGCACGAAGACGAAGAGGTTGTCCACCGAGAGGGACCACTCGACCACGTAGCCGGTCAGGTACTCGAGCGTGGTTTGCGCGGCCATCTTTCCAGGATTCCAGCCGGGGATGGAAGTGAATCGGGGATCGGCGCTCAAGCGCCAATGTGCGAAGCCGTAGACCACGCCGGCAAAGAGCATGGCCAGAGCGAACCAGACGGCGCACCACAGGGCGGCTTCGCGGAAGCGGATGGCGTGCGCCCGGCGATGAAACACCCCCAGATCCACCGCGAGCAGCACCAGAACGAGAGCGGTGAAGGCGGCGTAATATTGCCAGTACTGGGCGAAGGGGAAGAGGGTGAGGCTCATGCGCGCGCTGGGAGCCCACTGGGATCAATTTCCTGCATACAGCCTTTGTAACATGGCGGAGGGCCGGGGCGCGGTTAGTGTCTACCTGGCGCCCTGGCGGACAGCTTCCACTTCGGCGAGGGAGGGGCATCCTCGGCGCACTGCTGCACTTCGGCCTCCGACGAGCCGGCTTCAACCTTGGTCGCCCGAACCGACAAGTAGCGGGCGCTGGCAGGTCTGAAGACGTAAAACTCCATGCCCGACCTCACCCCTTGGGCGTTTCCGGCGTCCAAGACAACCAGCGTAGCGCGGCCCTCCGATGCGCACCAGCCCACTCTCCCGCTCCGGCTCATCCCGACCGAAGAGATACGTGTCCTGATCGGAACTCGCAGCAAGAGGTCGCGGTATTCCGCGGGAATCTGCGGAGCGGAGCGCGCAGCTTTGCGTTCATCTCCCTTTATCAGAAAGAACTCGCCGAAAACCTCATGGCGCGGCTCGAAACCGGCGTTGACGTAGTTCACAAACTTCAGCATCTTGTCTGAAGCAATCAGGTAGCGCCGATCGCCCCAGAGTACCGGAGCCAACTCAGGATCAAATCCCGCAGAGTTCCCACCCCCGTTCGGAAGCTCAAACTGGAGCTTGAGCCGGCCGCCCGTTGCCTCAACCCCGCCGTAGTTCACATCGTAGAGTCCCAGACATCCACGCCACCAGATGACGAATCCCGCCTTCGGAGCTAGGAGCAGGCTCACGTTCACACCCAGGCCATCACCCCAATAATACTCACCAGCCCATTCGTGCCCCTTAAGCTGCGCCAGTTCTGCTTTGATTCGTTCCGCGCGTGCGTCCGCGGCAGCCTGGGCAGGGGCGGATAACTTGTCGTCGGACTGGCCGGCGGCCAAGCAAGCGCCCACCGCCACGGCAAGAATCAGCGTTCGAGTCCGTTTCATCCGCGATCAGCATATCACAAGGGTGTGCCGGAGAGCGGCGGCGGCCAGAGGCAATGTATGATGGTTTCGATCCGTGGAGATCGATTGGGAAGGCCCGGGATGGGCTTCCCCGGGGGAGGATATGACGCAAGCGGAGTTTCAGCTTCGGGGAGAGCGGCTGTTTGAGGCGCACGAGAACCTTATCCGGCGGCGCAACGAGCCGTTGCCAGAGTCGAACGGCTGGTTCGAGCGATACCGGTATCCGGTGCTGACGGCGGCGCACACGCCGCTCTTCTGGCGCTACGATCTGGACCCGGCCAGCAACCCGCTTCTGATGGAGCGGCTGGGAATCAACGCCGCGTTTAACGTGGGCGCGATGGAGTGGAACGGTGGCGTGGTTCTGATGGCGCGAGTCGAGGGCGTGGACCGGAAATCGTTCTTCGCGGTGGCCGAGAGCGCCAATGGAATCGAGGGGTTCCGCTTCTGGGACTATCCGGTCGAGATGCCCGAGGGGGCCGACCCGGAGACCAACGTCTACGACATGCGGTTGGTGGCGCACCAGGACGGCTGGATCTACGGCCTGTTCTGCGCGGAGCGGAAAGATCCGGCGGCGCCCCCCGGCGACCTGTCGAGCGCGGTGGCTCAGTGCGGCATCGCGCGCACGCGTGATCTGAAGAAGTGGGAGCGGCTGGACGATCTGCGGACGCCCTCGGCGCAGCAGCGCAATTGCGTCCTGCACCCGGAGTTCGTCGACGACCAGTACGCTTTCTACACGCGGCCGCAAGACAGTTTCATCGAGGCGGGCAGCGGCGGAGGCATCGGCTGGGGGCTGGCGCAGAACATGGAGCACGCGGCGATCGAGAAAGAGACGATCATCGAGCGCCGCGAGTATCACACCATCAATGAAGTGAAGAACGGGCTGGGACCGGCTCCGATCAAGACGGAAAAGGGCTGGCTGCACCTGGCTCACGGAGTGCGTAACACGGCGGCCGGGTTGCGCTATGTCCTGTACTGCTTCCTGTGCGACCTGGAAGCTCCCTGGCGGGTGATCGCCAAGCCGGGCGGCTATTTCCTGGCGCCGGAGGGCGAAGAGCGGGTTGGCGATGTGTCGAACGTAACGTTCTCGAGCGGCTGGGTGCGGCGCGGCGAAGAGGTTCTGATCTACTACGGGGCGTCCGATACGCGCACCAACGTGGCCGGAACCACGGTCGAGCGGCTGCTGGACTACGTGGTGAATACTCCGGCCGACCCGCTGCGCTCTGCCCTGTGCGTGAGGCAGCGGATCGCGCTGATCGAGCGGAACCTTCGGTTTCTGGGAGAGAAAAGGTCATGATGGACCAGGCAGCCAGGCAAAGCTGGGCGGCGCGGTTCCGGAAAGAGCTGGCCGGGAACATTCTGCCGTTCTGGATGCGCCACGCAGTGGATCGAAGGAAGGGCGGGTTTTACGGAACCATCGGCTGCGATCTGAAGGTGGAGCGGAAGTCGCCGCGCGCCGCGGTGGTTAACGCCCGGATTCTGTGGACATTCTCCGCGGCGGCGTGGAGGCTGGGCGATCCGGCATACCGGGAGATCGCCGACTGGGCCTACGATTACATCCTGGATAAGTTCTGGGACAAGAAGTATGGGGGCGTTTACTGGATGCTCGATTACAAGGGCAACCCCATATCGGATCGCAAGCAGATCTACGCCCAGGCTTTCGCCATATACGGGTTGGCCGAGTACTTTCGTGCGACCGGCAAGACGGAGAGCCTGGAACGCGCTGGGCAGCTCTACCGGCTGATCGAGGACAAGAGCCGCGATGCGGTGAATAAGGGGTATCTGGAGGCGTGCAGCCGGGATTGGGGCGCCTTGAAAGATCTGCGGCTGAGCGAGAAGGACCTGAACAGTCCCAAATCCATGAACACGCACTTACACGTGATGGAGGCTTACACCAACCTGCTGCGCGTGTGGCGTGTGCCGGAGTTACAGGCCAGCCAGAAAGAGCTACTGGAAGTAACTATGGATCGCATCGTGGATGACGCGACGGGACATTTCAAACTGTTCTTCGACCGGGAATGGCATTCGCTTACCGATCACATTTCTTACGGGCACGATATCGAGGGAAGCTGGCTGATCTTCGAGGCGGCCGAGGCGCTGGGGGACGCGGCGCTGGTGGATCGCGCGCGAAAGCTGGCGGTCAAGATGGCGCAGGCCGTTTCCGAGCAAGGCCTGGACCGGGATGGCAGCCTTTTCTACGAGGCTAATTCCAAAGGCGCGTTGATCGATCCCAACAAGCACTGGTGGGCGCAGGCGGAGGCGGTGGTGGGTTTCTACAACGCCTATCAGCTTTCCGGAGAGCGGCATTTTCTGGAGCAGTCCCAGCGGGTCTGGGAGTACATCGAGCGAGCGGTGGTCGACAGGGTGCACGGCGAGTGGCACGCCAAGCTGCGGCCGGAAGGCCAGCCCTACACGGCGAAAGAGGATGCGGACGCCTGCCTGGTGGGCCCCTGGAAATGCCCGTACCACAACAGCCGGGTGTGCTTCGAGATGATCGAGCGGCTGGAGCGGGCCCTGTGAGCTAAGAGTAGAACTCGGCCCCGCGCTCGGCCAGCAACTTCTTAAGAACGGAACGGTGGCGCCGTTCCTCGTTTTCGCAGTAGCAGCCGAACGAGAAGTTGGTCTGGCGAGAAAGAGCCGCCAGAAGATCGAGGACTCTGGCCGCATCCGGCTTGTTCATCTCGGCGCGGAATTTGCGCACGAACGCTTTCCAGGACTTTTCGTCCCGCGATCGTTGGGCAAGCGCTACGAGTTCCTGGCTGGGCGCCAGACTCGGCAGCCAGACATCGTAGAAATCGCGCTTTGCGAATTGCGATTTCGGCACTCCACGCGGCGGCCTGCGAACCGTGCCCAGGCGCAAGCCCTCGTTCAGTTTCCTCGGCGACCCGAGCCTCAACACTAGAATGGGCATGTTCGACATCATGGCACATTAGCGGTAGCGGTAGAGCGTGACGCGGTGGATGCCCTGGGTGCTCGGCCCGAACAGAGCGGGGTGGCCCGGGTCGGCGTGGAGCCGCGGCAACACCAGGCGTTGCCCAGCGGTGTGGTCGCCGGCCAGCCGGCGAGCGGGAACCCGGCGGCCTTCGCTAAAGACGCGTTCTTCCGCGAACCTAGCCGCAGCCGAGTAGAATAGTGGTGACAAAGACAAGGGCCGGTGTGCTTTGATACGCAAGCCTCGCTTGATGGATGTCGATGCGGCGAACTTCGACACGCTGCCCTGCTGCGGGATCAAGAGCCCCACTCATCCTGGCCGTCAGCAGAAGCGAGGCTGGCTGCAAGCCAACGCCCAGTTCGGTGTGCGGGCTAAGATGCTTCTGGCCCCGGACGGAGAACCGAGCGGCTACATCGAGTATCTACCGGGCGAGTTCGCATGGCGTGGTGTAGAAGCCGCCGGCTTCATGTTTATTCACTGCGTTTGGGTTTTCTCGAAGCGGCATCGGCGAAAGGGCTGGGGGAGCATCCTGTTGGAAGGCTGTCTGGAGGATGCGAGAAAGGCGGGCATGCGCGGCGCCGCCGTCATGGTCCGGGAGGGGCCCTGGCTGGCCGACCGCCGTTTGTTCCTGGCAAACGGATTCGAACCCGTCGATACCGCGCCGCCGGACTACCAGTTACTGGTTCGGAAGTTCGATCGTGGCGGCGCCAACCCGGCCTTCAAGAAAGGCTGGGATCGGAAACTCGGGCAGTATGGCCAGGGCTTGACCATCATCCGATCGAGCCAGTGTCCGCACATCGCGAAATCCACGGATGAAATCGCCGAGACGGCGGAGAATGAGTACGGGGTCAGGCCCACGGTGGTCGATCTCGAGTCGTGGAGCGATGCCCAGAATGCGCCCACCCCCTACTCGATTTTTGCTCTGATCTACAACGGCCGGTTGCTGGCCTGTCACCAGATCAGCCGCACCCGCTTCCGCAACATCATGAGCAAGTGCGTAACGGGCGGGCTCGTCAGGGTGGGAGAGCGCCGGTCCTGATGCGGTCCGGGAACCGCGCTATCGAGGACCTTTTCGTAGCTCCCCGGCATGGATTCGAACCACGAGAAACGTAAGCCTTGAGAAGTCCGTAAGTTGCAGAATCCTAGAAGGCCGAGATTGCCCGGTCAGGCACGAATCCCATCATCCGTACAACATCGGTACAGCTCCGGCGCCGGACGGAACTGCCTTCCGACAGCGGCTTTTTCAGCGCAGCCGCAGGCGCCTCCGGCAACCGACTGAAGATCGCCATTTCCCCCCGCGGGTTCACGGGCGGCACTCGAAACTCGCTGCGTCTTCCGGATTGCCCTGCCCTTTGTAGTGGGCGTGCATCGGGTATGCACAGAGCGGGCGGCTGCGTCCCGGGAAAGCCCGTCCGGTCGCGGTCAAGCTTTCGGGCGCGATCCCTTGCTCGACCCACTTCACGATGGCGCTCAGCGCATCGAACCTGTCGAGCGCCTCCGGCCCTCCGCCGCAGTGTCCCATTCCCGGCACGAGGTACAACCGGCTCCAGTTGCGCACCTGCTCCGGACCGCCGTTCGCCTTGGTCATGCGCTCGTAGTAATCGACGGTATCGAGCACCGAGAACCACGGGTCGCTGACCCCGTGCCAGAAGATCAGCTTTCCGCCGTGGGCCGAAAACGTGTTCAGGTTCGTCCAGCGCGATGTGGCCGTGAGGCTCTCCGCCGGATCGGTCAACACCCGATCGACAGCGCCATCCACGTCCATTCCGATCTCGGTGAATGCCGGCCCAACCGGGTTTGCTCCACCATAGAGCAGACCGGGGACTCCTTGCTTCGATGCGATGCCGGTGTCGAAGGGAAACCCCGGATACACTTGGCGCCCCTTCGAGTCCTTCGGGCCGCCGAACGCCTTCTCGAGCACGGCCGCCTGTGCCATCGAGAGACAGCCCTCCGCCTTTGGCCCGTTGCAGACCAGCGTCTTTGGGTCGAAGCGGCATGCCTGCAGGTTGAAGATCATGCGGTCCCTAAGGCCGTCGGCCTCGTCGCAGGCTTGCAGCAATCCTTCGATTACCGCTTTCTTGTCGCCCTCCGACAGCGCATCCCGCGTGATGGGCAGCCCCTTCGCATCCTTGGGCGCGACCTCGTTCAGCGTGGCCGCGACCCAGCGATCGCCGATGCCGGAAAAACCGGTGCGCATGGCCGGCGCGCCCGCTACGATGCCGTCGAAGTAGAGGGGGTAGCGCTGCGCCATGAGCATCGCCTCGCGGCCGCCGGTGGAGCACCCGGCGAAATACGACCAGGCAGCGGGCTTGCCGTAATACTGCGCGACGATTCGCTTGGCCAGTTCCGCAACACGTCCCACGGCGGCGTAGGCGAAATCGAGGCTCGCCTGTTGGTCCTGCATGAAGCTGGCGTCGAACCCGCCTCGGCCGTGGTGGCCGCTATCCGTGCTGGCGACAGCGAACCCGCGCGCGAGTGCCGGCTCACTCCCCTCGGCTAATCCGCCGAACGGAGGCTGGACGGACCCATTGAGGCCGGCGCCGCCCTGAAACAGGAAACGTCCATTCCAGTTCTCGGGCAGCGCCAGGGCAAAACCGATGCCGTAGGTCACGCCGCCAGCCCCGGTTCGCCGGTCGATGACCCCGTCAAGCCGGCAGTAAGCAGGAAGGTTGACCGCGGACCCCGCGCCTCCTGATAGAACCGGAGCCGGGACGGCCGGGATTCGTTCCGCTTTCGTAACGGTCAGCGCCACGCCCGGCACTTGCAGGTTCACAAGTGCGGCACATTGGTCGGACGGCGCGGTCGCCTGCGCCAGGACCGCGCCGGACAAGAGACATAAAGACGAACTTATCTTCGCAAGCTGCATCGACGACTCCTCCCCGAAACCTTGGGATGCGTTCCTTCGTTAGATTCGGCCCTCTCAATCTTCTTCCATCAAGGTAGCACCACCAGGCCCGGCCACGACCGGCGAACACCTGGCTGCGCAGGTCGCAGTTTTGTGACGGCCGCCGGAGTCACCAGACCGCGGCCGCGCATCCAGTTTTGGAGAAGAGCAGGCCAGGCATCGAGGGCCGTGCCGCCCAATCCAAGACCGCTTCCGTGCTTGCCGTGCGCGACCAGGCGCATCTCGACTGGGACACCCGCAGCAGCCAACGCGCGGTAGAGCGTGACGCTCGCATCCACCGGTACGGTCTGGTCGCCGGTCGTGCGTTAGATGAACATCGGCGGTGCTTGGGCAGTTACATGCAACTCCGGGGAATACCGTTCGAAAGACGGGCACGTATCGATTGCCGTTGGGATAGAGTTCCTTCACATCCATACGCAGATCCGGTACTCACCGGGGAACGGGACGGCCACCTAGCGGCCCGCGTACGTCTTCTTCACTATTACTAATAACTCATTTAGAATGAAAGGACTAGATGGTAACGCAAATCCCTAACCGCTCCCCCCCCACACTTCTCCCTTGCCTGCGATCCTAGTGTCTGCTAACATTACTTAGTGCCTGCTAGATTAGCAGGCACTAGCAGGAGGTTGCCACCTTGCAGCGAATGAATTCCGAAGATCGCCGTGCCGCCATCATGGAGGCCGCCATCAGGCTCTTCTCCGAGCGCGGCTTCCGTGGAACCACCACCCGCGCCCTGGCCGACGCCGTGGGCGTCTCCGAGCCGATCCTCTACGAGCACTTTAAGTCCAAGCGCGACCTGTTCGAGGCCATCATCGACGTCAAGTCGCGCGAAGGCGTGGCCCGCGCCACCGCCCTGCTCAAGCCGCTGGCCGAGGCGGGCCAGGACCGCGACTTACTCATCGCGCTCAGCGAATTCGTCTGCCAGTGCTACTCCGAGGATCAAGCTTACGGCCGGCTTCTGCTCCTGGCCGCGCTGGAAGGTCCCGAACTGGGCGACATCTTCTATGAACGCCAGCGCGACGCACATGAGAAGCTGGCCGCTCACTTTGCCGACCGCATTCGCGCCGGCGTCTTTCGCGAGGTCGATCCAACTGTCGCCGCCCGCGTCTTCCTGGGCATGTCGGGCGAACTCGGCATAAACCGGATGCTATACCGCGGCGCCGTCGCGTTGGGCAGCGTCCGTGAAGTGGTCGAACAAATGGTCGACGTATTCCTGAAGGGAATCTCCAAATGAGACTCATTGCACTGGTCGTACTCGTTCTAACTCCTCTCATTACCGGCTGCGGTCGGCGCGGCCAAACCGGCGTTGCGACCGCGTCGAAGGCGAGGGCGGACACGGTCGCGGTCCGCGTAGCCACGGCCGAAACACGTCGTCTCGGAACGGCCGTCTCGGTCACCGGCTCGCTCCAACCCGATGAAACGGTGTCGGTCAGCTCGGAGGTGGCGGGCCGCCTCGCCGAGGTCCGCTACGACTTCGGCCAGACCGTGCGCCAGGGCGACATCATCGCCGAGCTCGACAAGCGCGAGCTGGTCATCCAGTGCGAGCGTGCCCGCGCCGCGCTGGCGCAGGCGCTGGCCGCCATCGGCCTCGACCCCCAGCAGCAGGACGTCACGCCCGATTCGACGCCCGCCATCCGCCAGGCCAAAGCGCAGATGGAAGACGCCCGCTTCAAGTTCGACATGGCGGCTAAGCTGTACAAGACCGGCGACGTCTCCGAGGAACGCTACATCGAGATCGAAAAGGGACTCCACGCCCGCGAAGCCGCTTATGAAGCCAGCCGCGACGGGTTGCGCACCCAGCTCGCCACGGTCCAGGGGCTCCGCGCCGACGTACGCTTCGCCGAGAAGCGCCTGGGCGACGCCACGGTGCGCGCCCCCTTCGACGGCCAGATCTCCGCGCGCCTGGTCTCTCCCGGCCAGTACATGCGGGAGAACACGCCCATCGTCACGCTGGTCAAGTCCTGGCCGCTGCGGCTGCGCGCCGACATTCCCGAATTCGCGGCCACCGAAGTGCGCACCGGCGGTACGCTGGTCTTCACCACCGATGCCGCTCCCGGCGCTCAGTTCCACGCCCGTGTCACCGAGCTGAACCCCACGCTCGATGCCCACTCGCGCTCGCTTTCCGTCGAGGCCCGCCTGGCGGACCGCGACGAACGTCTTCGCCCCGGCATGTTTGTCCAGGTCCAGCTCGCTCTGGCACGCGACACCGCCGCTGTGGTGGTTCCGAAGGAGGCGCTCTATCAGCTCGCCGGCCTCACCAAGGTGTTCACCGTGAAGAGCGGGCGCGTGGTCGAGAACAAGGTTACGCCCGGCGTCGAGGTGGAGGGCTGGATCGAGATCCCCGGCGGAACCATACACGCCGGCGACCAGGTTGCCGTCAGCAAGCTGCCCACGCTGATAGACGGCCTCCCGGTGCGTGGCGAGGCGGGGAGGTAGGCCATGCAGAAACTCGCACAAATCTGCATCCAGAGGCCCGTCTTCGCCACCATGCTCATTCTGGCGCTGGTGGTGCTCGGCGTCAGCGCCTATATGAAACTGGGCGTGGACCTATACCCCAAGGTCGACATCCCGGTGGTCACCATCACCACCACCCTGCGCGGCGCCTCGCCCGAAGAGGTCGAGACCCAGGTCACCAAACGCATCGAGGAAGCGGTCAACACCACCAGCGGCATCGACGAGCTGCGGTCCCTCTCCGCCGAAGGCGTCTCGCTGGTCTGGGTCACCTTCGTGCTTGAGAAGGACCCCGACATCGGCGCCCAGGAGGTGCGCGACAAGGTGGCCGGCGTCACGCGCGATCTGCCCAAGGACGTGGACCCGCCGGTCATCGAGAAGCTCGCCACCGACGCCTCGCCCGTCATCAGCGTCGTCGTGTCGTCGCGGCGCGACCTGCGCGAGACCACCAAGATCGTCGACGACCAGGTGAAGAAGAACATCGAGTCCATCGACGGCGTCGGCCAGGTCCGCTTCATCGGCGACCGCGCGCGCCAGATTCAGGTCTGGCTCGACGGCGGGAAGCTGTATTCCTACAACCTGAACATCGACCAGGTCCGCGGCGCGCTGGCCGCGCAGAACGTCGAGATCCCCGGAGGCCGCGTGGACCAGGGCGCGCGCGAGCTGAGCCTGCGCACGCTCGGCCGCATCGAGCGCCCGGCCGATTTCGCCGACATCATTGTCGCCTCTCTGAACGGCTCGCCCGTGCGCATTCGCGACATCGGCAAGGTGGAGGACGGCGTCGAGGAGCCGCGTTCGCTGGCGCGCCTGGATGGCGATCCCGCGGTGGTGCTCGAAGTCCGCAAGCAGGCGGGCACCAACACCCTCGACGTGGTTCACGCCGTCAAGGCCCGCATCGCCCAGCTTGAACCTTTGCTGCCGCCCGATTTCAAGATCACATACGCCGGCGACCAGTCCACGTTTATCGAGGAGTCGTTCAAGGCCGTGCAGGAGCACCTGCTGCTGGGCGGCCTGTGCGCCGGCTTTGTGGTGCTGCTGTTCATGCGTAGCTGGCGCACCACGCTGATCGCGGCCGTGGCCATTCCCATCTCGATCGTTTCCACTTACTCGCTGATGAACCTGATGGGCTTCACGCTCAATCAGATCACGATGCTGGCCCTGGTGCTGGTGGTGGGCATCGTGATCGACGACGCGATCGTGGTGCTCGAGAACATCTTCCGCAACGCGGAGGAGAAGCGCCTGCCCCCCATCGAGGCCGCCATCCAGGGCACCAAGGAAATCGGCCTGGCGGTCATGGCCACCACCTTCAGTCTGGTGATCATCTTCCTGCCGGTGGCCATGATGACCGGCATCGTGGGCCGCTTCATGTCCAGTTTCGGCTATACCGCGGCCTTCGCCGTGCTCGTCTCGCTGCTGGTGAGCTTCACGCTGACCCCCATGCTCAGCTCGCGCTTCCTGAAGATGGGCGACGGACAGGCGGGCGCGTCCACCAAGGACACGGTGCTGTTCCGCGCGCTGTCCGGGCCTTATCGCCGGATGCTGCGCTGGTCGATGTCGCACCGCTGGGTCGTCGTCCTGTGTGCGGTTGGGGTGGCATTCTCGACCATCCCCATGTTCCTGCATATGGGCAAGGACTTCCTGCCCGTGGACGACCAGAGCGAGTTCGAGATTGCCGTGCGCATGCCCGTGGGTTCATCGCTCGATGGCAGCTCCGCCATGATGCGGGAGATCGAGGCGGATGTTCATGCGCTGCCCGGCATCCGCAACGTGCTCACCACCCTGGGCGCCGATAGCCGGCGCCAGGTGGACCGCGGCTCGCTGATGGTTGAACTGGCGCCCGCCCAGGAGCGCAGCCAGACCCAATTCGAGATCATGCTCCAGGCCCGTGAGCGGCTGCGGAAGTACCGCGACCTGACCATCGCGGTCCAGCCGCCCGCCATCTTCGCCGGCGCCGGCCCCAACAAGGACCTTCAATTCTTCGTTCAAGGTCCCGACTTCGCGCACCTGGAGCGCTACACGGCGGCCATCCGGGCGGAACTGGCAAGCACGCCGGGCGTCCGTGATCTGGAGAGTTCCTACGAACCCGGCAAGCCCGAGCTGCGCGTTCACATCAACCGCGCCAAAGCGGCCGACCTCGGCGTGAACGTCGCCTCCATCGCCACCGCGCTGCGCACGCTGGTGGGCGGCGACCCGCAGGCCACCACCTACCGCGAAGGCGACGACCGCTACGACGTGCAGCTTCGCGTCGAGAAGCAGTTCCGCGACTCGGCGCGCGCGCTCGAGCGACTCTACGTTCCCTCCGCGGTTCTGGGCAACGTTCCGGTCTCCAACGTGGTCACGGTGGAGGAGGGAACCGGGCCCACCCAGATCGACCGCGTGAATCGCCAGCGCCAAATTACGCTTACCGCCAACTTCGCCGAAGGCCAATCGCTCAGCAACGTCATCGCCGTGCTCGACCGCACCACCGCGTCACTCAACATGCCGCCGGAGTACCGCTTCGGCCTGCTGGGGCGCAGCAAGGAATTCGGGCGCGCGGCAATGGGCTTCGTAATCGCGTTTCTGCTCTCCATCATCTTTATGTATATGGTGCTGGCCGCGCAGTTCGAGAGCTTCATCGATCCGGTCACCATCCTCATCAGCCTGCCGCTCGCGGTTCCCTTCGCGTTGCTGACCCTGTTCGTGGCCGGCGAGAACTTCCAGATCATTTACACGTCCCTGGGGATTCTGATGCTGTTCGGCATCGTCAAGAAGAACGCCATCCTGCAGATCGATCACATCAAGGCGTTGCGTTTCAAGGAAGGCCGGCCGCGCGCGGAGGCCATCCTGCGCGGCTGCGAGGACCGGCTGCGGCCCATCCTGATGACCACCGCCTCGCTGGTGGCCGGCATGTTGCCCATGGCTCTGGGCGGCGGCGCCGGCGCCTCTTCGCGCCGCAGTGTCGCCATCGTGGTCATCGGAGGCCAGACCTTGTGCCTGCTGCTGACGTTGCTGGTCACCCCGGTGACGTATTCCCTATTCGACGACCTCGGCCATCTCAAACTGTGGGCCCGGGCCGGCGCGTTCCTGCGCGGCCCGAAACCGCGGCGGGCGGTGGGCCTCACTGTGCCGCTCGTCTTGCTGCTCCTCGTTTTGGCTGCCGCGTCTCTTGCGCGCGCCCAGTCCACCTTGGGACAGGCCTCCATCCCGCCGCAGTCCCGCGTCGGCGTCGGCCCGGCTCAGCGCGAGATGGCGTTGCGCGAGGCCATCGAGCTGGCGCTTGCCCAGAACCTCGATATCGAGATCGAAAAGACCGACCGCGAAGGCGCCTCCCAGGCGTTTAAGGGAGCGCATGGCTATTTCGACACGAGCCTGCATTGGTCGCCTTCGATTCTCTCCGCGAAGACCCCCACCGGTTCGGTCCTCATGGGCGCCGATGGCATTCTCTCCGAACACGTTCACACCGAGAACTTCTCCGCGCGGCAGATGCTTCCCTGGGCCGGCGCCGGCCTGGAAGTGGATTTCGACAACAGCCGCCAATCCAGCACCAACCCCTTCGAATCGCTCACTCCCTATTTCAACTCGCAGCTCACGATCAACTTCACGCAGCCGCTGCTCCGCAATCGCGCCATCGATCCCTATCGCGCCGAGTTGAAGATCCGCCGCAAGCGGCTGGATCTTTCCGAGACCGATTTCGTGCTGCGAAACATCGACGTGATCACGCGCGTCGAGCAGGCCTACTGGGACCTGGTCGCCGCGCGCCAGGCCGTTGATGTGCTCTCCGACACCGTCGAACTGGCCCGCCGGCAACTGGCCATGACCAGGCGCATGGTGGCCGCGGGCACGCAGGCCCAGGTAGAGATCTCGGCTGCCGAGGCCGAACTCCAGCGCCGTCTGGACACCTACTACTCGGGCAGCGGCTTGGTCACCGAAGCGGAGA
>JBKQQG010000056.1:0-6332 GCA_052144455.1 Bryobacteraceae bacterium
CGCCAATAATGTCTTCAGGCTTCTTGTAGCCGGCGAGCAGCTTGTCTACAAGAGCGGAATCGATGGTCATCGGATCTCCTATTCTCGTTCGTCCGATGGCCGCTTACACAGTCCTTTTTACACCCTCGTCATGAACTGAGGATCGATTTGGTCCGACAACTTATCGGACGACCTCCCCACCACACAGGAGCAAGATCGTGTTCACGAGCGCCTTCAACTCAGAGCACCGGGAGACGGCGACCGATAGATCGTTCTCGCGAAGAATCCGCCCGGCGTCACGCGGTTTGACGTAGCTGTCTCTGCACCGGCCGGTCTCGAAGATATCCCTGATCCTATGAGCAGGAGGATTAGTGTGGTTTACCTCTTCGGGGTTCCCCGGCGGGCAAGCCCGGTTGTGGCAAGCCAGCCTCTGAATCGACGGCCAATAGGGCAGCAGCCAGGCCTCGAAATCGTATTGGGCTACATGCGGGTGGAATCTCGGCTCCGCTCCCACCCATTGCCGCATTTTGGCTTTGGCGTCCGCGGCATCCTGGAATTCCGGCGGCCGTGTGCCGGTGTATACGTCGGTCAGTGCGACGACGTGGTCTGCCGCTCGCGGACCGCTTAGCAGGCGGCTCACCACCCGCTGGAGCTTCTCCCCCGTGGGAATCCGCCCGTCGTAAGGAAGAGGATCGATGTTGGGCATGGAATCGGGGAGTCGCGACCGGAGAAAACTGCGGAGAAACGGCAAGAAAGCATTCTCTGTCTTCCCCTCGACAATGAGAGCGATCTTCATGATCGCCCTCCCATGCGACCCATCCTCCACACTTCATCCAAGGCGTATTCGGCCAACCACGAATCGAGGTCCAGCGAGTCGGCCCAGGTCGCCTTGGCGCAGCCGCCGTCGTCGATGTCCATCACCACCACTTCTTCGGGCCGCAGAAAGCGAATGAACCGATCAGAATGCGTGGCGACGATCAACTGAGTTCTCTTGGCGGCCTCGCGCATCAGCTCGGCGAGCAGATTGAGAAGTTCGGGATGCAGGCTCACCTCCGGTTCGTCGATCATAGTGATGGTTGATAGCGCCGGACTCTGGAGCAGGGAGGCTAACCAGAGGAATCGAAGTGTACCTTCGGACAGTTCGTTCATGTACAGGGGCTTGCTGAAGTTTCTGTCTTTCCAGGTCATTGCCAGGACGCCCGCGGCGACTGGCGGGAAGCTCAGGGACTCGAAATCGGGAAATGCGGCCCGGATCGAATCGACGACCGCGGCGAAGCGATCCCCGTCGCTCTCGCGCAGGTAGTAAAGGTATGGGACTAAGTCCTCCCCCTCGGCGCCGGGAAGCGTGGCGGGCTTCATCGCCTGAGGCAGCTTGACTGGCGCGCGGGGGCCGACGTCGAGCACATGATACTCGGTCGCGGTCGCCAGAATGCGCCGCATCTCCTCCGGCTGGCGGAAGAGTTTGGGAACCTGGGAAAGCGATGTTTCCAGTGGGTTGTGCTCCCACTCCGGACGGATCAGTTTGTTCTGGCCGATCTGGAAGTAACGGATGTCGCCGTCGGAAGAATCGATGTGTTTGAACGGCTGGGCGTACCCCTCGCTGGCCTGGGAAAGAACCTCTCTGGCAATGCTGTAGCCCGTGCCCTTCTGTTCCAGATGAAGCTCGTATTCGAGCGGTCGATGCCCCGGGACCTCCATGTCCACCAGAAGCGAGAGTTCTCTTGATCGGTCGCGCGTCAAGAGACTTGTGATTCCGCCGAACTGCGACACACTGTTGTTCAGATTGCCGGATGCCGAGGCGGAAAGCAGCGAAAATGCATCCAGCAAGGAGGTCTTCCCCACGCCATTGGCGCCGATCAACACCATGAAAGGCTTGACGGGTAAATCGACGTCCTCCAATCTCCGAAAGCCGCCGATCTTGATTCGGTTGATCTTGTTCATGACTCATCCTCCGCTGGGAACTGCTTGCGGTTGCTCCGGGCGCCGGACCGAACGGTATTGAATGCGCAAGGCCATGACGATGACACTACAGTATCAGGGTGGGGAGCGTCAAGGACTGATCCGACAGAACTGATGCGGCAGGATAACCGCACACAGCTCGTTGTGGTGTGATGTTCACATGCGCTCGAGGAAGGTCCTTGAAGTGAATCAATGGCTCACGGACTCTCTGGCGGCGCGCGGCAGGCGCGGGGCGGTTTCGATTACACTCTAAGGTTGCCGTACCTGCTGCTGCTTCTAGTGACGACGATGGCGATGGCGGCCGATTACTCGGCGCCGGCGGGGACTCGCGCGGCCATACGGCGGCCGGGCGCGGATAGCATACTGCCCGGGGGCCGCATCATCACGCCGCTGGGGCGTTCCTACACAACGGGGCCGGGACCGTTTGGCCTCGCGATCTCGCCGAGCGGCAATCTGGTGGCGACGGCGAACGGCGGGCCGCAACACTATTCACTCACCATCCTGCGGCGCGACAAGATGTACTGGTGGGTGCGGCAGGTGGAGGCGGCCGGGGAAACGGGGAAGGCGGAAGACGACTGGCGCAGCGTGTTCATGGGTATGGCGTTCGACGGGGAACATGCGCTGTACGCCTCGGAAGGCAACTCGGGACGGGTGCGGCTGATCGACCCGGCCACGGGCGAGAAGAAGCGGGTATTCGATCTGAACGTGGACGGCTACCAGGACAGCTACAGCGGGGACTTGGCGCTGGATCGCGATCGCGGGCTGCTGTACGTGCTGGATCAGGCGAACTTCCGGCTGGCGGCGATCGATTTGCGGAAGCGGCAACCGATACGCTCGGTGAAGCTGGGGCGGTTGCCGTTCGCGATGGCGCTGTCGCCGGACGGGCGGCGGGCCTACATCACTAACCTGGGGATGTTCCAGTATCAACCGGTGCCGGGGGTGGATCCCAAGCAGGCGCGGGCGACCGGATTGCCGTTCCCGACGTTCGGCTTTCCATCGCGAGAGGCGCTGGAGGGGGCGAGAAGGGAGACGGCGCGCGGAGAGGTGGACGTGCCGGGCCTGGGCGATCCCAATGTGCCGGAGTCGAACTCGCTGGCCATCGTGGACTTGGAGAATCCGGCGGCTCCGAAGCTGCGGGCGCTGATCCGCACGGGGCTGCCGTTTGGAGAGGGGAGCCTGGGCGGAAGCAGCCCGTCGGGGGTGGCGGCGAGCGCGGATGCGGTGTTCGTTAGCAACGGGCACAACGACTCGATCACGGTGATCGACGCGGCGACGGAGAAGATCCGGGGCACGATTCCGATTCGCATTCCGGGGCTGGAGACGCTGCGCGGAGTGCTGCCGATCGGGCTGACCTACGTGCCCGGCCAGAATTGGCTGCTGGTGGCGGAGGCGGGGATTAATGCGATCGGAGTGGCGGATGTGGCGGGGATGAAGATGCTGGGGCATTTGCCGGCGGGCTGGTTCCCAACGCGGGTGCTGCTGGATCGCGACATGGTGTACGCGACCAACGCCAAAGGGCAGGGGACGGGACCCAACAGCGACCGGGCGGCGCTCGAGGATACGTTCCAAGGTTCCTTCCGGCGAGGCAGCGTTTCGATTTTCCCGCTGCGCGAGACGAACGATCTGGCCAAGCTGACGGCGCGGGTAATGGAGAACAACGGCTTCACGCCCGCGCAGAAGGCTGCCGCGGCGCTGCCGAAAGAGATTCGCCACGTGGTGCTGATCGTGAAGGAGAACCGGACCTTCGACGAAGTGTTCGGCGACATTGCGAATGCGGCGAACGGGCCGGTGGCCAGCGATCCGATGCTGGCGCGGCTAGGACGGCACGGCAACGTGGCCAGCGTGGGCCGGGGAATGCGGCAGCGGCCGATCCTGATGGCCGTCAACATTACGCCCAACCACCACGAGATGACTTTGCGCTGGGCGTTCAGCGACAATTTCTACGCGGATTCGGAAGTCAGCGTGGACGGGCACCACTGGCTGGCCGGATCGTATCCCAACGCCTGGACGGAAAGTTCGCTGATGGCGGCCTACGGCGGGGGGAAGGATTGCCGGTTGCCGACCAGCGCACCCGGCCGGCTGGTCTTCGCCCAGACCCATGCCAGCGTGCATCCGGAGGAGCAACTGGAGGCGGGAGCGATCTGGCACCAACTCGATCATTACGGGATTACGTTCCGGAATTACGGCGAAGGCTTCGATCTGGCCGGCGTGGACGCGGGCGAGGGCCTTAAGCCGACCGGCGGGCGGTTCCTCACCAACGTGCCGATGCCCGATCCGCTGTACCGGAACACGTCGCGGGAGTATCCGGTGTTCAACCTGAACATCCCGGACCAGTACCGGGCGTCGCAATTCATCTCCGAGGTGGAGCGGAAGTACGTGAAGGGCGGCGAGGCGTTCCCGCGGTTCGTGTTCCTGCACCTGCCGGCGGACCACATGATGAAGGCGCGTCCCGACGATGGGTATCCTTACGAAGCTTCGTACGTGGCGGATAACGACCTGGCGCTGGGGCGGATCGTCGAGTATCTCTCGAAAAGCCCGTGGTGGAAGGAGATGGCGATCTTCGTCACCGAGGACGATGCGCAGGGCGGGGTGGATCATGTGGATTCGCACCGCACGGTGCTGCTGGTGGCCAGCCCGTATGCGCGGAAGAATTACGTTTCGCACGTGAATTCCAGCTTTCCCGGGCTGCTGAAGACCGTCTTCCGGCTGCTGGGCATGCCGGCGCTGAACCTGTTCGATGCGGCGGCCTCGGACCTCGGCGACTGCTTTACCAGCGAGCCGGATTTCGCGCCCTACCAGGCGATTGCGCCCGACACGCGGCTGTTCGATCCGGCCAAGGCGCGCGAGCCGCTGGACCCGGAGCCGTCGCCCGCGATGGACGATCCGGAGGTGTTGCGGGAGCAGCACCGGGAGGCGGGGAGGTAGGGGGGGGCATTTTCGCAGGCTCCCTGGTTGGAGCTGGGTTCGCCTGATCCGGACTTCGGGACCGCGTTGATCACTCTCGCGGGCCTCAGCCTCCGGGTTCAACTTGCAGGGCGGGATACCATTGTAAGTGGGAACGAGAATGACCGATGATTCGCGATTCACAAGAGACCAGTCCAACCTATGAGAACTTCGTAGCAAAGTGCCCGGGTTGCGAAGCGACCAACATCTTCAATCGCGCTTCTGATCTCCACACGTTCAGGCCGATTGCCTTTCGTCAAGTGAACTGTCAGAGATGCAGTCAGCCATTCAACATCAGCGGGGATTTGGTCGGCGCGGCGTACAAGATGTTCTTGTTCGAGTGCCCCGAGCTCATCGAACGCAAGCAGTATATGCAGTGCGTGCTGACCGTCGCGCAGGCCTATGAGCTGTTTTTCAGCCATTTCTTGTATGTGCAGCTCCTCTACCGGGTGTTCGCCAAAGAAGATGACCGCGATCTACGGCGCTTAAACCGTTTGGTGGGGCTGCTTTACCGCCGCATGGAGCGGCTCGCGTTCGAGCCGATGCGAAGGCTGGTCCTGCGGATGATTGTAGATGCTGTCGAACCACCATCGCTGGACGCCGCCGAAAAACTCATCCTCGCCGTTGCCAGCGAGGCCCGAGCCGTACGCGCAGTGTCGCTCGCAGAAATCGAAGGCGTAAGTGATTGTCGCTTGAGGACCCTACTCGTGAAGTTGCTGCATGTCGATGTAAACGTTCTGCGGAATCGCATTGTCCACAAGGACGCTTACCGCCCGAAAGAAGCAGAAGCCCGGCATGTGCATGACGAGGCTCGGGAAGTCTTATTCGGGTTGACAGGTCGGCTGCGGCTTGGATTCAATGTCGAGTGGTACGTAAATCGGCCCATCGACAAGTCTAAGCCATAGCTTCGGTTGAGCGCGCCGTTGGCATCGCACGGAGGTGGTCGCTAGCCGTGGTCCGCTCGGAGGTGGAGTCCGCATCTTGGACCTGTGCCGCCCAATTCCCCGAGCGGCGCTCTGGGAACGCACGGTCGCTCGCGGGCACGCGCTCCGCTTCGGGCGAGACCGGCGTTGGCGACCTTGTCTGAATGTCTATGGCCTTGGGTTACTCGTTGACGTGGACGACTTTGGCGGGGGGGAAGCCGTTGAACCAGGTGGCGGAGGTGTTGCTGTAGGCTCCGATGTTGTCGGAGAAGACCAGGTCTTCGATTTCCAGGTTGGGCAGCTCTTCGGATTGGGAGATGGTGTCCAGGCCGTCGCAGGTTTGGCCGAAGATCGCGCAACCGCGATGGCCGCGGTCAATACGGCCCTAGAAATCGTTCACCATTGAAATGCACTAGTGGTCTGCGGCAAGCAGATCAACGATTATCCAGCGCCGCGCGGGCACGCCTGACCTTCTCCAAAACATCGCAAGCTTTGGCAGTCCAAACGAAGGGCTTCGGGCTGTCGTTG
>JBKQQG010000057.1:0-101727 GCA_052144455.1 Bryobacteraceae bacterium
TGGAGAAGCACGAAGTGTCCAAGCTGCTGGGGGCGCCTCCAGGATACGTGGGCTACGAGGAGGGCGGCCTGCTGACCGACCGGATCCGGCGCAACCCCTACTGCGTCATCCTGTTCGACGAGATGGAGAAGGCCCACCCGGACCTCATGAACGTCCTGCTCCAGATCTTCGACGACGGCATCGCCACGGATGCCTTCGGGAACCAGGTGGACTTCAAGAACACCATCATCATCATGACCTCCAATCTGGGGGCGCGATTCCTGGAGAAGAAGTCCGGCATGGGCTTCTCCGCCCCGGTGGGAGAGGGAATCGCGCAGAAGATCCAGGATATGGTGATGAGCGAGGTGAAGCGGGCTTTCAATCCCGAATTCCTCAACCGCCTGGACGAGGTGATCCTGTTCCAGTCGCTCACCGACGAGGACCTGATCCAGATCGTGGGGCTGCTGGTGGGCCAGATCAACCAGAACCTGGTGGCCAAGCAGATCACCATCCATCTGATGGAGGACGCGGCCAAGTACATTCTAGAGAAGACTTGCAACGACCGCAGCTTCGGCGCCCGGCCGCTGCGCCGCGCCTTGCAGAAGTACATCGAGGACCCGCTCTCGGAGGCGCTCATCCAGGGCTCGCTGCCGCGCCCGGCGCAGTTCGAGATCTACCTCGGCGACACCGGCATTTACTGCCGCCAGGTGAAGGAAAGCAAGGAAGGCGAGGAAGTCGCCGTGGGCGCCGAGAGCGAACCCGCCGCCGGCACGCCGCTGTACATGTTCTGAGGGATCGGGGATGGCCGATCACAAACTCGACGCAGAGAAGTTGGGGTTGGAGCGGGATCCCCAGCGTCCGCCTGTTAGCAGACAGCGCCTGGAATCCAGAACCAACGTAGCGAGGGTTGTGTTGCTTGGTGTGGGCGCAATCACGTTGCTCGCCGGCCTGGTGGTGTCGAAGCTAGCTCGAGAGGAGCCGCAGCGTCCCGCGGCGGCCGGCGCTGCGCTGGAACTCAAAGTGGAACGCGACGCCGGCCAGTTGGTGCTGACGTGGAACAAGGAATCCGACGTGGTGCGGAACGCGCAACGAGCCAATCTCACCATCGCCGACGGGGACCACATCGAAGACGTGGCCCTGGATCTGGCCATTCTGCGAACCGGCTCGGCGGTCTATACCCCGCGCACCGCCGGCGTCGCCTTCCGGCTGGAAGTGGTCTCCCAACAGGGCGAGAGCACGTTCGGGACGGTCCGCATCCCGGAGGCTCCGCGACGTTAGCGGCCTCTTAGGCGTTTGGATGCCCGGCGCGCCTTTCCGACGGCGCACGCGATCTTGCGCAAGGTCGATTCGCGCCGAACGGCGCATTCCCGCACGCGAACCACCGTCCATCCAGCGCGCCGAAGGCGATCCGACACCCGGCGGTCGCGCCTCCTATTGCCTTCGATCTTGTCCCGCCAGAACTTCACGCGACTGCGCGGGAGATACTTGCAGCGCTTACAGCCGTGCCAGAAACAGCCGTCCACGAAGACAGCGACTTTCAATCCCGGCCAAGCGAAATCCGGATGTCCGTCCACCGGCCAGTGCTTTCGGTAGCCGCGCAGCGCCGCCGCCCACAGCCGCCGGCCCAGCGCAACCTCGGTAGTGCGGTTCCCTTTCGACCGCACCGAGGCCATGATCTTGGAGCGAACTTCCCTCGAGACGTGGTCCACCATCCCGAACCCCTTCAGACTTCACCGCTGACCGTACAGCCTCAAATCGCTTTCCCCGATCTGGTCCGAAGGCACGAGCCGGTAGTGTTTCTCCTCTACTACCTTCACCTCGTCCCCTTCGACGGTGAGCTCGAAAAGTGCGATCGCCTGGTCGGGCATAAACTGCGCGGAAACCGGCCTGCAAGTTAGGCGCGGAAACTTCTGGCGGCAGCAGGCCACGTCCTGGCAGGTTTGGGTCGCCCCCAGTTGGTCGGCGCCGCCCTTTGCCTGCACGGAAATCGCGAACTGCTGCCCGTTGCGATTTACGCCCACGTAGATCTCGTCGATCTCGATTTGTCCCATGCTCTCGACCGTCGTGCGCAGGTGGTTTTGGAGGGAGTAGGCGGCAATCCCAAGGAAGATGTCGATCAGCCGGTCATAGCGGACCTTGGCAAGAAGGGCCTGCTCGTCGCCGAGGGCGTAGTTCGAGACGATTTCAGGCGTGGCGTCGGGGATCTTGATGGCGATCAGATCCGAGCGAGGAACGATGCGGCTGATGGTCGCCAGCTTGAAACGGTAGCGGGCCCGGCCGGCCAGTTCGATGATCCACTCCATTCCCGGCTGCGCTGTCGCCAGGATCTCCGGTGGAAGTTCCGAGCGGAACCGGAAGCTGTACGTCAGATCCCCCAGGTTCTTGGGCAGGACGATCCTCAATCGCCTCGCGATGCCCACGAACTCGTCGCGGGTGAACTCGAACTCGGTATCACCGGGACTGTAGTGCCGGTCGAAGATCGTCTTAATGATCGCGGCGTAGCGATTCGGCTTCTTCCCATGTGTCTTGCCGGTGCGGACGTCAGACATTCGCGCGAACCTCCGGCGCCGGGCGAATACGCTTCGGAATCACATCGGAGGGAACGCCGTACCTGGCGGCGGCTCTCGACATATCGAGAGCGAGCAATTCCGGGTCGCCCAGTTCGAGCGTGCGCCCCGGCTTGCCCGGCGCGCTCCCGAGAGCTTCCGCGATCTTCCTCGCGACCGCGCGAGCCAGCAGCGGTGGAACGGAGTTTCCGATCTGCCGGAACCCGTGCCACTTTGTGACGTGGAAGCGGAACCAGTCGGGATACGAGTGCAAACGGGCGGCCTCGCGAACCGTGATGCAGCGCGGCGAGAACGGATGGATCGGCCGCGGGGAAGTGAACGCCCCTCTGTCGCTCGCCGTACCGGCGCGAAGCGTGTTGCAGATGCCCTTCGGATCGAGCTTGCGAAACCGGCTGACCGGCTCCGTCTCGCCGTGGAGCGTTTCGGCGAAGCGTCGTCTGGACAGCTCCGTATGGACGGTGCGCAGACTCGAGGTGAGGAGGTTGGGGTCGAAGTCGCGAGGAATGGAAAGGTCCCCGGGATCGCGCTCGACGCCCCGCAGCGGCGCCGCATAATCCGATGGGGTTTTGAAGCGCGCACGGACGCAATCGCGCTCCAGCAGTTCGTCGTAATCGTCCGCCTCGGGAAGGTCCCGGAATGCGTCCCATACCGTGGGAGTGTCCCGGCGGAAGAGGTCGCCCGGATCGGCGCTCCCGGCGACTGGCGCGCGATGGGTGCTTTCGGGATACTCGGGCAGCCGGCAGCCCTTGCGCGCGCCGAGCAAGAACAGTCGCTGGCGATCCTGCGGCACACCGTAGCACGCGGCGTTCAGCACCCGATACTCCCCGACGACCCGGTAGCCGTTACCGCGGAACTCCCCGATGAGCTCGTCCAGGAATCGCCTGTGCTGCCCTATCGTGAGGCCGCGGACGTTCTCGAACACGAAGTACCTCGCCCGAAGCTCGACAACCAGCCGGACAAAATGATGGACCAGCGAGTTCCGGGCGTCGTCGAGCGCGCGCTTTCCAATCAGGCTGAAACCTTGACAAGGCGCGCCACCGAACACTACATCCACGTCCGCTTCCCCAATCCGAGAGGCGCCGCGGATGTCTGCGGCGTCGATGTCCGCTACGCTCCGGCAAACGATAGCGCAGTCGGGGAAGTTGAACTCGTGTGTGGCGCAGTGGACCGGGTCGTACTCGACAGCCGCAGCGACGTCGAAACCCGCCTGCTCGAACCCGAGGCTCATTCCGCCCGCGCCCGCGAACAGGTCCACGCCCACCGGTCTGTGTTTTCCGGACACCCTAGCCATCTTATATCGGCTGCTCCTAATTCTACAGGAGATTATACGGCGAAGGAAAAGCGAAATCAACAGAATCTCGCATCCCGGCGGTTCGCTTCCGGTAAGGGCGGGGCCAGTGCGAACCCCAACGCCCTCGCCGGGTCCGGCTCCCGCCGAGGCTGTCTGCGGGCCTTCCATGCCTCGTCCAGCAGGGCTCCGGCGATCGCCTGGCTGGCCACGTGGACCGAGCGCGCCTGGGCCTCTTCGATGTTGTGGGCAAGCTCCAATTCAGCGCCGCCCCGCGCGTAACCGGTCCACTGTTCGCCGCAACTGGGGATCGGGCATGATCCGCAGCGCCGCTTCATACTCGGCAATGGCCTCCGGCAGGCGGTCCGGCAGGCGCGCCAGAGCGTTTGCCAGGTTGTAGTGAACCGGCGCCAGATCGGGTTGAATGCGCAGCGCCGCCCGGTATTCGTCAATCGCCTCCAACAGCCGGCCGGGCGTCTGCGACAAAGCGTTCGCCAGATTGACGCGCGCTTCCACGGAATCGGGATCGATCCGCAGCGCCGCCTGGTATTGGGCGATGGCCTCCGGCAGGCGGTCCGGCAGGCTCGCCAACGCGTTTGCCAGGTTGTAGCGAACGGCCGCGCGATCGGGTTGGATCCGCAGGACCGCCTGGTATTCGGCGATCGCCTCCGGCAGGCGGCCCGGCAGGTGCGCCAGTGTGTTCGCCAGGGCGTCGTGCGCGTCCGCGTGATGGGGATCGATCCGCAACGCCGCCCGGTATTCGGCGATGGCCTCCGGCAGCCGGCCGGGGATTCCCGAGAGTGCGATACCCATATTGTAGTGCGCATCCGCCCGATGGGGATCGATCCGCAGCGCCGCCTGGTATTCGGCAATCGCCTCCGGCAGCCGGCTGGGGATGCCCGATAGCGCGTTTCCCAAATTGTTGTGCGCCTTCGCGTAATCGGGATCGATCCGCAGCGCCGCGTGGTATTCGTCGATCGCCTCCGGCAGCCGCCCGGGCATGTCCGAGAGTGCGTTTCCCAGATTGAAGTAAACATCCGCGCGACGAGGATCGATCCGCAGCGCCGCCCGATACTCGGCGATGGCCTCGGGCAGCCGGCCGGGGATGCCCGATAGTGCGATTCCCAGATTGTTGTGCGCCTTGGCGCTTTCCGGACAGACCTTCACGGCGCTGGTCCAGAGAGTGCGCTCGTCCTGCCAATCGAAGTTGCGGGCGTAGGTTCGCGCGGCCAACGCCAGGCACGCCAATCCCAGCGCCGCCCAGGCAACCAACGCCACCGCCGGCCGTTTCAGCGGGCGCCGCGTGGCCAGCGCGTGGACGGCGGCCACCACGCAACCGGCCAAGCCCACCGATGGCAGATAAATAAACCGCTCGGCCATGATGCTCCCGATGAGCACGATCAGGTTCGAGGTGGGCAATAGCGCGGCGAAAAAGAAAACCAGGAAGAAAAGTAGCGGCCTCCCCGTGCGGCTCCGGCGAACGGCCAGCATTACGGCAAACAGCGCGGCGCCCAGGCAAACCGCTAGCGAGACGAGCGCCTTGGCGTCCTCCCAATTCGACGCCCGCCAGCCGAACAACGGTATCGCGTTGTAGGAATAATCCGCCGACAAGTGGACCGGCCAGAGGAACAGCCACAGGAACTTGCCGATCACTTTGACGGCCGTAAACCGCGCCGTCCAGAAACCGGCGGTCGCCAGGGGATTCTCGGCTAGGCCGATCAGCATGTGTGTTTGGAGGCCGCTGCGGAGGTAGAAGAAGGCGGCCATCGGCAGCGCCACGGCGGCATAGGCGGGCGCCCGCCGGCGCCACGTGGCGCGTTCGGACCAAGTCAGGTCGTAGAGCAGCAGGATGCCCGGCAGGACAGCGGCGTTCTCCTTCGAAAAAAGCCCGACCGCCTGGGCCGCGGCCAGACCCGCCAGCCAGGCCACCCTGCGCCACCCTTTGGCGGATGCGCCCCTGGCGTGGCACAACAAGCCCGCCAACACACCGCAGGCTGCCAGCAGGTCGGCGCGCCCGACAATATTAGTAACGGATTCGGTGAGCAGCGGATGCAATCCCCAAATCGCGGCCAGCGCCAGAGCCGGCGGGATTTCCGCAAAAATCAGCACGCCCAACGCGTACACCAGCGCAACGTTAATCTCGTGCAGCGCGAGATTCACTCCGTGATAGCCCGAAGGACGCGGGCCGTTGCCGAGAACCGCATAATTCAGCAGATAGGAGAAGGTGGTGAACGGCCGATACAGTCCCGCAGTGGCCGCGCTCGGGTTGTCGCCGTACCAATACCGTCCCGTCAGAATGGACTCGACGTTTTGAGGCGTTGCTTCCCGGATACGGGGATCCTTCCCAATCACCGCGGCATTGTCGAACACCAGGCCCGCCTGGAAGGAATTGGAATAGGCAATAAAGACGAGGCCCCAAATCGCCAGCAGCCACCTATGCCGCCGCCACGCCCGGCCCGTTCTCCCGGCCACGAACTCTTGCGGAGCGGCGGCCTGCCGCGACGCTTCGCGCGACTTCCGCAGTTTGTCGATCTTCCCCACTTAACGCGCCAGTATAGCTCTTATCCGAGGGTGCGCCCAACCTCCAAGCGGCGGCCCCGGGACCACTCCCTCACATCCCGATCTCTTTCAGTATCCGGTCGGCGTGAAAGACGTTCCGCAGGGCCTCGATAATCGCCTGGCTGGCTACGTGGACCGAGCGCGCTTGCGCCTCCGTGTACACGAAGCGGTTGGGAAGGCCCTCCATGTTCCCGTCGAAGAGGATGCCCACGATCTCGCCCTTGCCATCCACCGTGGGGCTGCCGGAATTGCCGCCGTGCGTGTCGGCGGTGGAGACGAAGTCGAACGGAGTCGCCAGGTTCAACGCGGATTTCGCCTTCAGCCAGCGTTCCGGTAACCGGTATGGATCCTGACCGGTGGCCCGGCGATAGAGGCCCGCGAAGTCGGTGGTATAGGGAACCGCGGCGCCCGCCAGGTTGCGGTATCCCGCGACTCGGGCGAAGGTGAGCCGCAGCGTGAACGTGGCGTCCGGGTATTCACTCGCCCCATACGCCGCGAAGCGGGCCTGCGCGATTTTGCCCGCGCTCGAGAGCAGCACCGCCTCGACCTTATCCTCGTATTCCTTCCGCAGCCGGCGCGCCGGTTCGTCCAGGATTCTGGCCAGGCGGATCATGCCATCCTCGGAAGCTGCGACCGCCTTGGGATCCTGGGCCAGCCGCTTGCGCTCCGCGACATCCGCCAGCTTGCTCGAATTGACGTAGCCGGCGGCGGCCTGCTCGGGCGTCTGCCCATTGAGGATCGCTTTCACGGTGGCGTCCTCCGCGCCCAGCTCCTGCCGCAGAAAACCGAAGTAGTTGGCCAGCACGGTAATCTCCAGCGAGGGCGTAATCGGCTCCGGCGAGTACATCGCCTGTTCGAGCGCGGGCAGGCGGGCCTCGGCGAATTCGCGCAACCGCTGCCCGTTCGGCTTACCGGTCTCCTCCGAGTAGCGCACCACGTCGCGGGCAATCGGGAACAGGTCGGATCCAAAGAGCGCGCTCCTCTCCAGCAGGAACATCGGCTTGTAGAAGCTTCGATAGACTTGATACGCCTCGGCCACTTCCGGCCAGACGCCGCCGAATTCCTTCTGCTTCTTCGGGTCGCGTGCGATGGCCTCCCGCAGGCTGGTCTCTTGCTTCCTTTTCTCGGCCATCAGCGCCGCATCGCGCAGCCCCCTGAGGAATCCTGCATAGGCCTTGAAGCTGTTCTGGGCCGAGAACAGGTCGTCGCGCGCCACGCGTCGGTTCTCCGCGCTCTGCCCGCTATAGGTCTCCAGGGCCCAGATCTGCCCGGCCAAACGGGCTTGCACCAGCGGATAGGAGACGTCCCGGAAGAACTCCAGGCCCGCCACCGTCGTGAGGCGATCGGTCGTACCGGGGTGCCCGGTGACGAAGACCAGTTCCCCGTCTTTGACGCCCTCCCGGCTCCAGCGCAGGTACTCCTTGGCTTGAACCGGCTGGCCGTCTTCATAAGCCCGGAACAGGGAGAAGTCCAGGTCGTAGCGCGGATACTCGAAGTTGTCCGGATCCCCGCCGAACATGGCGATGTCCACCTCCGGGGCGAACACCAGCCGGATATCGGTGTACTTCTTGTACCGGTAGAGGTCGTACTCGCCGCCCGAATACAGCGTCACCACGTCGCAGCGGTTCCCGGTCTTGGCCGCGCACTCTTTCTCGAGGCGCGCCATGGCGCCCTTGCGCTGCTGGTTGGCCTCGGCCGAGGTTGCGCCAGCCTGCACCGCCCCTTTCACCTGCCCGGTCACGTCTTCCACGCCCAGCAGGACGTTCACCTCCAGGTCCGGGCACTTTTGCTCATCCGCTTCCGAGAGCGCGAAAAAGCCCTTCGCCATGTAATCGTGCTCGGCCGTACTGAGCTTCTGAATGCAATCCGCGCCCACGTGATGATTGGTGAACAGCAAGCCGTGGGGCGAAATGAACGACCCCGACCCGCCGTTGTTGAAGCGCACCGAAGCCAGGCGCAGGTGATCCAGGAACGCGTCCGTGACCTGGTAGCCGTACCGCTTGGCGACCATCTCCTTAGGGAACTTGTTAAACAGCCACAGGCCCTCGTCGGCCCACAGGCAGACGGCGGCGAGGGCGGCGATCGGAAGGATTCGGAGTCTCATGAATCCACTCTAGCGCCATGGGCGGAGCCCTGGCGGCCGGTCTGGTTCCTGCTAGACTCGCGGTTGTGAAGACCATCATCGAGCCCTTCCGCATCAAGAGCGTGGAACCGCTGCGGCAGACCACCCCCCAGGAGCGCGAGCGGTTCCTGGAGGAGGCCGGCTACAACCTCTTCCTGATCGAGGCCCGCAACATCCTCATCGATCTGCTGACGGATTCGGGCACCAGCGCCATGTCCACCGAACAGTGGGCCGCCATGATGCGAGGGGACGAATCCTACGCCGGCAGCGAGAGTTTTGGCCGCTTGAAGCGGGCGGTCCAGGACCTCACCGGCTTCCGCCACGTCATTCCCACCCACCAGGGGCGGGCGGCCGAGCGCATCCTGTTCACCGTGATGTGCGCTCCCGGCCAGATTGTCCCCAACAACACCCACTTCGACACCACGCGGGCCAACATCGAGTTCCGAGGCGCGCGCGCGGCCGATTTGCTTTGCCCCGAGGCCGCCGACACCCAGGCGCGGCTGCCCTTTAAGGGGAACATGGACGTCGCCGCGCTGGAACGGCTCATCCGGGCCGAGGGCGCCGACCGCATCCCGCTGGTCATGCTCACCGTCACCAACAACTCCGGCGGCGGCCAGCCGGTTTCGCTGGAAAACATCGAGCGGGTCAAAGGCGTCGCTTCCGCGCACGGCATCCCGCTCTATCTCGACGCTTGCCGGTTCGCCGAGAACGCCTGGTTCATCCAGCAGCGCGAGCCCGGGTACGCCGATTGGACGCCCAAACAAATCGCCCAGAAAATGTTCTCGCTCGCCGACGGCTGCACCTTTTCCGCCAAGAAGGACGCCTTCGCCAATATCGGCGGGATGCTCTGCACCAACGACGACCGCCTGGCCGAGCAGGAGAAGGACCTGCTCATTCTCACCGAAGGCTTCCCCACCTACGGAGGCCTCGCGGGCCGCGACCTGGAAGCCATCGCGGTGGGCCTCGCGGAGGTGCTGGACCCGGACTATCTGCGCTACCGGGCCGCCTCCACCGGCTACCTGGGCGACCACATTTCCAGCCACGGCGTGCCCATCGTCCAGCCGCCCGGCGGGCACGCCATCTACATCGACGCCGGGCGCATGCTGCCGCACATTCCGCGCCGCCAGTTCCCCGGCCAGGCGCTGGCGGTCGAGCTGTACCGCCATGCCGGGATTCGCTCGGTCGAGATCGGCTCGGTGATGTTCGGCGAGCAAGCCCCCCACGAGCTGCTGCGGCTGGCCATCCCCAGGCGGGCCTACACGCAGAGCCACATCGACTACGTGGTCGAGGCTATTCTCGAAGTGAACCAGCGGCGCGGCGAGCTACGCGGCCTGGAGATCGTCTCCCAGCCGCAATTCCTGCGCCACTTCAGCGCTCGCTTCCGGCCGCTGTGAGGTCGAGTTGGTTGTAGGTACGTCGCGAGGTATCCTGGAGTGGGGTCGTCTTTACGGTGTCCGAGGAAGCCAAACCATCGAGGCTGGAAAAGTTGACGGGCCAGACCGCAGTTGCTCCGCCGAGCGATCTGGAACAGGCTAGCCGGCGCTTGCTCGAGGAGATGGAATCCGAGTGGGAGCGGGACTGGTCCGAACTGCGTCCTGCCACCAAGATACCCAGGTGACGGCCTGGCTCTGCCAGAGTTCCGCGCCGCTGGCGACCTCGGACGCCAAGATCCACGAGCACTACCCCCAGGCGATCTGGTAGCTCACGGGTTGGGCGTTCGATGCGGCCTGCTGCGGCCGGCGCCGGCCCAGCGCAGGATGGTCCGGCGCAATTCCTCCATCTGGATGGGTTTGGTGAGGTAGTCGTCCATACCGGCGGCCAGGCATTCCTCGCGATCGCCCGCCATGGCGCGGGCAGTCATGGCGATGACGGGCAGGCGCGCGCCGTCCCGTTCCCGGCCGCGAATCTCCGCCGTGGCCGCGAACCCGTCCATTTCGGGCATATGCACGTCCATAAGCACCACGTCGTACTTGCCGCTCTTTACGGCCTCGGCAGCCTGCCGGCCATCTGATACCACGTCCGCCCGGAATCCGGATTTCTGGAGCATGCGCAGCGCGATTCTCTGGTTCACCTCGTTGTCCTCGGCCAGTAGAACGCACACATCGGCTGGAGAGACGCTGGCGGCCACCGCGATGGGAGGGCGTGGCTCGCCGGCCGCTTTCCGGGCTTCCGCTGCGTCCCGCGCCCCCTGCTTCTGAAACGTGGCGGTGAACCAGAACGTGCTGCCCAGACCGGCTTCGCTCTCGAAGCCGATGCGGCCTTTCATCATTTCCACAAGCTGCTTGGAGATGGCCAGACCCAAGCCCGACCCGCCGTACCTGCGGGCGGCCGAGTTGTCCGCCTGCACGAAGCTGTTGAACAGCTCCACGCAGTGGTCGGCATCGATCCCAATGCCGGTGTCCCGGACGGTCACCCGCAGGGTGGCGGTCTTGGTGTTGCCGCGTTCCAGCGCCACGCGCACCGCGACCTCGCCGGAGTCGGTGAATTTGATGGCGTTCCCCACCAGGTTGCTGATGATCTGGCGCAGCCGGGAGGCGTCCCCCAGGAGCGTGCGCGGCAGAGCGGGATCCAGGCGCGAGTGGAGTTGCAACCCTTTCCGCCGGGCCTGGACGCCCAGCAGCGCGCACACCTCGTTCACCACCGCCGCCAGATCGAATGGCTCCCTCCCCAACTCCAGCTTGCCGCTTTCGATGCTCGAGAATTCCAGGATGTCGTTGATCACCGCCAGCAGCGCCTCGGCGGATGCCTGAACGGTCTTGGCGCACTCCTGTTGGTCCGGAGAAAGCGGCGAAGCGAGCAGCAGATCGAGCATGCCCGTGACGCCATTCATCGGCGTGCGGATCTCGTGGCTCATGTTGGCCAGGAAGCGGCTCTTGGCCTCCGCCGCGGCGCGCGCCGCCAGCAGGGCCACCGACAACTCCTCGTTCTTCTGCTGCAACTCCCGCGCATACCGGGCCAGTTCCTCCTGATGGCGTTTGCGTTCGGTGATGTCCCGGCCGATGCCCTGAATGCCAACCGGCCGTCCTTTGTCGAACACCAGGCGGGAGACGACTTCCAGCACGATCTCGCGCCCGTCCTTGGCCAGGACCGCCATTTCATCCTTGGTCGGACTTCCTCCGGCCAGCATGGACGCGATCTGCTCGGGAGCCCGGGCGCGGTCCCGCGGCGCCAGGAACTGGCTCACGTCTTTCCCCAGTACCTCCTCGCGCGTGTATCCGGTGGCTTGCTCGGCCGCCCTGTTCAGCGACGTGAGTTGGCCCTGCAGGTCGATCATATAGACCATGTCGTGGGCATTCTCGAATAGCTCGCGGTAGCGTTCCTCGCTCTCGCGGAGCCTGCGCTCGTCCTGTTTGCGCTGCCCGACGTCGGCCAGCATTCCCACCACGCCCTCTACTACGCCCTGGCTGTTGCGCAGCGGTGCGGTCCACAAGGCGGCTTCCACCGTCGAGCCGTCTTTTCGGCAGAAGGGTATTTCGTCGGCAGCCGGCTGCGTTCCCTCCGCCGCGGCCGCCAGGCGGCGCTGGAACTCCGCGACATCGCCGGCGGGAACATGGGGAGCGGTGCGGCCCAGCACCTCCGCGGCGGTAAAGCCGAACATCCTCTCGGCGGCCGGGTTCCAGCTCCGCACTTGGCCGCTCAGGTCCACCACGACCACCGCCAGCGGCGAGGCCCGCACGATGGCCTCCAGCATGGAGTTCGCCTGCCGTAATGCCTCCTCCGTGCGCTTCCGCCCGGTGACGTCTTCGATGGTCCCTTCGAAACAGATCACCGCGCCGTCGCCGTCCCGGACCGCGCGCGCATTCTCCCGAATCAACATCTTCGTTCCGTCGCGGCGGACCCACACCGTCTCCTGCCCCTTCACCTCCCCGCCGCCCTCGAACGCCGCCAGGAACTGGCCGCGATCGTAAGTGGGAGCGTAGCCTTCCTGCTCGAGATTTCGCGCCGCCAATTCCTCGAGCGAGCAGTACCCGAGCATTTCCAGAAGCGCGGGATTGGCCATCAGGATGCGCCCGTCCGGAGTGGTCCGGTAGATTCCGATCGGGGTGTTTTCAAACAGGTCCCGGTAACTGGCCTCGCTCTTCTCGAGAGCTTGCTCCGCCCGCTGGCGCGAGGTTGCGTCCAGGAGCGCCGAGCGGATGCCGGCCACCTTCCCTCGCGCGTCCCGAATGAACGTCTCGTGAATCTCAACCATCACCTGGCTGCCGTCGCCGCGGCGATACCTTCTCAGGAACGGGGCCAGCGCCAGCTCGCCCGCCATCTTCCTGGCTACGGCGAGACGGCTGGCCTCGCGCGCCTCGGGCGCGACGAAATCCCAAACTGGATGGCCGAGCATCTGGGCGCGCTCGCACCCCAGCAGCTTGCATTCGGCTTGGTTGACCCTTCGGATGACCCCCTCGCGGTCCATCTCGTGATAGGGGACCGGGGCTTCTTCGAACAGGCTGCCGAAGCAGACCTCGCCCGGGGACAGGGTCCGATTGCAGCGGCGCCGCCGCCGGGTGGAGAACCATCGGCCGATCGAATTGAGAGGTGCGGCGAGGTGCACGCGCATGCCTGAACCTGCTTCCCTCATCGACGGGGTACGGCAAACCCTTTAACCCGCTTTCTTGCCGCGCCAGGTAGCGCCGGCAGTCCCGCCGCCGGTGGCCGCCTCTGTGCCTGTATAATCGTTTCTCATGGCCATTGACTGGTTCCCGCTCTGGCTCAGCTTGAGGGTGGCCTCCCTGGCTACCCTGCTGTCGCTGCTGGTGGGCCTCTGGCTGGCCTATCTGCTCGCCAATCGCCGGTTCCGCGGCCGGGAAGTGCTGGACGCGGCGGTGGTCTTGCCTCTGGTGCTGCCCCCCACCGTGCTGGGCTACTATCTGCTGGTGCTGCTGGGCAGGGAAGGCCCGCTGGGCCGCCTGTATGAGTGGCTCTTCGGCGCACCCCTGGTGTTCACCTGGCAGGCCGCCGTGGTGGCCGCCATGGTCCACGCCATCCCCTTGCTGGTGATCTCCGCCCGGGCCGCCCTGGAGAGCGTGGATCGCAGCTATGAGCGGGCCGCGCGCAACCTGGGCGCCTCCGAATGGCGGGTCTTCTGGAAGGTGAGCCTGCCCCTGGCGCGACGCTCCATCCTGGCCGTCTCGGTGCTGGCCTTCGCCCGCACGCTCGGCGATTTCGGCATCACCATCATGATCGCGGGCAACATTCCGGGCCGCACGCAGACCATCGCCGTGGCCATCTACGACGCCGTCGAGTCGGGCCATGGCGCTTTGGCCCGCACTCTGGTCATCGTGATCTCCGTGCTGGCCTTAGTGATTCTGTCCATCGCCAACCGGCTGGCGGCCAAGCAGGCGGCGGGATGATCCAGGCTCGCATTCGCAAGCGCTTCCCGGAACGCCCGGACGCGGCGGCCTTTTCGCTCGAGGTCGATTTCCAGGCCGCCTCCGGCGTCACCGTGCTGTTCGGCCCCAGCGGCTCGGGCAAGACCCTGATCCTCGACGCCATCGCCGGCTTCGTCTCCCCCGACGAAGGCCGCATCATGCTGGACGACGAGATTCTGTTCGACGCCTCCTCCCGCGTCTGCCTCCCTCCCCAGGCCCGCCATTGCGGCTACGTCTTCCAGAATTACGCGCTGTTCCCGCACATGACTCTGCGCCAGAACCTGGCCTTCGCGGCCGAGCGGCGCCCGCGCCTGGAGCGCCACCGCCGGGTCGCCGACATGCTGGAGCGCTTCCATCTCACCGAGGTGGCCGGCTTGCGCCCCCACGAGCTCTCCGGCGGCCAGAAGCAGCGCTGCTCCATCGCCCGCGCCCTCATCGCCTCGCCCAAGCTGCTGTTGCTCGACGAACCCGCCCACGGCCTGGACGCGCCCCTGCGCGCCGAGTTTTTCGACGTGCTGCGGCAGGTCCGCGCCGAGTTCCAGACCCCCAGCCTGCTGGTCACGCACGACCTCGACGAGTGCTTCGAGCTGGGCGACGAGATGCTGATCTTGCGCGAGGGGCGATTGGTCCAAACCGGCTCGCCCAGAGCCATCGCCGAGCGCCCCGTCAACGTGGAGGTGGCCCGGCTGCTCGGCATCTTCAACCTCTTCCAGGCGGAGATTCTGGAACTGGACCCCCAGCGCAACCTCAGCCGGCTGCGGTTCGGCGAGTTCGAGCTTGCCGGATACTACTTTCCCGGCCGGCTGCGCGGCGACCGGGTGTGGCTGTGCGTGCGCCCGGAGCGGCTCGGCGTCTTCCCACGGGACGGCAAGCCCGGCTCGAATCAGATCCCGGCGCAACTGGTGCGCTCGGTGGAAATGCCGCAGTCGGTGCGCCTGGAATTCGCCGGCGGCATTCAGGTGGAGCTGGCCCGCCCCGAATTCGAGAAACAGAAGAACAATAAGGAATGGCTGGTTTGGTTCCCGCCCGATGCGCTGCGGGTGATATAGCCCGGCTGGAAAAGTGATCCGCTACCACATCACCGATCGCCAACCCCTGGGAGGCTGCGCCCCGCTGCTCGCCATCCTCGCCCGGAACCTGGCCGCCGGCATCGAGATGTTTCAGATTCGCGAGAAGGACTTGCCCACGCGCGAGCTGCTCGAACTCCTGCGCGCCGTTCTGGCCCTCCCCAATCCGCATGCGGCCAAGATCCTGGTCAACGACCGCCTGGATGTGGCCCTGGCCTGCGGAGCGCATGGCGTACACCTGCCCTCGGATTCCATCGCGCCCAGCCGCCTGCGAGCCATCGCGCCGCCCGGCTTCCTGATCGGCGTCTCCTGCCATTCGCTCGGCGAGATTCGCGCGGCCGAGAGCGAAGGCGCCGATTTTGCGGTCTTCGGCCCGGTTTTCTTCACGCCCTCGAAGGCCCCCTACGGCGAGCCGCTGGGCCTGAACCGTCTGCGCGAGGCCTGCCAAGCCGTGCGCCTCCCGGTCCTCGCTCTGGGCGGCGTCACTTCGCAAAACGCCCCCGATTGCCTGGCCGCCGGAGCCGCCGGCGTCGCCGGGATCACGCTGTTCCAGCAGCCGCTCTGATATCGGTCCGCGCGAAATCGTCCCCTTTGAATAGCAGGTCCGGCCAGCGTTCAGTCAATTAAGTTGATAGAATCTGGAAAACACCAGCACATTGGTAAAGCCCGATGATATTGCCCACGCGGCGGCGCTCATTATCCAAAGGGGAGCAGGAAGCCATCCTCCGTATCGGATCGCTCATCGGCCGCCTTGCGTACACGTCCTCGCTGTGCGATCCAAGCGTGGACTGCTGTGGCGCGGTAGCAGAACCCACCTCGGCATCAGGGAAAGCGCCGCGAACCGATGAGGTCGACGGTGCCTTGCGCAGCCTTCACGAGCGAGTCTTCCTGGACTGGCTGAGATGCGGGCTCGCGGAGCAGTGGGCCGATCTCGAATTCCACCTACGCGACATCGCCTGTGATCCATTGCAGTGGATTCGCGCCGAATCGTACCGAAGCTTGATTCCACGGACGGCCTTGGAGCCGGAGCGATTGCTGTTCCTCTGCGACTTTGACGCGCTTTCAGCCCTCATTTGTTGCCGCCATGGGGCGGCTGACCCGCGGGTAGCAAGGGCGTTGGAGTGGCTGACGCAAGACTGCGGCCGCCTCGGCGCTGGATTGACGTTGAAGGGCGTTGCCCGGCGACTTCGGCTGTCAGCGGGCCGGCTCCGACAGCTATTCAGGAAGGGTACCGGATACGCGTTTCACCGCTATGCGAAAACCATCCGAATTCGCGCGGGCGCCGAGCTTCTGTTGTGGGAGCCGCCCCGAACGGTTGCGGAAATTGCCTCGACCCTCGGATACTCCGATACAAGCAACTTTGTTCGCGACTTCCGAAGCAGACTGGGCGAGACTCCCGGGCAGTTTCGAGCGAAGGGCTCTCGAATAGACATTTCGACTTCCGCAGCTCCAGACTCAGAAAGCGGGCCCTTGGCCAGGGTCGCCCGGGCAGGAGGCTAAGCGACCTTCTGCCCGCAGATTGGGCAGAAGGTTCCAATATCTGGGGTTCTCTGCTTGCACTGCGGGCATTGCCGGGAACCCAGCGACGTTGGCCTGCACAGTTCGTTCAACTTCCGGAGGATCAACCCCATTGCCACGGCGACGAAGAGAAGTTGGGCGATTTCCGCCAGTCCAGGAAAACTAGAGTTGCCCACGCTGAACCATCCTTCCATTCCTCTATTATCTACCGAGCGCCCCTCCCAATGTGCAGCTAATGCGGCGGGCATCACTCTCCGGAGACCACCCTCCATTACGTCAGGCGCTCCGGGGCTCCACGAGTTGAGAGCCGGGGCTGGCGGCCTTCTTTTCATGCCCAGCGCTATTTGGCCGACGATCGTCCGGGGGCACAACCCCATCGACTCCCGCTTACGCGCCGCGTATAGCAAGCTCTATAACGTAGCCTTTTGCGGCAAGATCCCGCGATTCCACGCTTGCTGACGCCGACCGAGCACACGGCCGGCTCATCTACGCCGACCGTGCTGCGGCGCTCGTCGATCATTCCCATATACGCCAACAACTCTCTAACCGCTTGATTCTGTGTTGCTTGTGTCCCGACGGCGGCGGGTGCGCACCGGCGAGCCACCGTACCTGGCGCCTGGGATACAGCCTCAGGTCACCTCGGCCTCTGGTCGTCAGAGGGGTTCTGGACCGCTGTTTTAGTGCTCCGTGCCCGCCTTTGACCACAAAGGATGCAATTTGACCATGGTCCGGCCGAGCAAAGATGAGTATAGTTATCAATGACTGGAGGTTCTCCATGAAATTGCGAACCATGTTCACGAGATGCTCCCTTGTCGTGGCTGTCTTCATCGTGGCCGCCAGTACGAAGACACAGGCGCAAACGCTCGATGACGTCAGCGTGTCCGTTGCCGTGAAAGGTGCAGTCAACGGACGGGCTGAGCTGGAAGTGACGCTGAGAAACGGCTCACAGAAGATCATAACTGCATGGGCGTGGTCTTCTGAAGGCCGGTATGCCGACGCCTCAACCAGGTCGCACTCCGGAACCGTGGACGTGATAACTGACCTGCTGGGACCCGACAAGTTTCTGGCCTTCCGCCCCGGGACCAGCCGTACCTTTGAGGACAGTTTGCCGTTGGGACCAAGTGCTGGCCTGCCCGTAAGCGCCGTTGTCCACTTGACCATGGTAGCGTTCGACGACGACACTGCGGTTGGGGATCCGGCGGAGATTGGCGGTTTCTCGGCAACACGCAAGTCCATGGCCGCTTCCGAGGCCGAGGAACTCGACCAAGTGGAGAAAGCGGTCAAGGGCCCTTCCCCCAAGGACGCCCTCAGAGCAGTCATAGCCGACCGCTCAGCAAAGAGTCGGGGCGCTGGAATATCGCGCCAGATCCTTTCGCTGCTGGAGAACGATGCCCCGGCCGACGCGGTCGAGTCTGCTCGGGCGGCGTTTCGCGCTTACCAGATGCTTCTGTCCGCTCACTGGGCTCTGGAGGCGAAGTAACATGCTCGCCAATTCAATTAGGCTCTCAGCCATCGGCCTGTTCATCGCACTTGCAGCAGTGGAGGGCCAGCAATGTGCGGTCTATACGGGCACCGGGACGGCCACTGTCAGCGATACAATCACTTTTCCGGGGAACCCGGTCTGTGGCACGGGCTCAGTCACCAATACCCTGGCGTGGTTCGCGAGCACCCTCGGAACGGCGTCCTGCCCTTCGCAGTTCAATCAGTCGGGCATGTATTGGGAATTTTCGGTGACCTATACTAGCGACTCCGACAGCGGGAGCAGCGGCGCCGGGTGCTGGCTTGGGATTGGCCCCGGTTTTTTCGCCAGCGGAACGAAGGACTGCTCCTCCTCAGGCAACGTGTGCACAGAGGCGTTTGTGACAACTCTGGGACAATGGGTTGGTGTGCCGCCTGCCGGATACTTTTTAGCCGGCGCGTCCTACTACTTTGGAATCACAAAGTGCTCGCCAGCGTCTGCTAGCACCCCGCCTACCTGTCCCGTTGGCTTCAGTTGCACAAACAACTCCTGCTGTGCAAACGGTTGCAGCGGTTGCCGGCTAAGCTGTAGCGTGATCTGCGGCAGTGTCTGCATGGACTGCGTCACCTGCAACTGCCCCATCGGCGACAATCAGGCACCCCAGTGCCAGTCCGGCAACGCGGTCTGCCCCTGCGGCGGCAGCAGCCCAATTGTCCTGGATCCTTTCAATCGGGGTTTTCGCCTCACTAGCCCCGAGAACGGCGCGAAATTCCGCTTTCTCCCGAACGGGCCGTTGCAGCAGATGAGTTGGACCGACCCGACCGCGAAGAATGGATGGCTGGCGCTCGACCGGAATGGCAATGGGACCATCGACGATTTCACCGAACTGTTCGGCAACTTCACTGCGCAGCCCCCCAGCAGTAATCCGAACGGCTTCCTGGCGCTGGCCGTCTTCGACCTGCCCGTCAACGGCGGAAACGGGAACGGCTTCATCGACCCCGGGGACTCGGTCTACAGCCACCTGCGCGTTTGGATCGACGCCAACCAGAACGGCGTCAGTGAGCCTAATGAGCTTCACACGCTCCAAGAACTCGGCATCTTCAAGATCAGCCTGAGCTACGGCGCATCTCCATTCGTAGATCAATACGGAAATCAGTTCCGCTACCGCGGCACGGTGTGGGAAGACGATCCGCCCAGCCCCGAAGCCTGCTACGACGTGATTCTTCAAATCGCGCCAACTCCGAATGGAAACTAGATGAAGGCGCTTCAAAAGTACTCGATGCTCCTAGGCGCCGCCGCGTTGTGGCTCGCGGCGAGCCAGCCGCTGGAGGGGCAGGCACCGAGCTGCACGGCCCAGCAGCTTACGGCGAAGCAGAAGCAGACGCTCCTGGATTATGTGAGAAAGAAGTACAAGCTGCCAAGCTCAATCTTGCTGTCCATCGAGAAGGACACTCCTGTGGATGGCACGTGCTTTTGGGAATTGGCGTTTCAGGGGAAAAGCGAGATCCGGACCTGGGAGCTGAAGCTGTTCGCCTCGCCCGATCTTCGCTTTCTGACCGACGAACTGATGGACACACAGCGCGATCCGGAGGACGAAGAGCGGGCAAAGAACCAGCTTCTCATGCGGGGTCTGACGCAGGGGGCGTCTACGGTGCGCGGGCCCGAAAATGCACCGGTCACCATCGCCGAGTTTTCTGATTTCCAGTGTCCGTTCTGCCGCAAGTTTGCAGAGATTCTGGATGAGGTGCTCGCAGACGGCACGCAGAATGTCCGTGTCGTCTTCCATCACATGCCCCTTGCAAGCCACAACTGGGCGCGCATAGCGGCGGAAGGCGCGGCGTGCGCGCAGTTGCAGAGCCCCCAGGCCTTCTGGCGGATGCACGATGAGATATTCCGCAATCAGGCGAGCATAACGCCGGAGAATATCAAGGAGAAGCTGGCCGGATTCGCAGAGAGTACGAAGGAGGTGGACCACGCCGCCTTCCAACAGTGCATGCGAGACAGCATGTCGTTGGGCCTCGTGCTGCGGGACCTGAATCTCGGGGACGCGAATCAGGTGACCGGCACCCCGACCCTGTTCATCAACGGCCACCGCGTCCAGGGTGTAGAGAATGCCGCGCGCCTGCGCGAGCTGATCGTAGAAGCGGGCAAGGAAGCCGGTTCGCCATCAGCGCCTGCCGCGAAAAGCGCCGCTGCGGGAACCAAGCCCTCTCAGGTCTCCGCGCCCGCCCTTACCCAGCAGCAGGAGGCAGCATTCTGCAAATCGCCCAAGCAGTGACACGCACTCCATAGCCCTGAAGGCGCACCGCTGGGCCTCAACCGCCTGCGCGAGGCCTGCCAGTCCGCGCGCCTCCCGGTCCTCGCGTTGGGCGGCCTCACCGAACAGAATGCCCCCCATTGCCTGGCCGCCGGCATCGCCGGGATCACGCTCTTCCAGCAGCCGAGCTGACATCCGTCCGCGCGAAATCGTCCCCTTTGAATAGCAGCGGCTGGCCAGTCGCCTTGGCCAGCGCGTAGGAGAAGCAGTCGCCGAAGTTCAGGCCCGCCGTGTGCCGCCCCTTCCCGTACTTCCGGAAGGCGGCCCGGGCAATCTCCACCTGATCGGCATCCACCGCCGCGACCTCGAAGCGGGCGCGATGCAGGAACAGATCCAGTTCCCTCCCCGCCGCTTCCCCGCCCCGGGCCTCCAGCGCGATTCCGCTCTCCAGGACGGTGGCGGCGGAGATCAGGCGTTTGGGATCTGCCTGTATGGCCTCGTTGAACCGCCGCCGCTCGGGTTCGTCCCGCAGAATCGCCAGCACGGCCGAAGTATCGACGACCATCAGCGTGGGAGCCCTCGCTCATCGTAGCCCAGGATCTCATCCGCGGGACGCGCGTCCAGGACCGGCAGCGCGGCGCAGCGCTTGGCGATCTGGTCCAGCTCATCCGCCAGAGAGCGCCCCGCGTTGGCCGCCGCGATGCGTTCCAGCCGCTCTTTCAAAGAGACGAGCACCGCCTCGGTGAGGCTCTCGCCGGTCTTGGCCGCGAGTGCGCGAGCCATCCGGTCCGCTTGCGGGTTCTTTACGCTGAATGCCATCTCTATCCTCTATTCTAGAACTTTGTCTATATTCTAGCACAACACGCGCCGGGATTCATCCTCCGCCACGCCCATTTCGGGATCTCGAGGCCCGCAGTCCCCAGCCCATGCCCCTGCCCCTCCCGGCCCCCTCCCCGCATCTGTGCTATCCTACAGAAGTACAAGACGGAGATAAAGAGAGAGAAGGAGTATCGACTCTAGGATGGCACTGGCGACAGAGGTTAAGAAGCAGATTGTCGGGAAGTTCCGGGCGCATAAGACCGATACCGGTTCCTCGGAAGTGCAGGTGGCGCTCCTGAGCCGGCGTATCGCCGAGCTCACGGAGCATTTCAAGACGCACCAGAAAGACCACCATTCCCGAAGGGGTCTGTTGCTCTTGGTCGCGCAGCGGCGGCGGCTTCTGAACTACATGAAGTCCGAGACGCCCGAGCGCTATAAGAAGCTCATTCAGGATTTAGGCATCCGCCGCTAGAGCATACTCACAAGCACAGCGGGCGAGAGTCCATCGGTCGGAGACCTGTTGGGGACATCGCCCTGGTTCGAAACCCGCTTAGCTCGTTCCCTTCCAATCTCCATCGTAGGCGGTTCCGAGGAACGGCCTATACTCGAACCGGCCCGGTGGCCGGGATTGGAGAATTCAAGATGGTTCACACTTCTGAGATTGACCTGGGTTCCTGCACAATTTCCATTGAGACAGGCAAGGTCGCAAAACAGGCGAACGGCGCGGCCGTCGTTCGCTGCGGGGATTCGGTCGTGCTGGTTTCGGCGTGTATGGCGCCGGAGCCAAAAATAGGCGCGAGCTTTTTCCCGCTCACGGTAGATTACCGCGAATACACTTACGCGGCCGGGAGAATTCCCGGCGGCTACATCAAACGCGAGGGACGCCCCTCGGAAAAAGAAGTCCTCACCAGCCGGCAGATCGACCGGCCCATCCGCCCTCTGTTCCCCGAGGGTTTTAGCCACGAGACGCAAGTCATCGCCATGGTGCTCTCCGCCGACCCCCAGGTGAATCCGGATACCCTGGCCATGGTGGGAGCGGGCGCGGCCCTGGCCCTCTCCGACATTCCGTTCCCCGAGACTCTGGCCGCCGTGCGGGTCGGCCTGGTGGACGGGAAACTCATCGCCAACCCCACCTACGACCAGGTGCGTGCCTCCAAGCTGAGCATCACCGTGGCCGGGACCGATGGCGGCATCGTGATGGTGGAAGCCGGCGCCGACGGTGTCAGCGAAGCCGAGGTGCTGGAAGCCATCGACTTCGGCCATGCCTGCTGCAAGAAGATCGTGGCCGGCATTCGCGCGCTGGTCTCCAAGGCCGGCAAGCCCAAGATGGAGTTCACCCCACCCGCCCTCAACCAGGAACTCTACCAGCAGATTTCCACGGAGCATCGCGCCGCTCTCGCCGATGCGCTGGACACCCAGAAGCATTCCAAGGAAGAGAGCCACGCCAGCGTCCACGCCCTCAAGAAGCAGGTGGTGGAAGCCGCGGGCGAAGAACTGAAGGCGGAGGCCGGCAAGGTCTTCGAGGCCCTCAAGGAGCGCATTTTCCGCGAACAGATTTTGGACCTGCACCGCCGCCCCGACGGCCGGAAGTTCGATGAGATCCGGCCCATTACGATTGAAGTCGGCGTGCTGCCCCGGGTACACGGCTCGGCCCTGTTCACCCGCGGGGAAACCCAGGCGCTAGTGACGGTGACCCTGGGCACCAAGGAAGACGAACAACGCCTGGAGCTGCTGGAAGGCGGAGAAACTTCCAAGCGCTTCATGGTGCACTACAATTTCCCGCCCTTCAGCGTGGGCGAGGTGGGATTCATGCGCGGCGCGGGCCGCCGTGAGATCGGCCACGGCGCACTCGCCGAGCGCGCCCTCACCGCGGTGATCCCAGCGGACACCGCCTTCCCCTACACCATGCGCGTAGTGAGCGACATTCTGGAGTCCAACGGCTCCAGTTCGATGGCCACCGTTTGCGGCGCCACCCTGTCGCTGATGGATGCCGGCGTGCCCCTCCCGTCGCCTGTGGCCGGCGTAGCCATGGGGCTGGTGATCGAAGGAGACCGCTACGCGGTGCTGACCGACATCGCCGGCGCCGAGGACCACTACGGCGACATGGACTTCAAGGTCGCCGGCACGCGCCAGGGCATTACCGCCCTCCAGATGGACATCAAGATGCCCAACGTGACCACCGCGGTCATGCGCGAGGCGCTTGACCAGGCGCTCCAGGGCCGCCTCTTCATTCTCGGCAAGATGGAAGAGGTGCTCCCCGCGTCGCGCCCGAACCTTTCGCCCTACGCGCCCCGCATCTATACCGTGACCATTCCCACCGACAAGATCCGCGAACTGATCGGTCCGGGCGGCAAGATGATTCGCAGCATCGTCGAGCAGACCGGCTGCAAGATCGACGTCGAGGACGACGGCACGGTCCACGTCTGCTCGGCCGACGAGGCCTCCGCCGCCAAGGCGCTGCAAATGGTTTCCGATATCGCGGCCGTGGCCGAGGTGGGCAAGACCTATCTGGGCAAAGTGGTCCGGCTGGTCGATTTCGGCGCCTTTGTCGAGATCTTCCCCGGCACCGACGGCCTGCTCCATATCAGCGAGATCTCCGAAACCCGCATCAAGAACGTGCGGGACGAACTGCACGAAGGCGACCAGATCCTGGTGAAGGTTCTGGCGCTGGAAGGCAACAAGATCAAGCTGAGCCGCCGCGCTATCCTCAAAGAGCAGCGCGAGAAACTGAAGTCCGGCAAGAGCTGAAGACCCGGAAAGCGCGCCCGGCCGCGGCTGCCTGGAAGGGTAGCCGATGCCGGGCTGCCAATTGCCCCGCCGGGGCGTTATTTCCCTTCAGTTCTAGCCTGAGTACGACGATATATATGTCGTATGGCGGTGTTCTGCCTGAGGACGAAGCGCGCCGAATCTGGGCGGCGATGGGCGCGGTCGCTGAGGTGGAGTCGCGCGTCTGGCGCGCCCGGGTTGGTGCGGATCACCATCCGGACCCTGGTGCTGGCGCTGGGAGTATTGGGCACGGCCTCGGCGGCCGTCGCAGGGACGCCATCGGCGGCTATGGCGCGAGAGGGCAATCTGGCTCTCGCGGTGGTGGCGGCGGCTCTTCTGGCCGGCGCAGCTCTGCTGCTGGCCGTCCTACAACGCCGCACCAGTGATCGGGTGGCGGCTTTGCGCGCCACGATCGAGGCCTCCGCCGAGGCGGTTCTCGCGGTCCATTCCAACGGAAAGATTATCGCCTACAACCGCAAGTTCCTGGACGCGCTGTCGATTCCGGAGTCGGCCATGAAGTCGCGCCAGGGGGTGCTCCAATACGCCCTTCCAGTGCTGAAGGATCCCGAAGCCTACCTGGCCCGGACCAAAGAACTCTATGCGGACCCCCAGTCGCGAATCACGGACGCCATCGAGTTTCGCGATGGCCGCATCTGTGAACGCCATTCCGAGCCGTTGCTCATCGGCGGGAGGAGCGTCGGCCGAGTGTGGGGATACCGCGATGTCACCAGCAATCGCAAGATGCAAGCTCGTCTGGACGAGGAGCGACACCTGCTTCACTTGTTGCTGGACAACCTTCCCGATAAGATCTACTTCAAGGACCGGGAAGGGCGCTTCACCCTTGGTAACCAGGGGCATGTGGTCGGATTCGGCTGCGCCAACCTCGGCGATTTGATCGGCAAGACCGATTTCGACTTCTTCACCGAGGAGCATGCGCGCCCCGCCCGTGAAGACGAGCAGGATCTGGTACACGAGCGCTGTCCGGTTGTATCTAAGGAAGAGCGGGAAACGTGGTCGGACGGCCACGAGACCTGGGTGCTGACCACCAAACTCCCGTTTCGGGACATCGCCGGGAATATCATCGGCACGTTTGGCATTTCACGGGACATTACGGACCGCAAAAGGATGGAGCAGGAACTGAGGCGGAGCGAGGAGTTCTTCCGTCTGCTATTCGCATCGATCCCTCAGCCGATCCTGGTATGCGACGCGGAAACGCAGGCTTTTCTGGAGGTGAACGATGCGGCTGTGCGTCACTACGGCTATCCACGCGAGGAGTTCCTCCGGATCAAAGCCGCCGACCTCGCCGTGCCCGGGAACCCGGGACTCTCCGACTCCGCACAGATGTCCGCTGCGGTCGACACGCTATTCGGAACAGACCACCACCGCACCGCGGATGGCCGAGTGATCAATGTCGAGATCGGCACTCACTTGTTCGAGTTTCGCGGTCGAAGAGCGATTCTGGTGATCGTTCAGGATGTGACCCGGCGGAAACAACTGGAGGTTGAACTCCGTCAGGCGCAGAGGCTGGAATCGGTGGGCGCGCTGGCGGCGGGGATCGCCCATGAGATCAACACGCCCATCCAGTACGTCGGGGACAACCTCCGTTTCCTCCACGATTCGTTTGCCGGGCTGTGGGCGCTGGTGCATGCCTACGAGAATCTGCGACAGGCCGCGGCGACCGGACCGGTGCCTGCGGGGGTCATGGGCGAAATGAAGGCCCAAGTCGAGGCTGCCGATCTGGAGTATCTCGGCGAACAGATCCCGGAGTGCATCGCGCAATCCCTTGAGGGCGTGGAGAGAGTCTCGAAGATCGTGCGCGCTATGAAGGAATTCGCACATCCGGGGCGCAAGGATAAACAGGCGGCCGATCTCAATAACGCGCTGTCCAATGCGCTCATTGTGGCGCGCAATCAGTTGAAGTACGTGGCCGAAGTGGAGACGGATTTCCAGCCCCTGCCATCGGTGGTGTGCCACATCGCCGACCTGAACCAGGTGTTTCTGAATCTTCTGATTAACGCCGCCGACGCCATGACCGAAGCTCAGGCCAAAAAGGGGACCGGCGAGTTGGGCAAGATTGTGGTCCGCACGAGGCACGAGGGCAACCGAGTGGTGATTTCGATCAGCGACACCGGCTGCGGCATTCCGGCGGAGATTCGGCAGCGGATCTTCGATCCGTTCTTCACCACCAAGGAAGTGGGCAAGGGAAGCGGTCAGGGGCTGGCGATCGCCCGGTCCATAGTTCGGGAGAAGCATGGCGGCAGCCTGACCTTCGAGACGGCACAGGACCGGGGGACCACGTTCACCGTGTCGCTGCCGACCGGCACCGAATGCGCGACCGGGGTCCCCGAGGCGCGGGAAGCATGAAGCGGATTCTGTTTGTCGACGACGAACCGAGGGTCCTGCAAGGACTGCAGCGCATGCTGCGGCAGGACAGCCGGCGCTGGGAAACCGTGTTTGTCGGGAGCGGACCGGAAGCTCTGGACAAGCTGGCAGCCCAGCCCTTCGACGTCATCGTGTCCGATATGCGCATGCCCGGCATGGATGGGGCGACGCTGCTGGGCCATGTGCGCGAGCGGCATCCGGGAGTGGTCCGGCTGGTTTTGTCGGGGCACTTCGAAGTGCAGGCGGCGCTCCGGGCTACTCCGGTGGCCCATCAGTTCATGGCCAAGCCCTGCTCACCCGAGGCGCTGCGAGCGGCGCTCGAGAGGGCCTGCAATCTCAGCGATCTGCTCGTGAACGAAGAACTCCGGCAGGCTATCGGCGCCATCGGCGAGCTGCCCTCGCCGCCTCGCACCTGCATGCTGCTGCTCCAGGAGCTGGCCAATCCGGAAGCCTCGTTTTCGAGAGTCGCCGGGATCGTGGAACAGGATGTGGGCCTGGCCTCCAAGGTCCTGCAACTGGTGAACTCGGCGTTCTTCGGGTTCACCTACGAGTTTGCCACGGTTCAGAGAGCCGTCAACTACCTTGGCATCGACGTCCTGCGGCAGTTGGTAACATCCGTCGAGATTCTGCGGACGTTCCGCACCGACGCAGCCTGCGGGATCTTCAGTCTGGAGGATCTGGATGCGCATTCCCGCTTCGCGGCCGGCATCGCCGGGCAATTGCCGGTGAGCGGAGACGTGGCTGTACCGGTGCTGGCCGCTCTCCTGCACGATGTCGGCCAGTTGGTTCTCGCGATGCGCCTCCCCGAGCAGTTTGCGCTAGCGCTGGAAACGGCGTGCGAAACGGGGCGTTCTCTGCATAGCGTCGAGCGGGAACTCAACGGAGTCACCCATGCCGAGGCGGGAGGGTTTCTGTTGGGGTTGTGGGGGCTGCCGCGTGCGGTGGTGGATGCCGTCACGCATCATCATCGGCCTCTCGGACGGCCGGAGGCGCCGGGCGTTCTCAGTCCCACCGCGGCGGTCCAGGTCGCGGACGCCCTGGCCCACGAGTACTGCCCCGAGATACGACGGGCATCCCATCCGGCCTTCCCGGCGCTGGACTTGCAGTACCTGGAAGAACTGGGCCTTGCGAGCCGGTTGCCGGCGTGGCGGGAGAAGGCGGAGCAACTGGCCAGCCGGCGGAGCGTGGATTCGGAGACCAGGCCGTGAACGAGTCGTCCAGAGATAAGGTGTTGCTGGTGGACGACGAGCCAAACGTGCTGGCCGCTTCCGGCCGGGTGCTGCGCAACTCCGATTTCGACGCCAGAACCGCGAGCAATGGCGCTACGGCGCTCGAGATGCTCCGTCGCGACGGTCCGTTCGCGGCGATCGTATCCGATCTCCAGATGCCCGGCATGGACGGAGTGACTCTGCTACAGCAAGCTCGCAAGGCCGCTCCCGACACGGTGCGGATCCTGCTCACGGGACAGGCCGATCTGGAACACGCGATCACCGCGGTGAACCAAGGCGAGGTCTTCCGCTTCCTCACCAAACCTTGCGCACCCGTGATTCTCGCGTTGGCGCTGAAAGCCGCGGCGGATCAGTACCGTTTGGTCCTTTCCGAGCGCGTCCTGTTGGAGCAGACGCTTTGCGGCAGCATCAAGGCTCTCACCCAGATGCTCTCGTTGACCAACCCGGAGGCCTTCGGACGCGCCAACCGGGTGTGCCAGTCGGTCTCGTCCGTGGCCTCCGCACTCGGCGTGGCCGAAGCTTGGAAGGTCGAAGTCGCGGCGATGTTGTCGCAGGTCGGCTGCGTCATTCTTCCTCCCGAGACCCTCGGAAAGTACCTGCAGGGCGATGCTCTGAACCAAGACGAGGAAGCCATGGTCGGGCGAATGCCGGAGATCGTCGAGCAGGTGCTTGGAAACATCCCCAGGCTGGAGCCGGTCCTCGAGATTCTGCGAGCTCAGACTCAGCCCTATCGCCGCGACGGCCAGCCTGAGGCGGAGATAGTGGGAGATGCTCTTCCCTGGGGAGCCCGAGCGCTCCGGATCGCGCTGGACCTGGACATTCTCGAAACCCAGGGCTACCCGACCGCGAGAGCCTTCGACACGTTGCGGGGCCGTCCCGGCTGGTACGATCCGCTGATCCTTGAAACACTCGCGAAAGTCCGCAAGGCCACCCGCGAGGAGCAGGTCCGCGACGTGATGTTCGAGTCGCTACGCCCCGGCATGACCTTGCTGGAGAATGTGCGCAGCCGCAGCGGCGTGCTCCTGATTTCCCGGGGTAACGAGGTCACGCCAAGTCTCCTCGAAAGGCTGCGCAACATCGGCAGCCGCCAGGGCATTGCGGAGCCGATCCGCGTGGCCTTGCGAGACCCCGAGAGCGAAAGCGGAGCGGCCTGACGGCCCGCACCTACAGCAGCGCCGCAATATCCTTCCACGGCCGGCCTTGCGATTCGGCGACCGCCGGGTAAGTCACCTGGCCCTGGAAGGTGTTGACTCCCTCGCGCAGCGCCGGGTGCGCCGCGCAAGCGCCCGCGAATCCCTCATTCGCAAGCGCCAGCAGGTACGGGAACGTCGCATTGGTCAGCGCCAGGGTCGAGGAATGGGGCACCGCGGCCGGCATGTTCGAGACGCAGTAGTGTAGCACGCCGTCCACGAAGAAGATCGGGTCGGTGTGCGTGGTGGGATGGGACGTTTCGAAGCAGCCGCCCTGGTCGATCGAGACGTCCACCATCACCGCGCCCTTCTTCATCTGCGGAAGCATGTCGCGGCGGACGATCTTGGGGGTCGAGGCGCCGGGGACCAGCACTCCGCCGATCACCAGGTCCGCGTGCCGCAAAGCCTCGCGAACGGTCCAGACATTGGAAGCCAGCGTCACCACGTGGCCGTGGAACACGTCGTCGATCTGGCGCAGCCGGTTGATGTTCTTGTCGATGAGGGTGACGTGCGCGCCCATCCCGACGGCCACCTTGGCGGCGTTGGTTCCCACGATTCCGCCGCCCAGGATCACCACGTTGCCCGGGGCCACTCCTGGCACTCCGCCCAGCAGAACGCCGCGCCCTCCGTTGGGGGCTTCCAGGTACACGGCGCCGATTTGCACGGCCAGCCTGCCGGCCACTTCGCTCATGGGCGTGAGCAGCGGCAGCGATCCGTCCGCCTCGCGAATGGTCTCGTAAGCGATGGCCGTCACCTGGGCTTCCAGCAGCCGGCTGGTCAGCTCGGGCAGCGGCGCCAGGTGCAGATAGGTGTACAGCACCAGGCCGGGACGGAGGTAGCCGTACTCGCGCGGCTGGGGCTCCTTCACCTTGATGACCAGGCCGGCCCGCTCCCAGATCTCTGCGGCGGATTGAACCAGCGTCGCGCCGGCCTCCTTGTAATCCCGGTCGGGGAGGGAACTGCCGACGCCGGCCCCCACTTCGACCAGCACCTGGTGACCGGCCTCGTGCAGGGCGATCACAGCGCTTGGAACCAGACCCACACGGGTCTCATGGTCTTTCACTTCTCGGGGAACACCGATGATCATATTCCTAGTTTAATCCGCCCGAACTGGGGGGCCGGTTGTTGACCACGGCCGTGGGGCGGTAGGGTTCCCGGCTGGGTCCCAGCCCCAGTGAGATGATCGACAAGGCGTCCAGTTTCCCGCTGGGCGTCAGATTCTGTTCCTGCTGGAATTTCTTGAGCGCCTGCGAGCAGTCCGGGCCCCACACGCCGCTGGCCGGCGCCTGCAAATAGCCCTTGTCGATCAGCGCCTGCTGAATCTCCTTATATCGCTCGGGGGTGGGCGTCATCTGGCCGGCGCGCCAGCTTGTGTGCACCGTTTTTCGCGTACGGGCGCTCGGCCCGGTCCTGCGGCTCGGAGTACGCTTCACAGCGGTGGCCGATTTGGAGGCGGCGGGGGGAGGGGACTTCTGCGGCGTGACCGAAAGGCCGGGAATCGCGAGACAGATTACTCCGGCGAGCGCGGCAAATATACGCAAGCGCAGCTCCTCAAACCCGGCAACCATGGTCGTTCGCGGGAAACGACCCAAGAGGTCATAATATCACGGATTCGCCGGAAGCGTACCCGCCGGAAAAGCCGGCCGCCACTGAATGTGGCCCCCCTCGGTGTCCAGGCCGGCCCGCATCACCCGGAACGCCACCGCGTCGCCGGGCTTCAGTTTGGCCTGAATCCGCTGCAGGTCGTCCACGGAATTCACCGCCTGCTTGTTGATGGCCATGAGGATGTCCCGCGGCGCCACGCCGATATCCTCGGCAAACGAGCCCTCCACCACCCCGGCAATCAGCACGCCGCCCTTCTGGCCGAAGCCCAGACGGTCGCGCAGGCCGTCGGTCAGGTTCCGGACGTTCAAGCCGAACTTGACCTCGGTCGAGGTCTCTTCCCGGCCCTCCTCCTGGCGCCGGAAGCGGCGGAACTGCGGAGCGTCGGCCCACACCTCGGAGCGTTCGCCTAGCGTCAGTTTCAAGTCCACCTCCTTGCCCCCGCGCAACACGGTCACGGCGGCCACGGAGCCAACCGGAGTAGCGGAAACCCGGCTGACCAGGTCGTCGCCATCCTTCACCGGCCGGCCGTTGAAGGCGACGATGACGTCCTCCACCTTGATTCCGGCCTTGTCGCCCGGCCCGCCCGGCGTCACCTGGGTCACGAACACGCCGTGGGTGGCGCCGTAGACCTTGAGGGTTTCGGGCTTCTCGTTGCCGTTAAACCCGACCCCGATGCTGCCGCGCGATACCCGGCCGGTCTTGACGATCTGGTTGTAGACGTTCACCGCCAGGTTGATCGGCAGAGCGAACCCGATGCCCTGGTAGCCGCCGTTCTCGGTGGCGATGGCCGTATTGATTCCGATCACCTGCCCCTGAATGTCCAGCAGCGGGCCGCCGCTGTTGCCCGGGTTGATCGCCGCGTCGGTCTGTATGAACTTCTGCAACTGGTGCTCGCCCCCGCCAATGTCCCGCCCCTTGGCGCTGATGATGCCGGCTGTCACCGTGGCCTCGAAGCCGAATGGCGATCCGATGGCCACCGCCCAATCGCCCACCTGCACGCCGTCGGAATTCCCGATCTTGGCGGGGACCAGCTTCTTGCCGTCCTCGATCTTGATGACCGCCACATCCGTTTCGGGATCCGAGCCAATCAACTTGGCGGTGTACTCGGTGGGGTCGCCGGTGAACTTCACTTGGATGCGCGTGGCGTTATCGACCACGTGCAAGTTGGTCAGAATGTAACCGTTGCGATCCACCACCACGCCCGAGCCGGTGCCCTCGCGGTGATACGGCTGTATCCCTTGATCGCCCCCGAAGGGGTCCTGCCCGAAAAAGCGCCGGAACAGATCGGAGCCGCCCTGATCGTCGTCGTCCTGATCCGGCTGGGGCTGCCCCTGGCGGCGCCGCGTGCGCGCCTGCTGCGAGGGCCGCGGCCCGAAGGTCGAAGTGATGTTGACCACCGAGGGTTCCAGTTGTTTGGCCAGCGCGGTGAACGCCGTGGAAATCTGGACCGGGTTCGGGATCACCAGCGGGGTCGCATCCGGCGCGCCCCCTTGTGCTTTGTCGGCGCGGACCTTTGTGGTGACCAGCGTGCCGATCAAGATGCCGATCGACAGCGTGAATAGCAGCAACGTCGCGGACAGCAGCTTTTGCCGCCGCAGTTGTCCAAAGAAACTCATGGGCTGTTTCTCCAGGGGCAGGTACCTTTATTATATGCCGCTAGCTTGACGTAGAGGCGGGTGCTGCGATAAATCTGTGTACCTACGGGGCGGGGACGATCCTGGGACGCGACAGGTAGAAGATGGGAAAGCCATAAGCGGGGCCACTGAGGGCGTCAACTGTGACGTGCACTATGTCTTCCAACGGGCCGAGCTTGCTCGTCCAGCATCCGGATTCAAGCTGACGGGCCGCGTGTGTCGGGATCAAGCCGTTTGGCCCAGGTTTCGCAAAGAGCACGACCTTCTCGACGCCCGCTTCGAGCAGCCCGTCCGCGCACAGGGCATAACCGCATGTGGCGAACGCCGCAATGAACGCCTCCATAGTCGATTCGCGCGGGACTCCCTTGGGCCAGTAGTTAACGCCAGGAAGACGGATGGGCCACCACCAGCGGGCAGTGTCCCCGGCGGCGTAAGCGATGCAATTATAGCCATTGCGCCGCTCACTCTTCTTATAGCAATTGGCATCTGTCAGGCGCGGGAAATCATATTGAGACCACTGCCAGTTGGCCCCCATTCAACTACCACGCAAACCGTTTCCGCGCCCAGCCAATCCAGTGCTCGGCCATCTCCTTGAAGTTCCCTTCGTCCTCTTCGGGAACCGGGTTCTCCCCGCTGAGGACCTGTAATGCCCAGAACCATTGATCTGGGTCATCGCCCTCCGACTCCATCTCGCCCAGGATCAGGGGTATTGCCTTGCTGCCCATTCCGATGATCTGCTGGTAAGCAGGACACATCAAAATCTCAGTGGTCGAGGAAGTCGCCCCCCTCTCGGCCCGCCACTGGTCCACCAACTGCCGGAAAACCGCTCCGTTATCCAGCAGCAGATCGGTGAACAGTTCAAGCTGCGGTAATGGCAGATCAGCACACATCGACCCTTGAAAAACATCGACCTGCTGATCGTCGCCCCGTTCGCTGGCGTAGAACCATTTGTATGCCCCTTGAACGACGGGCTGGCACACTGGGGGGGCCCACTGCGTGACTAGAAGGGACGCACCCATCTCACTGAACCCCCTTTACGCGCTGTTCATCACGAACTTGGCGGAGGTTGTCCGGAGCGTTCGCCGTCATGACATGCCCCGCCTGGATGGCGTACATCGGGTTCCCATCATTGTCGTAGCGACCCTCAACTCTGACGACCGACATCACAACCGGCTTAAGTCGAAGCACCGAACCATCCTCAAGCTTGATGTCGGTCCACCGTTCAGTGGATTCCAAGACCTGCACAGGGGTGCCATCCACGAACCCGACAGTCGGGACATTCACCCGCACTTTACGTTCTGCCATGAGTCTCCTTCTGTTTTCCGCTGAGTTCATCGTACCATGTTCATTGATCGGCCTAGCTGGCCGACCCTTTAGCCCTTGCCCACCGTGCCAGCACGGCATTTCGAGCACTTTCGGTACGCTGCTCTGGGGTCATGTTCGCTGCACGAACCACTCCGCCCCTTCTGCCGCCCTTCTTGCCCATCCTTACGAAGTAGTCCCGAATCTCGGGTGGAAGCTTCTTTTTCGGCATACTTCCATCATACGTGACCCCCATACGAATCGCAAGTGTTTTTTATTGACATTCGTGAGGGGGTTACGTACGATGAAAGCATGAAGCCATTGCTGGAGGCCGCGTGATTCACCCTCCAGTCTCGGGAAGCCTTTGCTGTTTAGGGGACCGCGGATACTCCAGGACCTTCTCTATGCGGTGCTCGGATTTGAATTCGCCTTCCGCGGTCGGCTGCTGAACCGTTCTCAGCAAGACGCGAAGCACGTCGCCCTTGTAAAACCCCTCTTCCCTGGCATCCAGCCTCTTGAGGAACTCCGAATCGTTTATCTTGGCGGCGAAGGTGGCGGCTCCGTCAGAAAATCTCCACTTTTGCCCCTCAATGAAAGAGATGCGGGTAATACGAAGGACGGCTGGCCGGGTATTCACTCATGTGGTAAAAGCGTAGCATAGCGGTCCCGACGTTGACTTAGGGGGGCAAGCAAGGAGCGGGCGAGTCCGAGAGATGGCCGCGCCAGGTACACACAACAAGTACACTACCCGCCGGCTGGCTTCAATTCCACCAGCAGAATGCCGGCCAGGATCAGCGCGGCGCCCAGCGTCCCGTGCCGGCTCAGCAGTTCGCCCGTCAGCAGATACGAGGTGACCCAGGCGAAGACCGGTTCGAGCGCGAAGATGAGCGCGGTCCGGGTGGGCGTAGTGTATTGCTGCGCCCAGGCCTGCACCCCGAAAGCCAGCGCGGTGGCCAGCAGTCCGGTCACCAGCAGCGCGATCGCCACTCCCGCCCGCCAGCGGATCAGCGGCGTTTCCACCCACCAGAAAGTGGATAATGCCAGCGCGGCCGCCGTCGAGACTTGCACCAGGGTCAGGGTTCGGAAGCCCAGCCGGGGCGCGTAGTATCCCACCACCAGAATGTGCACGGCAAACCCCAGCGCGCAGCCCAGCGTCAGCAGGTCCCCTTTTCCCATGCGCAAGGATTGCCCCGGCAGCGTCAGCAGCGCCATGCCGCCCGTGGCGATCGCCACGCCCGCCATTTCCCAAGGGTGCGGGAGCTTGCGTTGCGCCAGCGCCCCGAGCGCGGGCACCATCACGATGGCCAGGCCCGTGATGAAGGCGGATTTCGATGGAGTGGTGTAACGCAGCCCGGCGCATTGCATCAGATACCCGGAGAAGAGGCACACTCCCGCCGCTACACCGCCGGCCAGCAGCCATTTCGAGCGCGCAACCTGGCCCGGCCGCGGGCGGAAGGCCAGCCCCAGCGCCACCGTCGCCAGACTGAATCGCAGCGCCAGAAACAGGAGGGTAGAAGAATCCAGGAGCGCCTGCTTCACCACCACGAAGGTTGCCCCCCAGATCAGCGTGATGAAGGCCAGCGCCAGATCGGCGCGCCAAGCTCGCGGAAGAACGGGGCGGGACAACTTTCCATTATCTCAGCCGCGGCCCGCGGCGCGCGGCGCGTCAGCCCTCTCTGAGCAGTAGGGCCAGCGTGAGCAGAATCCGTCTCAAGCCCAGATCGCGGCCATCGGGATGGTACCACTCGCCCGTCGTGTGCCCTCCCCCGCCCTGCCCGCCCGCGCCGATCGAGAGCGCCGGAATGCCCAGCGACAGAGGGATGTTGGCGTCGGTCGAAGCCAGGTGCAGCCGCGCGCGTATGCCCAGATGCGTGTCCACCGCGCGCAGCGTGGCCAGCAGCGGAGCGTCTTCCGGAAGCCTGCCGCCCGGCCGCGAGCCGATCTCCCGGATCTTCGCAGCCAGTTTCGCGCCATTGGCCCGCCGGTTCTCGATCTCCAGCGCCCGTTCCGCCGCCTGGGCCAGCGTGGCCGCCATGCCGTCGATGGTCGCCGTCTCCTGGGACCGCAGGTCCACCTTCGCGCGCGCCATGGCCGGAATCGAATTGACGCTGATGCCCCCCTCGAGCGTGCCGAAATTGAAGGATGCACGCGGCGTCCCGGCCTCGGCCGCCGGCGCGTAGCACCGGTCGGTGAACCAGGCGATGGCCTGGCTCAGCGCGTGGACCGGATTCGGGTTGCCGTAATCGCTCCAACTGTGGCCGCCCGGCCCCGTGAAGACCAGCTCGAAACGGCGGCTGGCCAGGGCCTGCGAGGTGATCTGGTCGAGCACCGGCCCGTCCAGCACCAGGAACGCTTTGATGCGGGGCGCGAGCGGGCTCTGTCCGGCCAGATACCGCATCCCGCTCAGGTTGCCCTCTCCCTCTTCCCCCACGTTGGCCGCCAGCAGCAGCGCGGCGCGCGCATCCTCAATCGGCGGACAACTTCGCATGGCGCGCGCAATGGCCAGCAGCGCCGCCAGACCCGCGCCGTTGTCCGAGACCCCCGGGCCGCGCAGCGTCCCGTCCGGATCGACGGCGATCTCCTCCCGCGTGCGTGGCGCGAGCACCGTGTCCAGATGGGCGGTCAATGCGATGAGCGGCGAGCCGTCGTCCGGGCCCAGGCGCGCCAGCACGTTCCCGGCGCGATCGATCTCCGCCGGGCAGCCCAGCGCCGCGAACTGGTCCCGCATCCACTCGGCCCGCTTCTGCTCGAGGAACGTCGGCGCCGGGATGCGGCAAACCGCCAGGTGCTGCTCGTTGATCCACTGCTTCTCCCGAGTGAACCACTGCAAGCATTCGCGCGCGCCGCGGCCTTCCGCCAATTCTCCAACCGGCGTCGCGATCCCGGGTCTGGCCCCCGTCTCCATCTGGTATCGAGTGTAGCGAATCGAAGGGCCTGATGAGTCGTGCGTCCGGATCAATTGCTGGGCACACCGGGATTTTCGCAAAATCGACGACCTTTCGTGGAAATGCCGATTTTGATATTCTATTCGGACAGGGAGGGCTGAAAGTGCGCTACTGGTTCTTCTGCTCTACTCTCGTCCTACTCCTCTCGCCCGCACGCCTCGGCGCGCAGGCGCCCGCTCCTGCCGAACCCTTTCTGGAAGGCGAGGTGGTGAACGCCGTTACCGGCGCGCCCATTGCCGGCGCGCGCATCAAGATTGCAACGGGCCCGGACGCGGCGATTTACACCAGGGCCGACGACCGCGGCCGTTTTCGGCTCGATGCTCTCGCTCCCGGCAGCTACACAGTGTCCGCGGACAGTCCTGGCTTTCTGAAGCGAAGTTCGACGAACGTCAGTATTCCGCCATCCACCGCCGCCGGTGCCGCGTCGCCCGTCAAGGCCACCGTCCAGCTCACGCCTTACGCCGTGATCGCGGGCAAGATTACCGACCCCTACGGCGTTCCGGTCGCCGGTTGCATGGTCGAGATCCTCAGCAAGCAGCCCGTTCGCCATGGCGCCACGCCCCAGCCTTCCGCCCGCCGGCTTCGCGATGGTCAGATGGAAATCGCCACCCGTCTCCAGGTTTTCAGCAACGACCAGGGCGAGTTCCGCGCTGCGCCCCTGGACGCGGGAACCTACTACGTCGTCACCGGCCGGCCAAACTGGAACGTTTGGGACAACACCTATCGGAACACTTACTACCCGCGCTCGACGGATCTGGCATCCGCGAAGCCGCTGGAGCTCGCGGCCGGACAGCAGGTGCGCGCCGATGTCCAGATCCTGCGTCTGCCTGGCGTCCGGGTAGCCGGGCGGATTGTCACGCCGCCGGGCCAGGATGTCTCGTCCGGGGCCTCGCTCTACACCGAAGTCACGCTGGTACCGGAGCAGTCCTCCCTCCTCAACCCGATCCGGCCTTCCGCCGGCGCACACGACGCTTACGAGATCGGCGACGTCATGCCCGGAAAGTACACGCTCCTGGCCTCCGCGCGCGATCTCGCCAGCGACCCGTTCGGCGGGAATTACAAGGCGGCGTTCGGCGCCGTCGTGAAGGTCGAGGTCGGCGACCGCGACTTGGCCGGCGTGGACGTTGTGCTCCAGCCATTTCGCGATCTCGCCGGCGTTGTGGCCTTTCCCGCGGGATGCGCGGCTGTTCCGCTGCGCATCCGGTTTCAGGGCCACGCACCGTTTGGCTTCGGGCAATCCGAAACGGCCAGCGATGCGGAAGGCAAGTTCGTGCTGAGCGGCTTACAAACCGGCACATTTACGCTGGACTTCATCACCAGCCAAGGCTCCCTCGCGCATGTCTCATCGATGCGGCTGGGAGACCGCGACGTGCTGAACGAAGGTCTCGAATCGCCATACGCGGGCGGCGACATCTTGCGCGTGAGCGTTGACTGCCCGGGAAAGGAGGGCCTGCGATGAAATCCTGTCTCCTTCTCTTGGTCTTCAGCACGGCTCTCGCTGCGCAGAGCGTGGAAGGCGATGTGGTGGACGGTCTGACGGGTGCACCAATCGAGGGCGCCTACGTCTCGACGTCCTCGGCGAACGGCGCGATGCTCTCCACCAGGACGGATGCGGCTGGGCATTTCCGTTTCGAAGAGGCCTCACCCTGGGCGCATCTTATGATCCTCCGAGCCGGCTATCGATTCATCAACTGGTCGCTGCCGCGGCCGTTCGCGCAGCCATCGAGCCAGGGTATCTCGGGACTCCGTATCACGCTCGCTCCGGAGGCGGTCATTTCGGGGAAAGTGCTGGACGAAGACGGTTTTCCCGTGGACAACGCGTTCATCATGGTGTTGCACTATCAACTTGGGAATGGCCAGCGCCAACTGCGGCAGGTCGTGACCAGGCTGGGTGGTGGAATACACTCCGACGATTTCGGTCAGTTTCGCTTGGCCGGCCTGCTGCCCGGCCGTTACATCATCCAGGTCACGCCCAACAATCTGAGGTCGTGGGACAGCCGGTATGTTCCCCTGTTCTTTCCCGGCGGCCTTCAGCCAGCCGAAACGGAATTGTTCGAAGTCAAAGCCGGGCAACAACTCAGCGGCATCGAGTTGCGTATGGCGAAGTACGAGGGCGTCACCGTGACGGGACGCGTAGTCGCGCCGGACGGCTCTCCGCCCCCCAACAGCGGCCCGGTTTCCCTGAGTCAGTCGGGCATCGGGGGTTCCCAGTATGGCAGTTGGTCGCAGAAGGATGGAAGCTTCTCCATCCCCCACGTCCGTCCGGGTAACTACACTCTCGGGGCTTGGCCGGGCTCTCCTCAAAAGGCCGGTGACCTCATGGGCCGGCAGCAGTTGCAAGTTGGTGGCTCCGACGTGCACGGCATCCTGCTCACGCTGCACGAAATCCAGCCCGTGGATCTGACCGGAACGATCGTGCTCGAAGGCGGTGGGAATCTGCACCCTATGCTGATCAACGCGCGTGGCGCCGGCCCCGACAGCGTCACGGCACGTTCCGAAGAGGACGGCTCTTTCGTCCTCAAGGGCTTGCTGCCTGGGCACTATTTCATACAGGTGCGGCGCGACCGCAAGTTCGTGAATGGCGCGCTTGATCCTGAGTCGGTCCAATGGGCCGGCAATCCGGTTTCCGCGCGACTGGGCGAGAAGGAAGTGCTGCGCGAGGGTTTCGATGTCGACGGTCCGCCTCCTAGCCCCCTGCGGATCACCCTCAGTTCCCACTCGATCAACGCCCACGGCACGATCCTGGATGCGGCCGGCCGGCCGGTTGCCGGCGCCATGGTAATGCTGCTGTCATCCCGCCAGCCGATCACACAGACTTGGTCGGAGACGGATTCGAACGGCGCTTTCTGGGTATCCTCGCAGGTCGCTGGCGAGTTCCATGTCTTCGTCATAGCCGATCAAAGCCAGGCCGACCTGCTGGAGGATTGCGACTTCATCGAAGCGCACAAACAGGACTACCCGCCGCTGCGACTCATCGACGGGCCGAATCCGCCAGTCACGCTCCAGGTGCCGGCGGTCTTGCCGCCCGCGTCTGATGCGCGCTAGCCCCGCACCCGCGCGAAGTAGCTCCGCCAGCGCCGCTCCGCGCCGGCCACATCCACCGCTTTCCGCCAGTACCGCCGGAACTGCGCGGCTTTCTGGCGCGCCCGCCGTTGCAGGAATCGGTCCGCCGCCAGCCGCTCGGCGGATCGCCCCGGTAGCGTCGCGGCGGCCAATTCCCGAGTCACGGCGCAATCGCTGATCTCGCCCAGGCAGCTTTGAATCTCCCGCAAAATCGCCAGCCGATCCTCCAGGCCCGGCCCGTAGCAAAAGCGGAAGAATTCCAGCGTGTAGCGCAGCCGTTTCGCGCTCAACCGGAAGCGATGCAGCGCCGCCTCGGAGGCCTTCCCGCCGGACGCCTTCCGGCCTGCCTCGAAGAACGTCTGCGCCAGCTCCGGCAGCTTCCGGCGCGCGTTTTCCGCGGCGCTGGCCGCCTCGTCCCACTCGATGCGATTGCGTTTCGCCATCTTCAAAGCTCCAGTTGCGAACGCCATCTCTTGAATGCCCCGCTGCGCGTCCACACACGGAGAGTCTCCCGCAGCAGCCGATGCTCGCGCTCCCGTTCCCTCTGGAGCTTCGCCATCACCGGCGATGCGGGCCGCATTCCGGCGCGCTCGAGCAACTCGATCCCGACGTCCCGGTTGCGGACCACGGCCGCCTGCCTCATCAGCTCCTGAAGCTCGCCGCGGATCGCCCTGGCCTTGCCGCGCGGGAAGAACCCCCGGAACAGCCGCAGGCAATGCGCGAGCCGGCGGATGGAGACCCGCAGATCGTGCACCGCCTCGGAATTCCCCGGTTTGGCGGCCCGGTTGACCTCGAATGCGAATCTCCGCAGCAGCACCGAAGCCAGTTGGCTCGCGTGCTTGCGGATGGAAATCTCCGGTTTCACCGGGTCACCTTCGCGGTCCGAACCGTCACGGGCACTCCGTAGACCTCGCGAAAAACTTCGCCCGCCCGCTCGGTGGCCCAGCCTTCCAGGTCGAGATCGGAACCGGAAGAGGGCTGCAGGATCACCTGCCCATCCCGCACCAGGCATTCCAGCGACGCGACACGCTGATCGTGGCTGCGATCCAGCCCGTCGGCCAGCCGCAACAGAGGGATGAGCCGCATCAGCCAGCGCCGCTCCTCGGCATTCAGCGGCCGGCTGTTGGGGTGCGTCGAGGAGGGCAGCGACTTGCGGTGATAGCGGCACAGGTTGGCGATCAACTCCCGCTCGCGGTTGGTGAAGCCGGGCATGTCGGCGTTCGCGACCAGGTAATAGGAATGCTTGTGATGGCTCAGGTCGCTGACAAAGTGCCCGATGTCGTGCAGGTAGGCCGCCGCTTCCAGCAGCTTCCCGCAAGCCGGCGGCAGTTGATGCAGCGGCAGCAGCGAGTTGAACAGCACTTGTCCCATGGCGGCCACTCTGCGGGCGTGTTTCAGCGACCCGCCGTAGCGCAGGCACATCCGCTCCACCTCTTTGCGCTGATCGTGGCTGAGCCGCGCCAGTTCCCGGCCCACGCCGCGCGCGGCCAGGTCCGCAATGATGCCGTCCCGCACCCCGGCCGCCGAGTAGTAGACCGAAGGCAGCCGTAAACGCTCCAGAATCTCCAGCAGCACTCCCACGCCGGGGACGATGATCTCGGCGCGCCGCGGACCGATGCCGGTGATCCTGCGTCTCTGCGGCAGGTCCAGCGCGCTGAGTTTCGCATACAGCTTGCGAACCTGGGCGGTGGCGGCGCGCAGCCGGTCCACATGATCCCGTCTCGGGCGCGGCACTTTGCCGATCGCGCAGGCCACCGCCGCGGCCGTCGCCGAGGTGGCGATCGCCCGGTCCCAATGCCCGCTGAAACGGCGGAAGGCGTCGGCCAGCTTCTCCTCGACGAACTCGCGCATCTGGTGCAGCGCGCGCGGAGCGGGCGGATCGTGCGTCAGAAAAATCTCGCGCAGTCGCACCGCGCCCAGCGGCTTGGAGACGGCCTCCACCATCCGGCCGTCCTCCACGCCGATGATCTCCACGCTGCCCCCGCCAATATCGACGACCAGCACGCGCTTGCCGGGCTGCGGCCAGCGGCTCAGCACGCCCAGGTGAATCAGGCGGGCCTCCTCGCGGCCGGAGATGACCTCCACCGGGGCGCCCACGCTGGCGCTGGCCCGCTCCAGAAACTCCGCCTGATTGCGCGCGTCGCGCACGCTGCTGGTGGCCACCGCCCGGATGCCCGCTACCTCCAGCGCCCGGAACCGCGCCGCCATCCGCGCCAGCACCTCGCAGGTCAGCCGCATCGCCTCTTCGTTCATGCTGCCGTTGCGGAAGACGCCTTCCCCCAGCCGCGTCACCTCCCGTTCGGCCGCCAGAATCCGCGTGGCGCTCCCCGGGGCGACTTCCGCGGCCTGCATCCGGATCGAGTTGCTGCCGATGTCTATGGCCGCGTAGCGGGGCATATAACCTTATGATAGAGTGGATTCGACCAACCTATGAGCCTCTTCGTCCCTAACCGAAACCGTGGGAAGTTGATTATTGTCGAGGGCATCGACGGCTCGGGGAAGTCCACCCAGATGCTGCTGCTCAGCCGCTGGCTGCGAAGCCAGGGTTACGCGGTGGCCTTCAGCGAGTGGAATTCCTCGCCGTTGGTTCGCCAAACCACCCGCCGCGGCAAGAAGAAAGAGATGTTCACGCCGACCACCTTCAGCCTGATCCACGCCACGGATTTCGCCGACCGCTCGGAGAGCTACATTCTGCCGCTGCTGCGCGCCGGCGCCATCGTGTGCGCCGACCGCTACGCCTTCACCGCCTTCGCGCGCGACGTGGCCCGCGGCGTCAGCCGCCGCTGGGTCCGCAACCTGTACCGTTTCGCCATCCGCCCCGACCTGGCGTTCTATTTCCGCGTCCCCCTGGATGTGGCCATCCAGCGCATTCTGGGCGGCCGCGACGCCATCAAGTACTACGAGGCGGGCATGGACCTGGGCCTCAGCCGCGATGTCGAGGAGAGCTTTCGCATCTTCCAGGGGCGCATTCTGGACGAGTACGAGGCCATGGCGGAGGAGATGGGCTTCCGCGTGATCGACGCCTCCCTTTCCATCGAGGAACAGCAACAGCAGATGCGCCAGATCGTGAACGAAACCATCGGCGAGCATCTGAAGGCCGGAGTTCTGCGAAGCCCGGCGGGAGAGACCAATGGCGCTGCCACCACCGCTGCAGTTCTATAGCGAGCCGCTTCCGGGCGTCGATTGTTCGGAGCTGCACGGGCATTTGCTGGTCGTCGAAGGCCCCGACGCCGTGGGCCGCACCACTCAGATCACGCAGCTCCGGCAGTGGCTGGAACAGGAAGGGCACGCCGTCCTGGACACCGGCATGGCCCGCTCGGCGCTGGCCGGAAAGGGCATCAAAGACGCCAAGAACGGTAATACTTTGGGCCCGGTGACCATGACCTTGTTCTATACCACCGACTTCGCGGACCAGCTCCTCAACCAGATCGTTCCCGCGCTGCGAGCCGGCTTCGTGGTGCTCACCGACCGCTATATCTTCTCCATCATGGCCCGGGCCATCGCGCGCGGCGAAGACAAGCGCTGGATCGAGCAGGTGGCCGGCTTCGCGCTGGTTCCCCACGCGGTCTACTATCTGCGGGCGGAAGTGAAGGATCTGGTGTCGCGCGTGGTGCTGGGCCGCGGCGCTTTCGATTTCTGGGAAAGCGGCATGGACATGCGCTTCGGCGCGGACATGCACCAGAGCTTCGTACGCTATCAGGCCCGCCTCATCAGGGCGCTGGATGGGATGGCCAAACGCTACGCCTTCACCACCGTGGATGCCAGTCAGTCCCCCGCCGCGATCTTCGCGGAATTGCAGGACCATATCCGGACGCTGGACCTGCGCAGCGCGCAGCCCGCTCCGCCGCCGCGCAAGGCCAGAGCGCCCGCGCGGCGAAATGGGAAACGCTGATGGAGCTCTACCTCCTGCGGCACGGGATCGCGGAGGCCAGACTTCCGGGCCGCCCCGACGAGAAACGTGAGCTGACCCCCAAGGGCCGGGAGCGGCTTCATCTGGTCCTGGACGTGGCGCGCCACGCGGAGGTCGGTCCGTCGTTGATCCTCTCGAGCCCCTATCCGCGAGCCGCCCAGACCGCGGAGATGGCGGCGCGAATTCTAAACTGCAAGCAGCCTGTGGCGCTCACCGAGGCCCTGCAGCCCGGAGCCTCCCCCGAGGCCGTGTGGCAGGAAATCCGTGAGCACCGCACCGAGAAGGCGCTTCTGCTGGCTGGCCACGAACCGTTGCTCGGCCGGACAGCCAGCTTTCTGCTGGGCGCGGCCTCGGTGCAGGTGGAGCTGAAGAAGGGCGCTTTGCTGGCGCTGGATATCGACCGGTTCGACGCCCAGCCGCGCGCCCGTCTGCGCTGGCTGCTGACTGCCAAACTGGCGGCCGCGGGCCGGCGCCGATAGGAGCACTTATGGGAATTCGAAAAGCCACGGCGAACTACGAGGCCTGGCTCCGCCGTCAACTCACCATCGTCGAAGCCGACCGCGAGTTGAAGCACCAGCGCATGGCGGAAGGCCCGTTTCCCTTTCTGCGCGCAACCTTCTATCGCTGGGCCCAGCTCTGGCCCAAACTCTGCAAAGACCTCGCCGCGGCGCCGTCCTGTCTGGCGGTGGGCGATCTGCACGTCGAGAATTTCGGCACCTGGCGCGACGCCGAGGGGCGCCTGATCTGGGGCATCAACGATTTCGACGAAGCCTGGCCCCTGGCCTACACCAACGATCTGGTCCGGCTGGCGGCGAGCGCCCTTTTGGCGGCCGGTGGCGGGCGTCTGGCGATCGATGCCAAGCGCTCCGCCGAGGCCATCCTCAAGGGCTACCACGCCGCGCTACAGGCCGGCGGGCGCGCCTTCGTCCTGGCCGAGCATCACCCCGCCCTCCGTGATATGGCCCGGCAGCGGCTCAAGGATCCGGAGGCTTTCTGGGAGAAGCTGGATGCGACTCCCGCCATTAAGAGGCCCCCGCCCGACAGCGCGATGAGAGGGCTGCGGCGCCTGCTTCCGGAGCCGGATTTGCCTCTGCGCATCGTGCACCGCATCGCGGGGCTGGGCAGCCTGGGACGGCAGCGGTTTGTCGCCATCGCCGATTGGCGCGGAGGCAGAATCGCGCGTGAAGCCAAGGCCATGGCGCCCTCCGCGTGGGTCTGGGATTCCCGGAAAACGCCCAAGCGGATTCTGTACCAGAAGATCATCGACCAGTCCGTGCGCTGCCCGGACCCCTATGTCAAACTAAAAGGCCGCTGGATCGTGCGCCGTCTTTCGCCGGACTGCGGCCGTATCGAACTTTCCGATCTGCCGGCCCAGCGCGACGAAGTGCGCCTGCTCGCCGCCATGGGCTTTGAGACCGCCAATGTCCATATTGGCGCCGGCCAGGCGCGCGAGATCGGCCGGCATCTGGCCAAGCTTCCTCCGGGGTGGCTGACCGGCGCGGCCGGGCGGATGGCGGAGGCGGTGATCGCGGAATGGAAGAGCTGGAGAGAGGCGGAGTGATCGGTTATGCCGAAGAACGAGAAAAAGCACAAAGAGGAATCCGAACATAACGGGAAGACCGTGGTTCTCAAGGACGGAGCGTACGAGAAAGAGCTCCGGCGCCTGCAAATCGAGTTAGTGAAGTTACAGGAATGGGTACGGCACAAGGGCCTGAAGGTCGTGGCGCTCTTCGAGGGCCGCGACGCGGCGGGCAAGGGAGGCGTCATCAAGCGCATCACCGAACCCCTGAATCCCAGGATCTGCCGGGTGGTCGCCCTGGGCACGCCTACCGATAGGGAAAAGACGCAATGGTACTTTCAGCGCTACGTCCCCCATCTGCCCGCCGCCGGCGAAATGGTCCTTTTCGACCGGAGCTGGTATAACCGCGCCGGCGTCGAGCGCGTGATGGGCTTCTGCACCGAGAACGAGTATATGGAATTCATGCACTCCTGCCCGGAGTTCGAGCGCATGCTGGTGCGCTCCGACATTATCCTGCTCAAGTATTGGTTTTCGGTCAGCGACGAAGAACAGGAGAAGCGTTTTCAGGCCCGCATCAAGGATCCCACCAAACGCTGGAAGCTCAGCCCCATGGACCTCGAGTCGCGCAAGCGCTGGGTGGATTACTCCCGGGCCAAGGACGAGATGTTCTCCTACACGGACATCAAGCAGGCGCCGTGGTATGTGGTCAACGCCGACAACAAAGAGTGTGCGCGCCTGAACTGCATCCACCACCTGCTCTCCATGATCCCGTACAAGGATCTTACTCCCGCCCCCATCAAGCTGCCCGAGCGCGAGAAGAGCAGTTACGTCCGCCCCCCCATCTCCGACCAGACCTTCGTGCCGCGGGTCTACAAGCCGGAGTAGGCGGCGTCGCTGGCCCTTTCTGGCCGCTTGCGAGAGGGTGTATACTGGCCGTCGCGGAGAGTCCAAATGGAAATCCCGGCACAGTCCGACGACGAAGTACGCATCTTGCCGCTGCAAATCAGGGCGGATTTCTTGAAGTCCGCGGTGCTGGAAGATCGCACCGAGGTTCGGCTGCTTAGAGACCGAATCTACCAGCTCTCGGCCTTCATCACCGTCTCCTCGTTCGCCATCACGGCGTTTCTCATTCGACCTGAGAACTCTCGTCTGAAGAATGGCCCGCTCCTCTTGGGCGTTGATGTCGCATTTTTGGCGCTCCTGTGGGTAGCCTTCGCTCGTCTGAAGATTGATCTCCGGAATGCTCGAAAATGCCTCGAAGGACGCGAGGATATGATCCGAGCGCTGGGAACCGACAAAGAGCCCGTGCCGTTCGATCCCTACCCGTCGTTTGAAGCTAAGGCGAAAGCTAAGGCAAAACCTAAAATGTCGGATAGGGATGTTTTCTGGATTCTAGCCTTCGCCACCGTAGCCCTGCTCCTCAAGCTGGCGATCGTCGTCGGATTCGTCAAGCCTTAGGCGCTTCTTCGCTTACTGCTGCCCTTCCGCCCCTTTGCCCCGCGCCACCTGGAAATGGCTTAGCGTCCCCGCGTACTGAGAGACCCCTTTGTACAGCGCTTCCGCCACCTTCTGCCGGTACTCCGGACGCTTGAGCTGGGCTTCGTCCTTGGGGTTGCTCAAGAACGCGATCTCCGCCAGCACGGACGGCATCTGCGCGCCGATCAGCACCACGAAGGGGGCCTGCTTGACGCCCCGGTTCTTGATCCCCTTGGCGTCCCAGAGACCCGCGTAGAGGCTCTTCTGTATGGTGGCCGCGAATTCCCGCGACTCCTGCACCTTCTCCTTCAGCGCAATCTTCTGCAGCAGGCTCTGCAGTTCGTGAATCGACTGCTCGGAGCTGGCGTTTTCGCGCGCCGCCACCTCCAGCGCACTGGCCGAGGTCGTGAAGTTCAAGAAGTAAGCCTCGCTACCGGAGATCGCTCGCAACTTGGACGAGTTCGCATGAATGGAAAGAAACAGGTCGGCGTGCTTCTCGTTGGCCAGCGCCGTGCGCGCTTCCAACGGAACATACGTGTCGTCCGTCCGCGTGAAGATCACCTCGCTACCCAGACGCTGCGTGATCAGGACGCCCAGCCGCTGCGCCACGTCCAATACCAGCGTCTTCTCCTCCAGGCCGCCCGGGCCGATCGTTCCGGCATCTTGCCCCCCGTGGCCCGGATCCAGCACCACGCGCCCCAGCTTCAATCCCAGCGCCCGGATCATCGACCGGTCGCCGTGGCTGTCCCGCTGCGCCGCCAGCCCGACTTCCGGAGCGCTCTTCGTCTCGGCCGCCGGTTTCGCCTCGGCCACGCGCGGCGCAGGAGCCGGCGGCGTCTGAACCGCCGGTTTGGATTCCGCAACGTGAGGCGCGTGCACGGGCGGTGGCACATTTTCCGAGGGCGGCCTGTATGCGGGAAGCCGCGCCGGAGGCAGGCTGGGCGGCTCGACCGCCGGCCGCCGCGCCTCCGCCACGGGCGCGGGAGGCATGCGGAACACTGCCCGTTCCGGCATGGGCTTCACCGGCTCCGCCACCGGAGCGGGCTTCGTCTCGGGCTCGTTCTCCGCTTCCTCCGGCGCCACCTCCGCAATCGGGTGATTCCCCGTGACGCTTCGTACCGGAGGCGTCGCCGGTCCCTTGCCAGCCAGGCGCAGCTCCACCATGATGCGGTCCGGATTGCTCAGATGCGAGACCGAATACTCGGCGCGGACCTCCAGGTCCAGCACCACGCGCGTGACGCCGGGCAGGGTCCGCGCGATGCGAATCTGCTTTAGCAGCCGGTCGCCCACCGGAATCGTTTCCAGCCCTTTGCCCTGCGGGCGCGTTCCCTGCAGGTCGAAGAACAGCCGGTCCGGGTTATCCAGCCGCTCGGCGTGATAGCTGGTCTCGCCGTCGGTCTCGATGGCGACCCGAGTCACCTCGCCCACCGACCAGAAGCGCACGGCGGTAATGCGGGTCTGTCCCAGACCCGAGCCCGCCACGAGCAGCGCAATCGGGAGCGCCCAGATGACTGGTCTCATGGGGATGGTCGTGTGCGCACGTGCAGCCTGCCCTCCGCATCCACGTACTGCTCTATCGCCGGATGCTCGGGCGCCACCGTCTCCTTCGGGACCGCCGCGGCTTGCGCCGCCCGCTTCGCCTCCCCGTACTTCTGCCCCACCCGCTCCACGTACCGCTCCGTCTCCGGATAGGGCGGAATGCCCCGGTGCTTCATCACCGCGCCTTCGCCCGCGTTATAGGCCGCCAGAGCCAGCCGCGGATCGTCCTCGCCGAACACCGTGAGCAGGTACTTCAGGTAGCGCACCCCGCCGTCCAGGTTCTCGATGGCGTCGAAGCTGTCTTTCACCTCCAGCCGCCGCGCCGTTCCCGGCATCAGTTGCATCAGGCCCTGCGCGCCTTTCGGCGACACCGCCAGGGGATTGTAGTTGCTCTCCACCGCGATCACCGAATGCACCAGCAGCGGGTCTACCTGGTAGCGTCCGGCCGTCTCCTCCACCGTGCCGGCCAGCGCTTCGCCGGCTGTCTTGGCCACCGGCTGGCGGGCGGGCAGGCTCGCCTTGACGCGCTTCGGCGCCGCGGGGGGAGCCACGGTCACTCTACGCACCAGGCGGCCCGTGCGGGGATCGGCGCGCACTACGGACGCCAGTCTAGCCGGGGGCGTCTCCGGCTTGGAAGCCTCCGGCGTGGCCGCGGCCAGCCAAGCCCCGGCCGCCAGTCCCGCGCATCCCAGTCTGAAACAAAAACCCATATCTTTGTTTTAACTTGATTCTACTCCCAAACCTGCGTCCCGCAAAGTGGAAAGACAACCACTGGGCTCCGGCCATGTCCTCGGTACCGCTAATGGTATCATTTCTGCATGCAGCCGCGCGGCCGTCCGGCGGCCTGGATCGCGCCCGGCGCCCTATGACCGAGCTTCACCCTCATTACATCGAGTTCCGCCACGTAGATAAGACGTTCGACCTCCCCGTTTTAGTCGATGTCAATTTTTACGTCAACGCCGGCGAGACGGTCGCCATCATCGGCCGCAGCGGCGTCGGAAAGTCGGTGACCCTGGCGCACATCATGGGCTTCCTCCGCCCGGACAGCGGACGGGTGATCGTGGCTCACGAGGACATCACCGACTACCCCGAGTCCGAACTGCGCCGCATCCGCCGCAAAGTGACCATGGTGTTCCAGTCCGGCGCCCTCTTCGACTCCCTGACCATCGCCGAGAACATCCTCTTCTCGCTCGAGCTGCGCGAGGACTACGACGCTGAAAACAAAGAGGAAGTGGTCAACGGCCTGCTAAAGATGGTGGACCTGGCCGAGTACGCCGATGCCTATCCGACCGACATTTCCACCGGCTACAAGCGCGCCGTCGCCATTGCGCGAGCCTTGGCCGCCCAGCCCGAGTGCATCCTCTACGACGAACCCACCACCATGGTCGACCCCATCATGTCCGACCATATGGCCAACCTGATGCTCCGCCTCAAGAAGCAGTTGCGCCTCACCTCCATCGTCGTCACCCACGACCTGGATCTGATGAACAAGGTTGCCGACCGCGTCGTGGTGCTCCACGAAGGCCGGGTCGTCTTCTTCGGTCCCACCCCCGACCTCGAACGCTCCAACAACCCCCACATCCAGGAGTTCCTGGCGCTGGACCGGGTCTAGCGACCGAACAGCCTTTTCAGCCACCCAGCCACTCGACTCAGAAACCCGGGCTGTTGCGCCGGCGCAGCCTTGGGTGGCGCCACGGCGCGCTTCTGGCCGGGTGGCGGGCTCGGAGGCGGCTCCCACTTCTCCTTCCTCAGCAGCACCACGTGGTAGGTGTGGAATCCGTACAACTTGCGCCAGCGCACCCCGGCATCGTCCTCCACGATCAGCGAGAACCCCGGGTAGCTCTCTTCCTTCTTGCCCGCCATCATCTTCACCGGATGCGCCTCCACCGGGTAGTAGCCGCGCAGGTTACTCTCTACGTGGGCCGTCTCGTAGCGGTGCCGCTTCACGTTCCAGACGAAACAACGGAAGCTGTCGAAGTCGTAGGATTGCCGCGTGTCGGCCAGCGTCGTCCACAGCCAGTTGTGCTTGATCTGCCCCCCGTCCTTCACGTCCTCCATCGCCAGGTACGCCGTGATCCGATGCCCCTCCGAATACTGCGCCACCTCGTCCGGGATGCTCATCCGCAGCATCCCCGTCAGCACCCAGCCGGCGCGCCCGTTTGACAGCCGGACCAGCGTCCAGTCGTCCAAGGGAACGGGTTTCGGGGCCTCCTTTTCGGCCTTGTGCGCGGCCGGCGCCTGCGTGTCGGACTCCGGCTCGGCGGTCTCGGACATCTCCAGCCAATCCGCCGGCACCTTGGGCGGCGGCGGCATCGGCGGAGGCGGAATGCGGCCCTCCGGCGGCTCGGGCTTAGGCTTGCGCGCCGAGGGTGGCTTGGGCGGCGGCAGGATGCTCTTGGGCTCGAACGGCGCCCGCGGAATCAGATCCCGCTCCACCACGTCCACCGGTTCGCGCTCTTTCACCCGGTAGAAGCTGGGCGACATGCGATTCGGCTCGGTGTGCACGTTCAGTGCTTCGTACACCGTCGCCGCGCCTTGCGAGGGCAGGCTCCGGGCCCGCTCCGCGAGCTGGTTGAGTTGCTCCATCTGCTCCGAGCTCAGCAGCAGGTGCGTGTCCGTCCAGCCTTCCACGCCCTTCTCCGTCCGCACCTTCACGAACCGCCGCCGCCGCCGCACAATGGCCAGCCGCTCGCCGTGTACCACCGTAGCCGCCTCGGCCGAGCGCAGGTCCATCTCCCGGCGCAGCTTCAGCGTCGCCGGTCCCACGTAGGCCTCTCCGATTTCCCGCTCCCGCTCCGGCCGCGACGAACAGCCGCCCAGCACGCACAGGCACACCAACAGCGCGCACGGACAGAGCGTTCGGCACGGGGAGATTGACACTCGCTTCATCTGCTAGTGTAACAATCCCACACACTTCGCACGAACGCTTCCATATCGACGAGCTCGACAATCCGGGGCGTTCGGGGCAGACAGAATGCCCCTTCTTCCTTGCGGTTCGCTACATTCCGGGAGCGTCCCCAGCCCAGGCGGAGGGGCGCAAGCGGCGCGACGGGCCCTGAAGTTTGGCGGCCAGCCAGCCGATAAATCCGAGGGGGAACTGTGCGTTCCCCGCTGGCGGTCTCGCTGGTTCCGGCTGGGATCCAGCCTGCACCCAGCTCGCATCGCCGGAACGCACGCGACGCCATGGCTGGAATCCAGCGCACGGCCCCGGAAGAAAACACGCTGGATCGCCGAGGCACAAAGCTGACGCCCGCCATGCTTCAGCGGAACGGGCGGGGCAGGAAAGGAACGGCAAATGAAAACCGGACTGGCCATCGGCTTGGCCCTAATCGCGATTCTGCTGTTTGGGCTTGTCGTTCAGCATGCATCAACCGAGAACCTGGAGTACCGGCTTTCCGCACTGCAAAGGTCGCACAGCCAAGTCGACCGTCTGCAACGTGAGATATACGATTTGGCCGACCGTGAGAGACATGACCGCTCAGTGATCCACATGCTTGAGGAAGACCTGGGTGAGCGAGCCGCTGCCTACTGCCACGCGTTTCCGCAAGGTAAGAACTGCAAGGAGGTCTTGGCGTCGGAGACAGCCGCGGAACCAGACGCCGTGAAGTGATTGCGCCCCGCCGCGCTCGGGAACGGGCATCCCGCGCAGCCCCCTCATCCGACGCTATCGGCCCAGATGCCTCGCCACGAAACGTTCCAGGCGATCCAGGCCGCGCGCCAGTTCCTCCATCGAAGCGGCATACGAGATGCGCACGTGCCGGTCCGTCCCGAACGCCGCGCCCGCCACCACGGCCACCTTCTGCTCCTCCAGCAGGCGCTCCGCGAATTGCAGCGTGTCTTCTATCCCATCCCGGCCCAGCACCGCGCCGATATTCGGATAGACGTAAAACGACCCCTCGGGCTCCGTGCAGCTCACGCCCGGAATCTCGCGCAGCCGCCGCATCACGAACTCGCGCCGCCTCCGGTACTCCCGCAGCATGATGGCCACGGATTCCTGCGGCCCCCGCAGCGCCTCCACTCCCGCCTTCTGCGCGATCGAGGTCGGGTTCGAGGTCGAGTGGCTCTGCAGTTTCGTGCAGGCCTGAACAATCGCCTCCGGCCCCAGCCCGTATCCGATCCGCCAGCCGGTCATCGAATAGGTCTTCGAGAGCGACCCCACCACAATCACGTTGGCCTTGGCGCCCGCGACCGACGCGATCGACCACGGCGCGCTCTCGTAAACGAAGTGCGCGTAGCACTCGTCGGTCAACAGATAGACGCCGTGCCGCGCGGTCAGCTCGAGTATCCGCTCGAACTCCTCGCGCTCCACCATGGCCCCGCACGGATTCGACGGCGAGTTGACGATCGCCATCTTGGTCTGGTCGCTCAGCGCGCCCTCGATCATGGCCGCCGTCAGCCGGAACCCCTCCCGCTCGTCGGTCGGTACCAGCACGCACTTCCCGCCCGCGTAATTCACAACGTCGCGGAAGGTCACCCAGTACGGCGCCGGGACAATCACCTCGTCCCCGTCTTCCACCAGCGCCTGGGTCGCGTTGAAGATCGCGTGTTTGCCGCCCACTGAGACCACGCACTCCGCCGGCGAATACGCCGTTCCAAAATCCGCCGCGTGCCGTTCGCAGATGGCCGCTTTCAATTCCGGCGTCCCGCCCGCCGCCGTGTAGCGCGTGAAATTGCCCTCAATGGCCCGGATAGCGGCCTGCTTGATGTTCTCCGGCGTGGGAAAGTCGGGTTCCCCGGGCGCCAGATCCACCACGTCTTCCCCGGCCTGCCGCAAGCGCTCCGCGGCCGCCGCCGCCCGCATGGTGGTCGATACCGTGATGCGCGAAATCCTCTGGGCCAGTTCGCCGGTCCGTCTCATGCGATCGTCAGACGCCCTTCAATACGCGATTCCTCAGCCGCACTTCGACCGAAGGCGGCACCAGCCCGGTCAAATTCCCGCCCAGCCGGATCACTTCTTTCACGATGCGCGAGCTGATGAACGAGTACGCCTCGCCCGACATCAGGAACACCGTCTCCACCGTCGGGCACAGCCGCCGGTTCATCAGCGCCATCTGCAATTCGTACTCGTAGTCCGAGATGGCCCGGATTCCGCGCACGATCGCCGTGGCGCCCTTCTCGCGCGCATAGTCCACCAGCAGGCCCTCGAAGGAATCCACTTCCACGTTCGCGTAATCCCGCACCACCTCGCGCAGCATCTCCATGCGCTCCGCCACCGTGAACAGCGGCTGCTTGCTCTCGTTTCCCAACACCGCCACGATCAGCCGGTCGCACAGCCTCGCGCCCCGCTCGATGAGATCCAAGTGCCCGTTCGTGATGGGGTCGAACGATCCGGGATATACGGCAATCACCATTCTTCTGATTCTAGCCTGTTGCGCATTCCCAGCGCGCAATTGTTAGCCTGTGGTCATGCCCATCCCGCTGGCTTCCATTCTCGACTCGGGGGACGACGCCCTCTACGATATCCGCTCGACCGCTTCCGGACCCTCCGGCGCCCTCCCGTTCACCCCCCAGATGCTGCTCACGCGGCCCTCCGGCGACCTCTTTGGCTGGTCGCAAGATGTTGGCATGGGCTGGCGCCCCGACTCGCTCGGCGGCCCCGAGATCCTGCTCCTCTCGACCCACGGCGGCATCCGCGCTCCCGATGGCCAGCCTGTCGCCCTCGGCTACCACACCGGCCACTGGGAAGTCGGTTTGCTCATGCAAGCCGCCGCCCGCGAATTGAAGGACAACGGCGCCGTTCCCTTCGCGGGCTACTGCACCGACCCCTGCGACGGCCGCACCCAGGGCACTCCCGGCATGTTCGACAGCCTGCCCTATCGCAACGACGCCGCCATCGTATTCCGCCGCCTCATCCGATCGCTTCCCACCCGCCGCGGCGTCATCGGCGTCGCCACCTGCGACAAGGGACTGCCCGCCATGATGATGGCCCTCGCCGGCACTCCCGATCTCCCCTGCGTGCTGGTCCCCGGCGGCGTCACGCTGCTCCCCGAACGCGGCGAAGACGCGGCCCAGGTGCAATCCATCGGCGCGCGCTACGCCCACGGCGCCATCACTCTGGAGCAGGCTGCCGAGGCCGGTTGCCGCACCTGCGCTTCCCCGGGCGGCGGCTGCCAGTTCCTGGGCACCGCGGCCACTTCGCAGGTGGTCGCCGAAGCCCTCGGCCTCGCGCTCACCCATTCCGCGCTCGCGCCCTCCGGCCACGCAATCTGGCTGGACATGGCCCGCCGCTCCGCCCGCGCCGTGCTGGCCCAAGCCGAGCGCTCCCTCTCCACCCGCCACATCCTGACCCCCGCCGCCCTTCGCAACGCCATGGTGACTTACGCCGCCTTCGGAGGATCCACCAACCTGCTGTTGCACTTGCCCGCCGTCGCCCACGCCGCCGGCCTGGCCCGCCCCACCCTCGAAGACTGGACCGCCGTCAATCGCCAGGTCCCCCGCCTGGTCGACGTGCTGCCCAACGGCCCGCGCAACTTTCCCACCATCGTCGTCTTCCTGGCCGGCGGAGTTCCCGAGGTGATGTTGCACCTGCGCCGCGCCGGCCTGCTCGCTCTGGACGCCCTCACCGCATCGGGTGCGCCTCTCGGCGAAATGCTGGATTGGTGGGAGCACTCCGAGCGCCGCTCCCGCCTCCGCGCCCTCCTAAAAGACCGTGAAGGCATAGACCCCGCCGATGTCATCCTGGACCCGGATTCCGCCCGCCGCCGCGGCTTGACCTCCACCGTCACCTTCCCCAAGGGCAACCTGGCCCCCGGCGGCGCGGTGGTCAAGAGCACCGCCCTCGATCCCCGCCTGCTGGACTCCGCCGGCGTCTACCGTCACACCGGCCCGGCCCGCGTCTTCACCTCCGAGCCCGCCGCCATCGCCGCCATCAAGGACGGCCGCATCCAGTCCGGCGACGTCCTGGCGCTCATCGGCCGCGGCCCCCTCGGCGCGGGCATGGAAGAGACCTACCAGCTCACCGCCGCGCTCAAGTACCTGGATTTCGGCAAGCACGTCGCCGTGCTCACCGACGCCCGCTTCAGCGGCGTCTCCACCGGAGCCTGCATCGGCCACATCTCGCCCGAAGCCCTGGCCGGCGGACCGCTCGGCCGCCTCCAGGATGGCGACTTAGTCGAAATCGTCATCGATACCCAGCGTCTGGAAGGTTCCGTAAACCTGGTCGGAGGCGACGAAGCCGCCCGCCTCCTGGCCTCGCGCCTCCCGCATCCCGCACTCGCGCCCGATCCCGCCCTCCCCGACGACACCCGCCTCTGGGCCGCCCTCCAATCCGTCAGCGGCGGCCCCTGGGGCGGCTGCGTCTTCGACACGGATGCCATCCTCCGCGCGCTCGCGACCAACCGCAACCCGCCGCCCGAGTGATCCCTTCGCCCTCGGCGCCCCGCCCGGAGCAATCCACTTCCATGCATACGCGACCATACGGTCCACTTGGGCAGGACTGCTGCGCCGCCCATCAGGGCAAGCGCCGGATGAACTCTTCGATCTTCGCCTTCACGCGCCTAACATAGGCCTCGTAATCGTGGAAGTCCGCAAGGTCAGGACGCCTCGCATTCCACGCCATCTCCCAAATCGCCCAGAGGACCGTGTGAAGAAACCGCAGAATCTCGGAAACATCACCGATCAGCGTCCTGCCGAACAGGGCGGCGATTGCGGCTTCATCCTCGTTGCTCCGGTGAGCAAACGCTTTGTGCCGTATCGGCCCGTATATGGACCGAAACTTGTCCCAGTGAGGAGCAAGGGCGTCTCTGAGGGACCGCAGATCGACCTCCGTGGGCTCCCATGCGACGAGGACGTATTCGGCCAGCCAATCAGGATCAGAGCCCTGGAGGTTTAAAGACCGGCGCTTCCGCTCCCGAAGAGCCGCCTTCGAGAAGAGGTTCGGGTTCGCAATCGTGGCATCTACCAACTTCTGGACGGAGAGCGAGTCATGCCGGCTATCGAATATGCGACCGAAGGCGATAAAGAATGTGGTCTGCAGGGCGTAGGAATTGAGCGTCCAGAATTCCGGAAATCTGTTGATCTTGTCGTAAATCGCGCGCTCGGCGACGGCGAGATTGTGTATCGTGAGGTAAGCATGGTTGCTCTTGACCGCTGCCTCAACATCGCCGCGAACGAGGTTGAACATGCGCCAGTATTCATCTTCAGTGGGTGCCGCGGATGCCTTACCGGGGGCCATGAATTAAAACTAACAAAAAGGCGCGATGTGTAGGGTCCGGTCTTCGCCAAGAAACGTCTCATCATACTGCGTCATGTATCCTAAGGACGGGCAATCCGCCGGCAGAATGATCGGTTCGCCCGTGGGACCCAGCCATCACGCCGCGCGCTCAGAACCCGCGGGCAACCTGTCGCCCCGTCCAATTCCGCGCCAAACCAGCCCCGTGCGGCCCACTGCCACGGCCCCCGCCATCGACTGCCACCCAGTCCCCACACGGAGCAATCCGCCTCTGCGCATAGGCGACCATACGCTCGTGTATCCTGGTTCCAGATGGGGGACGACCAGAAGTGCCCACCACGGCCGACAACATCTATTCGAACTTTCAGATCTGTAACGAGCTCCGGTCGAAAATGAAATGCATTCGGCTACGAAAGTACAATGCTGGCCGAGGCGAAGCGTTCACGGATCTCTTCCACGAACACGTTCCAGAACACCGGATCAGCGAGGATTCCGGAACAGAGATGATCAGGGCCCTCGTGTTGAGGTACGCAGACTTCGGTGCTCAGCAGATCTTGCACTGTTATCTCAATAAACGCGGGCACGAGCCGGAAGCCTGCGATTTGCTTCGCATTCACATCGAATATCCAGAGCCGGGAGTGATTCGCAAGTACTGCGGCACGGACGTGCTCGCGTGGATCGACACAGTCATAGCGCCCAAGGAGTTCCGGCAAGCACGGTAATCTCCGGGAGAGCACGGCCGCTATCGCTGCCGAAGACCGTTGTGTGAACCATGTTGTAGGCCTTGGTGCGGACGCGGCAGCGGTTGAGCCTGCGCCTGAATCACGAGCCGGCCGGACGCTGGCTGCGGGCCAGACTGACGTCTAACGCCCATTGCTCCCTCACACCCGTGCCGACCGTGGGGGACGCAAGTACAGCCGCCTGCACCGCGAGCGCGCTCGCTGGTCCCGAGTTCCAGCGCAGCCCATCACGTAAGCCGCTGGCGCCATTTGTCCGGGTCGCGAGAGGTATGAAATACGGCGTAGATCGTGACCGTTGCCTCCGACAGCTCGTAGAACACCCCGTATGGAAACCGACGTACCAGGGAGCGACGGTGGCCCTCGTGAACGACAGGGTACATCTCGGGCCGGCGCCGGAGGCTCTCCAAACACGCATCCACCGAACTCAGGAACTCCTCACCCAGCCCGGCTCTGCGGCCTTCATACCAGGCGTAGGCTCCCACAATGTCCAACTCGGCTTCCGGGGCGATCACAAGCTCAACGGGCATAGCGGGCGCGCACCTTGCGCTTCACCTCTTCCCAGGGCAGCCCAGAAGCCGGGCTTTTCAACAGATTCGCCTTCCTGCGCACCAGTTCCTGCTTTTGCCAATCGTGGACCGGCACGGACTCTGGCGCGGCCGCAAGGTCGTCCCACAGATCTTCAACAAGCTGGAGCTTCTCGGAGGGGCTCAGATCAAAGATCGACGCTGGATTCATTCGTGCCTCCACTGCCAATTCTCTCAAACTGACTGGCCGCTTGGCGCGTCACGCCCCCTGGTCGCCTCCGCGATCCCCCGCCCCAACCTTGCGCGTCACCGTCCCACCCGCAATCTATCTTCCACCCCCACAACCACATACCGAATTCCACGAGCCCCAGCCCATCCCGCGCATGTTCCTCTGGAGTCGAAAGGACACTTACGCCAACCGACAAACAAATCCACCCCAATCGCCGCAACGCCGTCCTCCCCCAGGAGATTCCCGCCGAATTCCACGCCCTGCTCCACGGCCTTCGCGACGTCTTCCATCCCGCCGGCGCCTTTCAGGATTCCAGCCTTCGCGAGCTGGCCTGGGCCGAGTGGCGACTCCGCCGCGTCGTCCCCATCGAAACCGGCCTCTTCACCCATCGCGTGGAACGCGGACGCTTGACCGACCTCAGCCCGAAGCCGTCCCCTCCCGGCCTGATCGGGGAAAGCCAAACAGGGTTTCCCGAACGAACCCACCATGGATCCCAATCCACAGAAACTACCCCACTTACCAACCCCGGAACGAACCCACCTGCCGCCCTTCAGCCACCTTCCACCGAGTGCTGGTGCGCGCCCCTCCGCCGGAGGCGGCCTGCCGCACGGCAGTGCCCGCACGGCAGTGCCCGCCCGAGCCGGCCTGCCGCGCCCTGGCGCGCATCTCGAAAAGCCAAACGGGGTTTCCCGAACGAACCCACCATGGACCCCAATCTCCAGAAACCAAGCCACTTACCCTCCCAAGAACGAACCCACCTACCGCCCTTCAGCCGCCCTGCACGGAGTGCCGGTGCGCGCCCTTCCGCCGGAGGCGGCATGCGGCAGCCGGCCACGCGGCCGCCCCGCGCCCGCCCTGCATTATCAAGAAATCCATGTTATGTTACATGGAGCGCCGGTGCGCCAATCCGGAAAAAGAGGGATGATCGCCTGTGAACACACCACTTTCCACTCGTCCAAATAGCCGATCTGCCGCCAGGATCGCGATCCTCGCATGCACTCTGTTTCTCTGCTCTTGCGTCGATCTGGACAAAGTCAACGAGTTCGCCAAGGCCAGTCAGGCCGCCGGAACGGCCTTCAAGAGCATTACCGAAGAGGGAAAGCTCTCCTGCGCGCGGGCCATGGCCCATCGATTGCCAACCGAAGACGCTCCCGACTGCAAGTTTTATGCGGATGCCGCGCCGGGGCTGATCAAAATAAACGACGCGCTTTTTGCGTACATCGCGGGCTTGGGCAAGCTGGCCTCCGCCGACCCTTCCAAAGTGGCGGACGGCCTGAAAGATGTGCCCGGTCAGTTGAAGCTGGCCGATCCCAGTATCTCCACCGACGCCCAGAGCAAAGCCAAAGCGGCCACCGGTCTGGCGGTCGCTCTGGCCAAGGTCCTGACCAGCGAGTACCGCCAGCATGCGCTCGCCAAGGTCATCGAAGAGGTGAACGGCGATGCCGACCACCCCGGCCCCATCAAGGAGGTGATCGCCTTCCTCTCCGACTACGCCGCCGAGAAGTACGACCAAGGCCTGCGCGAGGAACTGAATTTCGCGAAAACTTACCACACCAGGCGGGTTCACGACTTCGCGGCCAGCGAGCCTCTGGCGCTCGAGTTGTTCGAACAGCAGTATCAGGCCGACCTGGCCCGCATCGAGCTGAATAGAAACGCCATTGCGAAGTACCGTCAGGCTCTCGCCGCGATCGCTTCGGCCCACCAGAAGCTCTACGATTCCCGCAACTCTTGGAACGCCAAACAACTGGCTACTATCCTGGCGCCGGAAATCGTGCAAATCGCCGATGCCGGAGCCTCCATGAGAACCGCCTTTTAGAAATCGAGGAGAATGCCCATGACCCCATCCGAACTCAAGGCTCTCGGTCTCCTATTCCAGGATCTGGCCGACTGGCTCGCCGACTATCCAACCAAGCATAAACTGGACGATCCCACTCTCCGCGGATTCGAAGTGGCCTTCGGGAACGTCCAGAAGATCGCCAGTAGTCTGATGAATCAGGCGGTCGAGATAGCCATCACGGACGTTGGCGCCACCGTCCAGAAACTCCAGGACGCCACCCAGCAGGCCGCGGCCGCAGTCAAGACTGTGGAGAACCTCACCAAAGGGTTCGCCATCGCCGGCGCACTCGCCGATCTGGGAGCGGCGGTTCTTCATCCCACGCCCGGCTCGGTCCTCGGCGCTCTGGACACCCTGGGCCAGGCCATCCGGAAAGCCGCGGCCCCGCCGGCTGCCGCCCCAGGCTCGAAGTAAACGGGCCCGGGGGTGCGCCCCCCGCGCCACGTATAATAGTAAGTCTCCAAGATGCAGCCCACTAGCGTCGAACTCAAGAAGACGGTCAACCTGCCGCGCACGGACTTCCCCATGAAGGCCAACCTGCCGCAGAACGAGCCCAAAATCCTGGCCCGCTGGAACGAAGACCAGCTCTACCACCGTATCCGCCGGGAGCGCGCCGGCCGGCCGCTCTACGTCCTGCACGATGGGCCGCCCTTCGCCAACAACCGCATTCACTCCGGCACCGCCTTCAACAAGGTCCTCAAGGATTTCATCGTGAAGTCCAAGAGCATGGCCGGGTTCGACGCTCCTTACGTCCCCGGCTGGGACTGCCATGGCCTGCCCATCGAGATCCGCGTGGATAACGAGCTGGGCTCTCGCAAGGCCCGCATGAGCGTCTCCCAGATCCGCGCCGAATGCCGCAAGTACGCGCTCAAGTGGGTCGATATCCAGCGCGACGATTTCCGCCGCCTGGGCGTGCTGGGCCGCTGGGAAAAGCCCTACCTCACCTTGACCGCCGATTACGAAGCCGCCATCGCCCGCGCCTTCGTCGAATTCCTCGACCGCGGCTACGTTTACAAGGGCCTCAAGCCCGTGAACTGGTGCCTCCACTGCCGCACCGCGCTGGCCGAGGCCGAGGTCGAGTACGAGAACCACTCCAGCCCCTCCATTTGGGTTCGTTTCGCGCTAACTTCCGATCCCGCCGCGCTCCATCCCGCCCTCGCCTCGCGCCGCGTCTTCGGTCTCATCTGGACCACCACCCCCTGGACCATTCCCGCCAACCTGGCCATCGCCTTCCATCCCAAGTTCGAGTACGTGGCCGTGGAAGCGGGCGGCGACGTCTACATCCTGGCCGCCGAACTCCTCGACGCGACCGCGCGCAAGCTGGGCTGGCAGTCTCCGCAAATCCTGGCGCGCCTCGCCGGGACGAAACTCGAAGGCGCCATCTTCCGCCATCCCTTCCTGGAGCGCGATTCCCCCGGCGTACTGGCCGATTACGTCACGCTCGATCAGGGCACCGGCGCCGTGCATACCGCTCCCGGCCACGGCCAGGAGGACCACCTCACCGGCCTGCGCTACGGCATCCAGACCTACTGCCCGGTGGACGCCGCGGGGCGCTTTTTCCACGCCGAAGGAGCCGCCGGACGCCTGCCCGACTCGCTCATCGGGAAGACCGTCTGGGACGCCAACCCGGTCGTCACCGCGATCCTGGAAGCCGCCGGCGCCCTGGCCGCGCAGGAGTCCATCGAGCACAGTTATCCGCACTGCTGGCGCTGCCACCACCCCACCATCTTCCGCGCCACCGAGCAGTGGTTCATCGGCATGGATCGCAACCATCTGCGCGAGCGCGCGCTCGATGCCATCAAGCAGGTGAAGTGGATGCCGGCCTGGGGCCAGGAGCGCATCTCGAACATGATCGCCAGCCGCCCCGACTGGTGCATCTCCCGCCAGCGCGCCTGGGGCGTGCCCATCATCGTTTTCTATTGCGAGCACTGCGGCGAGCCGCTCACCGATCGCCAGATCCTGGACCATGTGGTCGCGCTTTTCGAACGGGAAACCTCCGACGTCTGGTATGATCGCACCGCCGCCGAACTGGCCGGCCCCGATGCCCGCTGTGCCCGCTGCGGCGGCGCCGAGTTCCGCAAGGAGACCGACATCATCGACGTCTGGTTCGAATCCGGCTCCAGCCACCTGGCGGTACTGACCGAGGCCAATGCCCTGCCCTGGCCGGCCGACCTTTACCTCGAAGGCGGCGACCAGCATCGCGGCTGGTTCCATAGCTCGCTGCTGGTCGGCGTGGGCCTGAAGGGCCGCGCCCCCTACCGCATGTGCGCGACTCACGGCTTCACGCTCGACGAGCAGGGCCGCGCGCTCTCCAAATCCCTCGGCAACTTCATCGAGCCGCAGGAGCTGATCAAGCAGTTCGGCGCCGACGTGGTGCGCCTGTGGGTGGCCTCGGTCGAGTTCACCGACGATATCGTGATCTCTCCCACCATCCTCACGCGTCTCTCCGAGGCCTACCGCAAGCTGCGCAACACCTTTCGCTACGCGCTCGGCAATCTGTGGGATTTCGACCCCGCCCAGGACGCCCTCCCTACCGCCGAGCTGCTCGAAATGGACCAGTGGATGCTCGTGCGCGCCGAGCAACTGGTTCGCGACTGCCGGCGCTTCTACGACGAGCTGGCTTTCCACCGCGTCTATCGCGCCATCTACGATTTCTCGACCATCGATCTTAGCGCGCTCTACTTCGACGTGCTGAAGGACCGCCTCTACACCACCCCTCCTCGCTCCCACGGCCGCCGCAGCGCGCAGACCGCGCTCTATCGCATCAACTACGCCCTGGTTCGCCTGGCTGCTCCGCTCCTCAGCTACACGGCCGAAGAGGTTTGGCGGCACATGCGGAAACCCGCCGGCGCGCCCGAGAGTGTCCATCTCGCCCTGTTCCCCGAGCCTGAGGAACTCACTGCCAGCCTCACCGGCGAGCAGCGCCAGCGCCTTCAAAACTGGGAGCGCCTGCTCGCGGTGCGCGATAGCGTGCTCAAGAGTCTGGAGACCGCCCGCCAGGAGAAGACCATTGGCGCGCCGCTAGAGGCCCGGGTCTTGCTCCGCGCCGGCCCGGATCTCATTCCGCTGCTCGAAGAGTACCTGGCCGAGTTGCCCGCGCTGTTCATCGTCTCCCAGGTGGCGGTGGAGCGCGCCGCCGAAGGGCAGCTATCCGTCGAGATCGGCCGCGCCGCCGGAGTCAAGTGCGAGCGCTGCTGGAAGTACCTGACCGATGTGGGGGCCAATCCCGCCTGGCCCACCATCTGCCCGCCCTGCGCGGCGGCCGTCGAGGAGTTTCTGAAGACCTAAATGTCCACTCCCCGTTCCGCCGCGACTCGCAAGGCGCTCGCTTACGGCGCCGCGGGTTTGGTTTTCCTGCTGGACCGCCTCACCAAGTACATCATCCAGCAGCAGGTCGCGGCGGGGGATAGTTACACCGTGATCCCGGGCTTCTTCAGCATCGTTCACTCCGAGAACGCGGGCGCGGCTTTCAGCCTTTTCTCGACTGCCCAGTCCGAGTGGCGCACTTTCTTCCTGGTGGGACTCAACATCGGCGCCCTGGTGCTGATCGCCGTGCTGTTGTGGCAACCGGGCGGGCGCATTGGCGAGAGCCGCCTCTTGCGCGCCGGCCTGTCGCTGATCCTGGGCGGCTCGCTCGGCAACGTCTACGACCGCATCGTCAGCGGCGCCGTAACCGACTTCCTGGATTTCTACCTCGGAGCCTGGCACTGGCCCGCCTTCAACCTGGCCGACAGCGCCATCACCATTGGCGCCGCGCTCGTCTTGCTCGAGATGCTCCGCTCCAAGCGCCCCGCGCCCCAAACCTGATGCTGCCCAACCTGATCCGGATCGGCAACTTCTTCCTGCCCACCTACGGGCTGCTGGTAGCCCTGGGCTTTATGACGGCGCTCTGGATGTCGGCCCGCCTGGGCCGCGCCGCCGGGCTCGACTCCGAGGCCGTGCTCAACCTCGGAATCTACTCCGGCCTGGCTGCGCTCTTGGGAGCCAAGACGCTCCTGATCGCGCTGGACTTCCGGTTCTACCTGCAGTACCCCTCCGAGCTCTTCTCGATGGCGACCCTGCGCGCGGGCGGCATCTTCTACGGAGGTCTGGTAGCCGCGCTCGTCACCGCGTTCTTCTACATGCGGAGCAAGAAGCTGCCCGGCTTGGCCACCGCCGATGCTTTCGCGCCCGGCCTGGCTTTGGGACACGCCATCGGGCGGGTGGGCTGTTTCGCCGCGGGCTGCTGCTGGGGCGTGTCCACGCATCTGCCCTGGGCCGTCACATTCTCGAACCCCATCGCCCACGAGCGGGTCGGAGTGCCCCTCGGCATGCCACTGCACCCCACACAGATCTACGAGTCCCTCGCCGAAGCGGCCATCTTCCTGATTCTCTACCGGCGTTACGCCCGGCCCCACCGCCCCGGCGCCGTCATCGGGCTGTACCTGGCGCTGTATTCGAGCGCGCGTTTTCTGATAGAGTTCGTCCGCTCCCACGACCCGACGAATGCCTACTTCGGCCCGCTGGTCACCGAGCAGTGGATCGCCCTGGCATTAGTCGCCCTCGGGATCTGGCTAATGGCCCGCCCGGCTCAGACCGACGCCCGCCGGCACGCCTCCACCTGATAGGCCGGCGCCAGAGCGTAGGCCGCGCTGGCCAGGAACCACACGTACCAGGAGGTAGCGTTCAGCGGCACCGGCACCGGGCCGTGAGCGAAGAGCCACACCGCGACGTCCCCCGCGAAGGTCACCAGGATCGCCGCCGTAAACGCGCCCCAGCACTGAGCGATCAGTCCGCCGCCCATTCTCAGCGAGAAGCGGCGAACCAGGATGGCCTCGATCAGCAACAGGCTGAGCAGTGGAATGTTCACCAGAACGACGGCCTGCTGGAAGCTCACCGGGGCGCCCGGAACCCCTCGCAGGAAGTCGTAGATCTCCCACGCCGTGAAGCCGGCCGCCACACCCATGGGCAGCCAATCCGCGAATTGCGGGCGGCCCTGTAAGCCGGAGCGCCGGTAGATCCGCAGCGCCACGGCCAGGCCGGCCGCCAGCAGCAGGGACTGAACCGGCCCGGCCAGGACCATCCGCAGGCGCTGCCAACCCTCGCCCTCCACTTGCCACAGGACCCCGCCCGCCAGATGGCACGCCGCCGCCAGCGCCACCAGCGACCACACCACACCCAGCGGCTCGCTGCGCGAAAACTGCCGGCGGGCCGCTATGCTCAGTCCCAATCCCGCCAGGTTCAGCGCGATGACGATCAGCCTGCCCGGAACCGCGAAGAACAGCGGCAGCCACTGGGGATGGTGCGCCGCCAGCCACACCACCCCGCCGCCGCCGCAGACAAAGGCCGCCACCATCGCCCTCATAACCACCTGGGGCAGCGAGACCCGGGAAGCCAGCCGCCGGCCGCCTGTGATCGCCTTAGGCACTACGCAGCGTCTGGGGCTAGCGACGGCCGCCCTGTGCCTTCCTCGAGGATCTGGCGGATCGCCGCGCCGGCCGCCTTGCGCCCGAGAAATGCGGTCAGCAGCGGCTCGACGGCGGCGATCGGATCATCCGCCGGACGCCGGGACGGAGCGACCTTTTCCAGCAGCGCCGCGGTCTCGGATCCGAAATAGAGTTCCAGTTGCGCGCCGATCCTGCGCCGCAATTCGGCCACGCTGGAGGCCGGCATCGCGCCGCCCGCGCCGGCGGCCGAACGCAGCCACTCCTGGATGCAGCCCCGCACCCGCTCCAGCCCGTCGGCGGGCGGAACGCACTGCAAGCGGAACAGCGCATCGGCGGCCAGCGACAACTCCCGTTCCCCCCGGATTTGCTCGGCCTCCCGGGCGCACCGCGGACAGGTCTTCAAATGGCGCGCCGCCCGGCCTGAGGCCGGCTCGCTCAGTTCCCCATCGCCATAGGCGGCCAGCGTGCCGGCGTCAAGGTGCATGGGGGAGTTCCCGTTCCACGAACACCGCGGCCCGGCGCGAGGCCTCGTTGTCCTCGCGGATCTTTCTCTGGACGCGGGCCAGCAACGCCCCGACGGTGCCCGCCCGCAGAACCATCACTTCGGCGATTTCCTGGTAGCGCAATCCCTCGGCGCGCAGACGGAAGCACTCCAACTCCCGCGGGCTCAACAATCCCCAATACCGCCGCGACATCTCGGCCAGCCGGTACTCCGACTCCGGATCCGGCCGCGCATCCGCCCGGCCCCAGGCCGCTTCCAAACCCACTTCCTTGCGCTTGGCGGAAGCCTTCAGGGAGTCTAAGAGCAAGTTCCGAACCACCTGGAACAGCCAGGCCCTGGGCCTCTCCAACTCCTGGCCGGCATTGCGCGCGATGAAGTAGCGCAGGAACGCCTCCTGCACCGCGTCCTGGGCCGCCTCGCGATTTCTCGCCAGCACCACCCCGTACCGGAACAGCCCAGCGGCGTTCTCACGATAGAGATGGATAATCTCCTGCTCGGTCGTATCCGCACACCTATACGCCCCTTCGGGCGAAGGCCTAATCTCGGTCACCTGTCTTCATCTTAGTACGCCTGGGGCAAGATGGGTATAGTTACTTTAGTTATCGCCGGGCTGCTATCCGGATTGGCGCAGCGTTGCTATCTGATAGAAAAAGCACAGAGATTCTCGCCTCGGCGTAAAGAATCCGAGCCTCCCAATCGTCCCCCCTGCGAACGGCCGGGATTAGGGTGGTCTGCTGCGCGCCATCGCGGCGGGGGCGCCCCCCGGCTCGGGATGTGGGAGAAAAGCATGGTGGCACACGCAACACAGTCCCGCAGGGCGCACCAAAAAGGCCAGGATCTGCTGGAGTTCACGTTCATGGTGTTTGTGATCCTGGGCTTCATCTACATGATCCTTGACATCTCCTGGATGGTGTTCACCAGGGCGACACTCCAGTACGCCGCGCGGGAAGGGTGCCGCTATGCGGCGGCGAACGGTTACGACAACCCGACGTACTCACCGGCAAACACCGCCGCGAACGAAACGGCGTCTATCCTTACTACGGTGGAGGCCAATTCCTTGGGCTTCTTGAGCGCCACCACCCCCGCCTGCACCGGCGCCACACCGCCCGCAACCGGCTTTGCCGTCACCCCCTGCATCAGCGTCACTTGGTACTCCCCAGCGGCCTTGAACACCCCCTTGACGACCGGAGGCACACCGGATGTCAATGAGTCGCCGAATGTTGTGGAGGTGGATATCGTGCAGTTTCCGCAGACGCCGCTATTCGGAATATTCACGAGGGACGTTATAAGTACGTTTTATTTCAACGCGGCGTCGGCGGACGTCATGGAGTGACGACCAATCTCGGGAGGATGGCAATGTCTAAACCAAAGCGGAGCGAATCGGGCGCGGCGATGATCGAGGGCGCCTTGAGCACGCTGCTGTGGGTGCCGCTGCTGTTGGGCACCCTGTATTACGGCACGGAGTTCGTCACAGCGCTCCAGGTGGTCCAGGTGACGCGGGATGCCGGCCACATGTTCGCGCGCGGGGTGAACTTCACGACGTCTTCGACGAACTCCAACCAGATCTTGCTGGCGCGGCTGGGGTACCAGTTGGGTTTGGCGACCTTCACTGGCTCCGCTGTGACCGGCGTGAACACGAGCGGGAGTATGGTGATCATCCTGACCAAGATCCAGAACGTGTCTGCGAACGCCTGCACGGCCTGGGCAGGGAGCACGACCTGTCCCAATCTGAACAAGTGGGTGGTGACGCAGCAGTTGATCATCGGCAACTCCGCCCTGCGGGGCAGCAACTACGCTCAGGATCCCTTGCCCGCCTCGGAGTTGGACTCCACCTCTGGCACGGTGCTACCGGAGACTTCAGGCGGAAGCAATTACTACTACCTTGGGGATACGAAGCTGCAGTTGCAGAACTTCAATCTGATCCAGTGCGACGCTACTACGCTTACGACAGGTTTCCCGCAGGACACTCCGGCCTACATGGCGGAGGCCTTTGTGCAAACGCCCGGCATTCCAAACGTGGGCATGCTTCCGGGTTCCGGAGGGGGCGGTGGAATCTACTCGATGGACATCTTCTGAGGAGCTAGACAAATGACTACGATGCGAGCGACTTCCAGGCGCCGCCAGCGGCAAAGCGGCGTGGCCATCCTGCTGCTGTCGTTGATGATCTGCACGATAATGATCCCTATGATCGGTCTGGCCTTCGACTTGACGATCATGTACATCGTCAAGGCCAAGCTGAGCGCGGCCGTGGACTCGGCGGTGCTGGCCGGGGGGCGCTCGCTGGTGGGGAGCGAGACCCTGGCCGCTCAGCAGTCCCAGGTCACGAATATCGCCCTCGACTTTCTGAACGCGAACATGCCGCAGGGATACTGGGGTACGCTGGCCACCCCAACGGTGTTGACGCCGACGGCGAATATCGTGACGCAAGACAACACAAACGCGCACATCCTGATCTCCCTCAAGGCCACCGTGCAGGTCCCCACCGCGTTTATGCAGTACTTACAGCCTACCGTGACCGTCGCAGCCTCTGGCCAAGCGATGCGCCGGTTCCTACGGCTGGTGATCGTCATCGACAAGTCGGGCTCGATGGTGGACACCGAAGCTGAGCTGACGGCGGCCGTATCGAACACAAGCCCGAGCAATCCGGGTTTTGTGCAGGACTTCTTCGAAGGCTCGGACCAATTGGGACTGGTTGTGTTTAACAGCAGCGCCTTGGTCGCCTATCCCCCGCGCAATCCCGCCAACCCGGCGAGTGGGGGTGGCCCGAACGCGAACTTCAAGACGATTAACACCCCGAACATCCCCGGTGAGGTTGCCACGATTAAGGCCGTAGGGGATACCGGAACGGCCCAGGCGCTCGTTCTGGCTTACCAGGAACTGGCGAAGACTCCGCAGCCGCTCTATTATAACGTGATCGTGTTGTTCACCGACGGCATGCCGAATACGATCATGGGGGGGTGGAATGGCGCCGCGCCCCCGGCTCTTTTCTCTGGCGACCCGCAGATCACCGCCACCCCCACAACTACGATCCTAACCACCAGCCATTGCACGTACAAGAAGTATACCGATTTTACGGCTGGCAACCAGATGGTCGGCTGGTATGGCCCGCAGGGTGGGCTTTTTGTGGACATGAACACCAAGGCCTATAACGGTACGACCGGCGGCACCACGGCGGATGTCGAGGGGTGGCTCGCCGACACCACGTATTGGCCGGGACCATATGGAGCCAACACCACTGGCTGCTCGTTCACAAGTACGTATCCTACCCAAGCCTATCGCGACGTCAACAATTTCCCCGCAGGGGATCTCTACGGCGATAATCTCAATGTTACGGACTACCAATTAGGTCTCCAATATCACAACAACGGCATAGCGCTCTCTGCCACGGATGTCAGCGACCCCGGCAACGAAGGCTGGTTGCTCGGCTGGAACGCTGTCAACCGGGCGGGGAACCGGATCCGGTCGGACTCCACCCTGAAACCGACGATCTATTGCATCGGCTACACAGGAAACGGCGGAGTCGATCACGCGTTGCTGAAGCGCCTCACCAACACCAGCCAGGGTTTCACGGCAAACACCTGGAGCACATCCAGTGGCGGCGATCCGAGCGGACCGTACCCGTCGTCGGCCTACATACCAGGCCAGACCTCGGGCATGTACTACGATGCCGGCCCAGGCGGGATCGCCGCGGCTTTCCAACAAGTGAGATCCCAGATCCTCAGCCTCGCGATGTAGGCGCAGCGGGGGGACGGCGGCGTCCCTCCAGACGCGCCGACTTAAGCTGTGGCGCACGCACTCGTGCGTGCCGCGCCGCCGCTCATGGCGGCGCGGAGTGAGAGTCTTTCTCGCTCAGCGCACTCTTTAGGTTGTGATCGGAACACAGCGCCGCCTGCCGCACGTCTGCCCGCAAGGCCGGTGGCTGTTCGTCACCTGGCGCCTCCACCCCAGCCTGCTTCCCGGCCGCTACCCTCCGCCGCACAAATGCCCGGCTGGCCAAGCCTTCGTCCGGATTGACCGCCAATTGGATCAGGCGCGTTCCGGTCCGGTGTATCTTCGCCAAGAGTCCATTGCGAGCCTGGTGGTGGATTCCATGAAGCGGGGCGCCGGCCTCGGCCACTACCAACTTGGCCCCTACGTCGCGATGCCCAATCATGTCCACGTTCTGTTGCTGCCGCTGGTCCCACCCAGCCGCCTGCTCAAGTCGCTGAAAGGCAGCACGGCGCGGGAGGCAAACCGCCTGTTGGGCAGAACTGGGGAGCCATTCTGGCAGCGCGAATCGTACGACCACTGGGTCCGGGACGAGGCGGAGTGGAACCGGATTGCGGCTTACATAGAGAACAACCCGGTCAAGGTTGGTCTGGTTGCGCGAGTTGAAGAATACCGGTGGTCCAGCGCGCGCGGCGTCGCCATGAGTGGCGACGCGGCACGCACGAGTGCGTACGCCACGGCTTAAGTTAGCGCGTATGGGGCATCCCCCCGCGCCCGAGAGTGGAGGGCCGGAGCAGCAGCGCCGGGTTGCGCGCGGCGCTCACCACCGGCTCGGCCGTTTGTTTAGCGGAAGCGAGCGTGCTCCCCCCACGACCGCGCCGCCGGGTGTATAATCGTTCATAGACGGTGAGCCGCTGAAGTGGGCGAAAGCCCACTTTTTTGTTGGCCGGCCCCGAATGCCAGGAGAGCATGAACGACGCGATCGTTGCCCGAGTGACTGAGATCGCCGAGCGTGTCGGCCAATCGGAAGGGATCGAGATTGTAGAGGTGCGGTTCCTGGGCGGGGGCAGCCGGCGGATGTTGAAGATCGTGATCGATAAGCCGGACGGCGTTACCCACGCGGACTGCGAGTTCATCACGCAGCAGGTGGGGACCATCCTGGATGTCGAGGAGGTGATCGCCGGCGGCAGGTACACCTTCGAGGTGAGCTCCCCGGGGATCGAGCGGCCGCTCGTCAAACCGCGGGATTTCGAGCGCTTTACCGGCCGCAAGGCCCGGGTGACTCTCCGCGAGCCGGTCGAGAACCGCCGCCAATGGGAAGGAACGCTGGCTGGCCTGGCCGGCGACGTCGTGACGTTGGAGCCCGTGCCCGGCACGAGCATCCGCTTCGCCCTCCATCAGGTCGAGAAGGCGAATCTGAAATTCGAGTGGTGATTCCCGGCAGTCCGGAAGCGAGGAAGAACTTGGGAACGATCTACCAGAACATAGAGATCCTCAGCAAGGAGAAAGGCATCGATCCGCAGATCGTGGTGGACGCGGTCAAGGACGCGATGCTGGTGGCCGCCAAGAAGCACTACCACACCGAGGAAAACCTGATTGCCGAGTTCGACAAACAAACCGGCGGCCTGCATGTCTTCGCGGTGAAACAGGTCGTCGAGACGAAGGAAGATCCGCTCAACCAGTTGACGCTCGAGGAAGCGCGCCTCCTCCAGCCCGACGCCGAGGTGGGCGCCGAAATCCGCATCCCCAAATCCACCGATCTGCTGGGCCGCATTTCGGCGCAGACGGCCAAGCAGGTCATTCTGCAGAAGGTGCGGGAAGCCGAGCGCGAGACCGTCTACCAGGAGTTCTTCGGCCGCGTGGGCGAGCTGGTGAATTGCATTGTGAAGCGCGTCGAGGGGCAGGACCTGGTGGTGGATATTGGCAAGACCGAGGCGCGCCTGCTGCGCAAGGATCAATCCAAGCTGGAGAGCTTCAGCGTCGGCGACCGCGTGCGCTGCGTCATCCGCAGCGTGGAGAAGAGCGGGAAGAACCCGGGCGTGCTGGTTTCGCGCGCCGCTCCCGAACTGGTGGCGCGCCTGTTCGAGCAGGAAGTTCCGGAGATTTACGACAACACCGTGTCCATCAAGGGCTGCGCGCGGGAGGCCGGCGAGCGCACCAAGATCGCCGTCCAGAGCCGGGACCGCGACGTGGACAGCGTGGGCGCCTGCGTGGGCATGAAGGGCATGCGCGTGCAGTCCATCATCCGCGAGCTGCGCGGGGAGAAGATCGACATTATCGAGTTTTCGGAGGATGCGGTCGGCTTCGCCACGCACGCGCTCAGCCCCGCCAAAATCAGCCGCGTCAGCATCGTCGATGCGAACGAGAAGCACATGGAAGTCATCGTGGACGACTCCCAGCTTTCCCTCGCCATCGGCAAGAAGGGGCAAAACGTCCGTCTCGCCGCCAAGCTGCTGGGCTGGAGAATCGACATCAAGAGCGAAGAGGAAAAGCGCCGGGAGGTCGAGTCGCAAATGGCCGCGCTGGTGGTCTCCGGAGCCCCTGTGTCGGTGTTGGTCGACCACGGTCTGGGGGAGCAGGTGGTCGAGGAGCTGCTCGAGGCCGGCATCGGAACCATCGAGAAGCTGGGCGCCATGACTCCCGAGCAACTCGAGGAGATCTCCGGCATCGGGCCGCAGACCGTGGAGACCATTCAGGTCGCGGTGAACAGCTACTACGCGCAGTTCGAAGAGCCCGTGGCGCAGGAGCCGGAGCAGGCCGGGGCGGAACAGGAGCCGCCGGCTGTGCCTCCGGCTGAGGACGTGGCCGCGCCGCCGGCCGAGGATGTGGCCACGCCGCCGGCTGAGGAGGCCGTGGCAGCGCCGGTAAGCGAGGCTGGCCCCTCGGAGGTGGAAGTTCCCGTGCCAGAGGAGGTTCCGCCGCCGCCTCCGGCCGAATCGGAAGCTCCCATGAAAACGGAATAGATTTCAGTGGATTTGCTACGATGATAGTCTCGGATTGGAAAGCCCGGAGGTTAGGAGCAAAGCAGACAGGCTGGTGTGCGGCGAAGCCTCGGGAGGGGCTGGCGCTTGAGATGATGGTGTGCCCGCCGGGGACGGTCGCCGATTGAACGTATGAAGAAGATCCGTATTAACGAGCTGGCGCGGGAATGCGAACAGCCGAATGGTGTGATCATCGCGATTCTGACGCAGTTCGGCGTTACCGAGAAGAAGACGCATTCCAGCTCGATTGACGAAGACGTCGCCGACCGGATCCGCTTGCATTTTGGCGTCGTGGTGGCGCCCCGCGAGCCGGAGCCGGCGGCGGAGGCTTTGGAACCCGCTCCCGCGGCTGGCCCCGAGTCCGGCGTGGCGGAAGCCGAGCCCGCCGTGAAGACCTCTCTGGCGCCTTCCGAGCCGTACCCGGATGGCGGCCCGGCTTCGGAGACCGGGACGGGCAGCCTGGCCTTCCCGCCCGGCCTGACCACCGAGGAGATGATGATCTCCCGTCCGGCGGCCCATCCACTGCGTCCGCCGCTGGCCACCGGTCGTGCGGCGCAGCCGGGAGAGGCGCCGTCGCCCAGTGTGGCCATGCCGCCGCCCGCTCCAGCGGCCCGAACGGCGCCCGGCTTGGCCGCCAAGCCGCTGCCCAGCCCGCGCCCCGGCCAGATTATTTCCGGTCCCAGGCAGCCGTTTCCCGCGGCGCCGGTGGAAGCTCCAGCGCGACCCTCCCGGCCGATGGCGGCCGCCCGTCCCGCGGTGCATCCGTCCGCGCCCCCCGCGGCGGCTCCGCAGGCCGGCCCGCCCGTCGCGATGGTGACCTCCCGGCCGAACCTGGCAGGTCAGCCGGCGGCCCGGCCGGTGGTTCCACCCCGCCCCGATCTGGTGGCCCGGCTATCCCAAACCAAAGCCATTCCCGGCCAGCCGCAGCCCCGGCCCGGCGCGCCTCTGCGTCCCGCTACCACGCCCATCCCCGGCCAGCCGATTTACAAGGGACCAATGCGCCCCGGCGCCCCGACTTATATGCGGACCCGCCCGGGCGCTCCCGGAACGCCCGCGTCCCGGGCGCGGGGTCTCCATCCGACCTCGCCGTTGCGCCCCGAGCCGGGCCTAACGCCGCCGCTCGATCAGCAGCGCCGCCCCCAGAAGGACCGGGGACGGCCGATCGTCGATCGCGAGGCCGAGCGCGAGGGGAAGCTCCTGCACGTCCCCATCTCCCGGCGCGAGGAATTCGCCAAGCTCGCGGAGGGCAAGCAGATCGCCATCGCCGAGGGCATCACCGTCAAGGAACTCTCCGAGAAGCTCGGAATCAAAGCCAATCTGGTCATCAAAAAGCTGGTGGACCGCAAGATCTTCGCCACCATCAACCAGACCCTGGACGTGAAGCTGGCCGAAGATCTGGCCAAGGAATTCGGCGCAACCACCTCGCGGATCAGCTACGAGGAGGAAACCACCCAGGCGGAAGTGCTGCAAGCCGACGAGGAAGGCGGCCCCGTCAAGCGCGCTCCCGTGGTGACCATCATGGGCCACGTGGACCACGGCAAGACGTCGCTGTTGGACGCCATCCGGCTCAGCAACGTCGTGGATAGCGAGGCGGGGGGCATCACGCAGCACATCGGCGCCTACCAAGTGGAGAAAAACGGCCGCCGCATCTCTTTCATCGACACGCCGGGCCACGAGGCCTTCACCCGCATGCGCGCGCGCGGCGCCAAGGTGACCGACGTGGTGGTGCTGGTGGTGGCCGCCGAGGACGGCGTGATGCCGCAGACCATCGAGGCCATCGATCACGCCCGCGCCGCCCAGGTGCCCATCATCGTGGCGATCAACAAGATCGACAAGCCCAACGCCCAGCCCGAGCGCGTCAAGCAACAGCTATCGGACCGCGGCCTGGTGCCCGAGGATTGGGGCGGCGAAACCGTGATGGTGCCCGTCTCGGCCCGCACCAAGCAGAATCTGGACCTGCTGCAGGAGATGATCCTGCTGGTCAGCGACATGCAGGACCTGAAGGCCAATCCCAGCCGGCCGGCGCTGGCCACGGTGCTGGAGGCGGAGCTGGACCGCGGGCGCGGTCCGGTGGCCACCGTGCTGGTGCGCAACGGCACGCTGCACGTGGGCGACTACTTCGTATGCGGCTCGGTCTTCGGCAAGGTTCGCGCCCTGTACGACGATCGTGGAGAGCCGGTGAAGGAAGCCGAGCCTTCGCAACCCGTCCAGGTGCTGGGCCTGGAATCCATGCCCGAGGTGGGGGAAACCCTGCAAGTGGTCACCGACACCGCCAAGGCCAAGCAAATCGTGATCTACCGCGAGAGCCGGGCGCGGGAACAGTTGATGGCCAAAAGCTCCCGTATCACCCTGGACCAGTTGCACCAGCAGATCAAAGAGGGCGAGGTCAAGGAGCTGCGCGTGATTCTCAAAACCGACGTCGGCGGCAGCGCCGAGGTGCTCTCCGATACGCTCCAGAAGCTCTCCAACGACAAGGTGAAGATCCGGGTCATCTCCAGCGGCGTGGGGGCGATCACGGAGACCGACGTGCTGCTGGCTTCGGCCTCCAACGCCATCGTCATCGGGTTCAACGTCCGCCCCGACCGCAACGCCAGCGCGGTGGCCGAGCAGGAGAAGGTGGATATCCGGCTGCACACCATCATTTACGACCTGACCGACGAGATCAAGCGGGCCATGACCGGAATGCTGGAGCCGGTGTTCAAGGAAGTCTATCGCGGGCGGGCGGAGGTGCGCGATACTTTCCGCATCAGCAAGGTCGGCACGGTGGCCGGCTGCCTGGTGATCGACGGCACGGTGGCGCGCGTGAGCGAGGTGCGGGTGCTGCGCGACAACGTGGTGATTTACACCGGCAAGATCGGTTCGCTCAAGAGGTTTAAGGACGACGCCAGCGAGGTCCGCAGCGGCGTCGAGTGCGGCATCGCCATCGAGAACTTCAACGACATCAAGCCGCACGACGTGATCGAGGCGTTCGCCACCGAGCGCGTGGCCCCCGAGGTTCTGGTCTAAAGCGGCGATGGCAAGTATCGGCGTCCTCACGCTGGAAATGAGGTTAGACAACTCGCACTCCTTGAAGGAAAAGCGCCACGTGGTGCAGAGTCTCAAGGAGCGCCTGCGGCACAAGTTCAACGTGGCCGTGGCCGAAATCGACTGCCAGGACCTCTGGCAGCGGGCGGTGCTGGCCGCCGTCACCGTCTCGAGCGATCACGGACATGCCGCGGCGGTCTTGCAGTCGGCCGAAAAGGAAGCCGTCTCGCAGTTGGGCGCCGTCCTGGTCGGCGCCACCGTGGAGTGGCTGGAGTAATTCGCCATGGAGCCCCACCGCACCGAACGCGTCTCCGAGGCGCTACGGGAGGAATTGACCGAGATCATCGAATACGAGCTGTCGGACCCGCGCTTGGCGGCCGTGCGAGTGACCGGCGTGCTGGTCGCGCCCGACCTGCGCAAGGCCCATGTCCTGTTCCTCGCCGAAGGCGCCCCCGAGCAGGGCCGCCAGGCGCGGGAAGCGCTCGAGCACGCCGCCAACTACCTGCGCGGGGAGCTGTCCCGCCGGCTCAGCATGTGGCGCGTCCCCGAGCTGCAATTCGCGCTGGACGAGCCCTCGGGAGCGGCCAGCCGGGTGGAGGAGCTTTTGGCGCGGGTGCGCAAGAACCGAAAAAAAGAACCGGAAAACACCGAAAAATAGCCCAAAAGATGCCACGGTTCGTGCTACTTTTGTGTTTGTTGGCGTCGGGGGCCTCGCTGGGCCTCGGCCATCCGGGAGCGGCAGATCAGTCCGCCTCCCGGGAGCTGTTGCGGCTCGAACAGAGCAGCGACGCTATGGGGACCACTTACAGCGTGGCGCTGTACGGTTACGATCGCAACCAGATGCTGGCCGCCATGGAGGCCGCCTTCGAGGAAGTGCGGCGCCTGGACGGGTTGCTCTCCAACTACCGGGCCGGGAGCGACCTCAGCCAGGTCAACCGGTTCGCGGCCGAGCGTCCCGTAAAGGTGACGCCCGAGTTTTTCGACCTGCTTGAGCGGTGCCTGGAATACAGCCGCGAGAGCGAGGGCGCTTTCGACATCAGCGTCGGTCCGCTGATGAAGGTGTGGGGGTTTTACAAAGGCTCCGGCCGTCTGGCGCGTCAGAATGATGTGGACCAGGCGCTCCGGATAACGGGTTATCGGAACATCCTGCTGGACGCAGGCAGCCGGACCGTGCGCTTCGCCCAGCCGGGCGTCGAGCTGGATCCGGGAGGCATTGGCAAAGGTTACGCGGTGGATCGCATGGTGGAAGTCCTGAAGGAGAACGGCATCCTCTCCGCCCTGGTTTCGGCGGGCGGCAGCAGCATTTACGCTCTGGGAGCGCCGGGCCGCCAGCCGGGCTGGGAGATCCAGATCCGGGACCCCAAGGACCGGGCGAAGACCCTGGCGAACCTGACCCTCAAGGACGAATCCCTATCCACCTCAGGCAGTTACGAGAAATTCTTCATGGTGGACGGGAAGGTTTACAGCCACATTATGGATCCCCGCACCGGGTATCCCGCGCGGGGGGTCCTGGCGGTGTCGGTGGTGGCGCCCATGACCCTGGACAGCGAGGCCTGGACGAAACCGTATTTCATAAACGGCCGCCAGTGGGCGGCTCAACACAAACCCAAAACATTTCGCGTTTTCATATGCGAGGATAAGGCGGAGCAGCCATGCGCATGGCTCCCATGAATAGCCGGTTTTTGGATGCCTGCCGGAGGCGTCCCACAGATGTGAGACCCGTGTGGTTTATGCGGCAGGCGGGCCGTTATCTCAAACCCTATCGCGACATTCGCTCCAAGCACGGGATTCTGGAAATATGCAAGCGGCCCGATCTGGCCGCCACCGTGACTTTGCAGCCCGTCGAGATTCTGGACGTGGACGCCGCGATCGTTTTCGCCGACCTGTTGCTGCCGGTCGAGCCGATGGGGTTGAAGCTGAGGTTTTCCACCGGCGAAGGCCCGGTGATCGAGAACCCGGTGCGAACCTCGGAGGACATCGACGGCCTGTCGATCTCGAATACCGACGACCTGGGCTACGTGGGCGAAACCATTCAGACGGTCGTGAAGGCGCTGGCCGGAAAGGTCCCGGTGCTGGGCTTTGTGGGCGCTCCGTTCACGCTGGCCAGCTACATCATCGAGGGCGGGGCCTCCCGGACCTTCCTCAAGACCAAGCGGATGATGTACTCCAACGAGACGCTGTGGCGGCGGCTGATGGGCAAGCTGGTGGACGTGCTGGGCCCCTTCGCCATCCTTCAGGTGGCGGCCGGCGCCCGCGCCATACAGGTCTTCGATAGCTGGGTCGGCGCGCTCGGCCCCGACGATTATGTCCGCTACGTCGCTCCCTATTCCCGCGCGCTGATCGAGCGCATCCGCTCGACCGGCGTTCCGGTGATCCATTTCGGCACCGGCGCGGGCGGCTTCTTCAAGGAACTGCACGCGGCCGGCGGGGACGTGCTGGGCATCGACTGGCGCGTCAATATCGACACCGCCTGGATGGAGATCAGCTACCGCTCGGCCATTCAGGGCAACCTCGACCCGGCGGTGGTCTTCGCCCCGCTCCCCGAATTGAAGCTGCGCGTGCACGAGCTTCTGAAACGCACCGGCACACGGCCGGGTCACATCTTCAACCTGGGCCACGGCATCCTGCCCGAGACTCCGGTGGAGCACGTCAAGGCGCTGGTGCAGTTCGTCCGGGAATTCCATCCGTGAGCGCTAAGCAGGCCGTTCTGCTGCTGGCCCACGGGGCGCCGGAACGCCTGGAGGACATCGCCGAGTACCTGCAATACGTGCGCGGGGGCCGTCCCACGCCGCCTGAAATCGTCGCGGAAGTTCGGCAGCGCTATGCGGCCATCGGAGGCAGTTCTCCGATGCTCGCGCGCACCCGGGATCAGGCCCGGGCTCTTGGGGAACTGCTGGGCATTCCGGTGTACTTCGGCATGCGCAACTGGCGCCCGTTCATCAAGGAAACGCTAGCGCGGATTCAGGCCGACGGCATTGAGCGCCTGGCGGCCATTTGTCTGGCGCCGCAGTACTCCAAGGCCAGCGTGGGGTTCTACTTCCGCCGCACACAGGAAGCCAAACGGGAGCTGGGAGTCCAGGCGGAAATCCTCTGGGCCAAGAGCTTTCACGACGCGCCGTTGCTGATCGAGGCGTTTTACGAGCGGTTGGCCCCGCTGCTGCCCGCCGAGCGGGTTCTGTTCACCGCGCACAGCCTGCCCGAGCGCGTGCTGGAGCGCGGGGATCCCTACGACGCCGAGGCCCGGGCTACCGCCGCCGCCGTGGCCGCTCGCGCCGGGCTCGCCGCCTGGGATTTCGCTTACCAGAGCCAGGGATTCACCGAGGAAAAGTGGCTCGGCCCCAGCGTGGAATCGCGCCTGGACCAGTACGCCGCCGAGGGCGTCCGGGACCTGGCGCTAGCGCCGATTGGGTTTGTTTCGGACCACGTCGAGATCCTCTACGACGTCGATATCCTGTTCCGCGACTACGCACGGGAGCGCGGTATCCGCCTGCGCCGTCCCGAATCCCTGAACGACTCGGCGGCCTTCATCGCCGCCCTGGCCGAGGTCGCCAAGCAGAAGCTATGCGCCGCGTGACCATCGTGGGGGGCGGCATCTCCGGCCTCTCCGCCGCCTACCACCTCGCGAAAGCCGGCCTCGCCACGACCATCGTCGAGCGCCGGCCGCGCCTGGGCGGGGTCATCGAAACCGAGACGGCCGAGGGTTGCGTGCTGGAGACCGGCCCCGACAGCTTCCTGGCCGCCAAGCCCTGGGCCATGGAGCTGATTCGGGAGCTGGGCCTGGCCGGCGAGGCGATCGGCTCGAACGACCACCGCCGCGTCACCTATGTCCGCAAGCGCGGCCGCCTGGTTCGGCTTCCCGACGGGTTGATGCTCATGATCCCCACCAAGGTCTGGCCGCTGGCGGCGACGTCTCTGCTGGGCTGGCGGACCAAGCTGCGGATGGGGATGGAATGGTTTCGCAGGCCGGGCGGCGCGCCGCGCGCGGATCAATCGGTGGCCGAGTTCGTCGCCGATCACTACGGGAGCGAAGCGGTTGATTACCTGGCCGAGCCGTTGCTCGCCGGGGTCTACGGCGGCGACCCAAACCTGCTCAGCGTGGCCAGCGTGCTGCCGCGCTTTGTGGAGCTGGAAGCCAAGTACGGCAGCCTGACCAAAGGCGTTCTGCACGAACGCCGCAAGGCCGCACGGGAGGCCCGGGGTCAGCCGCTGTTCCAGACGCTCAAAGGCGGCCTGGGCCAGCTTGTGGCCGCCCTGGAACGCCAAACGAACCCAAAGTCGGAGGTGCTACACGCCAGCGCCGAGGCTCTGGAACTCGGCCCGGCGGGCTGGCGGGTGCGGCTCGGCGGCGAGTGGATCGAGACCGGCAATCTGGTCCTGGCCTGCCCGGCCTACGAAGCGGGCGCCCTGCTGGCCGGCGTCGACGCGGAGCTGGCCGCGCTGCTGAACGCCATTCCTTACACTTCCTCCATCACGCTCTCGCTGGGATACGAAAAGGCGGGTTTCTCCCATCCGCTCAATGGCTTCGGGTTCCTGGTTCCCAAGCGCGAGCGGCGCCGGCTGGTGGCCTGCACCTGGGTGGGGACCAAGTTCTCCTACCGCGTGCCGGACCACCTGGTGGTGCTGCGCTGTTTCATCGGCGGAGGAGAGGAATCCGACGAGGCCCTGGTCGAGATCGTGCGCGACGAACTGCGCGACATCATGGGGGTGAGGGAAACGCCGCTGTTCACCCGCCTGGCCCGCTGGCCCCGCTCCATGGCCCAGTACACGGTGGGACACCGCGACCGCCTCGCCCAGATCGAAGCCCGCGCCGCCGGCCTGCCGGGCCTCCACCTGGCCGGCAACGCCTATACCGGCATCGGCATCCCGGATTGCATCCGGATGGGCAGGCAGGCGGCCGAGGGGATTGTCAACGGGGTGGCGAGGCCACGTCATTGAGAACCCAGAGCGCGCAACCGCTCACCAAGCCAACCGGAGTTGCTCGGACTTCACGAACGGTGGCTCCAGCGGGTAAAGTCTCTCGATAGCCTGAGAGAGGGCTGTCGCAGGCACCCGGGCTAACTCGTTGGGTTCCAGCTTGTGCAAGCCCCCACCATAAACGCGGCCCTCGCCTAGAAGATCGCCGATGTCGATCGACTGAAGGTGCTGGAACACCACCGCGAGGAATTCGGGATGCCCTTCCACTGCCCTTTTCAGGGCGCCTCTGGGATACAGGAGCAAGTACACGTTGTGGGCTGTCGCCGCCGACTTGTTCCAGATCGCCCGAAATGGTTTGCGGCCCGCGCCGGACCTGCCCATGTAAGTGAACAGGAACGGCGCCGGATCGCGCTTCTCCTGTGAGTACCACGGGCTTCGCCGACTGGCGAGGTACAGAGTATGGACGTCCCTTGCCCTGCCATCCTGAAGGTATTGCCAGAACTTCGGGTATCGGGTTTCGATCGCTTCTTCCGTCAAATCGCAGTCGATGAGCGCGAGCCGCGGCGCGTTGGCCGGATAGCCCCGTTCTCCCCCCTCGACGACTTCGCTCGTCAGGTATCGGGGGTTCGGCAGAATCGGCCGTCTGCACTCCTCGGGGATACCCACCCGCATGGCCTCTTCCTCGGTCAGGATGAAGAAGCCGTTAGCGCCGGTGGCAATCCCGCGCTTAATCGTGAAAAGGTCGCCCAGTGTGGCCTGGCGCCCATCCGAGAGGCCGACGGCTCCAGCGGCTGGGAAGCCTGTCCACTTCCGCGCCTTGCGCAGAGTCTCAATGGGGACCATCGCGGTTCGGGCGGGGGAGAGCAAGGAGCCGCCGAGGGAAAACTGAACCTCATGGTCATCCGTTGGGTGTCTCTTGCGGAATACGACGATCGCCGAGGAAACCAAAGCGTCCGCGAACTGGACATCCGCCGGGCTGAATCTGTGGATGTGAATGAGTTCGACACGGTCGGTCAGATAGTGCTTGATGGCGTCTCCGTAATTCACGTCCATGAATTCGGATGGGATCAGCCAGATCGACAGGCCACCAGGCTCCAACCACGCATCGGAGAGCAAGAGGAAGTGGCAGTATAAACCTGCGAGCCCGCTGATGCGAATTCCGTGCTGGAGCATCGCCAGCCGCTGAAGGCGTTCCTTGGCGGCAGGGTCAAGATGATGATGCCGGACGTAGGGGGGGTTGGAAACGATGAGGTTGAACCTGGCTTCCGGTTGAGCGACGGTGAAGTCCGCTTCGATCACCTGCAAGCCGGAATCGGCCCACAGGCGCCGAGCAGCGTCTGCAAACAGCGGGTCAAGTTCAATTCCAGCGGCAGCCTCAATGCGGTCGCTCTGAAAGATCCTGCGCAGTGCTGCGTAGAATGACCCCGTTCCAATAGCCGGATCCAGGAAGCGCACGCGGCCCGTCAGAGAGCAGGCATAGCGCGCAATCTCCTCTGCCAGCGCCGGTGGTGTGGCAAATTGGCCCCACTGGTTCCTCTCCTCGGCGCTTTTCAGGCTGTCGAGGCGCTGTTGCTCGGCCAGCCGTCCCTGTTCCCGGGCATCCAGATCCGTCATTCAAAACCCAAGTTTCGCCATGTCCTCAATCCGGTGTTCCCAAACCCAGTCGATGCCTTCGGCTGCCTCGTACCCGAGATACCCGCTGTCGAAGTACCCGCAAAGAAACAGGATGAAACGAGCGCTATCTCCGTACGCGGCTCGAATCTGCCGAATCTTCGTGGCTTCTTCCTTACGGCGTTTGTTGACGTTCGTGAAGTCACCCGCAGACTTGGCTTCGATGAGCACCGGTATTCTATCGGCGGTCGGGTTTCTTGGCTGAATAACAACATCAACCGGGATTTTCACTTTGTGCGGCTCACCGGCTATGACCGCCATGCGGAATCCATAGGTGCCCGGCGTCATACTCTGCAACGGCTCGGTAGCCGGATGCTGTTCGTGCCTGTAGCCATTTTTCGACAGGTAGTCCCCGATCAGCGCCAACTGCCTCCTCTCCTGCGCGTTGCGAACGATCGGATCCGAGACCGCCCCGCAGAGCCGATCCGCGACAATCGTGGAGGCCCGATAGCGGTCTTCCTTGGATGCGATTCCCTTGACGGCCAACCACGGGAAGATGTCCACATCCAGCATCCTGGAGATCATGCCGGAGATCCGCCTCAGGTCCTCAGCCAGAGCGTCCTCAGCCATCCTAACTGGTATTCTCCCGCTTTCCATGGCTTCTACGAGACTTTTCTTGGTGTAGGCCAACCCAACCAGCCGGTCACGCGCCAGAGGCGGGCAGGTCGCCATTCGCAACATCGTCAGAATGGCCGGATGCTCTTTCAGAACCTCGGGCGTGATCGCGGTGAGGTCGCTGGTCATGAGCAACCCCTCTTGCACCCGCTTGGTGGTCTCCAGACGGGTTTCCCGATACGCCTTCGGCGCAAACTTGGTGAACCATGCGTTGAAAAGGTCAACGCTGGCCTGAATGTCGGCCTTCCAGAGGTGCGGTTTGTCGCAATTAATGGACATGGGCAACCCACCCATGAGTTTACCTCCCAATCACCACCCGCACTCCGGCCGGTCCGACCTCCAGGCGGTCGATGCGGTAGGCGAGACCGAAGGGCTCGTCAATTTGCGCCTCGGGATAGTAGAGCCACACGATCTTGCGGATCAGCCAGTCGAGAACGGCGCCGCTGAGCACCAGCCCGGAGATCTCCAGGCGCTCGACGTTCACTTGCGCTTTGCCGCCGCCCGAGCGGATGCGCGCGTCCACCCGGATGGACCGCTCGCCGCCCAGCAGCCAGGCCACGACGGCATTCAGAGGCTCGCCCTGCGCCTGACGGAGCTTGGGGAAATCGACGTAGGCGTAGCCAATGGCCCGGCCAGGACCCAGCTCCACGCGCGGCTCCCGCAAGCCCGCGGGCGCGACCGCGGCCAGCTCCGCCCGCACGTAGGCGTTCAGCTCGGCGGGACTCAACGTCACCGTGGCTCCCGGAGGAAGCCGCTCCCGTTCGATCAGCGCGACCTTTCGCCGGGCGCTCGCGGAGTCCGTACCGGGAGCGGCCAGCGCCGCCAGCGCGACGAGAGCGATCAGGTGACCCATGTAACCATACTGACAAGGTTCTCGCCCGGCCGCGCGGGCGGATGAGCGTGAAGCCGGGGCCCTCCGGCGCGACCCTCCACACTTGGTTCGGAAGGTGGTGCTACCCCAGGCAGGCGGCAGTTGTGGGAAGAGCGGCCTCGCCGGCGCGGGGAGGGATCACTTCCCCGAGACGGCGCGGCCGACTCGGTGCATCCAGGCGAGCTCTTCTGCGGACATGGGAGGGAGGCGGAGAGCCTCGAGGGCCTGGTCCATCTCGGAGCCGTTGGCTGGGCCGGTCATGCAGACATCCACCTCGGGGCGGGCGAGGACGAAGCGGTAGCAGTCCGTGGCGGTGGGCATTTTCTCGTTCGACGGGACCGGATGCGCTGCCCGCAGGCGCGACCCTAGCGACTTCTTACCGAGCAACTGGCCCCAACTCGTGGCTGTGTAGGCGACCAAACCGGGCCGGTTGGCGGCGGGCAAATGGGGAAAGATGTCCTGTTCCGCGCCGGGATGGGCGGCGTTGTAACGGAAGTGGATCACGTCGAAATCGTTGCCGGCCGCGATGGAGGGAACCAGCACGCGCTTGTGCGTCGAAACCGCCAGGTGCTTGACCAGGCCGCGATCCTTGAGCGTCCGGGCGGCGTCCAGGATGCGCGGCGGGACGGGCTTGTTCCACATGCCCAACAAGAGGAGATCGGCGTGGTCGAAGCGCAAGGCGCGGAGGGCGCGCTCCAGGCTCCAGGCCATCAGCCCGGCCGCGCGGGTGTAGGACTGGATCATCAGTACGAACCGCTCGCGTTGCGGCGCCAGGTGGCGCAGCGCCTCCTCGAAGGCGGCCGTGCGCATGCTTCCCCAATAGAAGTAGTTCACGCCGCGCTCGAAGGCGCGCTCGACGGCGCCGGCGGGAACTCCATAGCTGGCGGCTACGCCCAGCCGGCCGACGCGCAAACCGGTGCGTCCCAGGACGGCGCTCTCGTAGGTGCGGGATTCGATATCGGGCATCATCCACATGATACTTTGAAGGAGACGCCCGCGCTCGGCCGCGGCTACAGGAGGGACGGATGGGACCCGACGACGAACTCGAAGAGGCGATTGAGAAGGCGCATGCGCCGTTCGAGCGCAGGGTAGGCGCGACGATCGCCATCATCGCCGCGGCGCTGGCGTTGGTTTCCGTGTTCGGACACATCGAAACGACCGAGGAGTTGCTGCTGCAACAGAAGGCCGCGGACCAGTGGGCGTTCCATCAGAGCAAGTCGATCCGGCGTTATCAGTCGGAGGTGGCCGCGGACGTTCTGAGCGCATTGAAAGACTCGGCGGGCGCGGCCAAGTACCGGGAAAACTTCGCCAAGTACGAGAAGGACGCCGAAAAGACTCTCGAACTGGCCAGGGATCTGCAACGAGAGAGCGCGGTGGCGGGACGGCGGGCGCTGCGGTTGCACCTGGGAGAGATCTTCCTGGAAATGGCCATCGTGTTTTCGTCGCTGGCGGTGCTGACGCAGCGGCGCGCGTTCTGGTGGAGCGGGATGGCGGGGGGCGCGATCGGGTTCGTGGTGGCCGCCACGGTGTTCGTCATCCGATAATGGAAGAGATGTTCTGGCGAAAACGGCAGCCCAAAGCGGCGAGCTTCGAGGAGCGGATGGAGGCTCTGCGCGCGGCGGGTTTCGAAACGCCGGCTCGGCCGGGTGGCCAGGTCATGGCGATCCGGGATGGGTGCGGGGCCATGCTGGAGGCGGCGCTGCGCATCGAGCGGGCGGGCTGGCTGGTGGGCGGAGAGATTGCGGCGCTGATCGACGAGGGTTACCAGAAGTTCTGGCGGGCAGGCGGGCGGGAGGTTCCGGCGCAAGCTCAGCAACTCCAGGCGCTGCATGAGTTCGAAGAGGATCTGCGGGAAGCGCTGGGACTGGAGAGCCTCTATAACACGTCGCTGGGGACCATCAACGACCTGCACGAATACGACCGGCTAGCGGGCAGAGGCTAGCGCTTCGCGGGCGCGGCGCTCCTCGCCGAAGATTATGGGCAGGTCGCCCGAGAGCTGAAGGAACAACTGGTAGTTGGCCCGGGCCTGGTCGCGGCGGCCCAGCTTTTCCTGCACGACGGCTCGCAAGAAGAGGAGGCGCGGGAAACTCAGGCTCAGCAAGGGATTCTCGTGAAGAGGATCCGGGAGAGGGGTCAGGACCAGGAGATCCTCCGCCGGCTTGAAGCTGCCGGTTTCGACGAGCGCCCAAGCGAGAAGAGTATCCACGGGATCCTGTGAGCCCGGCGGCGTCTCGCCGGACAGCTTCGTTAACTGGACAGTCGCCTCCGGGAAACTCTTGGAGAGCAGCAGCGCGGCGGCCAGCGCGTATTGTCTCAGCCAGGCTTCGGACGGCTCGGGGAAGGCGCGCTCGGCGCGGGCGGACCAATCGGAAGCCGACGCCGGGGGCTCGGTCAGGAAACGGGAGAGGGTCGAGAACGAGTTCGCCGGCGCGGTTCGGAGCGCATACTGGTGTGCCCGCGCCGGATTGCCGGTCTCGAGCATCCAGAGGGACAACTGCGCGGCGGCGAGCGAGGCCAGCGCCGGGTGCGGGTCTTGGGCCAACCGATCCAGCCGGGCGATGGCTTGCGAACGGCGGCCGGTCAGGTATTCCCATTGGGCCTGGCGGAAGGGGACCAGTGGGTCGCGAAATCCCTGGCGGGCCTGGAGGAACTTGGCGAAAGACTCGCCGGCGCCTTTCAAGTCGCCGGCCAGGAGTTGCGCCCAGGCCGCCTTGTACATTTCCCCGCCCATCAAGAACGACGGCTCCCGGGCGTAGGCTTCCAGGTAATACTTCCCGGCGCGGGGGAACTGACCGAGGAGCAAGTTCACGTCGCCGAGGGAATCGAGCGGGTTGGCCTCCCGTGGCCGCAGGTCGCGGTAGCGGGAGAGGGTTTTGACGGCCGCTTCCAGGTCGCGCGCATAGGCTTGTGCGTAGCCGGCCTCATTGAGGAAAGCGACGTTGGCGGGTTCGCGCTCCAGCGCCTTCTCGTACCACTGGACGGCGGGCTGGTAGGCGCGCGCGGCCAGAGCCATCGCGCCTAGCTTCTGGAAGACGGCGGCATCGGCCGGAGTGGCGCGCGCCAGGATGGCTAGGGCACGCCGCTGGCCGGCCCGGTTGCCGTCGAGTTCGGCAGAGAGCACTTCGAGCCGCGTTCGCTCGACTTCCTGAATCCGCGTCCCCAGCGCGCGGCCGTCCTCGACGACACGGCGCGCCCGATCGCGCTCGCCGCGCGAGATCAGCTGCTGCGCCCAGGCCACGTAGGCAGCGCCAAAACCGGGATCGGCGGCGATGGCGCGCTCAAACGACGCCTCGACGTACGCCTGCAAGGCCGCCTGGTTGGCGGTGCTGTACGGGCGAGCACGGGAATCGAACTGGCGGGCGACGGCGCCGGCCAGGGCCAGGACGCCATCCGGCGACCCAACCGCCGAGGCGCTGGCGGCAGAGCGCCGGGTCGCCGTGTCTTCAAGCACCGCCCGGACGCGCAACTGTCCCCCCACCATCGAGTAGTACCCGCGAAGGATGCCGGTCGATCCTGAGGCGTCCGCCTCTCGCTGGGTCGGCGCCACGAGCGGATCGATGTCCGGAGTCCCCGTGAGCTGCGCGGTCACCACTTCGGCGATGGCCAATCCCACCCAGTCGAGATCGCGGGCGGCCGACAGATTCTCGAAGGGGAGCACGGCCAGCTTGCGCGCGGCGGAGTGGTCCCGCGAGCACGCGCAGAGCAGCGCACAGAGGAGTAGCAGACAGGCGGACAGGAGCCGGGATCTAAAGAACACGGGGTTCCATCGCCATCACTTCCTTGAACTCGGGCAGATCCTGCAAGGCCGCGAACTCGGGCTCATCGAGGAACTTCTGGCGGTCCTTGAAGCCCTCCTCGATGGACTTACGGATATACTGGATCGCGCGTGTGGCATCTCCCGCCTGGGCGAAGGTTTTCGCCAGGTAGTAGTGGAACTTGGCATGCTCCTCGACGGTGCTTTCCTGCATCACCTGGCCGCCCGGGCCGTGACGCTCGAAGACGTCCTTGTCGAGCGAGACGGCCTTCTGGTAAGCCTCGGAGGCCTCCTTGTAGAGCTTGCGCGAGAAGTAGGCGGTGCCCAGGTTGCTGTAGAAGGAAGCGGTATCGGGACTTAGCCGGATGGCCTTCCTGTACTGCGCCACAGCTCTCCCGTAGTCCTTGTACGCATAGTAGATGGTGCCCAGGTTATTCACCGCATCGGAGAACTTCGGATTCAACCTGATGGCGCGCTGGTAATACTTCCTGGCGGTGGGCAGATCGGACATCTGGTGGTAGGCGACACCGATCTTGTTCATCGTGACGGCGGTTTGAGGGGCTGCTTTGTACCGCTCGATCGCTTCGCGGTAGGACTTGTACACCATGTAGAGGTCGCCCCGATCTTCCGGGGAGAGCTGTGGGGGCGGTTTCTCCGGCTGCGGAGTCGTCCGGACTGGGACTGGCTCGGCGGGGTTAGGAGCCTGGGGAGCCGATTGCGCCGTGAGCGTTGGAAGGAAAAGGAAAGCGGCAAGAGGGATGAGGAGAAACCGCTTTGAACCCATGGTTGGCCTCCTGAATCGGGAACGCTGCCGGTGGCTTGCGCCACATGCTACATGCTCATTTAAACACACCCAGGATGCGGCCAAACAGCCCTTTCTTCTTCTCCGCTTCCTTTTGGGCGGGCTGCGGGGCGGGGTTCTGAGGCGGGGGCGGTTGTACCGCGGCGCGCGGCCCGCCCGGCGCCCTGGCCGCTCTGGAAGGAGCACTGACGGGCGGGGGCGGCTGGAGGGTGGCGGGGCTCTCCCAGTTCGCGACGCGCGTGCCACCGCCGCGGCCGTGCAGTTGGCAGATCTCGACCGGCTGGGAGCCGGAAATGAAAACCTCGGTTCGGGTGGCAGGGCAACTGGCGGTGGCCAGTTGGCCGGTGGCCGAGTCCACCTCCACGCTGACGATCCCGTCAGGCGCCTGGAAATCGCTTACGTTGCGGTACTCCCGGTACTGATGAGCGCGCTTCATGAACTCGGTCCAGACGGGCAGCGCGGACTTCGCGCCCTCGAGGTCCAGTGGGCGATTGTCGTCAAACCCCACCCAGACCGCGCAAATGAGCTTGGAGGTGAACCCCACGAACCAGCCATCATGATCGGAGGTTCCGGTCTTACCGGCGGCGGGCAACAGGAAGCCCCGCGATCGGACGTTAGCCCCGGTGCCGGTGCGCAGCACTTCCTGCATCAGATTCACCATGAGATAGGCCACGCGAGGATCCAGCACCTGGCTGCGCTCGGGCGTGTGGGAATACAGCACGTTGCCCTGGCGGTCGCGGATCAGCGTCACCCAACTGGGCTTCACGAACTGGCCTTGATCCACGAAGATGGTGTAGGCGCCGGCCACTTCGATGGGGGTAACCTCATAGGCGCCCAGGGCGATGGCTGGAGTGGGCCGGATACTGAGGTTCATTCCAGCCCGCTTGGCCAGGCTTTCGACGGCGTCGTAACCCACCATCTCCGCGAGCTTCACGGCGGGAATGTTCATGGAATGCGCGAGCGCTTCCCGGACGGTCACCTGGCCATGGAACTCGTCCTTAAAATTGGTGGGCGAATAGGGCTTGCCGTCGAACCAGAAGGTGGTCGGTTCATCCACAATCACGGTGGCCGGGGTGATGACCTGGGCGCCCCCTTCCAGGGCGGTACTCAACGCCGTAGCGTAGACGAAAGGCTTGAAGGAGGAACCAGGCTGGCGCTTGGCCAGGGTGCGGTTCAACTGGCTGGCGCCGTAATCGCGTCCCCCGATCAGGGCCTTGACCGCGCCGGTTTCGGGATCCAACGCGACCAGCGCGCACTGGGCCTCGGGCGGCTTCTCCCCCTTGGGCCAGCGCCGGTGGCTGAGCTGCTTGTCCACCTCCTGCATCCCCATGCGCACCGCGTCGGAGGCCGCGCGCTGGAGGTTCAAGTCGACGGTGGTGTAGACGCGGTACGTGCTGGCCTGAAAATCGTAGTCCCCAAACTCGCTCTGCAACTCGTCGTTCACCAGATCGACGAAATAAGGCGCCTCGGTGGACTCCATCTCGGCCGCGGTCAGCTTGATCGGCTCGTCCGCCGCCAGCCGGTACTGCTGCTCGGCGATGAAGCCGTTTTCGCGCATCATCTGGAGCACCACGTTGCGGCGTTCACGCGCGCGATCGGGATGCCGGTAGGGGTTGCGATAGCTGGGCTGCTGGATCAATCCCGCCAGCAAGGCCGCCTCGCCCAGCGTCAACTGTTGGATGTCCTTTCCGAAATAGGCGCGAGCCGCTTCGCCGAAGCCGTTGATCGCGAAACTGCCCCGCCGGCCCAACGGCACCTGGTTGGCGTAAAACTCGAACAGCTCCTCCTTGGAGAGCTTCTGCTCGAGATGCAGGGTGATAAGCACCTCGGCGGCCTTGCGCTTCCAGGTCCGCTCGCGCCGGTCGAGCCAGAACATGCCGGCCACCTGCATGCTCAGCGTGGAGGCGCCCGCCGCGATGCGGCCTTCCTTGAGGTCCAGGTAGGCGACCTTGATCACGCGCAGCGGATCGAAGCCGGCGTGTTGGAAGAAGCGTTTGTCCTCGGCGGAAATCACCGCGTCGACCAGCACCCTGGGAATGTCGGCGAACTTCACCAGGCGGCGCTTCTCCCGATTGCTATCCGAGAGGTTGGTGATGAGGTCCGGCTCCAGCAGGTACTGTATGCGGTCGGTGTTGTCCCGCAGCGAGATGATTTGCGAGACCCGGCCGTGGCTGAACTTGATGACTCCGGCTTCGTCGTCGAAGTAGGAATCCGCCCCCGGGAAAATCGCCAGGGCGCCGTCCGGGCGGAGTTGATACCAGCCCATGCGGTTGCCGCTGGAGTCGCTGTAGCCGCTGCTCCGCAACTGGGCGACGATCTCGGCGGGAGCGAGATCGTCGCCCACCGCGACCGCCTGCGGCGCGGCAAACACCATGGAGGTGCTCTGGAAGGGGCCGGCTTTCAGCTTCTTGTCGATGAGGCGGGAATACCTGACGTAATAGAACGTGAAAATGCCCATCGCCGCGAGCATTAGCACGAGAATCGCGCCCACCACGATCCTGCCCACCGGATGCAGGAGAACTCGCACCCAGGAGGACCGCCGGGAAACCTGTATCCGAACCGCCACCATCCAGTATTGTCGCATGAAATAACCGCCCGACCGCCCGGACGCGGCGGCCGGGACGCCGGTGAAAGGCGTGACGGCCGGCGCGCCGCTCGCTGCGGCGCAGATTGTCTGAGAAACCCATCCCGCGGCGGGCACCTAGTTGTTGAGATGTTCCTCCTGGCGCGGGTCTGGCTTATCGTGTTGTTCGTCTGGGTGGCGGCGGCCTTCGCGGCCGACAATGGCACACCCGCGAACTTTGTCGGCGGAACCGTCTCCAAGCCGGCTTCGACGGGCGGCGTGATCGACCTGACGCACGACGGGTATCTGGAATTTAAGACCAAGAAGGCGGATTTCCGAATCCCCTACGAACGCATCAACGCGATCGAGTACGGGCAGCAGGTCAGCCGCCGTTACGCCATGGCGGTCATCATCTCTCCCGTGTTTCTGCTGAGCAAGAGCCGGAAGCACTTCGTAACCCTGAGTTACGCGGACGACGACGGACGGCCACAGGCCATGGTGCTGCAAGTGGACAAGGGGCACGTCAGAGAGGTTCTGGTGGGCCTGGAGGCCAAGACGGGCCGCAAAATCGAATACCAGGATACAGAGGCCCGCAAAGCGGGCAAAGGCTGAGGTATGTGGATGATCGGCGTCCTGGCGGCGCTGGCGCTCTCGGATGGCGCGATGGCGCCCAAAGCCGGTGAGGCGCCCGCCACGCTGGAACGCCAGGACATGGGGCAGTTGCTCTCCGTGCGCCGGGTGTACGTGGATCGGCTCGGCGGCGGGGAGACCGCGGCGGAGATCCGCGATATGATCATCAGCAGCTTGCACGGGGCCAGGCTGTTCGTGATCACGGAAACCGCCGAGCGAGCCGACGCCACACTGCGCGGCTCGGCCGAAGACCTGGTCTTCACCGATACCTTTTCCTCGAGCGAAGGCATCAACGCCTCGACTTCGATGGGCACGGGAGCCACTTCCAACAACAGCCGGGGCTCGCATGCGGGCGCCAGCATCGGAGAGCACGACGACGCGCGCATAGTGGAGCGCAAACACGAAGCTACGGCCGCGGTCCGGCTGGTGAACAAAGACGGCGATGTGATCTGGTCCACCACCCAGGAGAGCCTGGGCGGCAGGTTCCGCGGCGCCAGCGCCGACGTGGCGGACAAAATCACGCGCCAACTTCTAGCCGACTACGAGCGCGCCCGGAAGCTGGCGCCGCAGCCGGGGCCGCATCCGTAGCAGCCTGGACGGGTCAGAACGCAGGTATCAGGCACAATCTAATTAATTTTTTCTAATAAATGAGACAACCGATTCGGATGGGTGTAAACTCGACTTAGCTATTACATAGCATCCCCGGCGACGGACCCAGCCGTCGCCAGCCCCTCTGAGTGAAGCCCCAGGTTCCCAGCCTGGGGCTTTTAATTTGTGCCGACCGCCACGCCTACTCCTGGGTCCGTTCGAAGAGACGATTCGCCTCCGCGGAAGGGATGGTATCTTCCGGGAAGCTCGAGTAGGCGCCGGAGTGCAGCAGTTCGCGGGCGATGCGCCGAGTGAGGCCCATGGCGGCGCGCGCCAGAAAGGCCCCGAAACTCACGCGCGCGACACCGAGACTCTGAAGTTCAGGGATGGAAGGCGCGCCCGGACCCGCCAGGACGTTTACCGGACCCCGGATGGCTGCCACCAGCGCCGAGATGAGCGGCGCGCCGCTTGCGCCAACCGGGAAGGCGCAGTCCGCGCCGGCCAGCAGGTACGCGTTCGACCTGCGGACGGCATCCTCGAAGCGAGCGTTCTCGTCGCCGCCAGGACGGAGGTAGACATCGGTGCGCGCGTTCAGCACCAGGGGAATGCCCGCGGCACGGGCGGCCTCGCGTGCGGCTCGTATGCGTTCCTCGTGCAGATGGATGTCGGTCAAGCCATCCTCGAGGTTGACGCCGATCGCGCCCGCCGCCAACACCGCCCGAATCGTATCCGCGACCGCCTCGGGCGTCTCTCCGTAGCCCGCCTCGATATCGGCGCTCACTGGAACGCGCACGGCGGCCACGATCCGTCCGATCGCCGCCAGCATCTCATCGCGGGAGATACGCTGGCCGTCGGGATAGCCCAGCGAGTTTGCGATCCCGGCGCTGGTGGTGGCGATGGCGGGAAACCCGAGATCCTCGATAATACGGGCGCTGGCCGCATCCCAGGCATTTGGCAGAACCAGCGGCGCGGGGCCGTGGTGCAGGGCCAGGAACCGCTCCGCCTTTTGCGATTGCGTCATCGTCCATTCCTGGCCAGCTTGGGCATGAGCTGGATGGCGCGGCGCGTGTTGTACTTCTCGCGCCAGGCGCGGTGGGCGGGGTCGTCGGGGAAGCGCTCGGAGGGCGGATAGGGATATTGGCTCATGGCGTGGAAAGGCAGCGGCTCGACGGAATCGGAGAACGCCGTGTTGGCGTCGTTGTCTTTCGACCAGCCGTCCACCAGGAGCAGGAAATCGCGCTTCCAACCGGGGGCCGGGGCCGCGAGACCGCCCGCGTTGAACTGAAGGCGCAGCTCGTCGCCCGAACCCATGATGACGAAGCGGTCGTCGGCGGAGCGCACCAGCTCGCGCACGTCGCCGTAGCGGGTATAGATGCCCGGGACGGGATTCCACATGGCCTCCGGTTTCCAATCCGCATACTGGTAGGCTTCCGGCTGCTCGCGCCGCTGGTCCAGCAAAACGCGGGAGAAGCCGCGCAGGTCCAAGCTGGCCAGATCCGCATCGAGGGCGGTCATGCGGACCGGCGGCGCGGCCGCATCCTCGCTGAGAAAGGCCTGGTCCCAGTAGACGCAGGTGTTGGTGACGATGCGGACCTCGCGGGAGGCGGAGAGAAACTTGCCGGTCAGATCCACGGCGATGGTCTTGGGACCGCCCGAAGGCACGCCCATATCTTCGATCACGGTGCGCCACTGGCCCGCTGCATTCTTCACCTGAAGGTAGGGCATAACCAGTCCGGCGGGATTGCCCTGCGCGGCGGCCATGAAGGTGCTGCCGTCGGCCCAGTCGATCCAACCGTTCAGAATCAGCACGGCGCGGTTGTCGCGGGCCGTTTGGGGACCGAAATCCAGGTCCAGCCAATGCATCTCGGCCCGGCCGGCGAAGTCGTGGGCGAATCCGGCGGCGTAGACGCGATCGCGGCGCAGCACTTTATCCAGCACGTCGCGTCCGTGGCTGTCGCGCGCGGCCCGCGGATAGATGCGGTGGCGCACGCCGAACAGGCGGAACTCCGGGAAGGGCGGCGACTTGAACTTGTCGTTGGTGAAGATCTCGAGGTCTTCCGGGTGATCCAGGGCGATCAGCCGCACCTGGTCGATGTAGGAGACTTCGTGCAATTCCTCGGTAATGCGAATCTCGTAGCGGCCGTCGCGCGGGGCGAGCAAACCCCCGGGGAGGTGCAGATACTCGTGGCTATCGACCGGGAAATAGCTGCCATCGCCGGAGCTGGCCCCCAGGGGCGCCACGCCCAGCACGTCGCTGATGAACTGGAACTCGCGCCCATTCCAGGCGAACACCATGGGGCAGGAACCCGACATCCGCGGCGCCTCCTTGAAGACCACCGCGCGCTCCGCCTTCTCGTTGGGCTGGTTCTGGATCATCCCGTTGGGCCAACTGATGCGCACGGTGTCGGCCTCTGTGTCCGCGCCCAGGCCGAAGAGCAGCGGCACGCCCTGATAGATCTTCTTCTGGTAGTGCCGGCCGGCCTTGAGCTCGACCTCGGCGCCCGCGCCGCCCTTGAGATTCTTCAGGCCGCTGAGGCCAACTCGGAGCCACTGGTTGTGGGTTTCGGTCTGGTTCAGCAGGACGTGCAGGCCGCCGTCGGGGGCGACCGCGGCCAGGTCCACGCGGCCATCCTCGTCGAAATCCGCGGTGACCCAGGCTAGCGCGGCGGGGAATCCGGCGGGGGTCTGCGTAGCCGCCAGCTTTCCCAGCCCCTGGTTGCGGAAAACACTGTTCCCCGCGATCAGGTCCGAGAGGCCGCGGTTCTCGAGGTCGGCGAACTCGAGAGCGCCGGATGCGCCGAGCTTGGCGGCCTGGAACTTGCCGCCGCGGTTGAGGGCCAGGCCGATCCCGCCGGGGGAGTTGAAGGCCAGGTCGACCCAACTATCGTTGTCGACATCTTCGGCGCGCAGAGAAGTCGCGCCCGCGGGCAGCGCATCCAAGGGAGCGGCGGTGAAGACGCCGCGCATCTGGTCGCTGTAGAGTACCCCCGCATGGTCGGCATAGGCGACCGCTAGATCGATGCCCTTGCTGTCGGGAACCACCCGGAACGGGAGAGCCGCGATGGCGTGGCCGGCGGCGAACGGGAAGTGCGCCGTATAGTCCCGCAGCACGCCCTCTTCATTGCGCAGCAGCACGGATTTCGCGCCAAGGAGGAACAGGTCGAGGTCGTAGTCGTGGTCGAAGTCCAGCCATACTGCCGCCTCGAACCTCCCCGCCGGGAGGCCGGCATCCTTCTTCTCGAACCGGCCCTTCACGTTGCGATAAAGAGCGGCTCCGGTTTCCGTGAGCACGCACAGGTCGGTCAGCCCGTCGTTGTCGAAATCGCCGGCCGCTACCGAGATGACGCCCCGGATGTCCTGGAGGCCGGAGTTGGCGAGCAGTTCCCTGCCCTTGCGGTACAGGAGTATCCCGTTGCGCGACCATGCCAGCAGATCGGCGCCGCCATCGCCCGTGGAATCAATCACCAGCAGGCCGACGGTTTTCGGATCCAGCGTGCCGGAGAGTTGGCGGTCCTGAAACTCCAATTCCGCCGGCGGGCCGGTCTGGGGAGCTGGCAGCGCCTGGATCGGGTCGTAGAGTTCGGCGTAGAAGGACCACTCCATATCCTCGGTGTCGTCGGCCTCCTTCTGGCGCCGCTTAGCGTCCATGAAGACCGCCAGGGCCTTGGCCGCCTCCTGGTCTTTGCCGGCCAAGCGGTAGGCGTTGTAGATCTGGAAGCGCGGGGCCACCAGGTTCACGCCCAGCTTGGCCGCGATCTCGAACTGCTGAAGCGCCTCCGGGGCCCGGTCGGTGAGGTTGTAGAGCAGGCCGAGGTTGTAGTGGGAGACGGGCTCGCCGGGATCCAGTTGCGTCATGCGCTCGAACTCGCGGATGGCCTCCGGGTAGCGCCCCTCCCGTTTGTAGGCGATGCCCAGGTTGAACCAGGTGTGCGGCAGGCTGGGATTCTGTTTCTGGGCCTTCTCGAGCTCGAGGATGGCGGCCTTGTTGTCGCCGGATCGCAGCAGCGCCAGGCCGTAGTTGAGCCGGTCGCGGAACGAATCCGGCGCCAAATCCAGCGCCTTCTTAAGCTCGACAACCGACTGCGCCACCGTGGTCGGCGTCTCGTACAGCGCCTTGCCCAGATTCCGATGCCGCCACAACAGTTCTTCGTTGCCGGCGGACCCGCCGGCGAGCAAGACGATGGCCGCAACCCCGACGAGCAGCGGCCCGGAAAGCAGTCTCAGTATGCGCATGAAAGCCTTGTTAGAGATTGTAGCGTGCCGGCTCACTCTCGGTCGCGGCTCGCTTTTTCCTTGATTGGGAGATGGCCGGGTGCGATAATGAAGCTGCCTCCCGCGTCCCGCTGGCGTCGTCCCGCGTACCCTGTGCTGAGCTCAAGTTCCTCCCTCGCCGGCGGTGGGAGTGTGGGATCGTATTGCGAGGTGCGCCATGTCTGGAATTGGCCGGTTCCTTGGAGTCTTCCTCCTGTCGTCCGCTTTGGCTGCCAGTGCGGCCAGCTCGTTTCTGGTTTGCTCGCTTGCCGGCGCTCCGCAGCAGGTTCGCGCCGAGGGCCTGGCCGAGCGGATGGGCGATATCACGCTGACTTGCGGCGGTGGAACGCCCGGCCTGGTGGTCAACGAGTCGCTGTACGTGTTTCTCTCGGCGCCCATCACCAACCACGTTTCTGCGAGCGGCGTTGTGGATGCGATCCTGACCGCGGATACCGGGTCCGGCCCCATCTCCACCGGCGTGGTGGCGAGCCTGATCGGGTCGGGGATCGGATTCGACGGAATCAGCGTGACGCTGCCCGCCTCGGGCGCCGTTTCCTTCACCATCACGAACCTGCGAGGCGCGGTAGCCCAACTGGGATTGACCAATTCCAGCCCTATCATGGCTACCTTGGCCACCGGCGGGAACCAGCTCTCACTTCTGCAGAGCCAGGTCATTGTCGGCGTACCCGGCCGCGGGATGGCCGCCGACTACGTCTCCGCCATCATCTCCGCCTGCGATGGCTCGCCACTGCCGGCGACGATCACGATGTCCAACCTGATCGCCACGGGCGCCAAGTCGACTACCATGCGCGTGACGAGCGGATTCGGCGGCGCCTTCGCGCCACGGGGCGTGGGGGACGACTCCGGCGTGCGCGTCATCGTGCACTACACGGGTTTTCGAGCCGATGCGCAGCTCTTCGTGCCCGACGTGGTGGCCGGCTCGGACGCCACGGCGCCCACCTCGGGGGGCGACTTGGAGCTGGCCGCCTCGGGAGGCTCCTACACGCCGGGCGGTTCGGGCTCGCTGCTTCTGGCCCGGGTGGCCGGGGCCGATTCCAACGGCGCCGGCGGCGCTCCGGTCTACACTCCCGGCGCTCCCGGGTCGGGCACCGTCTCCTTCGATAGCGCCACGGCAGTTCCGCTGGTCAACGGCGGGGCGGAAGTGGTCTATGAGGTGGTCGACTCGAATCTGCTCGCCGCCGCCCATGAAAGCGCGGAGATCCCTACCTTCGTGGGACTGGCGCCCACCAGTAACTACGGCCCGCTAGGCGACGAGACGGTCACTTTCGGCCCACTTTCCACCGTGGCGCAGGCAACCCAGACCGACCCCGTACCGCGCTTCATCTCCGCGGCGCCGCCCGCGGATTGCGCGCTTCACAGCGACTGCGGATCGTTCCCCACGCTGGTGGTGAACTCTCCCGCGCTCCAATTCACCGCGGAAGCCGGTTCGCCCAACCAGGGAACTTCGATCATGGTGAGCAACTCCGGCGGCGGGGCACTCGACTTTACGGTGAACGTCGGCTACCAAAGCGGTGCGGATTGGCTCTCGGTGAACGTGGGGACGACCGGGAACGTGGGACTGACGGTCTTGCCGGGGAATCTGGTCCCGGGCGTGTACCAAGCCACCCTGACCTTCGATGCCGGGCCGTATGCCGGATCGCAAACGCTGCCCGTGACGTTGACGATCACCGTACCGATAACCGGACCGCGGATTTACGGCATCGACAACGCCGCCACTTACGCATCCGGAGCCCAGGCTCCTGGATCGCTGGCCATGCTGACAGGCGCCAGACTATCCGGGACCACGGTTCTGGTAACCTTCGACGGGATACAGGCCAAGCTCCTTTACCTCAGCGACGTACAGATCAACCTTCAGGTGCCACCCGAGCTCGGATCGCAATCCAGCACGCAGGTCGTGGTGAGCGTAGACGGGACCCTTACCGCCCCGTTCACGCTGGCCTTGACGCCGCTCAACCCGGGCATTTTCCCCACCGGCGTCCTGAACCAGGACATGACCTTGAACAGCGTCACCAATCCGGCCAAGATCGGCAGCGTGATCGCGGTTTATGCGACCGGCCTGCCCTCGGAAGGAAGCTCCATCAGCGCCAACTTGCGCGGCAGCGATGCCGGCCCGCTGCAGTACGCCGGTCCCGCGCCGGGGCTGATCGGGGTCGAGCAGGTGAACCTCCAGATTCCGTCGAGCTTCGTGCCGATGACGGCGGATCTGGTCCTGTGCGGCCTGGATCCGACCAGCGGGAAGAAGGTGTGCAGCCCGCCGGTCTCGGTCACAGTGCATTAGCGACGCACGATATACCCATGTCTACTTCGTTGCGCTCGGCCGGCTCCCTCGACGTACCGTAAGGTACGCCTCGGTTCGCCATCCTTCGCGCGCCTCGTATCCATGGGCATCTCCTGCGTCGGACGACGGCGCCGCAGCCGGGGCTAACCGCGCACCAGGTTTCGGGCCAGGAACAGGAGATTGGCGGGCCGCTCGGCCAGGCGGCGCATGAAGTAGGGATACCAGGCCTGGCCGTAGGGCACGTAGAGGCGCAGGCGGTAGCCCTGTTCCACAAAGCGGCGCTCGAGATCGCGCCGGATGCCGTACAGCATTTGGAACTCGAAGCCCTGCGGCCCGATGCCCGCATCGGCAGCCAGGCGTTGCGCCTCGCCGATAATGCGCTCGTCGTGCGTGGCCAACGCCGGATAGGCTCCGCGCTGGAGCAGAATCCGCATCAGCCGCACGTAGTTCCGGTCCACCTCGCTCTTGCGCCGAAAGGCCACCGGGGCCGGCTCACGGTAGGCTCCCTTGCAGAGCCGCACCGGGACGCGCTTCTCGCACAACCGCTCGATATCTTCGCAGCTCCGGCGGAGGTAGGCCTGAACGACCGCGCGGACGTTTCCGCAGGACTCGTGCAGATCGACCGCCAACCGCAGTGTGCGATCGACATAATCGCTCGACTCCATGTCGATCTCGACCGTCTTGCCCAGGCTGCGGGCTTCCTCCGCCAGGCGGCGTGCGTTCTTCCAACAGGCCTCCTCGGAGAGGTCCATCCCGAACTGCGTGAGCTTGATGGAGACGCAGCCCGCGAGACCGAGACCGGCAAGCCGCCGCAAAGCGTGCAGGTATCCGTCGCGAGAGGCCTCCGCCTCTTCGAGAGAGGCGACGTTCTCGCCCAACCGGTCGAGCATGATCATGACGCCGTCGCGCTCGAGGCGGAGGCACACATCGAGCGCCTCTTCGAGCGTCTGGCCGGCAATGAAGCGCGCGGTGAGCGGACGGACCAGGGCCGAGGTCTCCATCCAGCGGCGGAGGGCCTTGCGACGGGAGAGGAACAGCAGCGAGCTTCGCAGGATCATGAGCGTTCCGCGGGGCGACATGCCGCCCTCCTACAGAATAGTGCGTGCGCGGCCCCTCCGGCATGGAGGTGTGAAAGGAACGGTGTGCGGCGCGCAGCCACAACCGGCGGTCCCAGGCCTTCGACACCGGTCTCGCGAGGACGACGTCCCTAACCGAAGCCGATGCCGCCATCCCAAGCCGGGCCGCGATCCAGCAGAAGACGGCAGCTCTTGCGCAAGTGTAGAGCTTCGCCCATTGCCTATGCTAAGGTATAGACGGCGAATCATGTACCGGGATGGTTGCCAAGGCCGCGTGTGCGGCCGCCACGGCAGATGGCAAGAGTCTCGTTATTCCGCTTCAGAAACGCGTTATTGGCATGAAATCGCTCTTACGGCTTCTTATCGTCTTCTGCGCCGCCCTACTGGCGGCTCGCTATATTGGCAGTCCTTTCGTGATCTATGCCGCCATAGGAGCGCTCCTGCTAGGCGCGGCCCGGTATCTGGGATACGATGTCCAAGGAACTCCCGCGATAGACTTCCTGCTGCTTGCCGCTACCATCCTTTCCTATGCAAGTAATACACACGGCGTCCTTCGCCCGAGTTATGACATGTACTTGCTGGCGATCGACCAGAAGCTCGGTCTCGGATGGTTTGTAGGCAAGCTTTTTCTTGAGTCCCCCGCACTAGCCGGCTTCTGCAATGTGGCATATTGGGGGCTTCCTCTGGCATTCGCAGCGCTTTACTTGTGCCTGCCGAGCAAGCGGGATCGCTCCTGCTTGTGGAGGTCCATGATTATTACGGGGATTCTTCTGTATTTCACGTATCATGCTTGTCCCGCCGCTGGACCTAAGTACATATTCCCCAATTGGCCGTATGCCGAGCCTCACACAGCTCCTGCCGTTGTGTTTACCAAGGAACCGCTTAATTGCATGCCCTCGGGCCATTTGACTTGGGCACTCCTAATCTACTGGTTTTCGAGCACTTGCCGCAGTCCCGTAAGGATTGCCGCACTTATCTTTCTGGTCTTGACCGGACTGGCCACTTTAGGCCAGGGCGAGCATTATTGGATAGACTTGATCGTGGCGGTTCCATTCGCTTTCTTGGTCTATCGCCTGTCCCATGTCCATGTTACGCTCCGCGTACCCAACGCGCTAAAGGCTCGAACTTAATCCGGGAAGAGCAAATGCTCGAATGCCGCCGGACGGATCGCGAAGATGGAGGAGGCGGACGCCCCAGCCGGTTCGGGCCATACGGCGCCATTTCCGCCTCACCATCCGCTACCATGGGTACTTCATGCTTCGCCGACCGAGGCACGACACAGAAAGGAATGCCAAATGCACCGTTTCGCGATCAACCTGCTGGCCATGCCGATCCTAACTTCGCTGGCCGTTGCGCTGGCCGCGGCCCCGCCCAACTTCAGCGGCGATTGGAAGATGAACGCCGCCAAGAGCGACTTCGGCCCGGGGCCCGCGCCCATCCGCGCGTCATCCAAGATCGAGCACCAGGACCCCCGCCTGAAACTGATTGGCACGGAGGTCCGCGAAGAGGGGGAACGCACCTTCGAGATGAAGATTTCGACGGACGGCGCCCAGAGCACCAACCAGATTGGCCCCCTGACCCTGACGACCAAGGCCAAGTGGGAGGGCGCCACGCTGCTGGTAGATTCCAAGGCGAGCACGGACAACGGCGAACTGGTGATCAAGGATCAATGGAGTTTGAGCGAGGACGGAAAGACGCTCACGGTAGTCCGGAGCATCTCCGGCCCGCGCGGGGACTTCACGGTCAAGGTGGTTCAGGATAAACAGTGAGATCTAGCGGACGGCTGGTCCGGTAGGATAGAGGAGAAAGGAACATCCCATGCCACGACACATGTTCAAGCTTCTGGCAGTGCCGACCCTGGCCTGCTTCGCCGTCGCGATGGCAGCGGCTCCGCCGGACCTGAACGGCAACTGGAAGGCCAACCTCGCCAAGAGCGACTTTGGCCCAATGCCGGCGCCCACCAGCATCGCCACCAAGATCGAACAGAAGGAACCCAGCGTCAAGATGACCACGACCTTCGTGGGAGAGCAGGGCGAAATGACGTTCGACCTGAAAGTGATGGCCGACGGCAGCGAAACCACCAACAACTTCGGCCCCGTCACTCTGAAGAGCAAGGCCAAGTGGGACGGCAGGACGCTGGTGATCGACTCCAAGGGGAGCACCGATAACGGCGACGTCACCACGCTGGATAAGTGGAGCTTGAGCGAGGACGGGAAGACCATCACCGTGACCTCGAACTTCACGGGGCCCCAAGGGGAAATGGTCTTCAAGACCGTCTACGAAAAGCAGTAGCGCGGGCGCTGGTCCCATCGCTCGAGGCCGCCGGCGGCTTCCATGAAGCTGGATTTTCTGTTCTTCGACGCTGGGGGCGGGCACCGCAGTGCGGCGCAGGCGCTGGAGCTCGTCATCCGGCAGCAGCAACGTCCCTGGGAGGTTCGCCTGGTGAACCTCCAGGAACTGCTGGACCCTCTCGACGTGTTCCGCAAACTCACCGGCTTGCGGCTTCAGGACGTCTACAACCTGATGCTGAAGAAGGGCTGGACGCTGGGCTCGCCGCAACTGACCGGGCTCATGCACGTCCTGATCCGGCTCTTTCACAGCCGGCAGGTGGCTTTGCTGGAACGGCACTGGCGCGCGAGCCGACCGGAAATGGTGGTTTCGATTGTCCCGAACTTCAACCGGGCGATTGCTCAAAGCGTCTCGAACGCGCTGCCCGGGACTCCGTTCGCCACCGTGCTGACGGATTTCGCCGATTATCCTCCGCACTTCTGGATGGAACGGGAATCCCAGTACCTGATCTGCGGCTCGGCGCGGGCCGTCGAGCAAGCGCGCGCGCTAGGCCATCCCGACGAGCGCATCTTCCGGACCTCTGGCATGATTCTGCACCCGCGCTTTTACGAGCCGGTCGCGGTGGACCGCCGGGCCGAACGCGTGCGCCTGGGCCTGGATCCCGGCCGGCGCACCGGGCTGGTGCTGTTCGGCGGCCAGGGCAGCCGAGTC
>JBKQQG010000058.1:0-8401 GCA_052144455.1 Bryobacteraceae bacterium
CGCCAATAATGTCTTCAGGCTTCTTGTAGCCGGCGAGCAGCTTGTCTACAAGAGCGGAATCGATGGTCATCGGATCTCCTATTCTCGTTCGTCCGATGGCCGCTTACACAGTCCTTTTTACACCCTCACCTCAGCGCAAATCTCATCTGCCAGTTGCGGCGAACACAGGTTCTTTGAAACCGGAAAGACCGGAACGCCGCTCGCGCCAAGAACAACATTCCATTGTGCGCTTAGTGGATCGCCATGCGTCGCGCTGTTTAGGTCGTGCGTGAACCCCTTCACGGTACGAAATGCGCCTCGCAGAAGCTCCCTGTTCAGGTAATCCACCATCGACTGAAGATTGGGACGTTTGTTGTGCTTCCATCCGTCATCCCAAATCGTCAATGCACCAGGGTTCTTGAATAGGTAGAGAATGGTGACCGCCCGTTCAGTCACCGGACGGACCAGCACCTTCGCTGCAAACAGGTAGCCTTGGCGAATGAGTTCTCGGATCGAAAGCGCCAGCGTGATCGTCTGGGGCGCTAATATGCATAGAGCACCTTGGAGGCTCGACAGCGGTCGGCCATGAGACGCCGGAGCGCATTTCGAGTTCAATTCGAGACAAGAGGAGATTAAGTTATCGAACTGGAACAGCAGCTCGCGCCCGAGGTAGGGCTCGTCATCTGGGGTGAATATCGGCGCTGACACGATGTCCTCCGTCGCAACGGTATCACAGCTCACCTTTGCTCAATCCCGGCTAGAGACGAGATCCTTCACCGGAACTCCCGTATTGGCTTCCTAGCCACCGTCGAGTATAGCCCCAACCGTCCCATGGGAGCCGGTCATCTCATTGCTATTCCCGAGGGATTCCGACCGGCTCATGAAGAAACTGCCCGTGTCCCTTCCTGATAGGCGGGGACCCCGACACGCCTCATTGTGTATCTCACCCAGTGAGCGCTGGCCGCCGAAGCGTCTTCCTCACTCAGGAGTCCGAGTGAATAGAGGCGTCGGATGGCATCGAGAGATTATCAGTAACTGCTCAAAACGGAGATGTGCGCTACATTGGACCGGCCGGAACAGCCGCTCCAGCGCTGTTCGCGGCCTCGGCGGCCTCGGCCCGGCGCAAGAGCGCTCGGAGCTTTGGGTAGGAACGGGGGCGACGGCGCGGCTCATTCGCCCGTCTTCTTGGCGGCCGCGCAGCCGGCCTCGATTCCGCCGTCGCAAGCCTTGCGGTAGAGCCGCGCGGCCTCGCCGCGATCCTGCTTCACGCCCGTGCCGGCGCTGTATAGCGCCCCGAGATCGTAGCAGCCTTGAGCGTTACCGCCCTCGCAGGCCTTCCGATACAACTGCATCGCCTGGTTGATGTCCTGCGCTGTGCCTGCCCCCTTGGCGTAGAGCTTCCCCAGTTTGTCGCAGGCGTAAGCGTAGTCGGCGTAGCAGGCCTTCTGGTAGAAACGGATGGCGGTGGCCTCATCCTTCTCCACTCCAGACCCGCGCTCATACGCCCATGCGAGGTTGTTGCAGCCCCAGGCGTCGTCCCGAGTGCATGCCTGCTCGAAGAGCTGCGCCGCTTTGACCTCGTCCAGTGGGACTCCATCGCCCCCTAAGTACAAGTACCCCAGCGCGGTGCAGCCGATGATGTGCCCGCCCTCGCAGGCTTTCTGGTAGAGCGGAGCGGCTTTGGCGTCGTCCTTCGGTAGGCCTTTGCCGAAGTGGTGCATGAGGCCCAGCCAGTAGCAGCCGGCCGCATGCCCGCCGTCGCAAGCGTTGTTGTAGAGCTGAGCGGCTTTGGCCAAGTCTTTTGCTACGCCGTCGCCGTAGTAGTAACGCTCTCCATCGCCGGGACAAGCTTCGATGTCCCCCTCGTCGCAGGCCTTCGGGTAGGTTGGCCCAACGTGCCTGCTGGTCGGCGGCGCACCCTCGCCCTTGCCGGCCGGGACGCCCAGGTGGGCGCATCCGCTAGCGGAACCGCCGTCGCAAGCTTTTCGATAGAACTGCGCGGCCTTGGCTTGGTTCTCCGCGCCCTCGCCTTTTGCGAACCATTGTCCCAGGTAGTCGCATTCCTCAGCCCAGCCGTTCTGCTCGCACAGGTTCTGGCGCAGCTTCTCAAGGGCCGCGCACAATCCTCCCATCCCCTGCCGGCACCCCGCTGCGTAGGAATTCACGGCCAGGAGCATGTCCGGCGGCATGGCGCCCATGCCGTTCTCGTAAGCGCCCCCGGCGCTGAAGCACCGCGAAACGAAAAACCGGTTGCATTCCGCCCCGTTTTGCTTCAGGAGGCTGGAACATCCCTCGGAGTGCCCTTCTTTGCACAGCCGGTAATAAAGCACACTGGCCTTGTACGAGTCCTGCTCCTGGAGTCCACCGCGCTCGTACTCGCTCCCAAGCGCGATACAAATCGGCACGTTTCCCGCCTCACAGCGCTCCTCCGGTGAGCCGAAGATTTGCGCCAACAGGCTCCATAGTTTCGCGCCCACCGACCTCTCGATCGCCGAGCCGAGGTGCAGATCGTCGTGAGGGAGGGGCTGGCTGAATCTGGGGTCGAACTGCTCCTTAGCACTCCCGAAGTAATGGACCTTGTAGGGCGGTGTTCCCGCCACCGCCAGCACGATGTCGCCGTCAACCGTTGAACCGCAGATCGTATTGGTCCTCACGTCGTGATTATCCACTCTCATAAAAGAGCACGAGATGCCGGCAAAGCAACCGCCGATCTGAATCGTGACATCCGCATTCCCCGAAACGACAGTAAGGCCGTAGGACGAGGCGGCTCGCTGGAACACGTCCGAGACCAGCCCAGCGTGCCTCGAGTCCAGCGGCGGCGAAAGCGCGCCGCACGCGGACACAACGAAGTTCAGAGAGGCGGTTTTGGCCTGCCGAAACGCGGCGAGCTGCTGTGCGTCCGGGCCGGTCTCCGCCTTGGGTTTCGGCCTGGTCTTGGCATCGAGCGGAAAAGCCAGGACACCTAAACATACAAATGCCATCAGTTGCCACTTGCTCTTCAGGAGTGCCATGTCCGTATCTCGGGCAAAGACGATTATACTTCGCGGAGCAGCTTCTCCAGACCCGTTTCCGCTTGGAAGAGACGCTCGCAAGTCTGCGCCTTACAACGCCGGCGGCGCGGGATTAAAATGGTCGGTAGCCGCCGGGACGGGGATACGATGCGGCATCGGAGAAAGACGCCTCTTCTGAAAGTAGTTCGAGATAACGGGTTCCGCGAATTTCTCCGAGCCTACAAGATCGTGTTGGATGGGAAAACAATTTCCAAGATTCGGTATGGTGAGACAGAACGTGTCTCCATTCCCCCGGGTCAACATGAGCTGCGTCTGCGGATTGATTGGTGCGGATCGAATCGGGTTCAGTTCACCGCGGCGGAAGGCGAATTGCTTGTGTTTAAGGTTACGTCCGGTCTGCGCGGCTTTCGCGTCCTCCTCGTGCTGTGGTACGTCTTCTTCGCTCCGAACTCATGGCTCCGGTTGGAGCGAGTCGGCCAGTAGTCGTTTTTTCTGCGTGGGCCGGCGGCGCGGGATTACAATGGGGGTAGCTGCCGGGACTGGGATTCCCGGCGAAATCGGAGGAGGCTGACCATGAGTGTCATCGACGAAGTATTGCATGCCAACGAGAACTACGCCGCGCGGTTCGGCTTGGGGAATCTGCCCATGCCGCCGGCGCGGAAGCTGGCGATTGTGGCCTGCATGGACGCGCGGCTGACCGTCGAGCAGGCGCTGGGCCTGAAGACCGGAGAGGCGCATATCATCCGCAATGCGGGCGGCATCGCGACCGGCGACGCCATCCGCTCGCTCGTCATTTCCCATTACCTGCTGGGCACCGAGCAGTTCATGATCGTCAACCACACCGACTGCGGGATGCTCACGTTCCGGGACGAGGAACTGCGCAAGAAACTGGACCAGGCCACGGGCGCGACCGGCATCGGGCCCTTTGCCTTCCACGCCTTCAGCAACGTGGAAGACAATGTGCGCGATCAGATCCGGAAACTGAGGGCCCATCCGTGGGTGCCGCTGGGGATTCCCATTCGCGGATTCGTTTACGACGTCAAGACCGGCCGGTTGACGGAAGTGGCCACCGGACACGCCAAGCGATCTACGGCTTAGGGGCCGGCTGCGGCTCGGACGCCGGTGCGGGCGCGGGCGGCTTGTTGATCCACTCGTTCACCCAGTCCAGAACGGTGTGGTACCACAAGACTGTGTTCTGCGGCTTGCCGATCCAGTGGCCCTCGTCGGGAAACACCAGTAACTTGGACGGGATCTTCTGGAGCTGGAGCGCGGTGAAGAGTTGCAGTCCCTGCCCGTAGGGCACGCGGAAATCCAATTCGCCGCCGGTGACCAGCGTGGGCGTGTGGAAGGCCTTGGCATAGGTGCTCGGCGAGAGGCTGGCGTAGAGGTCGGGGTTGTCCCAGGGTGCGCCGCGGAACTCCCAGAGCGGGAACCATAGCTCCTCGGTCTCGCCGAACTCGCTGCGCAAATCGTAGACGCCGGCGTGCGAGACCAGCGCCTTGAAGCGGGAAGTGTGCCCTAGGATCCAATCGATCATGTAGCCGCCGTAGGAGGCGCCCGCGGCGGCCATCTTGTCCGCATCCACATAGGGCTGCTTGGCGACGTAGTCGGCGACGGCCAGAATATCGTCGTAGGGCTTGCCGCCCCAGTCGCCGTTGATCTCGTCGATGAACTTCTGGCCGTATCCGGTAGAGCCGCGCGGATTGGGCATGACGACGACGTAGCCGGCCGCGGCGAAGACCTGGGCGTTCCAGCGATAGGTCCAGCTCTGGCCCCAAGCCCCCTGCGGCCCGCCGTGAATCAGAAACAGGACCGGGTACTTATGGTCCGGCTGGAATCCAGGCGGTTTGATCAGGAAGCTGTGGATGCGGGCTTGATCGACGGCCTCGACCCAGAATTCCTCCAACGCGGGCAACTGGCATTCCGCCAGCAGCGCGTCGTTGAAGTGGGTGAGGCGGCGTTCGGAGCCACCGCCCTGCGCGGTGAAGATCTCGTTGGGGCGCGAGCCGGTCTGCTGTGTGTAGACCAGCGTCTTGCCGTCCGGTGTGAGGCGGACTTCGTCGACCGTGCTGGCGGCCGAGACGATGGTGAGCGCGCCTCCTCCGGTGACGGGAACCATCTGCAACACCTGCCGGCCGCGGTCCTCCACGGTGAAGAAGAGCTTGCTGGAATCGGGGGCCCAGGTGAAATCGGTCACCCAGCGATCCACGCCATCGGTGAGCGCGGTGAGTTTGCCGGTCGAGCGCTCGAGCACCATGAGGCGCCAGCGGTCGCTCTCGTAAGCCGGGCGCAACTGGGCGCGCCAGGCCAGGTACTTGCCGTCCGGGGAATAGGCCGGCGAGTTGTCCGCGCCCGGGTTCGTCGTGATCTTCTTGGCCTCGCCGCCCGCGATGGGGACCACGTACAGATCGGTGTTGGTGCTGGAGGCCGGCTGGTCGTCGGAGATCGCGGTGAAGCAGACTTCGCCCGAATCCGGCGAGATGGCGTAATCGTCCGGGCCACCGAGGGAAAACGGCGGCACATCGCGATTGCCCGGGGTGAGATCCGTAATCTCGCCGCCTTCCACGCGAACCACCATCAGATGGCTGCGCCGCGCCGATTGCCAGCGCGTCCAGTGCCGGTAGAGCAGCGAGGTGTAGAGGCGCGCCTGCACCTTGGAATCCTTCTCCGCATCCAGCCGTTGCTTGTTGCAGCCGTCGCCCGCGCCACACTCGGGATAGACTTCGCTCGTGAAGACCAGGCTCTTGCCATCCGGCGCGAACAGCACGCCGCCGGCCTCGGTGGACAGGAAGGTAATCTGGCGCGCGTGGGTCCCGTCGGCGTTCATGAGCCAGACCTGGGAGGAGCCGCTGCGGTCGGAGATGAAGGCGATCTCGCGGGAATCCGGGCTCCAGCGCGGGCGCTCGTTCACCGTGCCGCCGTGCGTGATGCGGAAGGGATCGCCGCCTGCCACCGGGATCAGATAGATGCTCGACGGCTTTTTGTTGGCCGCCACGTCCACGGTCTGGACGGTGAAAGCGACGGTGCGGCCGTCGGGGGAAACTTGCGGGTCCGAGATGCGGGCCAACTGGAGCAGGGCGTCGACATCGAAGGGCTTCTGCGCGAAAACAGGCGCGGCTACTGCGAGAACGAGAAGGACTAGCAGCATAACAGAGATTGTAGCGGAACAGGGCGTGCGATATGGCGCCTACTCCTCCGGACTCGCGGTGGGGGCCGGGGTGTTCGCGTCGAGCTTGTCCATCAGCATCGATCCGAGGCTTTCCAGAACCCCCTGACTATTCCCGCCGCCAACCACCAGAATCCTGGGCACGAAAGCGGCATTGCCTACCGCCAGCGCCTTAATGGCGTTCACGAAAGCGGTGGGAGCCTTGCCCAGCGCTTCGACCTGTTTCTGATAAGCCTCGGCGTTGGCCAAACCCACGGCGCGAACTTCGGCTCCCTTGGCGGCGCCGGTCTTCTCGATGTAAGTGGCCTCGCCTTGGGCCTCCTTGATCCTGGCCTCGGTGCGGTTGGTCTGTATGTCCACGCCGACCTTGGACTTCGCGAGGTCCACTTGCATGTCGGCGGTGCCACGGGCCTTCTCCGTCTCGATGCGCTGGTCCTGGGCCTGCCGCTGCATCTTGAAGGTTTCCACTTCCTGATGCGCGACCTCGCGCTGAGTAAGAACGGTAACCAGCTCCTGCGGGTAGATTACATCCTGGATATAAACCCCCCGGGTCTCGATTTCGTACTCGGCGAGTTTCTCCTGAATATACTTGAAGGCCTCTTCCTGGACTTTCTGGCGCGTCTGGATGAAGGTGATCGCCTCCATGCCGCCAATCTTGTCGCGGAACAGGTTGCCCACGGCGGCCTGAAGAACCTCGTTTACCAGGTTCTCCATGGAACCGACCATGGAAATCACGCGCGGAGCCTTGGTGTCTGGAACGTGAATCAGGACTTGCAGGTCGATGCTGAACACGAAGCCCTCGTTGCTTTTGGCGATGATGGGCTCGAGGCGGGCATCCAGCCCATGCGCTCCGGTAACATCCTTTGCCCAATCGAGCTTGAGAATGGCGGTGAGAACAAGCTTCGCGTCGTAAATCCGGGGATTAATCGGATACTTTCCCGTTCGCAACGCTTCTTGCCAGATACCCTGGTGGCCGGGGCGAACCAGGCTGCCGAACTTGAAGTCCGCGCCGGAGGTGTCCTGTGTTGGCAATCCAACGTAGGCCTTGATCACGGCGACTTGCCCCTGTTCCACAACCAGCATCGGTACTTGCTCGACGCGAACCAGGAACGGGTTGAGGTTGTAAGCGCCGTATAGCAGCGGGTCGTGTTGCAGGCCGATCTTCCCGCCGGCTTCCAGGAACCTCTGGAAATCCTGGTAGTTATTGTGCTGATCGTTCTTGCTATCCAGGATCAACCCCATCAGCCGGAAATCGGTGACCCCCTCTTGCCTTTCGAGATCCTCAACGTCTTTGAATCCGCCGAGGCGGCTGGCAATGGCGCCAGCGGGCAAGGGCTCGCCGTCCAATGCGGTGACCACGCCGATCATATCCATGACTCTGCCGTCTTCGCCGGCCGGCTTGGGTGCGATGCGCGTGACCTCGAGCTGCCACTCCTCCAGGCCGAAGGCGCGGAAGGATAACTGGTTATCGTGAGCCAGGCTCTGGTACTCGTCGGACACTGGCACGCCGAAAACCTGCGGCTTGGTGATGACCAGGAAAGCGACCGGGTGAATCGGCGCCAGCGTGCCAGGAGAAAGAACCGGCCTTTGAACGCCCTTCTCTCCGCCGTTCTGGATGAATGTGCGGAAGTCGGTGAAGTTGCCGAAAGCCGGATCGTATCTGGCTGACTTGGCGCCAATGGGCGTGGGCTTGCCAACCTGCGCGATCACCACGCCGATCTGTCCCGCCGGCACCTGCACCCAGGGGTGTTTGGTCACGGCGAAGAACCACTTGAACTTGAAACGCACGCCAGGCATAAGAAGATCCGCCTGATAACCGGCTTCTCCTCGGAAGGCTACGGGGTTGTCGCCGGGCAGCTTTCTCCCAAACCTTTTTCGGACCAGTCCGATCTGGGTCGGGCCAATGCTGTAGAACGACAAGTAGATGGTGACCAGCACGAGCAACGTAAGCGCTGCCAATATCGGGTGATTGACAATCGAAGAAAACATCATCGAGCTAGCGGTCTCGGTCATAAACTTCCTGACCTCCTGGTCTGGCTGGGATTATCCCTCGGTTCAGGATACCGCTCTCTTCTGAACGGCGGGTGGGGTTCGGTGCGGGGGACCCGCGACACCCGCCCGTAATCCGCGCGTAGCGCCGCGGGAAAGCGGACCTGAGGGACGGGAAGGTAGCGAAAGCCAATCGAGGCGGGCTTCGAGGGGCCGCGAGGCGTGGTCCGGCCTTCGGAATGGTCTCCTCACTGGC
>JBKQQG010000059.1:0-43319 GCA_052144455.1 Bryobacteraceae bacterium
GCTTCTTCGTCGGTCGAGTGCCGAACTCTCTTGACGGCTCAGATGGCCCCATTTGGACACGCCGCAGAGACTTTGGGAGACCTACTGTTTATGACCCGGTAGTACTAGCCCGCTCCGTAGACGGGTATCGCGACGCCGTTAACATCGGAAGCGGCGTCGGAGGCGAGCCAGAGAATGAGGCCGGCGATGGATTGGGGCGCCACCCATTTGGAGAAATCGGCGGCCGGGTCGGCGGCGCGGTTGGCGGGCGTGTCGATGACGCCCGGGAGAACCGCGTTGGCGGTGATGCGGGTAGCCTTCAGCTCGAGGGCACAGGTGCGCACCAGGGAGACCAGCGCGGCCTTGGATACTCCATACGCGCTCAGCCTGGCGGTCGGCTCGAGGGCGGTTCGGGATCCAACGGCGACGATCCGCCCCTGGCCCGCGGCGCGCAGCACCGGCAGCACGGCGCGCATAGCATGAAAGGCCGCGTTCAGGTTCAGGTCCAACATGCGCTGCCAGGTGGCGTTGTCGGTCGCTTCGATCGGCTGGCCGCCCGCGAACCCGCCCACCAGGTGAATGAGGGCGTCCAGCCGGCCGGAGTGGCTGCGGGCGCGCTCGACCGCGGCGGCGGCCTGCTCAGGCGCGGTGAGATCGGCCTGGATGGGAAGGAAGCGCGCGTGGGCGACCGGCGGCGCGCCCGATCGCGATACTCCGGCGACGATGGCGCCCGCGTCCAGGAACGCCTGGCAGACGGCGCGCCCCAGTCCTCCGCTCGCGCCGGTGATCAGAATCGCGCGATCAGCGAATTCCAGCATGATTTGGTCTCCTTTCAGAACGGAATTGGGCTGTTGGCTGCGGGCAGCACTTCGATGGGCACGGCGTTGCTATAGAGGCTGTTGACGGTGCGGAGGCGGACTTCGTGGGGGCCGGGGTCCAATCCGGAGGGGAGCCAGAAGTTGGCCTGCCAGCCGTCGTTGCTCTGCTTCGCGGTGCTCAGGGCGGGCACGCCGTAGCCATCCAATTCGATGCGCATGTCTTTCATCGTCAGGCCGGTTTCCGCGGAGGTGAAGAAGCAGCAGACGTAGAGATCCTTGTTCTTGGGGAAGCGGTTGGTCCAGTCGCGGTTGTTGGCGGCGGCCTTGAGCACCGGCGGAGCGCAGGCGGGATGGAGCGGAGGCGGCTCCCAGTGGCGATAGCAGGTGACGTGGGCGCGCTGCTTCACCACTTCGCCCAGCTCGACGCGGACGAAGCCGGCGGAACGGCAGAGCGCCAGCAGGCAGGCGGTGGTGGGTCCGTACCAGTTATCGGTCTGGCCGCCCAGATCGTCGGTTTCGTAGAATTCCATGGCGATGGGGCCGGCCTCCAGCCCGTCGTCGATGACGAAGGATTCGACCGCCGCCATCTCGCGCGTCAACTGGCAGATGCGCTCCAGGGACAACAGCGGATGCCGCAGGTGGTAGAGAACGCCGAGGAAGAGCACGATATCGAAGCGGCCGCAGGTGGCGGGCGCCAGCTCGTCGACATCCAGCACGCGGTAATCGACTTTCGAGCCGAGCAATTGGTGGGCGATGCGGAACTTCTCGAAGTCTATGCAGTCCACGGCCATCACTTCGGCGCCGCGCCGCTCCATCTCGAAACTGAACCAGCCGTCCCAGGCGCCAACGTCGAGCACACGCTTGCCGGAGAGATCCTCGGGGATGGGAAAACGGGCGATGCGGGCTTTCAGATGGTCGATTGGCTGGACGCCCTCGATCACCTGCCCGTCCGGCAGTTGGATGCTGTGATACCAGCCCTTTTGGTTCAGGATGCCGATCTGCTCCTTCACCCACTGGGTGGACTTGTCGTCCCCCGCCTTGAGCCATGCCATAGGGGTATGGTAGCAGCGCGGCGTGCCGGATAGCGCGGCGGGCGACTATAATGCAGAAGTGACCCGAACGATAGTCGCCGCGTGCCTGATGGTCGCCGGCGCGATGGCCGGCTGCTCCAGGGCGCACCGGCCGATCACGGTTGGCTCGAAGAGCTCCACCGAGCAGATCGTTCTCGGGGAGATCCTGGCCCAGCACCTCGAAAAGCAATTGGAAATCAGAGTGGAGCGGCGGCTGAATCTGGGCGGGACTCTGATGCTCCATCAGTCGCTGCTGGAGGGGCAGATCGACGTTTATCCGGAGTACGCCGGCGCGGCGTCCGCTCTGATTCTGAAACTGCCCCCTTCCAGCGACCAGGATGTGTTGCGGGAGAGGCTGAAGCTGGAATACGAGGCGCAACACCTGCTGTGGCTGGCGCCGCTGGGATTCAGCGACCAGTATGCGATGGTCGTGCGGAGCGCGGATGCGCAGGTTGCCAAGTTGGAAACGCTGAGCGACGCCGCGCAGTACAAGCCCGGCTGGAGCCTGGGCGTGACCGAGGAGTTCATGGACCGCCTGGACGGCTACGGGCTTCTCATCAAGACCTACAAGCTCCCGGTCAACGGCGCTCCCAAGATGACCGGGGTGGGCGATCTCTATCGTTCTCTGGAGAAGAAACAGGCGAACATGGTGGCCGGCGGCATCACCGACGGAGCGCTTGCCGAGCCGAACTGGAAGGTGCTCCGCGACGACCAGGGCGTTTTCATTCCGGACGCCGCCGCGCTGGCCGTGCGGGAGGCGGCGATCCAGGAGCACCCGGGGCTGCGCCAGGCGCTCGGATTTCTCCTGGGCAAGTTCTCCGCCCAAGCCGTCCGGAAGCTCAACCATGAAGTGGACGTCGAGCACCGGCCGGTCGCCCAAGTGGCGAAGGAATTCCTGAGCCAGGTGGGGCTTTAGCCGGCTGCTGGAAGAGTCCCTGGGCAAGCTGAAGCTTACCCCACGTGGGGAAGGACATGCTTTAGCTTGTCCTTTTCGGGCCGCGCCTATGACGGCAGCGAGGGGTCTTCGCTGTGGGTGATGAATTCAGGGTAGGCGCCGGCGCCCAGTTCGTGGAGATCCATGCCCTGGCGCTCGCCTTCCCGGGCCACGCGCTGCGGGTAGTAGCGATTGAGCAGCCAATTGAGGCCGTAGGTCAGCGGCAGCACGAAGCCGAGCAGGGTGGCGATCCCCACGAGTTGGGCCAGCCACTGGCCCGGCGCGCCGCCGGCGACAAATCTGGCGAAAAGGCCGGCCGCAAGAATGCCCCACAGTCCGCCCACAGCGTGTACGGAAACCGCGCCGCCGGGATCGTCCACCGCGAGGCGCGCTTCGAAGAGCTCGACGGCGAAGGTGGAGAGCGATCCGGCCGCCATGCCGACGACCAGGGCCTCCGCCGGCTCGACGAACGCACAGGCGGCGCTGATGGCCACCAGGCCGCAGACCCAGCCGTTCGCGCACAGGGAGGCGTCCGGCTTGCCGAAGCGCGCGCGCGTGATCGCGGCGGCGGCCAGGCCGGCTCCCGCGGCGGCGAGGGTTGTGTTGACCGCGATGAGCACCGTCCGGCCGGATTCCACGCCGGCGAACAGGATAGCGCCAGCCGAATTAAGGCCCAGCCATCCCACCCAGGCCAGCAGGCAGCCCATCAGGACCAGGACGGCGTTGTGCCCGGGGATAGCGGCCAGCATGCCGCCCAGCGCGTACTTGCCCCGGCGCGGCCCCAGGATCCAGGCGAGGGACAAGGCGGTGAGGCCGCCCAGCGCCTGGATGGAGCTGGCGCCTCCCGCATCCACGAAACCGCGGCCCAGCCCGAACTGAACGCCGAGTTGCGCCAGCCATCCGCCGCCCCAAACCCAGTGCGCAAACAACGGGTAGGTGAATCCGGCCAGCAGAGCGGCGGAGGCGCAACTGGCGCCCAGCCGCCAGCGGTCGGCTCCGGCGCCCAGCGGAAGCATGGCCGCGAGGCCTACTGCGAACAGTTGCAGCAGAGCGGCGAGCGAGGCGGGTGAGCCGTCCAAAACGAGTCCGCGGAAGAAGAGCGGTTCGGCCGCGATCCAGTTCCAGGCTTTGCCGGCCAGCAGGATGGAGTGCGCCGGCCGCCCGGCGAATCCCTCCCATGCGAACCCGCAGACGAAGTACACAACGGCGGCGACCGCCATCACGCACAGCGAAGCCAGCATGGAGTGAGCCGCGCTGCGCGAGCGTCCCAATCCGGTGTTGATCAGCGCCAGGCCGGCGCCGGCGAACGGGACGAGAAGGATGCACAGGAAGCAAAGCGCCAGGGCGGATTCGGAGAGCGAGGCAGCGGGCGTCATCGGCCCCTCCCGCGCGGGAGCATGTGCGAGCGAACCACCAAAACCAGCCCCACCGCCTGAACACCGAGGCCGGCCAGCACGAAGGCGGATAGCTGGGACGCGGAGCGAAGAAGGGCGAGCGCGGCCAGGACAATCCCCCAGCCCGCGGCCAGCATCAGGAAGCCCGGCAGCTTCATCGAGGGAGCCCCAGACCGGACACACGCAAAGCGTTCATTCTCGAAGCCAGTATAGTGCCCGCCGCGCGGAGTGTCCAATCCAATCTTTCTATCGCGCCGAGAAGGGGCGGCGCGGCGCGTGGCCATAAGCGGTGCGGCCCGCGGCCATAGAATTCCTTTATCCCGGTCATCCAAAATTCCCGCTTCGTTCTGGCGCGGGTTCGCTCTATTCTGTAAGTAACAGAGCGGCGCCGCCAGCGATGCCGGCGCCGCGATCCTCGCCGATCAAGCAATCCAAGACAACTAAGGAGAAACACCTATGGCGGACTCCGCCCCTGTGATGAAAACTACTCTAGGCTTGACCGGCCTGACGATGAACGCCATGGCGCTCATCGCGCCCGGCGCCTTCCTTTGGCTCACGTTCGTGATGCAGGCCGGCATGGGTGTGACCGGGCCTGCGATGTGGCTCGGAATCGCCCTGGCCGTGCTTCTCTGCCTGGCCACCGCCGTCTGCTACGCCGAGATGGCTAAACTGTACCCTGGAACCGGCAGTTCGTATTACTTCGCCGAACAGTCGTTCCTGAATCACGACACCGCGTGGCGCTACGCCCGGCTTGCGAAGTTTATCGTCGGTTGGGCTTCGCACCTCTATTACTGGATCTATCCGGGAGTGATGGTCGCGGTGATGGGAATCCTGTGCGGCTACCTGGCCGGGACCGTCTGGCCGGGCTTCATGAGCGCCACCAATCCGGGTCCCATGTTCATGATGGCCATCGCTATCGTGTTCTCGTTTGTAGTGGCCTATATCGCCAATCGCGGAATAACCGGCTCGACGGCGGTCAACATCGCCATCAATGTAATTCAGATTACCGCGCTGGTGGTGTTCTCGGTGCTGGCCCTGGGCTATCGCATGAACCACCCGCCGGGCAGCGTCGCCTATCAGCTCGATTCCACCTCCGGCGAGGCTTACTCCTACCAGTTCGCCACCGAGAAGACGGTGGCCAACGGGCAGACCACCGAAACTATTCTGCGCGAAGCCGACGGAACGCCGAAGCCCCTGCTGGACTCCGCCGGCAAAGTGGTGCCGTTCCGCGTCAGCTATGCAACGCAGGACGAAAAAGGGAACTTCCTCGCGCACAAGAACGCCACGTCGGTGGTGGCGGCGCACAACTGGGGTTGGGTGTTCGTGCAGGCCACCATCGCCATCCTGATTCTGGTGGGATTCGAATCGGTGACCTCGATGGGAGGCGAAGCCAAGAACGCCAAGCGCGATATTCCGATCGCGGTGATCCTGTCGCTGTTAGTGCAAGGAGTGGTTTGCTACCTGTTCGAGTACTTCGCGGCGAATTACTTCCTGAACAGCGGGTATACCATGGCCAGTGCGAGCACCTCGGCGGCGCCCATCGGCGACATGATGATCGTGGTGGGAACCGCTCTGTTCGGGGCCGGGCACGGGAAAACGTTTATGTTGATCGAGGCGGTCACCGTGTTTCTGGCGCTGATTGGCACTACGCTGTCCTGCATGAATACCGGCGCGCGCGTCACCTACGCCATGGGAAAGGACCGGGAGGTGCCGGAGCACTTCGGCATGTTGCACTCCAAGAACCTGACTCCGCATCGCGCCATCTGGACGCTGGCGGCGATTTCGGCGGTGGTCGGCTGCATCGGGATCGCGCTGGTTTTCGGCGATGCGGGCGCGCCGGCGGACACCGCCATCAAGGCGCTGCCGCAGGGCTTCTGGAGCAGCTTCGGGTACCCCGGCCACGACACCCTGGCGAACATGCCCAACTCGCTGCTGGTGGTCACGCTGGCTTCGAATTTCGGCACGTTCCTGCTGTACGCTCTGAGTTGCATCATCTGCATGGTGGGTTACCACCGGCATCCGAATTTCAAATTCGTGCGCCACTTGTTCGTACCCCTGTTCGGGCTGCTGGCCAACCTGGGCTGCATGATCTTCTACCTGGTCGGCCCGTTCATGGGCTTTGGCACCAAGATGGAGCCGCTGCTGGCCTTGGGAATCGCGCTGGTGTGGGCCATCTACGGCGGAATCTACTTCATCCGCTCGAGCAAGAACTTGGGACGGACGACTTTGATCATGCGCGGCGCGGAGCAGGCATGATGGGCGGGCGCAGGCCCGCCCGCCTTCAGAAAGGATGAGGCCGAATGCACAGGAGCCAGCGAGTGCCGCTCATGGCGGAGCCGGGCGAAGCCGCGGGCGCGAACTACCCGGCGCCGCATAGCTCCATGCTGGACGTCGAGTTCGCGCAGCTCTCCGACGTAGGAACCGTGCGCCAGCACAACGAAGACTATTTGGGCTTCGCCCTCCCGGTGACTCCGGAACAAGTGCGCACTCACGGCTGGCTATTCGCGCTGGCGGATGGAGTGGGGGGGCACGAACTGGGTGAGGTGGCTTCGCGGATGGCGGTGGAGAGCCTCCTGGCGGGGTTTCGCGAAGCCACAGGGGACGAGTCGCACAGCACCCTCTTGCCGGGCTTGGTGCGGGCCGCCAACCAGCGGGTTTATGAGGCGGGCCTGGCCTCCGGGCAAGGCCTGGCCATGGCCACCACGCTGGTAGCCTGCGCCGTGCGCTTCGATCGGGCGGTGGTGGCGCATGTGGGCGACTCGCGCTGCTACCTCATCCGGCTCGGCCAGGCCACGCAACTCACGCGCGATCATACCGTGGCCGCCGATCAGGAGCGCCTGGGGCTGCTCTCGGCGCGGGAAGCGGCCAAGGCGGAAACCCGCCACACGCTGAGCCGCTCGCTGGGCAGCGATTTGTTCGTCAACGTCGAGGCCGGCGAGCACCAGGTGTTCGCCGAGGACGTGCTGCTGCTGTGCTGCGACGGCCTGTACGGAGCGGTGAGCCCGGCGGATATGGCCGCCATCGTCACGCACAACGCCAGCCTGGAGGCCGCGGCGCGAAAAATGGTGGCGCTTGCCAATCGCCGGGACGGCGGCGATAATATTAGCGTTCAGCTAATACGCATTCGAGGCGTCGAACGGGTGGGCATGTACCGCGGGCGGCCCTACCGGCTGCACTGATGCCGGGCTCGCCGGCGACCTTTCGCCGCTAGCCTGCGCGCACCATGACTCCAGTCCATCCCGGCGACCGGCTCGATCAGTACCGCGTGGAAGGCGTGGTCGCGCGAAGCGGCATGGCGTCGATCTTCCGCGCCACCGATATGCGCAGCGGCCGCCAGGTGGCCATCAAGGTTCCGCATCCCGAGATGGAGGCCGACCCGGTGCTGTTCGACCGCTTCCGCCGCGAGGAGCAGATCGGCGTCAAGCTGGATCATCCGGGCGTCATGAAGGTGTGGGCCGGCGAAGACCGCAGCCAGGTCTACATGGTCATGGAGTGGGTGGAAGGCCGGCTGCTCCGCCAGATCCTGGCCGAGCAGGCCAAGCTCCCCGTTCGGCGGGCGGTGAAGATTACCATCGCCATTTGCGACGCGCTGGAGTACATACACAGCCACGGCGTAGTGCATCGCGACCTGAAGCCGGAGAACATCATGGTCGACGCCGAGGATCGCATCAAGATCATCGACTTCGGCATCGCCAGCCAGGCCGGTTCGCGGCGCTTGACGTTCGCCAAGCTGTCGCAGGTGATGGGAACGCCCGAGTACATCTCCCCCGAGCAGGTGAAAGGGAAACGCGGCGACGGACGCAGCGACATCTTCGCGCTGGGAGTGATGTTCTACGAGATGCTGACCGGGAAGACGCCGTTCTCGGGGCCCAATCCGTTCGCCATCATGAACGACCGGCTGTTGAACAACCCCATCCCGCCGCGCGAAGTGAATCCGGAGATCTCCGAGGAGCTGCAGGAGATTATCTACCGGGCGCTGGAGCGCGATCCGAAGAACCGCTACGCCAGCGCCCGCGAGTTCGCCTGGGACTTGCAGCACCAGGAACAGGTCGGAGTGGCCGAGCGCCCCGAGATGCGGGACTGGAAGCGCCGGCGCACTCCGTGGGTTAGGAGAATCCTGTTCTATCTGATGCTGGCCATGATCCCAGTGGTGGTCTTCGGCCTGCTCCTATTCGTGGCCCGCCACGGCTGACCCTACTTCTTCGCCGAGTAGTAGAGGATCAGGCCGGCCAGCAGCGTGGTCTGGTTATTGCTGCTGGCGGGGTTCGATCCGCGGTCGAAGAAAGGAACATCGGACCAATCGCGGCGGTATTCCAAGCGGGTGATCACGCCATCGCGAAGCTTGAATTCGCCGGTCATGGTGGCCTCCTTCAACTTCTGCGCGGTGCCGGTCGAGAAGCCGTCGGCGTCGTTGAACCACTCGATGCGGGGCGCCAGCGCGAACACCTTGGTGAGCTGGAAGTGGGCGGCGCCGGCGATGCCGGTCCAGCGGCTCTCGCCACCCATGACCTTGGCGTTTTGGCCGTAGTCGTAATTGACGTAGAAGCTGGTGGCCTTGGTGGCGGCGACCAGCACGGTGGTGTCGAACAGGTTGCGCAGGCCCTGGTTCGTGCCGGGATTCTCGGGGCCCACGTAGTAATTCTGGTTCCAGGTGACTTTGCCCACTACGAGGGCGCCGGTAAGCCCTATGGTCTTCCCCGAATTGTTATCGCGGAGGTCGTTCCAGCCGTTCACAACCTGCACGCCGGCGGTGTAGTATTTGTTGACGGGCATGGTGGCGCGCAGGCCGAAGTGATAGTAAGGGATGGCCCAGGCAAACAGCAGCGAGCGGGAATAGTTCCAGTTGTCTTTCGACTCGATGACTTCAGCGCCGGCGGAGGTCACAAACTGGCCGAAGTCCACCTCCAAGCCTTTGGCTTTGGCCGGTTTGAAGCTCAGGTACATCTGCTCGACGTAGTTGAAAATGTGCGGCGCGGTGTCCGTGCTGTGGAAGACTTCGTAAGCTCTGCCACCCCCTATGTCCAGGTCGAAGCCGATCGGGTCCGGGGTGTGGGCGATGGTGATCTTCGCCATGTTCAGGCTGAACTCGTTGGCTCGGAAGTCGAAATTCTGGAGCTGGTTGTCGCCGGAGGCCGGGTGGTTGAAATTGAGGTCTCCGTAGACGTCGAGCATGCCGCTGAGATCGATCGGACCCAGCAGGGATTTGGGCGCGGGGGCGGCTGGAGCGGCTGCCGGAGCGGGCGCTTGTGCATCCGGAGCGGGCGCCGGAGACTGATCGGAGGGCGCAGGCGTCTGGGCCAGGACGGCCGAACCCAAGAGACAGCACAGCGCAATGGTACATACACACTTCAGGCTTTCCATCTGCAAATCCTCCTTATTGATCTATGGAATTGTCCGGAGTGGGCCCAGCGTGGGACCGATCGGCAATGCACGCTGCCAGGGCGTTAATTGTATTCTAAGCGGGCTGGCCCGCGGAACCAAATAGGAAATTTGTATGGGAATCATAAGAGCGGCCAGCCTTGCAGGCGGCGCCGCATGCGCAGGCCGGCCCGGCCGTCCTCGTAGTAACCGGGGACTTCTTCTACCCGGCGGAAACCGAAGCGGCGGTAGAAGCGGATGGCCGGCCGATTGTCCACGCGCACCATCAACTCGACGGAGCCGGCGCCGGACTCGCTCAGCCGCCCAAGGGTGTACTCGAGCAGCGCGGCGGCGATGCCCTGGCGCCGGAGTTCGGGAGCCACAGCCACCGAGATGATTTCGGCTTGGCCGGCATCCGCGCAAGTCGCCATGTACCCGGCAATGCGGCGGGAGACCTTGGCGACGAGGAACAGGTCGCCGCATTCCGAGTACAGCTCCCGAAAGATCTTCCGCGTGTAGGACTCCGCGGCGAAGGCGGCGCGCTCGATCTGGAGGATGCGCTCCAGGTGGCGCGGGCGAAACCGGACAATCTCGAGGGACGCCGGCTGCCTGCGAGCGCCGGGGGGCTGGGCCGCCATCAGGGAATCATAGCGCGTGTGAGAAGATCGGATCAGCATGTGCTGCCGTCAACTTGCATGATCGCCCGTGCCCGGAGAACTCTGCGGACACACGCTCGAGCGGTCAGGGGAGCTTGTCCAACCAAGCGGGCTTTGGCGGCGCAAAAGGGCGTGGGGAGTACATCATGACTCTGAACACCCCATCCCCCCGGTCATCGGTGAATATGACCTCCGACCCCCGAAGAATTTGGATGAGAGGGCCTGCGCCATTAGGCGCCAACCAACCCGCGCGCAGGCGGTATGCGAACACATGGCCCTTCACGTCGAATCGCCACAACTCCTGCACGAGGACTGGCTGCATCGGGAGTTCCAACCCGCCGCCTTGTGAGCAATAGGGCAGCAGAAGCGTCACCGGTTCTGTGGGAGGTGTCAGCTTCGTGACGAACATGTCCGTGGACTTCCCATTAAGGACGAAGTTCATGCGCGGTGTGAGCGGCTTGGAGTCTCGGCCGGGGATCTCCCAACCGTGCTCGCGGTGAGCCTGGGAGAAATGGCAAGAATCGCTGGGATCTGGGGTTCCTTGTGCGAAGACCGCCGAGAGCGCCGCGGCCGCGCACCAGAAGAGTCGGGCAGTCCTGTTGGGCATTTATGGCATCATACCGCGTGTGAGAAGATCGGATCAGCATGTGCTGGCGTCAACTGGTATTCTGGGCCGCCGTTTCATGGAGCGCGATCGCCGTTTGGGCGCAGGCGCCGGAGACGCAAAAGATCCGGATCAATGCGCCCTATGTGCCGACGCCGCCGGAAGTAGTCACCGCCATGCTGAAGGCGGCGGAGGTGAAGCCGGGCGACTTGGTGTACGACCTGGGCTGCGGCGACGGCCGGATCGTGATCGCGGCCGCGCGGGAATTCGGGGCTCGCGGAGTGGGGGTGGACCTGTACCGGGAACATGTCGCCGAGGCACAGCGCAAGGCGCGCGAGGCGGGCGTGGCGGAGCGCGTGGAATTCCGGCAGCAGGATCTGTTCGACGCCGACTTTCGCCCCGCCACCGTGGTGACGCTGTATCTGCTGCCCGAGGTGAACCTGGAACTGCGCCCCAAGCTGCTGCGTGAGCTCAAACCGGGCGCCCGCGTGGTCTCCCACGCCTTCGACTTCGGGGACTGGAAGCCGGACCGGCAGTTCGAGGTCAACGGCGAAAAGGTGTTCCTGTGGGTGATCCCCGGGCGCCGCTTATGACTTAAGGTCCACCGGAGGCTCGATGGCCGGCTCGGCCATTTCCTGCCCGAGCTCGTCCACCACCTCATCGCCGTGCGGAGAATGGAGGTCGGTCTCCAGGCGGCGCAACGCGACGCGGACGACATCCCGATGGTGGAGCTTGGGCCCCAGCCGGCCCTCGCTGAGTTCGAGCCACAGGCGGTGCAGCAACTCCAGGTCGTCGGGCCACAGCCGCGGCGGATGCGGCCCCAGGTTAAAGTAGACGGACTGGCTGTTGGCGGGGTCGAAAATCTCGAGCGACAACTGGGGCCGCGGCTGCGGTAGCTCTTCCCAGGCGTCCCCGAAATGCTTGGCCTGCTCGGCCGCGCTCACTTTGCCCGACTGGCCCAGCACCACCAGCGAGGAGCGTAGCCGCTGGGCCGTCTCCGCCACGGCGCGGTCCGGATTCCGCCCGGTGACCACGATCAGCTCGGCGTGCTTGCCGGCCTTCTCCGCCAGGCTGACCACCAGGCTGAACAGGCGGGCGACGTCCGGCGAAAAGACCTCGTCATTGGAAAGCTCGTGCTCCCCGTACCCGGGCGAGCCGGTGTACTTGACCGTCACCACTACCAGGTCCATCTTGGTGGTGTCGGTTCTCTCGACGGTCTTTCGCAGATGGCCGAGCAGGTTAGGATTCCGGACGGCTACCAGCACGTTGCCCGGCCGTACGCTGGCGGCGGAAGCGGTCAGCTCCTCGGGCGTGTCCAGCCTGAATTTCTCGAGCTCCTGCGAGTGGACCGCGCGCTTGCGGCGATTGATGTGCTCGGAAATCTCAAAAGTGACGAAAAACACCACCGTGAAACATATCCCGGAGATGGTGGCCACCTGTTTGGTCAGCAGGTTGGTGAAGGCGATGGCGAACAGGACCAGGGTGATCAGCCCCAGGCCCACGGGCAGCTCGGTCTTGCCCCAACGGAAGTTGAGCGGCACTTTCCACTCGCGCGCTTCGGGCTGCTTGTAGCGCAGTACCAGCACCGCGAGGCCCTTCATGGCGAAGCTCCAGACCACGCCGAAGGCGTAGGCCTCGCCGAGCATATCCACGTCGCCGCGGCTCAGCAGGATGGTGACGATCTGGAGAATGACGATCAAGTTGATGAAGCGGTGCGTGGTGCCGAAACGGTGGTGCGGCATCCGGAACCAGTCGGGCAGGACGCCGTCCTCGGCTACCCGATTGAGCACGCCGTTGGAGCCGATGATGGCGGTGTTGACCGCGCCGGCCAGGATCACGGTGCCCACCACCACCACGAAGGCGTGGAACAGCAACAGCAAGGGCAGCGGCCCCACCATATGCATCGCCAGCCCGCCAATCAGGTTGCCCAGGTACTGACCTCGCGCGGAGTCCGGAATGATCATCACGGCGAAGAAGGAGACCAGGGAAGTGAACACCATGCTGTAGATGAAGATCACGAAGCCGGCCCGCTCGAGGTTCTTGAGCTTAGGGGCGGCGATCTCGCGGTTCACCTGCGCCAGCGTTTCCTCGCCGCTCATAGCCAGGACCGAATGGCCCAGCCCGACCAGAATCATGATTCCGGTGACGTGCGCCAGCCAGCTCCCTTTCAGCCAGCCCAGGGCGTCCGGGCCGAAGTGGATGTTCGCGGGAGTAGGCAGCGGAACCGGCTGAAAGCCGCGGGTGATGAGCGTGGTCACGCACCAGGCGATCAGGATCACCACCATCACCGTGGTGGCCTGCATGATGCGCAGCGCCTTCTGGCTGGATTCGTGCATGCCAATCGTGTTCTTACGCCAGAAGTACAATGTCGCCAGGATGGCGAAGGCGGCCGCGAACAGGGGCGGGTTGACGTGAATCCCCGGATGGTGGAAGTGCTCGGAGATCTCGTTGATCAGGCCCGCCAGATACAATCCCGCGCTGACGCCGCTGATGGGGCCGGTCAGCACGTAGTCGAAGAGCAGGGCGGAGACCGAGAACTTCGCCAGCGTCGGTCCCAGCGCCTCGTGGACAACCTTGTAGACGCCGCCGCGCACGAACATGCTGCAGCTCTCGATGTACACGGCGCGCACCGCGTAGGAGAACAGCATGATGCCCAGGATGAACCAGGGCGCCGATTTTCCGACAAATGCCTCGGCGATGCCGCCGGCGTAGAACGCGGAGGAGGCGAGGTCGTTCAGAACGATGGCCGCCGCCCTCCAAAAACTGATGAAGGACAGCATCACGGTGGTGGCGACAACGACCTTTGTCGCGGTAGATTTCTGCGCGAAATCCAAGGAGAACCCCTTTTTGAACCCGTCCCCGCGGGTCGCTTTCAACTTGGCCTACGAAGTTAGCTGACGGGCTAGGGCTTGAAAGTACCCCGTCCGATTGCGCATCGGACCACGCCCCAACGGCTTGGGTCCTCCGTCTCCTGGGTGGAGTTCGGCTTGCCTCTCATGGTAACACCCTCTAACTCCCGTTCGGCGCCTCAGTCAGCCGCGGGCTGGTTGTGCTCGAGGTGATCCACGGCGACGTAGCCGCAGGCCACCACCGCGAGGAACAACGCCAGCACCTCGCTATGCCCCAGGTTGACCTCGAAGAGGCCGCCAACGGCGATCCCAACGATCACCGCGACGGCGGCGTGCAGGATGAACTTTTCCTCTCCGGGTCCGGCGGGCAAACGCCGCAGCGCGCGCAAAAAGTCCCACAGGGCCATGGCCAGCATCCAGACCAGCGCCAGCGCGGTGGGCACGCCGCGCTCGGCCGCATAGTGAATGTAGAGGTTGTGCAAGTGGCCGTACCAGCCGGAAGGCATCGGCAGCCGATTCACCGGCCGGCGGTATTCCCAGGGAACGTACTGCATCAAGTTCGGCAGGACCATCTCGGGACCCACGCCGAACCACGGGTGCGCCTGGATCATCGCCCAGCCCGTCTTCCAGCAGACCACGCGGTGCTGGTTGGAATCCAGCTCCTCGCGCGGCTGGAAGGCGGATTGGAAACGCACGCGCACCGAGCCCGGGTTGACCCACAACAGCAGCCCCAGCAGAACCGGGACGGCGGCCACCAACCAGCGCTTCCGGCTCCACAGCAGATAGACTCCCCCGCAGGCCGCAGCCAGCCAGGCGCCACGGGTATAAGTCAGCAGCAGCGCCGCAGCGGCGAGGCCCGCCGAGACCAGGCACAGCCAGAGCCCGCGGCCCCGCACCCGCGGTGAGAATAGCAGGAAGGCCCCCAATACCAGCAGCACGATCATCATCTGGAAGGCGAAGGTCTGCCAGTTGCTGGTGAAACCCTTGATGCGTTCCCAGATATAGAAGTCGTAGAAGGTGCCTCCGTGCGCGCGTGCCCCCTGGACCTTCCGCGCGAACTGGACCAACCCGGCGACCGCCGCGAGGCCGCCGGCCAAGGCCCAGCCGATTACCAGCCGCCGCACGTCCCCGAGGGCGCGGAAGGCCGAGAAAACCACCAGCAGCATCAGATAGACGTAGAACTTGCGGATCTGCGGGAGGCCGGCCCGCATATTGCCGGAGAGCAGCAGGGAAATCACCGTGCCGGTCATGAACAGCGCGAGCGGCAGCCAGATGCGCGGCAGGCGCAGCGGCGTCCGCGCTACCAGCAGCATGACGAAGGCGAGGCCGAGCAGAATCTGCGAGGCGGCGATGGAGACCAGAACCAGAACGGCGCTTCCCAAGGCGCAGGCAAGCGCGATCGTCGCCGCGTCGATTCCAGACTTGGTATTATCTGCGGGCAGCGTCAATCACCTCAGTATGGCAGAATGGCGAGAGATGGAAATCTACCTGCTCCGGCACGGGGAGGCGGAAGAATCGCTGCGCATTCCGGACGAGGAGCGGTCGCTGACTCCGGAAGGAAGGCGCAAGCTGGGAGCGGTGCTGCTGCGGGCACGCAGCGCTGGCGCGGGCGCGTCGTTGATCCTGTCCAGCCCGCTGCGCCGGGCCCTGGAGACCGCGGAATTGGCGGCCGGACTGCTGAACACCCGCGCGCCCATCCTCAAGACCAATGCGCTCCTGCCGGGGGCCGAGCCGGCCGAGGTGTGGGACGAGATCCGCGTCCACCGCGACGAGGGCCAGTTGCTGCTGGCCGGCCACCAGCCCGTGCTCGGTCTGGCGATCGCTTACCTGCTCGGAGCGCCATCCGCGCAAATCGAAATGCGGAAGGGAAGCCTGGCGCGGGTGGATCTCGATCAGTTCGGCCACGCGCCCCGCGGCGCTCTCGGCTGGCTGCTCCCGCCCGGGTTGGCGGGTTAGCCCGGGACTGGCTGGCCCTCCGGCGGCTGGAAACGCGCGCGGACCCAATCCAGCGCTTCCTCGCGCGCGCCAACCCGTCCCTCGAGTTGCGCGTCCTCGAGAGCCGCCAGCATGCGGCTGAAGGCCGGCCCGGGCTGGTAGCCGGCGGCGATCAGGTCGTGGCCGGTGACCAGCGGGCGCGGCTTGAGCACTTCGCGGGGCAGTTCCTCGGATTTCCGCTTGACGAATTCGTAGTTGTCGAGCAGGCGGTGGCTCATCGCGCAATCCAGGCGGTGCAGCTCCAGGTGCTCCGCAAAGCCCTCCTGGCGCAGGAAGCGTTTGAGCGTGCTCTCGCGCATCTTTCGGACGTCTTTGAAGCGCAGATGGTTGGCAACCAGCGATTCCACCTGCCGGATCTCCTGATTTGAAAAGCGGAGCCGCGTGAGGATCTCGGTGGCCATGCGCGCGCCCACTTCCGCGTGCCCGTCGAAGCGGATGCGGTCGGCCAGGCGATAGGTGGGCGGTTTGCCAACGTCGTGCAGGAGCGCGCCCAGGGCCAGCGTCAGGCTGGGCGAGCGCAGGCCCTCCAGCATCATGAGCGTGTGCGTCCAGACGTCGCCCTCGGGATGGAACTCGGGCGGCTGCTCGACCCCCTTCATGGCGGCTACCTCCGGCAGGATCTCCGCCAGCAATCCGGATTCGTCCAGCAGTTCGAAACCCCGCCGCGCTCCGCCCTCGGTGAGGATGCACCCCAGCTCGTCGCGGATTCGCTCGGCCGAGATCAGCCCGATCTTCCCGCGCAGGCTCCGGATGGCGGCGAAGGTGGCCGGCTCGATGCCGAAACCGAGACGGGCGGCGAAACGAATGGCGCGCAGCATCCGCAGATGGTCTTCGGCGAAGCGCGTATCGGGGTCGCCGATGGCCCGGATCAGGCGCGCTTCCAGGTCGCGGCGGCCGCCCACGAAGTCCAGCACTTCCCGGCTCGCGGGGTCCATCAGCAGGCCGTTGACGGTGAAGTCGCGGCGCAGGACGTCCTGGCGGGGATCGGTTTCGAATTCGATGGCCGTGGGGCGCCGCCCGTCGCGATAGGCATGATCGCTGCGGAAAGTGGCCACTTCCACGTCTTCGGCGCCGCTGGTGACCAGCGCCACGCCGAAGTGCGCGCCCACCAGCCGGGCGTTGGGGAACAGCGAAACCACTTCTTCGGGCCGTGCGCCGGTGGCCACGTCGAAATCCCGCGGCTCAATTCCCAGCAGGAGGTCGCGCACACAGCCGCCCACCAGGTAGGCCTGGTAGCCGCGCGCCTTGAGGCGCTCCACGATTTCGGCGGCAGCGGAGCCGGTCATTAATCTGATCGTAGAATAGTCGGGCGCCGCCTGGCCGCCCATTTTTGCCCAATTTGACCCGAGTTGCATGAAAGATGGGTTTGCGCTAGAGTTGAGAGCACGATCCGGAATGTTCAGGGACCGCGAACTCGCCCCACGTATCCCCTCCACCCGCTCCATCCCCTTGGAGCTTTCTATGAGTTTGAGTTAGGCTCACCAGCGCGATGAACACACCGGCCGTCAACTGATCGCATGTATCCAAGCAGACACTTCCAACCACGCAGACCTAGAATTCGAGAGAACGTCAACGAGGCCATCCGCGTTCGCGAGGTGCGGGCCGTCTTTCCCGACGGATCGGTGGAGATCATGCCCACTCCCGCCGCCGTGCGCAAGGCTCAGGATATGGGGCTGGATCTCATCCTGATCGCTCCCACCGCCGAACCGCCGGTGGCCAAGGCGATGGACTACGGCCAGTGGCAGTACGAGAACAAGAAGAAGCAGCAGGAAGCCAAGAAGAAGCAGCACGTCATCCAGGTGAAGGAGCTGAAGTTCCGGCCCAACACCGACGATCACGATTACGACTTCAAAAAGAACCACGCCATCCGGTTCCTGCAGGAAGGCAACCGGGTGAAGGCGGTGGTGCAGTTCCGCGGGCGGGAGATCGCGCACACGGACCTGGGCCAGAAGCTGCTCATGCGCTTCGCACAGGACCTGGCGCAGTACGGCGCCGCGGAAGGCTCGCCCCGGATGGAAGGCCGCAACGCGCATGTTCTGATCAGCCCCATCAAAAAGGACAAGCCGCCCGATAAGGCCAAGCCGCCCGCTCCGAAGCCCCCCGTCAAGAGCTGACAGCGAGCCAGCCAATCAAGAAGTGGCATCTCAGAGCGCTCTACATGCCGACCAGCGGTACGTGGTGCTGGAGCGGCCCGGCGTCTACTCTTCGGAATAGCGTTTGAAGATCAGGCACCCGTTGGTGCCGCCGAATCCGAAGGAATTCGAGAGCGCGTACTGGATGGGCATCGGCCGCGCGGTGTTCGGAACGTAGTCCAGGTCGCAATCCGGGTCGGGCTCGTCGTAGTTGATGGTCGGAGGCGCGATCTGGTCGCGAATGGCCAGCACGGTGATGCCCGCCTCCAGGCCGCCCGACCCGCCCAGCAGGTGGCCGGTCATGGATTTGGTCGAGCTCACCGCCAGCTTATAGGCGTACTCGCCGAAACAGCGCTTCATGGCTATCGTTTCCACGCGGTCCCCGACCGGCGTCGAGGTGCCATGCGCATTGACGTATTGGACGTCGGTCGGCTGGATGCCCGCATCCGCCAGCGCGTTGCGCATCACGCGGAAGGCGCCGTCCCCGTCCTCGGCTGGAGCGGTGATGTGGAAGGCGTCGCCGCTCATCCCGTATCCGGCCATTTCGGCGAGAATGGGCGCGCCGCGGCGTTTCGCCATTTCCAGCTCCTCCAGCACCAGGATGCCCGAACCCTCCCCCACCACGAACCCGTCGCGGCCCTTGTCCCACGGACGGCTGGCCCGCTCCGGCTCGTCGTTGCGCGTGGAGAGCGCGCGCATGGCCGCGAACCCGCCAATGCCCATCCGGCAGATGGTCGCCTCGGTCCCGCCGCACAGCATGGCGTCGGCGTCGCCCCGCTGGATCATCCGGAAGGAGTCCCCGATGGCGTGCGCGCTGGTAGTGCACGCCGTGGCGGTGGCCGAATTGGGCCCCTTCGCGCCCACCCGGATCGAGACGTAGCCGGAGGCCAGGTTCACAATGGTCGCGGGAATGAAGAACGGAGAGATCCGCTTGGGTCCGTGCGCCAGCAGTTGCTCGAACTCCCGCTCGATCACTTCGAAGCCGCCGATCCCGCTGCCGATGTAAACCCCCACCCGTTCCGCGTTCTCCGCGGTCACCTTCAGCCCCGAGGCGGAGAGCGCGAAATCCGTCGCCGCGATGGCGAACTGGATGAACCGCCCCATCTTCTTCAGATCTTTGCGCTCGATGTAATCCGCGGGCTGGAAGTCCCGGATTTCTCCCGCGATCCGGCAGCTAAACAAGGTCGCGTCGAACTGCGTGATCGCGGAGATGCCGCTGCGCGAGCCTCGAATGGCCTCCCAGGTTCGCTCGGTGCCGATCCCCACCGGGGACAACAGTCCGATCCCTGTGACCACAACTCTGCGCGACAAGGCTTCGCTCCTCTGGTTGGAAACCGGCATGGGCTGGACGGGGACTACTTTTTAGCCATCTTGCCGTCGATGTACTCGATCGCGTCCTTTACGGTGGTGATCTTCTCGGCGTCCTCATCCGGGATGTCGAGGTCGAACGCTTCCTCGAACGCCATGATCAATTCAACGATATCCAGGGAATCGGCGCCCAGATCGTCCACGAAGGAGGCGGTCGAGTCCACCTGCCCCTCGTCAACCCCGAGCTGCTCGACGATGATCTGCTTCACCTTTTGCTCAACCGACATGAAACCTCCAGAGATGGGTACAAACTCATTGATTTTAGCGACGATCGCGCCCGTCCGCAAGTAGGCTCCCGCCGATTCGTTACAATCGAGCTTATGCGGGCGCGCCTCCTGCTCTCTGCCGTCTCGCTCCTGGCCGCCGCCTGGGGCCTCCAACCCGCCCCGCCTCCGCCGCCTGACCCGGCGCTGGCCGCCATCCTCGAGCGGGTCTCCGAGGACGCCGGCCTCTTCCGCGCCACCGCCCCCAGGATGCTCGCCGAGGAGACTTTCGAGCAGCGGGCCCTCAAACCGCCTCACCGGTTCCGGCCCCGGCTGGGCAACGCCGCCCTCGAACCTCCCAAGCCAGAGTATCGCACACGAACCATCGTCTCCGAGTACGGCTTCTCCACCTTCAAGGATGCACCCAACGCGCTGCACGAGCTCCGGCAGGTGGTCTCGGTGGACGGCCGCCCCATCGCCAGCCGGGAATCGGCTCGCCGAACCCTCTCCGTCGGGATGCGCTCCGAAGACGACGCGCTCAAGAAGCGCATGCTCGAGGACTTTGAAAAGCACGGTCTGCGGGGCGCGGTCGCGGATTTTGGCCAGATCCTGCTGCTGTTCGGCCGGCGCCGCCTCGAGGACTACACGTTCCGCATGGGAGGCTCCGGCCAGGTTGGCCCAGACGCCGCCATCATCCTGGGCTTCCAGCAGCGCGGCGGCGAGGGCGCCCTGCTCATCTTCGAGAAACGCAAGGCGATCCATCAGGCGCTGGAGGGCCAGCTTTGGGTCCGGCGCTCCGACTCGCGCCCCCTGCGCGTGGTATTGCGGAGCTCCACCCAGGAAGGCGTCCACGTCGCGCGTTACGAAGCCACCGTGGATTACGCCGTCGGCACGCTGGGCGTGCTGGAGCCCGTCTCGGTGGTGTATCGCCAGTTCGCCGGCGCCGATCTGATGGTCCAGAACGTCTTCCACTACTCCCCGTTCCGCCTCTTCAGCGCCGAATCCGAGATGAAGTTCGACGAGCCGGTCCCGCCAAAGTAGGCCCCTGGAGCGCCGAAGAAGATTATTCACGGCCGCCCGGCCCGGGCCGATATGAAAGACAAGGCCAAGTATAGGCCTCTCCCGGCAGAGTGCCGGGAACAGCAGGAACAGGAGGTCCACCCGTGTCTTTATCCGTTAACACGAACATCAACGCGCCGGGTGCGCAGAACAACGTTCAGGCCAATCCCGCCCAGCGCCCGCCCGCCAACCAGGAGAAGGTTCCCGATGGAAACTCATCGCGGCGCGACGCCGTCTCGCTGACCCCACTGCCGAGCCCCAGCCCCCCAGCCGCCCAAAGCCAAATCCGGGATGCCGCCACGGCAACCGACGCCGCCAACCGCGCCAAGACCCAGATGTACGAACAGCCCTCCGCCGGCGTCATGGCCCAAGCCCATGCCAGCCCGCAGGGGGTGCTCGCCGCGCTCCGGGCCTGAAGTTACCCGAGCCGCGCCCGCACCTTGTCGCTGAGCGCTTTGCCGTCCACGCGCTTGCCGGAGAGCCTCGCCTGCGCGGCTTTCATCACTACGCCCATTTGCTTCAGCGCCGTGACTCCGGTCTCGGCCAGCGCCTCGGCGATCGCGGTCTCGATCTCCTCGCCGCTGGCCGGCGCGGGCATGTACGCTTCGATCAGTTTCAGCTCCGCCTCTTCCTTCTCCGCCAGCTCGGCCCGCCCGCCCTGGCGGAACATCTGGGCGGCCTCCCGGCGCTGCTTGATCAGCATGTTCAGCACTTGCAGCTCGGTTTTCTCGTCGAGCGGCTTCATGGAATCCACTTCCTGCTTCTTCAGCGCGGTCTTGAGCATCCGCAGCGCGCTGAGGCGCATTTCGTCCCGGGACTTCATCGCCCCGGTCATGTCTCGTTGTACCTGGTCGAGGAGCGGCATGATTCTGTTATTCTAATGAAACCATCTCTATGATGCACATCGGGAAACCGGGCATCGTTGACGCCGAGGCTGCGCGAACCGCCGCCAAGGCCCCGAAGGAAACTAATCTATGAACATACTCATCGCAGAACCCATGGCCGCCGCGGGCGTCGCGTTGCTCAGGGCCCAAGCCGGCTGGAATGTCGTGGTCTCCAATCCCAAGGAGTACCTGAACCATTTACCCGAGGCCGACGCCCTGGTCGTCCGCAGCGCCGTCAAGGTCACTCGCGAAGTGCTCGAGAAGGCGCCCAAACTTCGCGTCATCGGCCGCGCCGGCGTGGGCGTCGATAACGTGGACCTCAACGCCGCCACCGCGGCCGGCGTCCTGGTGATGAACACGCCCGGCGGCAATGCCGTCTCCGTGGCCGAGCAGACCATCGCGTTCATTCTGGCCCTGGCCCGGAGCATCCCGGCGGCCAGCGCCTCCACCAAGAGCGGCAAGTGGGAGAAGAAAAAGTTCCTGGGCAACGAGGTCCGCGGCAAGACCCTCGGCATTCTCGGCCTGGGCAGCATCGGCCGCGAGGTCGTGAAGCGGGCCCGGGCGCTCGAAATGCGCGTTCTGGCCGCCGATCCCTACGTCAGCAGCCAGGTCGCGGAGGATCTGGACATCGAACTGGTCGGCCTGGCGCGCCTGCTCGCCGAGAGCGACTACATCACCCTCCACACCGCCCTCACGCCCGAGACCCGAAAGGTCCTCTCCCGCGAAGCTTTCGAGCAGATGAAACCGGGCGTGCGGATCGTCAACTGCGCCCGCGGCGAGATGATCGACCAGGACGCCCTGGTGGACGCCATCCGCTCCGGCAAGGTCGCCGGCGCCGCCCTCGATGTCTTCTCTCCCGAGCCGCTGCCTCCGGATCATCCGCTGCTGGCGCTGGAGAACGTGGTGGCCACGCCGCATATCGCCGGGGCCACCGAAGAGGCCCAGGAGATCGTCGGCGTCCGCATCGCCGAGCAGCTCGCCGAGTACCTGCGCAACGGGATCGCCATCAACGCGGTCAATATGCCCGCGCTGACCCCCGAGCAGTACCGCTCGCTGGGCCCATACATTTCCCTCGCGGAGCGCCTGGGCAGTCTGGCCGCCCAGATCGCCGGCTCGAATCCCAAGAGCGTCCGTTTCACCTACTCCGGCAAGGTGGGCGACGGCAAGACGCACCTGGTCCGCAACTCCGGCCTGGTCGGACTGCTGAACCGCTGGCTTTCGCAACGGGCCACGCTGGTCAATGCCATGCAGCTCGCCGAACAGCGGTCGCTAGCCGTCGAGGAGCGCCACGGGGCGAAGGCGGCGCACATCGATTCGGTTACCCTCGAGTTGGAAACCGATGCCGGATTCACCACCGTCGAGGGCGCCGTGGTCCTGGGCCGGCCCCGCCTCATGCAGGTGGATGGCATCCAGTGCGAGGCGCCGCTGGCCGGCAACCTCCTGTTCATGAAGAACCAGGACGTGCCCGGCGTCATCGGCCACGTGGGCACCGTATTGGGCAAGAACGGCGTCAACATCGCCAACTTCTCGCTGGGCCGCCGCGACCTGCCGCTCCGCGAGGGCGAGCCGCTGGAGGCCCTGGCGGTCGTGGAAACCGACGGCGCCGTCTCCGACGACGTGATCGCCCAACTCAAGGCCAACGCGGCCGTCCGAGTGGCCCGCGCCGTGAGCCTGGCCTAGCCAAATCGGGGGCAGGTGGCCTGCCTGCCCCCTTCAGTCACCGCCTCGCCTAAGTAAAGATTCCCCGGAATTACGGCGTTTTCGCGCCTCCGGCGTTTGCAACCCTTGCATCCCTCTGCTAGAATGATTGTGGACGGACGCCCACTGTTTGTTCCCCCGACTTCACACTCAACGGAGTAATCAACACCACGAATGAGTTTTACTGTCTTTCTCGGCAATCTTCCTGCCTGGGTGACCGCGGACGATGTGCAGTCCTGGCTCACCTCGGAAACTTTGGTCGCTGACGCCATCAAGGTTATCCGCAATCCTGAGACCCAGGAATCCAAAGGCTTCGCCTTCATCGACGCTCCCAACCAGGAGGAGATGCAGGCCATCATCCGCCGCTTCGATCGTGCTCCCTTGGAGGGCCGGCTGCTGCGCGCCAATCCCGCTCAGCCGCCCAAGCCGCGGTCGCCGCAGACCAGGCCCGACGGCGAGGCCCCCCAGCACAGCCGCCGGCCCGTGCGGCGCGGCAAGAACGCCCCGGACGGCCCCAAGAGCGCCTTCGCCACCGAACTCGCCAAGGTTCTGTAGCCCGCCCGGCGCGCGGTCTTCCATCCCCTCCGGGAATGTCTGGCGCGCGCTCCTACGGGTATCCCCGCGGGCGCCTCGACCGGTCCACCCACAGTGGAGCAGCCCCCAGGCTTGGCGCGATGCGTTCGGAACAGGAAGAATCGGTCAGGCTCGGCACTCTCCCGCGGCGAGGGGTATCGACAACGATGCAACGGTATGGCAGTATTTGTACCTGGAGAGAATTCACGTGGGCCTTAACGCAAGGGTGTACTGTGATTGTTACGAGAAAGGCAAACTGCGCAAACCGCCCCCGCAGCCCGAACTGGTCTACGTGGAACCGTCTGGCGAACGGTGTCTGAGGTGGGACAGCCCCGAGGCGGATCAACACGCCTTCTACGACTGGATGAGGGAGGCCTGTGAACACGGGCCCCTGGGCGAATTGGTTTCCCATCGATTAGGAAACGCAGCGTTGGTCGGGTTTCTTCGAGGACTCCTGTCCGATGCTCCGGACCGCTTTCCGGTCCTCCTGGCGAAGGTTGTCTACGAGGGCGCCCACAGCGGAGATTTCCTCTGCCCGGATGACGTCGAACGGCTTCTTCCTGAGATTGACTGCCTCCAAGGCATCCACCGTGACGATCAGTCCGAAGAAGACCTCATCCGCGGCTTCGAACGCCAAATGCGGGAGCTGACCGCGGCTGCCCTGAGTGTCCGAAAACCGATCGTTTTTTGATCTTGGACGGGTTCGGCGCGTTCCGACAGACCGACGCCAATTCAGGTCGAGACACCTGCCAGCTGGCTCAAACTTCCAAGGTCCTCTGGCCCGCCCGGCGCGGTAGGCGGCAGTTCCCCAAGTACGCCTTTCGGCGCCTCGATGCCGCAGTTGCTCGAACCATCCCTGTGTCTCGTCACTCTTGTCCCACACGCTGTGCTGTCCGCACATCGCGCAGGGTGGCGCTCCAGCCGGCGTAGCCGCGGGCGCGGGAGTAATCGTCGGCATCCAGCGTGAAGGCGAGGTCGAGGCGCGCGCCGGGGGCGAACTCAGCGGCGCGCTCGGCGAAATTCCAGCCCTTGAGGGTGAGCGTGCGGCCGGCCTGGCGCAGGCCGACTCGCAGATGCTTCTCCTTGAAGACCCACGGGCCGCCGGCCACTTCCGCGCCGAAGGCGGCGAACACGGGGGCGGGATTGCCGCAGCCGAACGGCGCCATGGAGAGCACGTCCGCGACCACCTCTTCCGTGATCTCGTCGAAGGCCAGACAGGCATCCACCTCGATCTCGGCGCGGAAGTCGTCGGGGGCCAGGCGCGCGGCCGCGTAGGCGTTCAAACGTTCGCGGAACTCCGGGATGCGGCTGGCGGCGAGCGTCAGCCCGGCGGCTTGCCGGTGCCCTCCGAAGCGAAGAAGCAGATCGGACATGGACTCCAGGGCCTCGAGCAGGTGAAAGGCGGGAACACTGCGCCCGGAGCCTTGCGCGACGCCTTGTTCCAGGTCCAAGTCCAGCACGAAGACGGGGCGGTGGAACCTGTCGACCAGGCGGCTGGCGACGATCCCCACCACGCCGCGATGCCAATCCTGGCCCGCGAAGACCAGGGCCGCCTGCCGGTCGGTGACTGGCGCCGCGAGGCACTCGTCCAAAACCAGGCGGACAATTTGGGTCTCGGTCTCCTGGCGGTCGCGGTTCAGGCTATGCAAGCGCGCGGCGAGTTCGCTCGAGCGCTGGGGGTCCTCGGTGAGCAGCAGCTCGATGATGTCGTTGGCATCCGCCATGCGCCCGGCGGCGTTCAATCGCGGCGCGATGCGGAAGGCCACCTGGCCCGCGGTGGGCGCCTGGCCCGGCGCGAAGCCGGCGACTTCGAGCAGCGCACGCAGGCCGGGGTTGCGCACCGAACGCAATCCCTCCAGGCCGTGCTTCACCAGAATCCGGTTCTCGCCTGTGAGCGGAACCACGTCGGCGACGGTGGCGATGGCCACCAGCTTGAGGAACGATTCGGTCATGAGCCGGACCTTCCCGGCGGGCCATCCCAGCGTGGCCAGGAGCGCCTGCACCAGCTTGAACGCCACGCCCGCGCCGCACAGGTTCTTCTCCGGGTAGCCGCAACCGGGCTGATTGGGATTCAGAACGGCGAGGGCGGGCGGCAGCTCGGCGTCGGGCAGATGGTGGTCGGTCACGATCACGTCCATCCCGAAGGCGCGGGCGCGGCAGACGGCTTCGGCTGCGCGGATGCCGGTATCCAGGCTGATCAGCAGCGTGGCGCCGGCGGAGGCGGCCTGCTCGATCACTTCGGGGCGCATCCCGTAGCCGTCCCGGATGCGGTGCGGGATGAACACGCTGGCTTCGGCGCCGGCCAGTTGGATAGCCTTCTTGAGGATGACCACCGCGGTGGTTCCATCCACGTCGTAGTCGCCGTAGAGCAGAATCTTCTCGTTCGCCGCGATGGCTCGCTGCAGCCGTTGCAAGGCGGCGCTCATGCCGAGCAGCAGGCAGGGATCGTGCAGATCCTCGAGGGCAGGGGAGAGGTAGCGGCGGGCGGAGGCGGGGTCGCGGTAACCGCGATGCGCGAGGACGCGCGCCGCGGGCAACGAAACGCCCAGGCTCTGGGCCAGACGCCCGGCTTCTCCGGGATCGACTTGCGGGATGGACCAGCGCGCCGGCCTATCCATGGAAAGCAACGTCAGTTGCTCGAGTAGAAACCACCCAGCGGCTCGTCTTCCTCGTCCTCCTCGTCGGACAGGCCGCCGCCGAGCTCCTCGATCAGGTCCAGGTAGTCCTCGTACCACTCCGCGCGAAGGTTGAACAGGTAGACGCGGGCGTGTAGGTCGAAGGAGAGCTCGAGCGCGCAGGTGAAGCCTTCGTAAACGCGCAACTCGCGCAGGCGGCGTTCCAGGTTGTGCTGCTCTTCGAGGCTGAAGTCGCACTCCTCGAGCCGCTCGGCGGCCTCATCCACGTGCGCGCGCGAGAACTCGCGCCAATGATAGACGATCAGCTTGACGCCGGCGTTCTTGGCGGTCTCCAGGAACTGGCGGTAGTCCGGCTGGCGTTCCACGTCCCAGGCCACGAAGGAGTCGGTGTCTGAGAGGCGTGAGTAGCCGTGGAACACGACGAATTCTTGCGATTCGAGGTGCTGGAGGACCTCGGTCTTCAGCTCATCCAGGTTCAGGTTCATTTAGCGTTGTGCCACCACGAGGATATCATGCTGCCGGCCCAGATCGCGCGCCGAGGGAGTCACGATGGTTCGCGGCCCGATGAAGATCTTGCGGGATTGCCGAAGGGCGTCGCGAACGTCCGCCTCGCAAACGAAGTCGACAATCGCGACCTGGGGAGCGGGCGGCTGAGGGGGCGCGGCCTGGGGCGTCTCTTTGGTTTGGAGGCACGGGCAGGAGGCGGGACAACTCGCGAGCGGAGAGGAACCGCCGGTGCGCCGCGAGGCCAGGAAGCGGTCCACCACCTGGGCGGCTGCGCTGGGTGCGGCCGGGGCCGCAGCCGGCGCCACGGCGATGCCACGCTGCGCCAGATAACTCTCCACCGCGGCGGCAATGGTCTGCCGGTCGAGCCTGGCAGGCTCGGCGACCGGCGGCGGAGCGGCGAGCATCGGCATGGCCTCCTCGGCGGTGCGTACCATCCAGGCCAGGCGCTTGATGTTGATCAGGTGCTGGGGGCCGACGTTGTCGCCGGTGACATTGCCCGCCATGGCGCCGCAGCCCAGCGTCATGGAAGGCTGCAAATTCGTGGTCATGCCCGTGGAGCCCGCCGGCGCGCCGGTGTTCACGAGCACCCGCATGGCCGGCATGCGCACGGCGAACTCGCGAATCCGCGCGTCGTCCTGGGAATGGATGACGCAGGTGTGGCCCAGCCCGCCGAAGCGCAGCAGCGCCTCGCAGGTGTCCAGAGCCGCGGCGTGGTCCCGCACGAAGTACAGCGCCAGCACCGGAGAGAGTTTCTCCACCGAAAGCGGATAGTCTTTGCCGACTCCCTGGAGCTCTACCACCAGAATCGAAGTGTCGGCGGGAACCTCGAAACCGGCGGCGCGGGCCAGACGGACCGGCGATAGCGCCACGCAATCGGGATTGATGCGGAAGTTGTCCTTGAGCAGGACCTTGGCGATGGCCTGCTTTTGGACGTCGTCGCAGAAGAAGGCCTTGCGCCGTTTCAATTCGGTGGCCACCGGCGCTTGGATGGATTCCTCGCAAACCAGCGCCTGCTCGCTAGAACAGACGGTTCCGTAGTCGAAGGCCTTGCCAGCCACCACCTTGGCGACCGCCTCGGCGACCGGCGCGCTGCGCTCGATGTAGGCGGGCACATTGCCGGGGCCTACGCCGAAAGCCGGCTTTCCGCTGGAATAGGCGGCCTTCACCATGGCGTGGCCACCGGTGGCCAGAATCGCGGCAATGCGCTCGTGCTTCATCAGCGCATGCGTGGATTCCATGGTGGGAGAGGCGATGCATTGGACGATGCCTTCCGGCGCTCCCGCCTGGAGGGCGGCCTGGGCCATCAAATCCGCGGCCGCTTTGGTGCACTTGGCGGCGCGGGGATGGGGGCTGATGACCACGGCGTTGCCGGCCTTAAGCGCAATGATGGTCTTGAAGAAAACCGTGGAGGTCGGATTGGTGGTCGGCACCAGGGCGGCCACCACTCCCAGAGGCTCGGCGATCTCGACGATCTTCTTCTCCGGCAGCTCGCGCAGCACGCCCACGGTCTTCATGCCCCGGATGTAGCGCGGCAGCAGGTCGGAGTTCAGCAGGTTCTTGACGATCTTGTCCGGGACGTTGCCGTAGCCCGTCTCCTCGACCGCCATCTCGGCCAGCCGCTTGGAGTTCTCGCGCCCGGCCGCACCCATGGCTTCGACGATTGAGTCCACTCGCTGCTGGTCGTACAGGCGATACTTCAGGAAAGCCGCGTACGCCTTCTCGACCTTGGCGCGGACCTCCTGCACGGAGGCGGAATCTTGATCCTGGGGCATGGGAGAGCCCAAACCTGCCTACGCGAGCCCCGCCGGCCTCAGCCGTTCTTCTTGAGGCCCGGCAGGATCTTCTCGACCTCTTCGTGCGGGCGCGGAATCACGTGCACGGAGACCAGTTCGCCCACCCGGCGGGCGGCGGCGGCTCCGGCATCCGTGGCGGCCTTGACGGCGCCCACGTCGCCCCGGACCGTGACGGTGACGTAACCGGCGCCAATGTACTCTTTCCCGATCAGAATCACGTTGGCGGCTTTCACCATGGCGTCGGCCGCTTCGATGGCGGCTACCAGGCCCTTCGTCTCAATCAATCCGAGCGCTTCCATTTGGACTGCTCCTGTAGAAGATACCATCACTTGCGATTAATCACGGTAGCACAAATCGGCAACTGCCGTCAGGGCGCCGGCGTGGAATCCGGCACCGGGATGCGGGGATCGCACACCGGCCAGGGGGCGAAACCGAGCGTGCCATCGGAGCGGAGGTAGTTGAGGTCCACGACCCCTCCCTTAGGCGATTTGATGGTCACGATCACGCCCCCGCTTTGGCAATACCGGGATCGCTGGATGGCCGCCCCGGATGGGTCTGGGAATCTACCCTTGGGCCCCCAATCCTCCATGAACTTGTCGTACGGGTAGTCGGGGCAGGACCGCGCGCAGCCCCAGTCGCGGTAAGCGGCCTGGTAATCCTGGCGCTGCAAATCGCCCAGGAACGCCCGGACCCGGCGCTTGGCGGGCCAGGTGCGAAACGTGAAGTACAGAACCAGGGCGCCAACGCCCAGCGCCACCACCGAGATCGCCAGCCAGCGGACGATTCTCGAGCGCCGCTCGTCCGCGACCCCGTACTCTTCGAGGTAGCCGGCCATCCGCCCTCCCGGCGTTCTACTTGACCGGGAACGCCCGGTCGTATTCGGCGAGCGCGTCCTTGGTCAAATCCAGGGCGGCTTTGAAGAAGATCGTGGCGGAGGAGTCGACCACCACATCCATGCCGCGCGTGTCCGCCATCTTCTTGACCACGCCGATCATGCGCTGGCTGGTCCTGGAGAGGATTTCCTGGCGCTCCGCTTCCACCTCCTCCTGGAGGTCCTGGCCAAGCCGCTGCAAGTCGCGCTGTTTGCGCTGCCCCTGCGCCTGCAGGTCGTTGGCGGCCTGCTGCGTGAGCTTGTCGGCGCCGGCCTGGAGCTTCTGCTGGATGTCCTCGAGGTCCTTGCGGAGTTTCTCCATCTCGGCCTGGCGCGGCTTGTACTTGGCTTCCAGCTCCGCGGAAGCTTTCTTGATCTCGGCCGTTTCTAGCACTGCCTGCCGCATATCGACGACCGCAACCTTGAGCTGTGCCGCGGCGGCGCCGGCGAAAAGGGCCGCGCAGGCGGCCATCACGAATACGCGCTGGGGTGTATTTGGATGCATCTCAAAAGAATCCTTCTGGGAAAACGTTCTCTCAGGGTAACACATCGGGAGCCTGGCCTCGCGTGCCGTGGCTCACTTGACGAAGACGCCCAGGATCTCGTCCTCGCGAACGATAAGGTACTCTTCGCCTTCCACCTTGATGTCCGAGCCGGAGTACTTCCCGAACAGAATGCGGTCTCCGGTTTGGACGGCAATGGGCGCGCGTTGGCCGTCTTCCAGCATCTTCCCGTTGCCCACGGCCATTACCTCGCCCTGCTGGGGTTTATCCTTGGCGGAATCGGGGATGATGATGCCCCCGATCCGCGTTTCCGACTCCTCAATGCGCCTCACCAGCACTCGATCGTGAAGCGGACGGATAATCATAATGCATCGCTCCTTTCCAGACGAACCCATTATAGAGGGAACGGCGTGCTATATCAGTAGGGGCGGTCGGGAATTCGAGAGGAGGCGGCGTGGCGAAGATCCGGGTAGCGGTGGTGGGAGCCGGAGAGTTCGGGCGGAACCACATGCGGGTGGTGCGCGAATCCGGGCGGGCCGAACTGGTGGCCGTGTGCGATACGGATCGCCGGCGGGCGGCCGGGGCCGCGGTGCAGTTTGAATGCGCGGCGCTGGATGCCCAGGAGCTGCCCGGCCAGGCGGATGCCGCGATCGTGGCGGTTCCGACGGTGGCGCATCGCTCAGTGGGCTGCGCCCTGCTCCAAGCGGGTCTGGACGTAATGATGGAGAAGCCCATCGCGCCCGACCTCGCCTCGGCCCGCCAGTTGGTCGAGACCGCGCGGGCCAACTCCCGTCTGCTTCAGGTGGGCCACCTGGAACGCTTCAATCCGGCCGTGGCCGCGCTGCGCGGCATCGCCGGGCTGCCCCTGTTCTTCGAGGTGCACCGCATGAGTGTGTTCACGCCCCGCAGCCTGGACATCGACGTGGTGCTGGACCTCATGATCCACGACCTGGACATCCTGCTGAGCCTGGTCGGCCAGGCCCCCGAGGAGATACGCGCCGCCGGCATCTCGGTGCTCAGCCGGAAAGTGGACATAGCCAACGTGCGTCTGGCGTTTCCGGGCGGTTGCGTAGCCAACTTGACGGCCAGCCGCGTCTCCACCGAGCGGGTACGGAAACTTCGGCTCTTCCAACCGCGTCAATACATATCGGTGGACTACGCAAGGCAGGAGTGTTCGGTATTCGAGGTGGCGGACAACCGCCAGATCGGATTCCGCCTGCTGCCGGTCGAAAACGCCGAGCCGCTCCGTCTGGAGCTGGAGTCTTTCTTCGAGGCCGTGGAAACGCGCCGCAGGCCCGTGGTGAGCGGCGAAGACGGCTGCCACGCGCTGGAAGTGGCCCTGGCCATTCTCGATAAGATCGAGGAGCACTCGCGCCGGGTGGAACAATCCGTGGCGGCATGGAAATCGTGAATGCAAGGATTGGTTTGCCCACCCGTGCCTGAGCCGCGGCTGCTGCTGGAGTGGCCCTCCGAGTCCCGGCGGGTTCCGGCTTGGACGCTCTCGCTGGCGGTGCACGTGGCCGCGGTGATTGGCCTGATGTGGGTGCCGCGCAGCATCCTGGAGCCGCCGGAGCGGGTGATGCAAGGCCACCTGACAACTCCCCTGATCGCACCTCCCAGGGATCTGACGCAGACGGCGGCCAACCGGGGCACAGTGGGCCACCAGTTCACACTGGAGAGCCTGATGGCCCACAGGGCCGTGTCGGCTCCGCGGACGGCGCCGCGCGTCCCTCCGCCGGAACCTCCCAAAGTGGAAGCCCTCGCGCTGGCCGGCGCCCAGCCGCCCCCACTGGGGACCAGCCTCGCCGCGGCTCCGCCTCCCCCACAAATCCAGCCCCAGGAGACTCCCCAGTTGGCGTTCGAGACGCCGGGGGCCCCCGGCAACCTGCCCGGCACCGGCCCGCTGTCGCCCAACCGAGTATTCGGGTCGCACCGCAGCGCCGTCGACCAGGCCCTCGGTGGCGCGGATCGAGCGGGCGGCGGGAGCATGCAGATCGACGATGTGGATGTGCCGGGCGCCGCGAACCTGGGCGGAGCGCTGAGCCTGCCGTCTTCGCACGGCCGGCCCGCCAGTTCCCTGGAGTTGCTCAGCGACCCGATGGGCGTGGATTTCAAGCCCTACCTGATCCGGATTCTGGCCGCCGTGAAGCACAACTGGCTGGCCGTCTACCCGGAAAGCGCCCGCCTGGGGCGCAAGGGCCGGGTGCAGATCCAGTTTGCCATCGCGCGCGACGGCAGCGTTCCCAAACTGGTGATCGCCCTCCCCTCCGGCACCCGGGCGCTGGACCTCGCCGCCGTCGCGGGCGTCGATTCCTCGACGCCCTTTCCCCCCTTGCCCGACGACTTCCGCGGCAGCCAGGTCCGGCTGCAATTCACCTTCACTTACAACATGAAGTAGGCGGATGGCTTTCCCCCGGCCGGCTGTGATACTCTCGGGAAGGATCGGTTGCATTCCTATTCCAGCCGGACTACGGGACGCGGCTGCGCTTGCCGGCAGGCGGACCGGGCGATGGAAAACTCAGAATGAACATTCGCTCCCTCTTTAGTCTGTTCTCTTCGGACCTGGCCATCGATTTGGGGACCGCCAACACGCTGGTCTACGCCAAAGGCAAGGGGATCGTGGTGAACGAGCCCTCCATCGTGGCCATCAACAAGAACACCGGAGAGGTGGAAGCCGTCGGGAAAGAGGCCAAGGAAATGCTCGGCCGCACTCCCGGCAATATCGTGGCCATCCGGCCCATGAAGGACGGAGTCATCGCCGACTTCAAGGTCACCGAGCGCATGTTGAATTATTTCATTCAGAAGGCGCACGGGCGGAAGATGCTGGTCCATCCGCGCATCGTGATTGGGGTGCCCTGCGAGATCACGCAGGTGGAAAAGCGCGCGGTGGTGGATTCGGCCTACCGGGCCAAGGCCAGCGAAGTGCACCTGGTGGAGCAAGCCATGGTGGCGGCCATCGGGGCGGGGCTTCCGATCACCGAGCCCTGCGGCAACATGATCGTGGACATCGGCGGCGGCACCACCGACGTAGCGGTCATCTCGCTCTCGGGCATCGTATATTCGCGCTCGGTCCGCGTGGCGGGCAACGAGATGGACGACGCCATCATGCAGTACCTCAAGCGCAAGTACAATCTGCTGATCGGAGAGCGCACCGCGGAGCAGATCAAGATCCAGGTCGGGTCGGCGTACCCGCTGGACCGCCCGCTGACCATGGAGATCAAGGGGCGGAACCTGATCGAGGGCGTGCCCAAGACGCTGACCGTGGACGATAGCGAGATCCGGGAGGCGCTTTCGGAATGCGTGGCCACCATTATGAATGCGATCCGCGTGGCGCTGGAGCGCACGCCGCCCGAGCTCAGCGCCGATATCAGCGACCGGGGCATCGTCCTGACCGGCGGGGGCGCGCTGCTCAAGAACCTGGACCGGCGGATTCGCGAAGAGACCGGCCTGCCGGTGTCGATCGCCGAGGACCCGCTGGCCTCGGTGGTGCTGGGCACCGGAAAAATGCTCACGGATTTCAAACTCCTGCGCAAAATCTCCCTAGAATAGGAAGCGGAGGCCCAATGCCGCTCGCACCCGGCCGGCGCGCTGCGGAGAGTGGCCTCGCGGAGCCGGATGGACTCGCTGCTCAACCGATACCGTAACGTTACGGTGCTGTTGCTGGTGATCTTCGCCCAGTTGATCCTGCTGGCCTATCAGGTCAAGAGCAACCAGGATGTGCGGCTGATCCGCGTTTGGGCGGTCAGCGCGGTGACCCCGCTGGCCCGCCTGATCGAGAGCCTGCGCAGCGGCACGGTCAGGCTGGGGGAGAACTACGTCTTCCTGCACAACCTGCGCGAAGAGAACCGGGAGATCCAGAAGGAATTGGGCCGCCTGAAGATCGAGAATCAGTACCTCAAGTCGCAGCTCGAGACCGCCGATCGGGTGAAGGCCCTGAGCGCCTTCCAGTCGAACAACCCGTCGCGGATGGCGGCGGCGCGGGTGATCGGCACCGGCACCGGAGCCAACTCGCGGGTGGTGTTCATCGACCGGGGGTCGCGCGGCGGTGTGGCGGCGGGGATGGCGGTTATCACGCCGGACGGCATCGTGGGCAAGGTGACGGCGGCGTACCCCACCGCCTCGCAGGTCCTGCTGATCACCGATCCGACCTTCAAGGCGGGCGTGATCTCGCAGAAGCACCGCGTGCACGGAACGGTGCGCGGGCTGGGCTACACCAGTTGCGACGTGTACTACATTCAGAACGAGGAACAGGTGGAACCGGGCGAGCGCTTCTTCACCGCGGGGGACGACGGAGTGTTCCCCAAGGGCCTCCCGGTGGGCACGGTCACGGCGGTCCGGGAAGGCAATCCGTTCAAGGAGGTACTGCTCGGGCCGAGCGGGTTCCAGGGCGGGCTCGAGGAGGTCCTGGTGGTGCTGGAGGGAGTCCACCAGCCCATTCCCGAGCAATCGGCAGCTTCCACCGAAGTGCACTTGCAACCGCCCGCGCCGCCCTCCGGACAGGAAGAAGAGGCGCCCGCGGTTCCCGGCGCCAAGCCCAACGAGGGAACGGACGCGGATCGCCTGCGCGAGCGCTATAAGAGCATCGGGGAGGCGCAGGGGCACAAGTTCGGCGAAGGCCAGCCCGGCTCGAGACCTCCGGATTTCAACCTGAAGCCGGAGGATGCCGCAGCCAAGCCCGCCAAGCCGCCCGCCCAGGGCCAGACGGCCCCGCCGGCCAAGCCGGAGCCAGCGCCATGAGGGACACTTCCGACCTCCGGCTCCTCACCAGCGCTCGCGAAACCGGGGTGGCGCGCTTCCGCCGTTGGGGGCTGGTAGTCGTCCCGCTGGCCGCCATCCTGTTCCAGGTCTATGTCCCGCGGCATTTCCAGCTCTTCCAGTTCCTGGAAATGCCCCTGCTGGTGACGGTGTACTTCTCGCTGATGCGGCGCGACCAGATCGGCGGGACGTTCATTGGCGCGAGTATCGGGCTGTTGCAGGATTCGCTCTCTCACCAGCCGCTGGGAATGTTCGGCATCGTCAAGACGCTGGTGGGCTACTTCGCCGCCTCGGTGGGCATGCGCATCGACGTCGATCACGTGGTGATCCGGCTGCTGCTGGCGTTCTTCCTGTACTGCTTCCACCAGTTCTTCTATTGGGTGCTGGCGCGGGCGCTGCTGGGCCAGCAGATTCCCTTCGACGTCCAGCAGATGTTCTTCGTGGGACTGCTGAACGCGGCGGTGGGCGTCTCCCTGTTCCACTTCTTGGATAAACTAAAGGAGCGGGCCTGAGCCCCCGAATTCCGTGAGTTTCCCGCTGCCCGAGCACCGCGCAGAGCACCTCCCCTCCAAGCCGCTGCTGCGCGACGACACCAAGTTCGCCTCGGCCAAGATCGCCTTCTTCCAATACCTGGCGGTGGGCATCTTTCTGTTCCTGATCGCGGGCTTCTGGACCTTGCAGGTGCGCGACCCGGAGATCTATACGGAGGCGGCGGACCGCAACCGGATCAAGTTCGTCCCCCTGTTGGCCCCGCGCGGCAAGATCCTGGATCGGGACGGGCGGGTGATCGTGGACAACCGTTCCTCCTACAGCCTGATGCTGGCGCGAGAGCACCTGCGGCCGGAGCACGTTCGTCCCATCGCGATGGGGCTGGGCCTGGACGCGGATCAACTGGAGGCGCGGGTGAGGCGTTTCCAGTCGCGGCCCAAGTACGAGAACATTTTCATCAAGAACGAGCTCACGCGGGGCGAGGTGTCCTTCGTCGAGGCGCACCGCGACCTGGACACTTTCCCGGAACTCGAGTTGATCCGCGCGCAGCGGCGGCTTTATCCGCAGAACGGCCTGGCGGCCCACGTGATCGGGTATGTGGGCGAGATCAGCGAGAACGAGCTGAACCTGCCGGAGTTCATCAAGTACGACCAGGGCGCGGTGATCGGCAAAGCGGGGCTGGAACGCGAATACAACGACCAACTGATGGGTGTGGACGGACAGATACAGGTGGTGGTGGACAACCACGGCACGGTCCGGAATTCCCTGGGCATCAAGGAGGCCGTCCCGGGGAAGAATCTGCAGTTGACCCTGGACCTGGATTTGCAAGTAGTGGCCGAGCTGGCCATGGAGGATAAAACCGGCGCGGTGGTGGCGCTGGACCCGCGCAACGGGGAGGTGCTGGCCATGGTCTCGACCCCGGCCTACGACCCCAATAAGTTCGCCGGGCGGATCCGTTCGGCGGATTGGAATGAGCTGCGCAATAACCCGGATAACCCCTTGCTGCACCGCGCCATCCAGGCGCAGCTCGCGCCGGGGTCGACCTTCAAGCCCTTCGTGGCCCTGGCGGGGCTGGAGAGCGGCGCCATCGACGAGACCTTCAAGGTCCATTGTGCGGGCGGCGCTTCGTTCTACGGACGCTACTTCAAGTGCCACGTGAAAGCGGGCCACGGATCGGTGGACCTTCACAAGGGAATCACGCAATCCTGCGACGTGTTCTTCTACAATGTGGCCATTCGCGCGGGCATCGATAACATCGCCAAGTACGCAGATATGGCGGGTTTCGGGCACAAGACCGGAATCGACCTGCCCAACGAGATGCAGGGCGTGGTCCCCAGCTCGGAATGGAAGATGCGGAACTTCCGGCAGAAATGGTACGCCGGAGAGACGGTTTCGGTGGGCATCGGACAGGGACCCGTGACGGTCACGCCCATCCAACTGGCGTATGCGATCGGCGGACTGGCCATGGGCGGCGTCTGGTATCAGCCACACCTGGTGAAGGATGCCGCTAAGGCTGGGAAACCCCGCCTGGGCCGGATCGACCCGGCCAACGCTCAGAAGATCGTCTACGGGATGTACGGCGTGGTCAACGAATACGGCACTGGCACGCGGGCGCGATTGCCGGGCGTCAGCGTGTGCGGGAAGACGGGCAGTGCGCAGCGGGTCTCCAACGATGCCGTGAAGGCCGGTCTCGTGCCCAAGATGAAGGACAACGCCTGGTTTGTGGGCTTCGCGCCCTGCGAGGCTCCCGAGATCGTCGTCTCGGTGCTCTGGGAGGGCGGGGAACATGGCCCTAACGCCGCCCCCATCGCGCGGGACGTTTTGAAGGCTTATTTCGACAAGAAGGCGCGCCTGAATCGCGAAGGGTTCGTGGCCGAGGTGAAACGGTCGGAGCCCCATTTCGGTTTGGTGGTCCCGCCCGCCGTTGCCCCGCCGCCGGAGCAACCCGCCGCCAGCGAGGCCGACCCCGACTGACATGGCGCACTACCGTTCCATTCGCGATCTGGACTGGCCGCTGCTGGTTATTACGCTATTGATCTGCGCTATGGGGGTCCTGCAAATCTACAGCGCCACCCGCGGCACCAAGTACGACGACGTCTGGTGGAAGCAGGTTTTGTGGGTGCTGGCCGGCCTGCTGGTCATGTGGATCGTGGCCCAGATCGATTACCACACGTTGATGGGTCAAGCGTATGTCATTTATTTTCTGGCGATTGCCAGCCTGGTTTTGGTGCTCTTCATCGGAACACAACGGTTCGGAGGTCGGCGCTGGATCGGGTACGGGAGCTTTCATTTCCAGCTCTCGGAGTTCGTCAAGACGGTGATAATATTGCTAGTAGCCCGCTACATGACGGAGCTGAAGACGGATCGGGTGGAAGGCCGTGACCTGTTGAAATTGGGAGGCTTGGTGGCCGTGCCCATGCTGCTGGTGGTGAAGCAGCCGGATTTGGGGACCGCGCTGACCTACTTGCCGATCCTGGCCGTCGGGATTCTCTTGGCGGGGCTGCGGTGGCAGTACTTGGTGGTGCTCGGCGTGATTCTGCCGTTGGCGGTGTTCGTGGGCTGGCGTTACGGCCTGAAAGACTATCAGAAGACCCGCCTGGTGACGTTCCTGGACCCGGGGCAGGATCCCCAGGGTTCGGGCTACCAGGTGATTCAGTCCAGGATTGCGGTTGGCGCGGGCAGACTGTGGGGGAGAGGAGTCACCAAAGGGACGCAGACGCAGTACGGGTTCCTCCCGGTCCCGCATACGGATTTTATCTTCTCGGCCTTCGCCGAGGAACACGGCTTCGTGGGAGTCGTGGTGATGTTGGGGTTGTATTTTCTTTTGTTGATGCAGATTGTGCAGAACGCGCAGATGGCTCCGGATCGATCCGGGATGTACCTCTGCATGGGGGTCTGCGCGCTGCTGCTATTTCACATTCTGGTGAACATCGGGATGGTGGTGGGCAGCATGCCGGTTACCGGCATCCCCTTACCGCTGATGAGTTACGGCGGATCCAACATCCTCTCGTTCTTCTTGATGCTGGGCCTGGTGAACAGTGTCAGGCTCTGGCGATTTGTCAGTTAGATGCGGCGCAAGCTGGTTCGCCAAACAGATTGAGGTCGGCGCGAGTTTCGTTCGATGAGCAGTTCGGAAACGCCGTGCGCGGCACGAGGATAGCTGGTCGCGCCGAGCGGATTTCCGCGGTTTCCAGGTGACGTTCGAGGCCTTTGCCTCCGTCGCCGGAGCCCCACCGGTATCTTAACGCGCCCAGCCTCTCTTCTCCGGGCAGCCGCGCTCGCGCCGCGATGAGCGGAGCGACGCATGGGAAAAGAGCTGATTATTTCCTCCAATCGCCACGAAACCAAGGTGGCGATCCTCGAAGACGACCAACTGGTCGAGATCTTCTTTCAACGGGCCAACGAGTATTCGCTGGCCGGAAGCATTCAGAAGGGCCGGGTCACGCGGGTTTTGCCGGGCATGCAATCCGCGTTCGTGGATATCGGACTGGCGCGCGACGCGTTCCTGTATGTATCGGATTTCTTCGAGGACAACGAGGAGTACGACAAGATCGTCGGTGCGGCGGAGGAGAAGGTCATGCGCGCCGCCAGGCCCGTTCCGGCCGCCGTGGTGGAAGGCGCCGCGCCGGCGCCGCCCCGGCCTCTCGAGCGTCCGGAAGAGGACGAGCGGGGAGACCGCCGGGGCCGCCGTTCGCGACGCCGCCGCCCGCGTGGCCGCGGCTTCCCCGAATCCAGGTATCCAGCCGAGGCGCCTCCCGCGCCCCCGGCCCTCGCAGAGCGGCCGGAACTGGAATTGCCGCCCCAGCCTGCCGCGGAAGCGCCCGAGGCCGGGGAGTTTCCGGTGCTGCCCGGCGAGTCTCTGGCCAAGTACACGCCCCCCACGGAGCCGGCGGAATCGCCTGAGGCCGGCTTTGCCCCCGAGCGGGAAGAAGAGCCGCCCGCCCTCTCCATCGAATTCCAGCCAGAGCCGGCCGTCCTGCCCATCGAGCCCGCAGAACTGTTCGCCCCGGCGGCCGAGCCGGAGCTTCCGCCCGAGGCCGGCCTCGCCAGCCAGCCCGAGCCGCCGGAAGAGGAACTGGAAGACCAGGTCGCCGAGTTGCCCGATCAACTGATCCCCGAACTGCCGGAACTGGAAGCGGCGCATGCGGAGTCAGGGCCAGTTGAGGCGGAGCCCGCGCCCTCCGCTGCGGAGGACGTCGAGCCCGCCAGGACTCCGGTCAGCCTCACCGCCGCGCTGCGTGAGCAGGGTTATCGCTATCCTCATCGGGTCAGCCGCCGCATGCGCCGCAAGATGCGCGCCGAAGCGCCTGGCGGAGCCGAGGCGGCCGAGGGCCCGGAGGGGCCGCGGGAAGAACCCGAGCCGGCGCCCGAGGAGAAGCCGGAAGCGCCGGCCCGTCCGGAACGGCCGCCGCTGCCCTCCATCTCCGAACTCCTCAGGGAGGGACAGGAGATTCTGGTGCAGGTCGCCAAGGAGCCGCTGGGCCAGAAGGGCGCCCGCATCACCTCCCATATCGCTCTGCCCGGCCGCTACGTGGTCTACATGCCCACCGTCGAGCACCTCGGGGTATCCCGCAAGATCGTCTCCGAGGAAGAGCGCTTGCGCCTCAAACGGATTCTGCAGCCGCACCGCGCCGGCGTTCCCGGCGGCTACATCGTGCGCACGGCCGGAGAAGGCAAGAGCGAAGAGGAGATCGCCGCCGACATGCGGTTCCTCTATAACCATTGGCTGGACATCCGCAAGAAGGCCGAGGCGCGCAAGGCCCCCGCGCTGATTCACCACGACCTGGACCTGGTGAGCCGCATCCTGCGCGACCAGATGACCGAGCAGTTCAAGACCATCTGGGTGGATAACGAAGAGATCTACGAGAGCGTGCTGCGCTTCGTCGAGCGCTTCCAGCCCGCCGCGGTGGGCCGCGTCAAGATGTACACGCGCGACCTGCCGATCTTCGACGCCTTCAACGTCACCGCCGAGATGGAGAAAGCCCTGCGTCCTAAGGTGTGGCTGAAATCCGGCGGCTACATCGTCATCAACCAGACCGAGGCGCTGGTGGCCATCGACGTGAACACCGGCAAGTTCGTCGGCCGGTCGAACCGTCTGGAGGACACCATCGTCAAGATCAACACCGAGGCGGTGAAGGAAATCGTGCGCCAGATCCGGCTGCGGGACCTGGGCGGCATCATCGTGGTGGACTTCATCGACATGGACGAGCGCAAGAACCGGCAGAAGGTGATGCAGGCGCTCGAAGAAGCCATGTGCTTCGATCGCGCGCCGAACAAGATTCTGCAGTTCAACGATTTCGGGCTGGTGGCCATCACCCGCAAGCGGGTCAAGCAGAGCCTCGAGCGCACCTTGTGCTCGCCGTGCCCGTATTGCGAGGGCGCCGGCTACGTCAAAAGCGTCCAGACCGTGATCGGCGAGATTCTGCAGGAAGCGCACAAGATCGCCCGCGCCGTGGAAGGCTCCGACGTGACCCTGCGAGTCAATCCGGATGTCGCGAAAATGCTGAAATCGAGCGACAACGAGTACCTGGAGGAAATCGAGGAAGTGCTCGGCCGCCCGGTGCTGGTGATTGGCGACGCGGCCTTGCAGCAGGAAAAGTTCGACTTGGTGTAGCCGGCGCCCAGGGGGCTAAAATACCCGCATGGCCCTCCGATTCGCTCTGGCGCTGGCGGCGCTGGCTGCCGGCGGGTGGGCGCAGACTCTCCGCATGTATTCGGAGTTCCAGCGCATCGACCCCTTCGGCGCCGTGGTGGCCGCGGACCGGGCGGTAAGGCCGCGCGAGATTCTCTCCCCGGCCCTGGCCCGCAACGCGCACGCTACGTTCCAGGTGGTGATCGCGCTGCCCGCGGGAGAGCCATACAGCCTGTTCGCGGTCCAGAACCCCGTGGACGCCGTTCAGGTGACGGCCTATAGGCCGATTTATGTGCAGCGCGGGACGGCCTGGATTCCCGACGAACTGGAGCCGCTCAAGATTTCGGCGACTCGGCAGATTCTCAATATCGCGCGCCAGGTTCCGGGCCAGACGGTGACGGTGGTTTGGTTGGACATGTGGGTCCCCGCGAACGCGCCGGTGCGGCGGACGCGTTTCGAGGTGCAGCTTTTCGTCGGGGAGCAGTGGATCGTCTACCCGCTGGAGCTGCGCATCGTTGTGCCGGCTATCCCCCTCGCGCGAGGCCCGCTCGAACCGCTGGCTCCCGTGGAGGCGCCGGCCGCCGCATCCGCCGCCGGCCCACTGCATGCGTACCTGTGCGGGGCCACACGCGGAGGCGAGGAAGGCCGGCTCTCGATCCGCGGGCTGATCCGGCGCAACGCGCGCCAGGATGTGGCGCTGGCGCGCTCGCTTCCGAGCGCGACGCTGGCGGGCGATATCCTGGCAGCTCTCGGCGGCCCCGAGCGCTCCAGATGGTGCCAGATCCCGGGCGGGGCGCCGCAACTGGGCGCCGAGTGGTGCCTGCGCGTGAGGGACACCGTGTACCGCGCGGCTCTCCAGCCGCTTCCCTGAGGATGCTGGTATTCTGTAGAGAGCAGCCGCGCGTAGCCCGCCCCCGGAGAGATGGCCGAGCGGTTGAAGGCGCACGCTTGGAAAGCGTGTATACGGGAAACTGTATCGAGGGTTCGAATCCCTCTCTCTCCGCCAGACTAATGCCTCCATTTTCAATGACTTAGCGCCAACATGGATCGAGTGTGTCCCATTTGTGTCCGGGCCCACTATCGACGGCTTCAATTCCCTCTTCTTCGGCGGCAACGGCGGTATTCATCCGCCGACGGAAGGCGTTGACTGATCCCAGCGATCGTTTGACTGGAAATCGGAGAGCATGCTAGCGAAGAGAACAGACCGGGATTGCCCGACTTTCCGTTGAAAGTAGCGGCTCTCGCGTAACCCACTTTACGGCGCCTCCGAGAACGTCGCCGCCGTGTCAAGTCATTTAACGAGGTAACCCAAACGGGTCTCGGTTGGGTCAAATAGAAAAGTAACCCATCGGCGCGAGGAGCACCTGCGCTACGTGTATACTTCGGGCCCGACCTACGGGAGGGCCACGACTGGTTGTTTGACCTCTTCATAGAACGCTTTTTGCCTTGGCGAAGGGGTCGCAGGGGCGAAGCCCCCGCGGGGTGCGGGGCGGAGCCCCGGCTTCCGCCTTCAAGTTCCGCTCACTGTGATGTGCCTGCGGCGCCCCAGCTCAATCGACGGTCCGTGGCGCGTCGGCTTCCGAGCCAGTTCTCCTTTCGCTGCACTGATCTGCTCGAGCTGCTGGCGAAGCGCCGTGAGTTGCCGGTGCAGCTCGGCGGGGTTCAGGGATTCATAAACGCTCCGCAGCTCCTTCTTCGTCTGGCGGTCAATCTGGCGCGACTTCATCAACCGTTCGTAGGGGGTCAGCGGCTTATCGTAGCGGCGCTGGATGCGGCCTCCGACACGCGTCTTGCTCTTCAGCTTGATGGTCGGCAGAAAGAAGTTCTTGTACAGCCGCAGCACGGCGTAGATCTGATTCGGCAACCGCAATTCGCCCAGCGTGTCATACCGCCGGTACCCGACCACCTTGCGCACGTGCGTCCAGTTCTTCTGCTCGATCCAGGCGTTGTCGTTCTTCTTGTACGGCCGCGATCACGACATCCGAATCCGCGCCTGCCGGCACCAGGCCAGCAGCAGGTCGTTGACCAGCGCCGAATCGTTGTCGGAATGCAACTCGCGGATACGAAAAGGGAACCGCGGCCGCATCTGGTTCAAGCCCTCCCGGGTCGCATGCTGCGAGCGCACCGGGATCGCCTGGCCCTCCCACCAGTTGGTCGCAATGTCCACCCCCGAGAGCGTGTGGATGTAGTCGCCTCCGGTAGACCGGCCGCAGTGCGGCACGAAATCCACCTGCAGGTTGCCGATCTTATCGGTGTCCCAGTCGGCCGCCACTTTCACCGGCGCCTTCTGGTAAATCAGCCGCTGCACGTTCGGATTGCGGTTTCGTCGCAGCAGCCGCACCCGCTTCTCCCGCCGCAGCAGGCGATCGACGGTGCTGGCCGAAATCTGCTTGAGCTGCTCGGCCACCAGGTCGCTACACTTTACCTCCTCCAGCCGCCGTAGCCGGTCCAACTGCGACTTGAGAATCGCCGCCAGCCTTTGCCCGCAGGGCTGCTCGAAGATGTCCCACATCGTCACCAGCGCCGTCGTCACCGCAGCGCCGTATTCGGCTCTTCGCC
>JBKQQG010000060.1:0-6804 GCA_052144455.1 Bryobacteraceae bacterium
TCTGGCTCAGGTCCTCAAGCGCGACGCCTTTCATCAAGCCAGTTAGGAAAGCCATTCGGGCATCTGGCCTGCTGCTGAACGACATGTGTACGAGAAAACCAATCGTGATGAGGGCCACCATCAACGCGAGCAAAGCTGCCGAGAATTGAAGAAGCCAATTCATGATAGCTACAAACCAAGGTGCACTGCCCCTGTTAATCCAAATTGAAGGACGTATTAAGGTCTGGTTAAGCCTAAAAGGACTTATTGTCCATTGTGTCGGACGTGGGGGTAGAAAGGGTCGAACAGCACCCGAGTTTTGTCATTTCGCAACCCGAATTTGGCCCCCAGTTCCGCTTGCCGTCATCCACGATCCAACCTGCCGCTCAACTCGTCTGGTGCAGAAAACGCATTCGAATACAACTTGATCGGCAAATCGGAATTCCCGCTCTTAAAAAGTGTGTAGGGCTCACGACCAAGATGACTCTAAACCGAGGCTTCCCCTCTGTCTGAGCGATTTCGACCACATGTCAGAGCACTATTGAACTGGCGAGCAAATCACCTCGGCGTACAAAGGCGGTACAGGTTAATTCGAAATTACGGGAACGGGCGACCTGCCAGATCCGTCCAAACGAAGGAGTGAGTAGCGCCGTTCGCCGGGGCTTCGATTCCTCACCTGGCACGGTTGTTAAGAACATGGTTCAGAATACCAATCGCTCCCACCCAAACAAGGGCAGAGCAGTAGCCGCCTAAGACATCGCTCGGGTAATGCACGCCCAGATAGATGCGTGAAAATCCGATAAGCCCGACAAGAAGTGCAGCGCATGTCCAGATAAAGAATCGTGCCCTCGGTGTTGAAGCGTGCTCGGAAAGAATTCCTGCCAACGCCCCAAAGAAACAAAGCGATCCGAAAGCATGGCCGCTCGGAAAACTATACGAGCTTGGGGCCGTCCCGAAAAAGGGGACGGGACGACCACGGTGGAATGCGTGCTTCAACAACAGATCAAGAGCGACCGCACCTGCCATGGTAATGCCCATCAAATGAGCCGATCGAGGGCGATGGATGTATAAAAATATTACAATCGTGAGGAGACTCAGCGCCACCAGGAGCGTTCCCGAACCGAGAAATGAAAAAACTTGCATCGCGCTGGTCATTCCCGGCGACGCGAGTCGGTGGATTGCTGCCCGCACGGCATCATCGAATGCCTGCGTCTCTGATTGGAGCACCTCTTCCGCCAGCCAGCCGAATGATAACAGGGCCGCGGCGGCAACAACGATGCTGCCGATGAGGAAAAAACCGAGTTTGACCTTTTTGGGTTCGGTCACAGGGAGTCCATAATACGTGGAATCGGGCACTACGGCGAGGTCGTTTTTTCTTGCGCTCGCTTATTACCGGGGCAACCCGGATTTTCCCGTCACGGCTATGACCGGGCGCCGACAAAATCCTTGAAAACGAACTCGGCCGGAGTTATAAACGATTGGACCCGCGCCGGTCGTGGGCCGAAGATATCTAGGAAACCCGGTATTATGTCTGTGCACGCTCAAAACCACGTTAGTCCGCATCAGCTTCCAGACCATCTGATCCACGCGCTGCGCCGCCACGCCGACGAGCGCCCGCGACAACCGGCCTTCGTCCATCTGCTCGAAGGCCAGGGTGATCACGCCAGTCTGACCTACGCCCAGCTCGATCGGCGAGCCCGAGCCATCGCGGCTCGTTTGCAGGACATGGGCGTTGCCGGCCAGTGCGTGCTGCTGGTCTATCCGCCCGGCCTCGACTTCATTACGGCCTTCTTCGGCTGCCTGTACGCCGGTTGCGTCGCGGTGCCGACCTACCCGCCTCATCGCCACCGCATACTCGAACGGTTCCAGGCCGTCGCCGCCGATGCCGGGGCCCGCATCGCTCTGAGCAACACCTTGGGCGCGGCTCAGTTCCAGGCCAGAATGGAAGCGGAAAAAAGCGGTCAAGCGGCCACTTCCTCCCAGCTCTCGTGGCTCGCCACCGACGAGATTCCCGACGCCTTGGCCAAGCGCTGGCAAGAACCGGCCATCGCCCCCGACACGCTTGCCCTGCTCCAGTACACCTCCGGCTCGACCAGCCGGCCCAAGGGCGTCATGCTCGGTCACGCCAACCTCATGGCCAACATCCACACCATCCATCAGGCTTTCGGCATACAGTACGAGGACAGCAGCGTGTTCTGGCTGCCCATGTACCATGACATGGGGCTGGTGGGTGGCGTTCTGGTCCCGGTGTTCGCCGGTGTCACAAACGTTTCCATCTCACCGACCACGTTCCTCCAGAGCCCCATCACCTGGCTGGCCGCCATCAGCAAGTACCGGGCCACCATCTCCGGCGGGCCCAACTTCGCCTACGATCTTTGTATTCGCAAGATCTCCGAGGAACAGCGTGCCACCCTCGACCTTTCCTCCTGGGCATTGGCCTTCGTCGGCGGCGAACCCATTGAGCCCGGAACGCTCGAACGCTTTGCCGCCGCGTTCGCCCCCTGCGGCTTCAAACCCGGAGCCCTTTATTGCTGCTACGGTTTGGCGGAGGCGACGCTCATGGTCAGCGGCCCGACGCGCGACAGCGGCGCGACCATCGGGACCTTCCACGATTCGGCGCTGGCCGAGAACCGCATCGAGCCCGTGCCCGACGATGCGCCGCAGGCTCATCGCCTGGTGGCCTGCGGATCGCCCGTCGGCGGTCTGCGCGTAGTGATCGTCGACCGGCACAGCCGCGCAGAGGCCGCCCCCGACCGCGTGGGCGAAATCTGGGTTGCCGGCGCATCGGTCGGTCAGGGCTACTGGCACAAGCCCGGCCAGACTCGCCGTTCCTTCGACGCCCGCCTGAGCGACTTGGGCGGAGGCCCGTTCCTGCGGACCGGCGATCTGGGCTTCATGCGCGAGGGCCAACTCTACGTCACCGGCCGGCTGGATGACCTGATCATCGTCCGCGGCCTGAACCGCTATCCGCAGGATATCGAGGCCACCGCCCGCGGTAGCCACCCGCTGCTGGCAGCCGGCTACGGGGCCGCGTTCGTCGCGGACAATCACGGCCTCCCGCACTTGGTTCTGGTGCAGGAGGTCGCGCGCAAAGGAGAGGTCGATTTCGCGCACGTGCTGGATGCGGTTCGCAGGGCGGTGCTCGATGAACATGGCCTGGCCCTGGACGCGGTCGTGCTGGTGCGCAGCGGCACGATTCCCAGGACCTCCAGCGGCAAGATCCAGCGCCATGCCTGTCGCGCGGCCTTCCTGGCCGGCGAACTCAAAGCCCTCGCCGAATTCGGCGGCTTGCCGGTCGACAATGCCAGCCTGAGCGGCGCCATCCGCCCTGGCGCCGAAGATGCGGGGTCTTCCACGGCACATCCCGCCCCGCACTCTTGGCAAGCCGCTCTGGCCGCCGTCCGCCAGCACGCCCGCGCCTTGACCGGCGCAGATTTGCCCGACTTGACACCGGACACACCCCTTGCCGCTCTGGGCCTGGATTCGCTACAGAGCCTGGACCTCGTGGCCAGGCTGGAGAAAACCTTCGCCATCTGCCTGCCCGACACGGTGTTCAGCCAGGCCCGGACGATGGGGGATCTGGTCCAGGCCGTGCAGAAGCACCTGATCGATGCCCCCAGGCCCGATGTTCCCGCCGGCCAGATCCCGCCAGAACATCACGATTTGGCCCGCTTCCCCGAGTACGGCGAGTTGAAGCGTCAGCAACACCTGCTGCTGGCGGCCGGCGACAACCCGTATTTCCGCGTCGACCAGGGCGGAGCTGGAAGCGCAACCTGCATCGAGGGGCGACTGCTCGTCAACTTCAGCATCTATGATTACGTCGGCCTGGCCCACGATCCGGAGGTCGCCGCCGCCGCCAAGGCCGCGATCGACCGCTATGGCACCAGCGCCGGCGCCAGTCGCTTGGTCTCCGGCGAGAAGCAGGTGCATCGTGATCTGGAGCAGGCCCTGGCCGCCTTCCTGGCCACCCCGGGCGCGATCGTCTTCGTCTCCGGCCATGCCACCAACGTCACCACCATCGGCCACCTGGTCGGACCGGACGATCTGATCCTCCACGACATTCTGGCCCACAACTCGATCGTCCAGGGCGCCATCCTTGCCGGCGCTACGCGCCGCGCCTTTGCCCATAACGACTGGCAGGCGCTCGACACCCTGTTGTCCGAAGTGCGCCACCGCTATCGCCGCGTGCTGGTGGCCATCGAGGGCGTATACAGCATGGATGGCGACTTCCCCGAACTGCCACGCTTCCTGGAACTCAGGAAGAAGCACAAGACGCTGCTGCTGGTCGATGAAGCGCACTCGCTGGGCACCATGGGGGCGACCGGCCGGGGCATCGGCGAGCACTGGGGAGTGGCCCGCTCCGACGTCGACCTATGGATGGGCACGCTCTCCAAGTCGCTGGCCAGTTGCGGCGGGTACATTGCCGGCTCGACCGAGCTCGTCGAGTACCTCAAGTACACCGCCCCCGGGTTCGTCTACAGCGTGGGCCTCTCCCCACCCAACGCTGCTGCGGCCCTGGCCGCCCTGACGGTCCTCCAGCGCGAGCCGCGGCGCGTGGCTCGGCTGCGCGAGCTGGCGGCGCTGTTCCTGAAGCTGGCCCGCCAGCGCGGCCTCAACACCGGCTCGGCCGCCGGTACGCCCGTGATTCCTGTGATCGTCGGCAGCTCGGTCAAGAGCCTGCGCCTGGCGAGCGCCCTGTTCGAGCGCGGCATTAACGTCCAACCGATTCTGCACCCTGCCGTGCCCGACCACTCCGCACGCCTCCGCTTCTTCATCACCACCAATCACAGCCAGGAACAGATCCGCGCTACGGTCCACGCCACGGCCGACGAACTGGCCAAGCTATAGCGCCGCCCTGCGCGGGTTAGAGGTGAGCCGCGAAACCTGGGAAGGAGACCTCATGCAAAAAACACTGTGGTGGTTCGTCATTCTCGCCCTGCTGGCCGCGCCGGGCTGTGCCCAGCCAGAAACTCTGCCGGTGTTCACCATCGCGCCGAGCAATGCCGCGCCCAGCCCAGCCCAGCCGGAAAATCAGCCCGCGGCCGGCGCCGAGCAGAGCAAGCCCACCCTGGGCGTCAAGAAAAGTCAGCCCGCGCCGGCCCCTGCCCAGGCTGGAACTCAGCCGCTCTTCATCATCGCGCGCAACACGAACGCCAACGTCGTGCATTACGATGCTCAGCTCACCGCAGACGGCAAACTGGATCGCAAGAAACCGGTGATCGCCTACTGGGTCATGCTCGCCAAGGACGGCCGCCGGGAGAATCTCAATTGGATCGAGAGGAAGATGGCCTATGGCATCAACATTAAACCGTACCCGGCGGTGAACGGATACCAAATGACTATCGTGGCCGCCCCCCAGCGGTCAATCACGGTAAAGAAGGTGGGCAGCGCCGTCCGTGCCGAGATCGTCATCGACGGCCGGCCGGCCATTCTCGAGAAGATGTACATCGATGCCTCCGGGCACACCGTCCGCTATCTCGAGCTCTACGGAAAAGACGTGCAGACGGGGGAAAAGCGCTTCGAAAAGATCATACCGAAGTAGCCTGCTCCCTTTCGTACCGCGAAACAGAGAAGATTCATGACCCCGACCCGGAGCACTCAAGAAATGGCCTGGCTTGGCGCAAGGCTGAAGGCCCATTGGCGCTTCAAACTGATAGCCGGGGCGATCATTGTCATCGCCTTCTTTATCGGTTACTTCCTGCTGCTCCGCTTCCACCTCTTCCTCGTGCGGGAAATGCCGACCACCGCCCTGGACCGGCTGATCGCTTTCCAGCCTGGCGCTTTGCCGCTGTACCTGTCGCTCTACCTATACCTACCCATTGCTCCCTGGCTGCTGGAAGACAAGCGGGATCTGAACGCCTGCTGCTTGGCCTTCAGCGGACTTTGCTTGGTGGGACTCCTCATCTTTCTCTTCTGGCCAACAGCCATTCCCCGACCGGACAGCGCCGCCTACCGGCCCCTCATCGCCATCGACGGGCCGGGCAACGCCTGTCCCTCACTCCACGCGGCCTTCGCCGTCTTCTCGGCCATTTGCATTGACCGCCTGGCCCGGCGCCTCGGCGATCGCGGTCTGGCTCGCAGCCTGAGCTGGCTCTGGTGCCTCGGCATCCTGTATTCCACGTTGGCCACCAAGCAGCACGTCGCGGTTGACATGGTTGCCGGTATCGCGCTGGGCGCGGCCTGGGCTGGGCTTTATCTGCGATTCTTCCCCCTGGTGGGAATCTCCAGGCCTGACTGACACGGGCGCGCCGGCCATCGGCCATACGCAGGATCCAAACTGCCGCGCAGGCTCAGAGCCACCCGGCCTGGCGATACCATTGGGCCGTTTCGCCCAGGCGTTCGGTCAATGTGGCCGCGGGGGAGCAACCCAACTGCATACGGGCCTTGGCGGATGAGCACGTCCACGACCCGGCCAGGGCTTCGGCCATCTTGTCGCTGTTCACCCAACCGGGACGTTGCCGCACGCGCCCCAGTGCGTCGCCGCAAAGCCCGACCAGTCGCGAGAGCGATCCCGGCATGTGCACTACCATGGCCCGCTTCTTTCCCAAGGCCTTAGCCATGGCCTGCCCCAGTTCGGCATACGTCGGATCGTATTCCGCCGCCACGAAGTAGACACCCTGGCCCGGCTCTCCGTCGGGGTGCAGACGCTCGCCTTTCTCGGCTGCCGGGAGCAGGAGTGAGACCAAGTCGGCAACGTGGATCAGCGAAACGCGTCGTTCCTCCCAGCAGGGCACGACATGCAGCCCCGAGTGGGCGATCGGACGGAACATTTCCAGCACGGCCCTATCACCGGGACCAAAGACGATCGGCGGGCGCACCACGCTG
>JBKQQG010000061.1:0-5466 GCA_052144455.1 Bryobacteraceae bacterium
CGCCACACGCATCGTCTTTGCTCCTTCCATTGTAGAGACGATGCAACGACTATACTCGTTACTATTTAGGCCGCACTACACTAGCTCGTTGTTGAAGTCGTCGGCGGTGGGCGCGTCGGCAAGAAAATTGTTCGTACCGTTCGCCCCCGGTGTCGTGTTCGGTTCCGGGTAGAAATTCAAATAGGCCTGCGCGATTGCGCTGAGGTCCGAAGTCGGGATCTTGTTGCCCGGAAGCGCGGTTCGTTTGACTGTGCTCCCGCTCTGCACCGCGCTGTAAGGATCGTAAAGCTGAAACTGCGAGCCTCCGGAGAGCAGCGCGGAGAAGTCGCCCTGCTTCTCGGCGTCGGTGGGAACCGTCAGCAGTGTGCTGTTCGGCTGGCTGTCTTTGATGCCTTCCCAGGCGAAGAACCAGAACAGTTTATTGCGGCCGTTGAACTTCGGCATCATCACGGGGCCGCCCGCCGTGACGCCGTACTGGTTGAAGTGCGTCACAGGGGTGGCTATGCCCGACTTGTTGTTGAAGAACGTGTTCGCATTCAAGGTGTTGGGCTGGTTGAACTCCCACGCCGACCCGTGCAGTCCGTTGGTTCCGCTTTTCAGAATTTGATCCAGAGCTCCGCCGCTGGTGTGACCGTAAGCCGCGTCGGTGTCGAACGCCTTGACCTGAACCTCTTGCACGGCGTCCTGGGGCGGGCTGTACGCCAGACGCATGTCCCAGGTCTCGTCGGGAGCCCCGTCGATCAGCAATTCGCTGCTTTGCGACGCCGTTCCGGCGAGGCTGATGTCCGCGGGCGTCGCGCTGTCGAACGGATGAACCAGCGAAGGTTGGCTGGTGTTGAGAACGCCCAGCGACAGTTGCGCCAGTATCAGCGGAGTTCTGCCGTTAAGCGGCAGATCTTCCACTTCCCTGGTGGTAACCGTCTGCCCTACCGAGGCGTTCTCGCTGTTGACCAGCGGCGCCTCGGCGGAGACCTCTACCGTTTGGGATACCCGTCCGATCTCAAGGGAAACATCGACGATCGGATGGTCGCCCGGGCCGAGTTTGATCTGCTGGCGCAGGGACTGCTTGAACCCCGGCGCCTCGGCCGTGAGTGAGTACTCGCCGGGAGCCAGGAACGGAATCGTGTACTGGCCCTGGCTGTCGGAGATCGACTTCGTCTTGCTGTTGGTTCTGGTTTCGGTGGCCACGATCGCCGCTTTGGGAACCGCGGAACCGGATGGATCGGTTACCGCCCCGCTGATCGTGGCGCGGTACTCCTGGCAGAATGCCGCACCGGAGATGAAAAGTGCACAGATAGCTACCTGACTGGCTCTCATAGACCCTCTCTTCGAAGCTCTCTACACTCCCACGGCATGTCCACCGGCGGAACCGGCGGCGCAACCGCAAAATGACGTTTCCCCCACTGCCCGATGCGGCCACGGTGCGATCGCCGCTCCTCCGGCTAATCACCCTAAGTCTCGCGCCGGTCTCGGGCCGGATTGATCCTGGCTCAGCATAAACTCCGGCGGCGTGCCCGTCAAACTGAATTTGTTGAACGTAGCTTTTGGAGAAACTCAACGGTTCCTTGCGGCGGGCGTGGTGTAGTGGCCGATGTTGCGCAGTGGAGAAACGCCACGGTCGGCCGCGAATCCATCGGCGGACCGAGGACTTCCACATTCGAAAGGCGCCAGGCCGCCTCTCTTCATGTTCTATCCGGCCAGTGCGTCGGCTGAGCGGCGGAGAGCTGGTTCGGAGAGAACATGTACAACGAGATCGTTGCTACTGTGCCCGGCACTCTGGCACGCCGGCAAGCGCCGGGAAGCGTTCGACATGTTCGGCCGAATCCGGGCCTTCAGAAGCATTACCGGCTCCCACGGCCATCTCGTGGTCGTGCGCGGCGTGTTCGAGGAAACGGTGAAAACGCGCCGCGGCTCGTTCGCTGGAGCGCCACCGGTCCTGCCACCGTGGGCAGGACCGGTGGCGACCCTAGGATGTACAATCGGTGCTGACCGACTAAAGAAGGAGCGCCAACATGCGCAGAACATCCGCATTCCTGCTGACCCTCGCCCTGGCGGGGGCGGTGGGAAGCGCACAGAACACGCCGTCCAGGACTCTGGACATGTATTTTATCGACACCGAGGGCGGGCACTCTACGCTGTATGTCTCCCCCTCCGGCGAGTCGCTCCTCATGGATACCGGCAGCCCCGGGGCCCGCGATCCCGACCGCATTATGGCGGCCATTCAAGCGGCCGGCGTGAAGCGGATCGACCACCTGATCCTGACCCACTACCACGGCGACCATGTAGGCGGCCTGCAGGAACTGGCCACGCGGATTCCCATCGCGCATTTCATCGATCATGGCCCCACCGTGGAGCCGAGAGAGCAGGTGCCGGGATTCCAGAAAATGTACGCGGAGATGAACGGCAAGGTCAAACACTCGGTGGTTGCGCCTGGCGATACGATTCCGTTCGACGGCCTGACGGTGACGGTAGTCGCCTCCCACGGCCAGGTGCTGAAGACCCCGCTTCCCGGGGGTGGCAAGCCCAATCCGGCTTGTGCCGGCTTCGTGCCCCGGGATGAGTCGCGTGTGGACCCGGAGAACCCCATGTCGGTGGGCGTGGTGATCGCCTACGGCAAGTTCCGTACCATCAATCTGGGCGACTTCACCTGGAATAAGGAACAGGAGCTGATGTGCCCGAATAACCCCATTGGGACGGTCGATCTGTACCTCACCTCGCATCACGGCATCGACCAGTCGGGCTCGGCCGCATTGGTGCATGGCTTGCATCCGCGGGTGGCCATCATGCACAACAGCGCGTTCAAGGGCGGCGCCATTCAGACCATGCAGATCCTGCACACGTCGCCGGGGCTCGAAGACATCTGGCAGCTCCACTGGGCCTGCGCGGCCGGCCTGGAGCAGAACACGCCGGGGCTATTCATCGCCAACATCGAAGACGATGCGACCGTCGCGAACGTTCTGCTGAATCCTCCGCCCACATTTGGACAGCGCCGCGCCCCGGGCGGCCCAGGCGCGCCGGGAGCGCGCAGAGAGCACACGGGCCCGGCATTCTGGATCAAGGTGTCCGCGCAAGCGGACGGATCGTTCAGCGTGACGAATACCCGCAACAACTTCACCAAGACCTACGCGGCGCGGTAACAGCGCCTTGAGGTCCGCCAGGCCGTCCTCGACGCCGTCTGTTCGGGGCGACATTCGCCGTAGGTGTCGGTTTATTCCTAATTGCGTAGGAACCGCAGATAGGAACGCCTAGGGAAAATCCAGAACAGCGAGGTGGAGCGCCGGATCGAGCGGTTCAAGGCGGCCGCCAGGAAGGCAGGCGTCAAGTTGACGCACCAGCGCCTGGAGATCTTCCGCGAGGTGGCGGCGAGCCTGGAGCACCCGGATGCCGAGACCGTCTTCCGCGGCGTTCGGGCTCGGATCCCGACGGTGTCGCTCGACACCGTATACCGGACGCTCTGGATGCTAAACGACTGGCAGCTCATCGCCACGCTCGGCCCGCGTCGCGAGAGCGTGCGCTTCGACGCGAACCTCGAGCCGCACCACCATTACGTCTGCGCGCGATGCGGAATGGCCAGGGACTTTGAGAGCGGCGAACTCGACGCGCTCCGCATCCCAGCGGCCGTGAAGGGATTCGGCAGCGTCTCCGCCGCGCACGTCGAATTCAGAGGCCTCTGCAGGAGCTGTACCGGGGAACTAGCCAAGATACCGGTAACCAAGAAACCCAAGCGCCCACAAGGCCGGGGAAGGAGAGGGGAATGATAGAGAAGAAGCTAACCACCAACGCCGGCGCGCCCGTCGTTGACAACCAGAACGCGATGACCGCCGGACCGCGCGGTCCGGCGCTCCTCCAGGACATCTGGTTCCTGGAGAAACTAGCCCATTTCGACCGGGAGGTGATTCCCGAGCGCCGCATGCACGCCAAAGGCTCGGGCGCATACGGAACCTTCACGGTCACCCACGACATCACCCGCTTTACCAAGGCCAAGATCTTCTCCGCGATTGGGAAGAAGACGGAGCTCTTCACCCGCTTTTCGACGGTGGCCGGCGAGCGCGGGGCGGCCGACGCCGAGCGCGACATCCGCGGCTTCGCGACGAAGTTCTACACGGAGGAGGGGAACTGGGACCTGGTCGGCAATAATACGCCGGTCTTTTTCCTGCGCGACCCGCTCAAGTTCCCGGACCTCAACCATGCCGTCAAGCGCGACCCCCGCACCAACCTGCGCAGCGCGCGCAACAACTGGGATTTCTGGACCTCGCTGCCCGAAGCGCTCCACCAGGTCACCATCACCATGAGCGAGCGCGGCATTCCGTACTCGTACCGTCATATGCACGGCTTCGGCAGCCACACCTTCAGCCTGATCAACGCCAACAATGAGCGCTTCTGGGTGAAGTTCCACTTGGTCTGCCAGCAGGGCATCCAGACCCTGACCGACGCGGAGGCCGAGGCCATCGTCGCCAAGGACCGGGAGAGCCACCAGCGCGATCTGTACAACAGCATCGAGAACGGCGACATCCCGCGCTGGAAGATGTGCATCCAGGCGATGCCCGAGAAAGACGCGGCCAAGTGCCCCTACAACCCCTTCGACCTGACCAAGGTGTGGTTCCACAAGGACCACCCGCTCATCGAAGTGGGCATGATGGAGCTGAACCGCAACCCGGAAAACTACTTCGCGGAGGTCGAACAGGCGGCTTTCAACCCGGCCAACGTCGTGCCCGGCATCGGCTTCTCTCCGGACAAGATGTTGCAGGGACGTCTGTTTTCCTATGGCGATGCCCAGCGCTACCGGCTGGGCGTGAACCATCGGAGTATCCCGGTGAACGCGGCTCGCTGCCCCGTCCACAGCTATCACCGCGACGGCCAGATGCGGGTCGACGGCAACCACGGCGGCACGCTCGGCTACGAGCCCAACAGCTACGGCGAGTGGCAGCAGCAACCTGACTTCGCCGAACCGCCGCTCACCCTCGAAGGGGCCGCCGATCACTGGAACTATCGCGAGGACGACGACGACTACTACTCGCAGCCCGGGCTTCTGTTCCGCCTGATGACAGCCCAACAGCAGAAGGTGCTCTTCGAGAACACCGCCCGCGCCATGGGCGATGCCCCTAAAGAGGTCAAGCTTCGCCACATCGGCAACTGCATGAAGGCCGATCCGGCCTACGGCGAAGGCGTGGCCATGGCCCTCGGCATCCCGGTCTGTCCGGCGTCAACTATTCTTTCCTGCGCGTGATCGACCACCTGACGCCGCCCGTCAAAGAACTGCACCCGATCGCCGCGAACTACGCCACGCACCAGCATCCGAAGGTGAAGAAGTGGCTGGCGCGCCATCCGCGCTTCCACCTGCACTTCACCCCGGCCGGCGGTTCGTGGCTTAACATGGCCGAGCGCTTCTTCCGCGATCTCGCCGAGCGGAGGCTCCGCCGCGGGATCTTCCGCGATGTCGAGGAATTGGCGATGGCCATCGGCGAT
>JBKQQG010000062.1:0-73334 GCA_052144455.1 Bryobacteraceae bacterium
GTAGTGGATTATGCGGGCGCGCAAGGCTCCTTTGTGGGGCTGGACCAGGTCAACCTGACCTTGCCGCAAAGCCTGCGGGGCCAGGGGACAGTGCCCATTTCGCTGACGCTGGACGGCAAGACGGCCAACACGCTGAGTATTGTCATGGCCGGGGCGGTTTCGGCGCCCGCGCTCACCTCGGTCTCGCCCACTTCGGGCCAGGCGGGGCAAACCATCGCCAACTTTACTCTCAATGGCAGCAATTTGGGCGGAGGGCAGGTGGCTTGGGATAACTCGGCCGGCCTCACGTTGTCGAATGTCTCCGTGGGGGCCAGTTCCATCACGGGTACGCTGGCCATCGCTTCGAATGCGGCTACCGGCGCCCGTTCGGTCTGGGTTACCACCTCTGGTGGGCAATCGAATCACGAAACGTTCACCATCACGGCGCCCGTGCTTGCGCCCAGCATCGCGTCGATCAGTCCCACTTCGGGAAATCAGGGGCAGCTCCTCAGCACGTTCACGGTGAACGGCACAAACCTCAGCGGGGTGACGACGGTCGAGTTTACGCCGTCGACCGGCATCACGGTGTACGGTCTTGTGGCGAACTCAACATCTCTGACGGTGCAAGTCCAGATCGCGGCGGCCGCGGCCACGGGCAGCCGTACCGTGGATGTCGTATCTCCCGCCGGCAAATCGAACACGGTCGCCTTCACCGTCAACCCGGCTGCGAGCATGGCCGGCTACTGGCAGATCATTACCACCTCATCGGAAGGCAATGGCCAGACCATAATCGAGGGCCGGATTAGCCAGACTGGGACGACGTTGTCGGGCACAATGACAATCATCGGCTCCATATGCGCGACATCCGGCACCCTCACGGGGTCGATCAACGGAAACCTCCTGACCTTGGGCTTGTCTGGGGGCCAACTGTCCGTGGCGGCGGGTGGAACACTGTCGGCCGACGGCACTTCTGCGAGCGGCACCTACGACACTCCAACCCTCAGTTGTGCGGAGGGCGACAACGGAACCTGGACCGGCACGCGCACGGGATCGTAGACTGGCCGGGCGCCAATCCATCGTTCCGCGAGTGCGCTAGAGTGGCTCTATGCGAAAGATCAAGACTGCGGTCATCGGAACGGGATTCATGGGGCGGGTGCATACCGAGGCGATCCGCCGCTTGGGCAACGTGGAGGTGGCCGCCGTGGCCGGGGAGACCCAGGAGCTGGCGGAGTCGTTCGGCCGGCAAGTGTGCGTCGACAGGTTCACGGGAGACTACCGGGAGCTGCTGAAGGACCCGCGGATCGAGGCCGTGCATGTGTGCACTCCCAACGCCCTGCACTTTCCGATTGCGAAGGCGGCGCTCCAGGCCGGCAAGCACGTGCTGTGCGAGAAGCCGCTGGCGATTTCGGCGGCGGAAGCGCGCGAACTGGCGGAGCTGGCCGCCGCGACTGGCCTGGCCAACTGCCTGAATCACAACCTGCGGTTTTACCCGATGGTGCAGCAGATGCGCCGGATGCGCGAGAGCGGCGAGTTGGGGGAGATCCTGGTGGTGCAGGGCACTTACAGCCAGGATTGGCTGCTCTACGACACGGATTGGAACTGGCGCATCGTGGCTAAGGACAACGGTCCGCTGCGGGTGATGGGCGACATCGGCTCGCACTGGATGGACACGGTGCAGCACATCACCGGGCAGAAGATCACGGCGCTGTGCGCGGACCTACAGATATTTCACAAGACCCGCAAGCGGCCCAAAATCGCGGTGGAGACCTTCGCGGGCAAGACGCTGCGGCCGGAAGACTTCGACGAGGTTGCGATCGAGACGGAGGACTTTGGCGCGGTGCTCTTGCGGCTGGGCGAGCGGACGCGGGGCGCGTTCACGGCCAGCCAGGTGAACGTGGGCTGCAAGAATCGGCTGCAAATGGAGATCTACGGAAGCATGGCGGGGGCGATCTGGAACCAGGAGCGGCCGGACGAGTTGTGGATCGGTCAGCGCAACTCGAACAACCAGGTCGTCATCAAGGACCCGTCGCTGCTGGCGGAGGGGGCAAAAAGCTACGCCGACCTGCCGGGCGGCCACAGCGAGGGCTACGACGACGCGCACAAACAGTGCTTCCGGCGGTTCTACGCGACGGTGGCGGATCGCGGTGCGGCGGTCGAATACCCGACTTTCGCGGACGGCTACCAGATGATGCGGGTCCTCGAGAAGGTGCTGGAGAGCTCGCGCGCCGGCGCCTGGGTCGACGTAAAGTAGGCCCTAACCCACCAAGGGCATCAGCTCTTTGACGGCCTCCTCGAGGGCTTCGGGAGAGGGAAGACTGCCCTGCGCAAGCTGCGCGTTGCCGCCCCCGCGGCCGCCGCGACGCGTGACGGCGAACTTGAGGAGATTGCCGGCGTGAATGCCGGCATCCTGGGAGGTGGCGAGCAGCAGCGTGGGTGGATCCGGAGCGGCCGCGAGGAACAGCGACTTGGGCCATTTGGTGAAACCCTGGGCGGTGGCGCGCAACTCGTCGTCGAGCGTGGCGCCCTGGGGCAGGCGCTGGAGCACGGCGCGCAATCCGGCCTGGTTGGCCGCGGTGGCGAGGTACAATTCGCCGCCACGCAGAAGGGCCAGTTCGGTGGCCAGACGGCGGCGCGTTTTCTCGGAGGCATCCAGAGCCTGGGTCTGCGCCGCCACCAAGGCGGGCGTTTCCTCGAGGGGCGCCGAGAAGAGCCGGCCGATTCCGAGGAGCGCCTCATAATCCGCGCGGGCGCGGCGAACGGCGCGGGCGCCGCAGAGGAATTCGATACGGAGGCTGCCGTGCGCCTTGTCGAGCTTGCGCAGCAGGACCGGGCCGATCTCTCCGGTCGAGCGGACGTGTGTACCGCCGCAAGCGCTGCGGTCGAGACCCTGAATCGAGACGATGCGCAGAGAGCCGGTGCGTTCGCCGGGCTTGCGCAGCCCCTGCGGGTTCTCCTCGAAGGAGACGGAAAGCGGGCGGTTCTCGAAGACCACCTGGTTGGCGCGGCGCTCCACCGCGGCGGCCTGCGGCGGGTCGAGCGAGACCAGCGCGACGTCGATGGTGGAGGATTCCGCGCCCAGGTGGAAGCCGACGGTGGCGGCGCCGAACATCTCCGTCAGCACGGCGGAGAGCAGGTGCTGGCCGCTGTGCTGCTGCATGTGGTCGAAGCGGCGCGGCCAGTCCACGCGGCAGGCGGCTTCCCCCGGCGGAACGGGAGCGCCGGCCAGGTGGGCGATGCGGTCGCCCTCGTCCACCACGCTGAAGATCGGCACGCCGGCAATCGTTCCGGTATCGTGAGGCTGGCCGCCCGAGTCGGGATAGAAGGCTGTGCGGTCCAGGTAAACGCGCCGCCCTTCCTCGGCGGTCTCTACCACCGAGGCGGAGAAATCAACCAGGTAGGAATCGCGGTAATAAAGGCGATCGGTGGTCATTCAATGGCGACGAGCACCTGATTGCTCATGGCGTTGCCAAGCTCGAGGTAGAGCGGCACATCGTCGCCCGTGGGGGCGTTCGACGGAATCGTGATATTGACCTGGTAGAGCCCCACCAGAGTAGGGGTCATCCCGGCATAGCCGGGAACCAGGTCGACGCCGGAATTCGAGAAGCGGTCGCCCAAATGAGCCATCACGGTCCCCGCGGGAATGCGGGCCAGGGGCTCGGCGCCGGGCGCGCCGGCGCCAGTCGCCACCGGCGGGGCGCTCTGCCCCAATCCGGTGCTCCAGATGATGAGTGTGTCCCCGATATGGGCGCGCTGGCTGGGATAGCCGGGCGTGGGCGGCATCGCAAACGCGTAGCCCTGGTTGAAATCCTGAACGATTCCGTATTGGCTGGCCGGAATGGGAAGGATGTGGGCCGCGCGGCCGGCGACCTGCATCGAGACGCCGTTACCGGTCTGGACGTCGCGCTGGACTTGGACTACCGCCAGGCCGGGCTGGGTCTCGAACGGAACCTGAATGTTGATCTGGCCGCTGGAAGCGTAATACAAGGGAGCGGCCACGCCGTTCACCAGAACCCTGGTAGTGCCGAGTTGCGTGGGAAGCGGCACGGCCGATGCACTGGACACCTGATCGCAAAGCTGCTCTCCCCAAACCGAGACGATATCGCCCTGGGCGACGGAATCGGTGGCGCGGTAAGTGGCGATGTCGACGGCGCCGCCGAAGTAGGCAAAGGGCGCCGACGGCGCAACCACGCTCAATTGGACCGGGACGCTCAGCGGACTATTCACGGCGTTCGAGGTTACCGTAATCGTGCCCGTGTAGACCCCAGGCGCCAAACCGGTGGGGTCGGCGGCGACATTGACCGTCGTGCCCGTGTTGCCGGCGGAGAGCCAGGCCCCGCCCGAGGCGCTAACGCCCGCCACTGTCAGGCTGCCCTGGCCGGCATTGTTGACGGAAACCCCCAAGGTCTGCTTGGGGGAGTTTTGCACGACGTGATAGAACGAGACCTGTTGCGGAAGGCTGGCGATGGGTTGCGAAGTGACCAGCAGGTTCACCTGCACGGTCTTGTTATCCGGCGCGAAGCTGGAGCCCGAGAAGCCGATCAATCCCTCGTAGTTGCCTGGCGCCATGCCGCTCAGGTCCGTCGCCGTGACGGTGTAGGTAACGCCGAAACTGAAACTGCCCGACCCGCTGGCGGCCAGCGACAACCACTGCCGGCCGTCGGTGGTCTTGAGGCTGGTTGTCGGGATGAAGTTGCTCGAGCTCATGGAGGCGCTGGCGGAGGAGCCGTTCGGCGCCACGTAGAGATTGAGGCTGTTGGGGATGCCGCCGCCCATCTCCACGATGACGGTGACGATTTGCGGCGCGTCGATAGCGTTGGGATCGCTGACCGTAATCTCGCCGCTGTAAGAGCCGTTGGCCAGCGAGGCGGTCTGGAACTGAAACTGGATGGGCAGGCAGGCGGGTTTGCCGACCACGGTCTGGCAAGCCCGCGAGGCGCCGACGGAGGGAACCAGCCAGGGTACCGACGAGGTCGCCGTCAGCGAGAGCGAGCCGTCTCCGGCGTTATAGGCCTCCACCGACTGCGCCGCCGCGTTCGATCCGCTGGCGATCGAGTACGGACCGAAGGTGGTGGTGGCCAGCCGCAACTGTGGCGCGGCGGCCAGACTGCCGCACAGGCCCGTCAGAAGCAGGGCAGTCCGAATGAACTTCGAGGATGTTAGATCCATTCCAGAGCACCTTTCTTATAGGCCCAGATATAGCCCACCACCAGAATCGCCAGGAAGACCGCGACCTCGGCGACGCCGAACCAGCCTAGCTGCCGGTAGCGGACCGCCCAGGGGAACAGGAAAATCGTTTCCACGTCGAAGATGACGAAGAGAATGGCGATGATGTAGAAGCGCACGGTGTAGCGGCCGCGGGAATCGGAAGCGGAGCGAATGCCGCACTCGTAGGCCTCCAGCTTGGTGGCTTGAGGAGTGGAGGGCCGGAGCAGCTTGAAGAAGCCGAGGCAGACAATGGGGAACGCCAGGGCGAAAACGCCAAAGATGAAGATGGAGAGGTAGCCCTCACGCATAGAAAGCCATCTTAGCACGCGCGGCGGCGGCCTACCGGCTTGCAATCCGGAGGCCGGCGGTGGGACCAAGCCACCCCGATCTCAGGGTCCCGGCTTGGATCGACTTGACGCCGGTGGCCGGTCGCTTATTGGGGTGCTGCCGGAGCAGTTGGCGGGGGTCCTTTCCAGATATCGGGGTCCCTTCCGCCGAGTTTCCTCATCAACTCGTCGACCTTGCTCTTCAACTGCGTGGCTTGCGCGCGACGGACGTTGACCGACTGCAGCACATCCGCGCTTGCGGGCTGCATGGTCCGGTGAACGGGGTCTGCCTGGTACAAGGCTTCACCCCCTTGCTTGGTGACAACGAAGAAATGGTCGACCCACTGCACCTCCATTCGCTCGTCGGGATCTGCTGCGATCTGCGCGTGCATGACAACTGGAGCCCACTTGGCGACGTAGCCGTCAGAAGATCGGCGGTAGACGTTCGCCTGATCCGGCCTGGCATCGAGGACGGTCAGCGAAGTCACGCCGGTGTTCACATCACGGTCGACCAGGGCCACCTGTTGGCTATCGGGGGACCACGCCGGGTTGCTGAGAAACTGGAGCGTATTGGGCTGAGGGTAGATGACCGCAGGGTAGACGTCCACGCCGTTGATCTGGAGACCCTCTCTTCTCTCATCCGCCGAGACGCCCATGCCCTCCGGCGCCCAGTATGCTGTGCTCTTGCCGTCCGGAGACCGCACGAGAGTACGGCAGGTGCCGAAGTGCCACTCCACCTCTTTCCCGGCTTCCGTGTCGAGGACAACCCGCTCGCAGTTCCAGGGGTTCGCGCTTCCCCCAAAGACAACATGCGTACCGTCCAGCCACTCCAAGTCCTCGACGAAACGCATCCCGAGCGTGGGGATTTCGTTGGGACGGATCCGGAACTCAGCCAGGCTTTCGCCGTCGCTTGCGATCATCTTGAACTGCGCCAGCGCAGTGGTCGCTTTGGCGAGGTAGGCGATTCGTCCACCGTCCAAGGACCATTTCGGCAGCCACTTGACGGCGCCATCCTTGGTTAGCTGCGACAAGCCTGTGCCATCCGCGAATACGGAGAACACCTCCCTCCCCTTAACAAAGACCACTTTCGGGGCGATTGTAGCGACCGGCCCACCGCCCAGAACCGCCTGTGCGATCAGCAGTGAGAAACAGCAGTAAGTCTTCATCATCTCCTCCATTTACCCCGCCGACGGCTCACTGCGGTAGGGGCCGGGCGGGCAACTGTGGTATGCGCGCGGGGCAGGAGAGCCCTGACACGTCTCCTGGATTACAGGATCCCACGACGATCGGGCAGGTGAAGCCTCTGCAAGCGGTGTCATATCCGCCAAACAGGTCGAGGAGCCAGCCGTTGATGGCACCCCCAGTGTCATCGGCGTGCAGTCCATCACCGATGGTGTCGAGGTCGACGAGAGTACCCGTTCCGGGGATGACGGCCAAGTCCCTCGCCAGGGTAACCCATGGCACCAGCGGGGTACCGTCGTGAGTCGTGAAGTTCGTGAGGACGACATAGTTCCCTTTTCCGGCGTAGTGGACTCTGGTCCCGTCTGATAGGAAACCCGACCCCTGTAGCCAGAGATCCCCCAGGAACGAGTTACAGTAGGGCCTTTGCGGCAGGTTTCCGGGAGGAGCGGTCGGGCTGGAACCGGAGTACTGTACCCCGTAGATGGTCACTGACTGGCAGCTATTCGGCGGCGTTCCCCAATCGGGTTCGTTCGCGAATCCGTAGCAGGACATTCCGAAGGTCATCGCATTGAACTCGATAGGCAGCGAATACACCCCGGAAGCGGTGCTGTACCACCAACTCGCGCGCGCTAGTCCCCCCTGGGTAGGCGCCCCACTAGGATTCGGAGGAGCCAAGAAGTTCATGACCAGCGTCGCCGGGTCCGGGGGCGTCGGCAAGACCACGGCCGGCGCGCCGGTTCCAGCGACCCCGAGGAAAACCTGGATCCAGCCACCTGGCGTTGGAGACCCGCTCATCACAAGCTGCCACAGGGCTGCACGGGAGGCTGTGACGATAGCCCACTGATAGTACACGGGCACGGCAGCGCTCTGGGCTCCGGAAGCGGACCGGACAGCCACGTGCGTACCGCCCAGGACAGTGGTTGGATCAACGGTTACGAGGGCCGAGAAGCACGTATCAGGGGTTGACAAGGGCGGACACAGCACCGAGCACCCGGCACCCCCGCAAACAGCGGAGGCCACCTTGGGGTCGTCGAAAACCAAGCCGGGATTGCTGCCAAACCCGACCCCCGTAATTGTCACCGCGATCGACGGCCCAACAGGCCAAGGCGATGGGCTGATATTGAGGATCTGCGGTGTGGGTGCGCCCACAGCAAAGGGCAGTGCGTTGCTCGAACCGATTCCGTTCGAGACGCTCAGGAGTCTGTTTCCGGCCTGGGCCGTCGAGCACACTACGAACGTCGCAGTGAGCGAAGAGCCGCCGGCGGCCACCGACGGAGCGCCAAGTGTGAAGCATCCATCGGCGGGGGTGACGCTGATCAGGTTCACGCCGGTGAGGTTTCCCCCTGTCATCGAAAGGGTTCCAGATGAGCCCGGGTTTGCCCAGTAGGGGCTAAGACCGGTAATGTACGGGATGAGTCCGCAGCATTGTACGAGGAAGTACGAACCCGCAGTCGGGAGGCTCAGCACGTTGTTGACAGAGACTACCACGTTCGCATTGGTGCCCACCGCGAGCGGCGGGACCACTGCCGAGATGGCGGAGTCCGACCAGGTGGTCACCGCGGCAGCGGCCGTGCCCTGGAACGTGACCGTGCTGCCGGACTGCTGCATTGCGCCGAACCGTGCCCCGGTAATGTTCACCAGCATCCCCGGCCGGCCGGAGGACGGGGAGACGCTGTAAACTACCGGCGCACTCGTCACCGTAAACAGCATACCATTGCTGGTCATGTTGTTGGCGTTGACCACAACGTTGCCCGTCGTGGCTCCGGACGGCGCTGGTGCGACGATGGAAGTCGGGCTCCAACTGGTGGGAGTGGCGAGGGTTCCGTTGAAGGTCACGGTGCCCGTCGCTCCAAAGTTCGCGCCCGAAATCGTCACCTGCGTTCCGGCCGGGCCGGCGGGAGGGTTCAGGCTGCTGATCAACGGCTCCGTGCCCGGCACGGTGAACTGCACTCCGTTGCTCGAGTGACCATTCACCTTCACGTCGAGCTGACCGCTAACGGCCGTCGCGGGCACGGTCACAACGATGCTGGTGTTGCTCCAGGTACTCACCGGAGCCGCGGCCCAGTTGTTGAAATAGACCGTGTTCTGGCCCTGCGAGGCGCCGAAGTTCACTCCGGAGATCGTCACGTTCGTTCCCGGAATGCCTATGTTCACGGACAGTTGCGTGATGGTGGGCGAAAGGACGGTGAAGGGAACGGAATTGGTAGCCATCCCGTCCACGTGCACCATCAGGTTCCCGCTGAGGGCGCCGATCGGAACCTGAATCTGTATTTGTTCGTCATTCCATTGGCACCCATTGTCGCAGTAGGTGCGGTCGTGGACCGAGGGCCCGGGCACGCCGCCAAAGGTCACGGCGTCGTCGTTGACCGGGTCGCCGCTAATGAACTGGTTGGCGCCGAAATTTCCTCCGTTGATCACGACGAGGTCTTCGAAGTATCCGGACGACGGTGAAACGCTCGTGATGGACGGGGGAACGATGGTGAACGGCACGGGATTGCTGGGCTGGCCATTGACCGTGACGACTAGATTGCCAGTCCGAGCTCCTTCCGGAACTTGCACCTGGATTTTCGAGTCGGACCAACTGCACTCATTGCTGCAGAAGGTGGGGTCGCTTACCGAGGGGGCGAGCAGTCCACCGAACGTGATCGTACTGGCGCCCTGGCTGGACCCGAAGCCGGCGCCCCAAATTGCGACCTTGGTGCTCATGGTGCCAGAGGCGGTGGCATAGGACGCAGCGGAGGTGGAGAACGATAGGGCGGATTGGATGTACGGGCCAGTCACGGTGAAGCTCATCCCACCATTGCTAACCAGGCCGCCCACCGTCACCAGAACGTTGCCCGTGGTGGCTCCCGGAGGCACTAGCGCCACGATGCTGGTCGCGCTCCAACTGGTCGACGTGGCGGCCGTGCCGTTGAAAGTGACCGTACTGGAGCCTTGCGACGGGCCAAAGTTCAAACCCGAAATCGTCACCGCGGTGCCACGGGGCCCGGAAGTCGGCGAGAGGGAGATTACGGCGGGCGGTGTTGTGACCGTGAAAGCTACCCCGTTGCTCGGCACGCCGCTCACCGTGACTACCACGTTGCCGCTGGTGCAGCCGGTGAGCACCGTTACCACGATGGCGCTGGCGCTCCAGCTCCTGGCGGGCACCGTTGTCCCGTTGAGGGTCGCTGCGCTCGTACCCTGGGTGGCGCCAAAGTTGGCGCCACTAATGGTGATCAAGGTCCCGACCGGGCCGGATGTCGGCGAGATGCTGCCGATGGTTGGGGGCGGCCCCATGACCGTGAACGTCTCGCCGTTGCTGGTGCCCGAAGCCGTGGTTACCGTCAGGGTGCGAGCCCCAATTGCGGCGGTGGAGGCGATGGTGTAATACACATTGATCTGCCCGGCGCCCACGTAGCTGTTCGTCAAGGTGACGCCGCCGCCGGTCATCGACACTGTTGACGTGCCGTTCAGGAGATTCTGCCCGTAGATCGAGATATAGCCGCTGGTTCCCTGCGCTGCGCTGGTGGGCGAGATTCCGCTGATGACCGGCGCGGGAGGCGGGGCGGTGTTGATGGTGAACGGCACGCTGTTGCTGGTTCCCGAGGGCGTCGTCACCGAGACATTGCAGGTGGCGGCTGCCGCCGTGGAGGCGATGGTGTACCACACGTTTAACTGAGTGGTGCTCGTGTAGCTGATCGAGAACGAGATGCCGGAGCAGCCTATGCTCACGGAGGGGCTGGGCGCCAGGTTTTGGCCGTAGATGACGAGGTAGCCGCTGTTGCCGGCGTTGTCGCTGGTGGGGCTTATTCCGGCGATCGAGGGCGGTGCGGTCACCGTGAACGTCGCGCCGTTGCTGGTGCCCGAAGCCGTGGTCACTGTCAGGCTGCGAGCCCCAACTGCGGCGGTGGACGCGATGGTGTAATACACATTGATCTGCCCGGCGCCCACGTAGCTGTTCGTCAGTGTGACGCCGCCGCCGCTCACCGACACGGTTGACGTACCGTTCAGGAGATTCTGCCCGTAAATCGAGATATAGCCGCTGCTTCCCTGCGCCGCGCTACTGGGCGAGATTCCGCTAATGATCGGCGCGGGCGGCGGGGCGGTGCTGATGGTGAACGTCGCGCTGTTGCTGGTGCCCGAGGCCGTCGTCACCGAGACATTGCAGGAGCCAGCCGCGGCATTGGACGCGATGGTGTACCACACGTTCAACTGAGTGGCGCTGGTGTAGCTGATCGAGTGGGAGATGCTGGAACAGCTTATGTTTACGACGGGGCTGGGCGCCAGGTTCTGGCCGTAGATAACGAGGTAGCCGCTGTTGCCGGCGTTGTCGCTGGTAGGGCTTATTCCGGTGATCGAGGGCGCTTGCGCCATCAGCGCCGAAGGCGCACAGACAACGGCAAGAAGCGCAATCCAGCCCAAGCCCCTGGCAAAAAACGGAGAACCCGGCACACGAGCCTCGGCTCCGACACCTGCTTCCTCAGCCGGTATTGCCCGGTCAGTGGAAATGTTCTTGTCGTGCATGCACCCTCCGTCGCACTACGCCCACGGATGCTCCGGTGGCGGCGTCATCGAGGCAATTGTGAAAGCAGATAATAAGGCACGATTGCATCGATGGGCAATGACCTTTACAGGGTGGGGGACTACTATTCGATTCCGAGGCAAACGAGTTCCGCGGTTGAATGCGCGCGTAGCTTGAAGCAGATGTTCTTGCGGTGGTTCGCAACCGTGTGGCAACTCAAGGAGAGATCGTTCGCGATCTCTTTGGTCGTATTCCCCTTGCCTATCAGTCTCAGCACCTGACATTCCCGTCCCGAAAGAGTCGATAGCAGGAATACAGACTTCCTTGGAGAATCAATGGAAGCCACAGACGGCGAAGTAAAGGTGTCACAGGCGACGAAATAGCCCTGTAGGATGGCGTTCATGTCACACAGGAACAGCCGTTTCTCCGCACCGGTGGCATTTTCCGGAACGAATTGCCGAAACGACTCCAAACGCAGCCACGTTGCGGCAATCTTGCCCTCCGCGCATGCCACTGAACAGAAGTGCAAATGAAGGTCCGCTGCCTGCTGCCTCAGGTTGAAGCTGAGCCACTCTGCGAAGCAGCGTTCATGGCCGGCCCGGAGCACGCTATCCGCCGCTACCCGGGAGCAGCGGTTCTCGAGGTTGGGGTGCGCATATCGGCCGCTATGAAGATTTCTTAACCCTGAAAACCACACCAAGCGCCCAAATACTGGCCGAATGCGTCCGGTTACGTCGGTCAGCCATTTCTCGAGGAACCCTCGATCCACCTGCGACAGCGCCATGAAAGTCGGCACGAACTTAGTTAATCCTCGGAAAACAGCATATCAGACGCGGAATAGCAGGGTCAAAGCGCTCCGATTTCAAGATCTGGTCGTCGCGACCGAGGCAGTTTGCCGCGAGGCTGTCTCAGGGAAATCGAATCCCACGCCGTTCTCGCGGTGTGGCGGCAAAGTCCCGTTCAAGAGCAGCCCGATCATCCTCACCTTTGCCGCGCGCCCGCGGGCCGTCGGCTATAATGGCCTCAAGATGCTTGACACCATCAAGGAGCAAGTCGACACCATCTTTCGGGAAGACCCGGCGGCGAAGAGCGTTCTCGAGATCGTCTTCTGCTACCCGGGATTTCACGCCATCTTGCTGCACCGGCTGGCGCACAAGTTGTACGGCTGGAACCGGACGTTTCTGGCGCGGGCCGTCTCCCAGTTGGGGCGGACGCTGACCGGGATCGAGATCCACCCGGGCGCCACCATCGGCCGGAGGTTTTTCATCGACCACGGCATGGGGGTGGTGATCGGCGAGACGGCGGAGGTGGGCGACGACGTGCTCCTCTACCAGGGCGTGACGCTGGGAGGGACCGGCAAGGAGAAGGGCAAACGCCATCCCACACTGGGCAACCACGTGGTGGTGGGCACCGGCGCGAAGGTGCTGGGCAACATACGCATCGGCAACCACGTGAAGATCGGCGCGGGATCGGTGGTGGTTCGTCCGGTGCCGGACTACTCCACCGTGGTGGGCGTCCCCGGGCGGGTGGTGCGGTCGCGCGGGGCGGAAGTCGAGGATACCGAGACGCTGGAGCACGGCAAGCTGCCCGATCCCGAGGCGCAGGAGATTGCGAGCCTGACCCAGCGAGTGGCGGAGCTGGAAGCGCAGGTGCGCGCGCTGCTGGGACGCGGCGCTCCGGAAGCTTGATTACCGCAGTCCCAGGCGCTTGAGCAGGGCGCTGGGATCCGGATCGCGGCCCATGAAGGCGCGGTACAACTCGGCGGGGTCCTGGCTATCCCCTTGCTCGAGGATCCGGCGGCGGAACTGGCTACCGGCCTCCGGGCTGAAGATGCCGCCGTCCCGGAAGCGCGTGAACGCATCGGCGTCCAGAACCTCGGCCCATTTGTAGGAGTAGTAGCCCGCGCCATATCCGACCGGGCTCGAGAACAGGTGGGTGAACGCGGCCAACGCGGCGTGATCGGAGGGCAGCCTGGCGGGAGAGAACTCCTGGAGGATGCGGCGGCCGTAGTCCAGCGCGTCGCCGTCGCGCTCCGGCGAATACCGGGTGTGGAGCAGCAGATCGACGAAGCCGAAGCCGAGCTGCCGCATCTGGGCGTTGGCGGCGCGGAAGGTGCGGGCGCGTTTCAGCTTGGCGAACAGATCCTCGGGAATCGGTTCGCCGGTCTGGTAATGGCGGGCGAACAGATCCAGCGCGGGGCGCTCCCAGCACCAGTTTTCCATGATCTGCGAAGGCAGCTCGACGAAGTCCCAGGCGACGTTGGTCCCCGCCTGGCTGCGCAGCTCCACCGTACTTAGACAGTGGTGGAGCAGGTGGCCGAACTCGTGAAATATGGTCTCGACCTCGCGGTGCGTAAGTAGCGCGGGCTTGTCGCCCAAGGGCGGCGTGAGATTTCCGCAGATGGCGCCGAGGTGCGGCCGGAAGCCGCCGGGAGCCGGGCCGCCGGTGAGGAAGGCGTCCATCCAGGCGCCGCCGCGCTTGTTCTCGCGGGGAAACCAATCGGCGTAGAAGGCGCCCAGCCGTGTGCCGTCCTGGTCGCGGATGGCGTAGCACCGGGCTTCCGGATCCCAGACCGGAACGCCCGCTTCCGGCTCGATGCGGATGCCGTACAGCCGGTGGACGATCTCGAACAGACCCTCGATCACGCGCTCCAGGGGGAAGAACGGGCGCAGCTCCTCCTGGTCGAAATCATAGAGCGCGACGCGCTGCTTCTCGGCGTAGTAGGCGACGTCCCAGGGCTCCAGCTCGGGCGCGGCGGGGCCCTCCAGCGAGCGGCGGAATTCGAGCAATTCCCGGTTCTCTTCCGCGAAGCGGACCTGCGTCTCCTGTTTCAAGCCCTCCAGGAACGCCAGGGCGCGCGCTCCGCAGTGGGCCATGCGGTCTTCGAGCACCAGATCGGCGAAATCGTGGTAACCGAGCAGGCGGGCTTTTTCGAGGCGCAACTCGAGGATGCGGCCGAGCAGGGGGCGGTTGTCGAATTCGCCGCTGGTCGCGCGGATGGAATGCGCGCGGTAGACCCGCTCGCGGAGGCTCGAGTCGTCGAGGTAAGTGAGCAGCGCGGTGAGGCTGGGCCCCTGCAAAGTGAACCTCCAGCCTTCGAGCCCCTTTCGCTCGGCGCTCTGGCGGGCGGCGGCGACGCCGCTGGGCGGCAGCCCGGCCAGCTTCGCCGGCTCACGCACCATCAGCTCAAAGGCGTTGGTGGAGTCCAGGACATTTTCCGAAAAGCGGGTGGTCAGCTTGCTCAGCTCGACATCGATCTGCTCCAGGCGCGCCTTGCCGGCGGGGTCGAGTTCGGCGCCGTGGCGGCGGAAGTCGTCCAGCGTCTTGGTCAGAAAGCGCTGGCGGGCGCCGCTTAACTGGCTGGCTTCTCCGGTGGCTGCATAGCGCTGCAAGGTTCTCCAGAGGCCCGCGTGGAGCGGGATGGTGGAGTGGAACTGGCTGACCTCGGACTCCACGGCGTTGTGCGCGGCGCGCAATTCCGGGTAGGTGGCCACGGCTTCCAGGTGCTTGACCACCCCCATGGCGCGGTCCAGCGGCTCGGTCAGGAGGTCCAGGCGAGCCAGTGTGTTTTCGAAGCTGGGCTGGGGATGGCCATCCGCCAGGCCGTCCAGCCCGGCCCTGGCCTGGGTCAGCAGGTCGCGGATGCCGGGGGCGACATGAGCCGCGAGAATGCGCCCGAACGGAATGGGGAAGTCGATATCGAGCAAAGGGTTAGGCTGGCTGGTCACATCTCCCAGGGTAACCCTTTCGGCGGGCTTGGAGGACCGCTCCGGCCCCGCCCGCAGAATGGCCCTGCCCACACCCTTAAAAGAGCACTAGCCAGCAGGGGTGGAAATCGAGTATCATCGACAAACAGCGCCATGATTTCAGGGCGCTTACCTAATCCTTTACATGAAGGTTGCCGATAGCAGTTCAGTCATGACGCAGATGGGATCCACGCGTCCCAGCCCGCGGAAACGCCGCCTGCTGACGGATCTGGCCGCGATCCGGGAGGCGAAAGGGATTTCCCTGCGGCAGATCGCCGAGACGACCAAGATCGGCGTCCGCTACCTGAAGGCCATCGAATCGTCGCAGTTCGAGCAGTTGCCCGGCGGGTTGTTCAATACCAGCTATATCCGGCAGTATGCGCGCGCCATCGACTACGACGAATGGGATCTACTCGCCTGCTACGGTTCGACGATTCCCGAACCGCCCTCGGAAGCGCCGCCAGCGCGCGGCTCGTTGAGCACCGCCCTGCGCGTCGCCGCGTTGCGCCTGCTGCCGGGCAAGCGCGGCTAGGGCGAGGCCGAAGGAATCAGGCCAGCCCCCACTTGCCGAGTAGCTCTTCTCCTAACCACCTCTCGTAACCGGATTTGCGGCGAACCCGTCTGATAGGCTAGGAGTGTCGAGGGCTGCGGCTGCCATTGTGCGCGTAAGAGTGCTGTTTTTTGGGATGTTAAAGGACGTTGCCGGCCGGACCCAGGAGGCTCTGGAACTCGGTCCGGGCGCGCGTGTGGGGAGCGTGCTGGAGCACTATGCACGCCAGTTTCCGAAGCTGCGCGAGATGGAGGCCAGCATCCTGCTGGCGCGCAACCAGCGCTTCGCGGCGGGCGCGGAGGAACTCGGCGACGGGGACGAGATCGCGCTGCTGCCGCCGGTGAGCGGAGGCGCCTGCGGCTACACGCATTGCATCGAGACGGAGGCTGGCCTCTTCGCGCTGACGCGGGAGCCGATCGACGCGCGCGAACTCGCCGGCAGGGTGAAGCGGCCCGAGGACGGGGCGCTCGCGACCTTCGAAGGAGTGGTGCGCAACCATACCGGCGGGCGCGCCGTGCTGTACCTGGACTACGAGTGCTATGAGCCCATGGCGGTGAAGGTGATGGTCGAGATCGGCGGCCAGATCGCGCGCGCGCATCCCATCGGCCGCCTGGCCATGGTTCACCGGCTGGGGCGGATGGAGATCGGCGAGACCAGCGTGGTGGTGATGGCGGGGGCGGAGCACCGCGAGGCGGCCTTCGCGGCGGCGCGGGAAGGCATCGACCGCTTGAAGCGGAGCGTGCCCATCTGGAAGAAGGAGTACTTCGCGGACGGGGAGCTTTGGGCGGAAGGCGAATGGGACAAAGCAGTGGGGGGACGGTGAGGCTGCGGCGCGGCTCGATGGTGGCGATGCTGCTGGCGACCATGGTGGCCGCGGGCGTGGGCGCGCTGGCCGCGCAGGACAACGTGTTCCGCGTGAATGTGCGGCTGGTGCGCATTCTGGCCACGGTGAAGAATACGGCCGGCCAGCTCGTGGGCGACCTCGGGAAAAGCGATTTCCAGGTCTTCGACAACGGCGTTCCGCAGGAGCTGGCGGTCTTCGAGCATCACACCGAGCAGCCGCTGTCGATCTCGCTGATGATCGACACCAGCGCCTCGACGGGCATCGATCTGCGCTACGAGACGGATTCGGTCGGCAAGTTCCTGCGCGCGCTGTTCAAGGAAGGCAATCCGCAGGACGCGGTGCACCTCTACAGCTTCAATTACGACACCAGCGAGCTGACCGGCTTCACCCGCCGGACGGATCTGCTGGAACGCGCCCTCAAAGGGCTGCACTCGGAAGGGGGCACCAGCCTGTACGACGCGCTGTCGTTCGCCTCCGAGAGCCTGGAGGGCCGCGAGGGCCGGCACGTGGTGGTGGTGGTTACCGACGGCGGCGACACCACCAGCGCCAAGACCTACCACCAGGCGCTGGAAGCCGCGCAAATGGCGGACGCGGTCATTTATCCGGTTTTGGTGGTGCCGGTCACCAACGATCCGGGGCGCAATACCGGGGGCGAGCACGCGCTGGTGACGCTCGCGCAGGGCACCGCCGGGCGCGTCTTCGAGCCCACGCTCGGCGAAGCGCTCGACCAGGCCTTCACGGACATTTTGCGCGAGCTGCGGACGCAGTATCTGCTGGCCTATTATCCGAAAAACCTGCCGCCCGCGAAAGACCGCTTCCACCGCCTGGAAGTCAAGCTGCGCCGTCCGGATTTGCGGGTGCTTTCGCGAAGCGGCTATTATGGGGATGCGGAACCGGCGGCGGGAGGCTGGAAACCCGCGCGGTGAGGAGTCCCGAGTGAACGGCAAGGGCAATTTCAAGAACGGCAACGACAAAGGCGATCCCAAGCGGAGGCCGGGCGGCGGCAGCCCTCCGAGCCAGGCCAACAAGGCGCGGGCGCCCGAGCAGACCTTCGAGGAAGTCCGCTATTTGAGGCGCCTCATCGAGGACGAGATCCCCGTCCGCGTGAAACTGCGCGACAATTCGGAAGTCGCCGGGACCATCGAGTACTACGATCACTCGTTCATCCGCCTGACCCGCCTCAACGAGCCGAATCTCTTCGTCTACAAGCACGACATCAAGTACATTTACGAAGAGTAGGCGGCGCTTTCCGCGCTCGTGATCCGCAGTTCCATGGCCAAGGTTTTAGCCGGCCAGGCGCGCCTGCCTGCGGACGGAAGCACTACAATAGCGGTGTGGATGCATCGAGCGAACCGGAACTGAGGTTTCTGCATGCGTAGACCGCGCTGAATCGTGTCAAGCTCGAGATGTTTCGCAGCCTCACGACAGAGGAGTTGATCTTGTCGCTCGCGCCCGGCAGGTCGGGTGCGCTGAAAGTCCGCCCCGATGGAACTGTTCTGGACGGCCACCATCGTCTTCGAGTTCTCACCGAACGCGGCGCGGATATTCGCTGTCTTCCGCGCGAGATAATCGAGAAGACTCCATGATCCCCGACTTGTTCTGGATACCGGGACCTTGGACCGGCAGGCTCGCGATCGCCGCGCGCCCGCGGGGCGGAGACTGGCTGGACGAGGAATCCATCGGATGGCGCCGGGCGGGACTTGACGTCGTCGTGTCCCTCCTTGAAGAGGAAGAAGCTGCCGAACTGGGTCTGGCGCACGAAGAGCAAGCCGCTGCCTCGGCGGGGGTCGGTTTTGTGTCGTTTCCGATTGCTGATCGCGGGGTGCCGGCCTCGTACCAACGCGCCTTGGCCCTCATGAAGGAACTTGTCGAGGCGCTCGGCGATGGCAAGAATGTCGCAATCCATTGCCGCCAGGGTCTTGGCCGTTCGGCCCTTATTGCGGCCGGCGCCCTGGCGACTGCCGGAATGGGTGCTGCGGAAGCGATTGAGGCGGTTAGTGCCGCCCGCGGGCAAAGCGTTCCCGAGACTGCGGCGCAGCGGCGGTGGATTAATCAACTGCTGCCCGAACGTCTTCCCAAGGCGGTCTGAGACTCCGCGATAGTCGCCGGGCTGTTCCTGGCGATCCTCAGCATCGATTCGCCAACCCTCTGCTACAATTAGGGTTAACCCAATGGCATCCTATCTGGAAACGGCCCTGGAAATTGCCCGCGAGGCGGGCGCGCTGCTCGACAAATACTTCGAGCGGCGGGTCGCTTTCGAACTGAAGGGCGAATTCGACCTGGTGACGGAGGCGGACCGCGCCAGCGAGCGCCTGGTGGTCGAGCGGTTGCAAACCTACTTCCCGTCGCACTCCATCGTGGCGGAAGAGGGCGGCGGGCGCCAGGGCTCGTCCGACGCCTGCTGGTACGTCGACCCGCTCGACGGCACCACGAATTTCGCGCATGGTTTCCCGGTCTATAACGTCACGCTGGCGCTGGAGCGGGGCGGGGAACTGGTGGCCGGCTGCATCTACGACCCCACCCGCCAGGAGATGTTCGCGGCCGAGCGCGGCGCGGGAGCCTGGCTGAACAACCGGCGGATTCGCGTCTCCAAGGTTGCCAAGCTCGAGGAGGCGCTGGTGGCCACGGGATTCCCGAGCCGCCGCCGGCACAGGGACGTGAATGTTCACTTCTTTTATCAATTGGCCATGGTCACGCACGGAGTGCGGCGGGCCGGTGCGGCGGCGCTGGACCTGGCCTACGTGGCGAGCGGGCGGCTGGACGCCTTCTGGGAGTTCGGCCTGAAGCCCTGGGATATGGCGGCGGGCCTGCTGATGGTGCAAGAGGCGGGCGGGCAGGTTTCGGACATGCATGGCCAGCCCGCTTCGCTCACCGGGCGGACGGTTCTGGCGGACAATGCACTGATCCACGGAGCCATTCTGGGCCTGTTCGGAGAGGTGTTCTCCGGCCAGGCGCGGGCGCCGCTGCCGGAGGCCGGCCCGGAGCAATCCTAACCCGTTGGTTCTGGCCGGTTAACCTTTACTTCCGCCCATGTAAGATGGTAGTCTGAGTGTCTCTCCATGCGAACTGTTGATCTGATTCACCGAAAGCGCGACGGCGAGGAGTTGAGCCCGCAAGAGATCGCCTGGCTCGTGGAAGGCTACACGCGAGGCGAAATCCCCGATTATCAGATGTCGGCGTTCCTGATGGCGGTGTTTTTCTCGGGAATGTCGGACCGCGAAGTCACCACGCTGACCGACTGCATGGTGCGCAGCGGGGAAACGGTGGACCTGTCGTCCATCCCCGGCGTGAAGGTGGACAAGCACTCCACCGGCGGGGTGGGGGACAAGACCAGCCTGATCGCGGCGCCGCTGGCTGCCGCGGCCGGGGTGGTGATCCCGATGATCTCCGGGCGGGGCCTGGGCCACACCGGGGGAACCCTCGACAAGCTGGAGGCCATTCCCGGCTTCCGCACCGACCTGAGCGTCGACGAATTCCGCGAGCAATTGGCCAAGGTGGGGCTGTGCTACATCGGCCAGAGCGCGCAGGTGGCGCCGGCGGACGGCAAGCTCTACAGCTTGCGCGACGCCACGGCTTCGGTGGAATCCATCCCGCTGATCGCCTCCTCCATCATGTCCAAGAAGATCGCCGAGGGACTGGACGCCCTGGTGCTGGACGTGAAGGTGGGCTCGGGAGCATTCATTAAGCGCCAGGTCGACGCACGGCGGCTTGCGCAGATGATGGTGGGAATAGGCCGGCGGATGGACAAGCGGGTGCAGGCGCTGATCACCGATATGAGCCAGCCGCTGGGCTACGCCATCGGCAACGCGCTCGAGGTGATGGAGGTTTCCCAAACGCTCCAGAGCGCGGGGCCGAACGACCTGACGCGGCTTTCGCTGGAACTGGCGGCGCGCATGATCCACCTGGGCCGGGCCGCCGCTACCATCGACGAAGCGCGGGAGACGGCGCAGCGCAAGCTGCTGGACGGCTCGGGCTATCGCAAGTTCAAGGAAGTCATCCAGGCCCAGGGCGGCAACCCGAATGTGCTGGATCGCTTCGACCTGCTGCCTAACGCCAGCGGCGCCCGCGAGATCGCTTCGCCGCGCTCCGGTTTCGTCAGCCAGATCAAGGCCGAGGATATCGGGCAAGCCTCCGCCATGATCGGAGCGGGGCGCGACACCAAGGAGGACCAGATCGATCCCGCGGTGGGAGTGATCCTGGAAGTCAAGGTGGGCGAGAAGGTGGAAGCTGGCGCGGTGCTGTGCCGACTGTATCACACCAAGGAAGACCGGCTGGAGGAAGCGGCACAGCTTGTCGAGGATGCCTTCCGCATCTCCTCGCATCCGCCCGAGGAGCGCGAGCAGATTCTGGAAGTGGTGGGTTAGCCGGAGCCCGCGATGGGCCGCTTCACGGGAATCCTGGGAGCGCTCGTCATTCTGGCGGTCGCCTTCCTGTTCTCGACCAACCGCCGGGCTATTCGTCCCAGCGTGCTGTTCTGGGGCCTCTCGCTGCAATTGGGCTTTGCCTTCCTGGTTCTCAAGACCCCCTTTGGGTGGCTCTTCGACCAGGCCTCCCAAGCCGTGAACGCGATGCTCGGTTACGCCGAGGCGGGCAGCAACTTCGTCTTCGGGCCGCTGGGCGTCAAGACCGGGCCGTTGGGCGTGGTCTTCGCCTTCCAGGTGCTGCCGATCATCATTTTCATCGCTTCGTTCTTCTCGATCTTGTACTACCTGGGCGTGATGCAGCGTGTGATCCGGGCTATGGCCGTCGTGATGCAGAAAGTGATGGGCGCCAGCGGCGCCGAAGCCACCAACGTCGCGGCCAGCATCTTCATGGGCCAGACGGAAGCGCCGCTGACTATCCGGCCGTTTCTGCCGCGGCTGACGCAATCCGAGCTGTTCACGGTGATGACTTGCGGCATGGCGCACGTCTCGGGCGCGGTGATGGCCGCCTACGTCAAGATCGCGGGAGTCGATATCAAGCATCTGCTCACGGCGGTGATCATGACCGCGCCCGCCACCATCATGCTGGCCAAGATCATGATGCCGGAGGTGGAACAGCCGGAGACGGCGGGCAAGGTCGAGATTCACGTCGAGAAGCCCGGCGTCAACATCATCGACGCGGCGGCGCGCGGGGCAGGGGACGGCGTGCACCTGGCGATCAATGTCGCGGGGATGCTGGTCGCGTTCATCGCGCTGATCGCGATGCTGGACGGAGTTCTGGGCTGGGTGCACACGCTGCCCTACATGGCCTGGTTGCCGCCTTCCCTCGAGCGCATCTTCGGCTACGTGTTCGCGCCGGTGGCCTGGCTGCTGGGCGTGAGTTGGAAGGACGCATCGGCCATCGGCAACCTGCTCGGCACCCGCCTCGCGCTCAACGAATTCGTGGCTTTCATCGACCTGGGGAAGATCAAGGCGCAACTGGACCCGCGCTCCTTCACGATCGCCACCTACGCGCTGTGCGGCTTCGCCAACTTCAGCTCCATCGCCATTCAGATCGGCGGCATTGGGGCGCTGGCGCCGAACCGCAAGAGCGACCTGGCGCGGTTAGGGCTGAAAGCCGTGGCCGCCGGCACCATGGCCAACTTCATGTCCGCCTGCATCGCGGGAATGCTGCTGTGACTCCCATTGGCCAAGCGCTGAGCTATTTGGAAAGCCAGGTGGCGGCCCGGCCCCGCGTAGCGATCGTCCTGGGCAGCGGGCTGGGCGCGTTCGCCGATGAATTGAGCGATTCCGTCGAGATTCCCTACGCCTCCATTCCGCACTGGCCGCGCTCCACGGCTATCGGGCACGCGGGGAAACTGGTCTTCGGGCGCCTGGAAGGGGCCGAAGTCGCGGTGATGTCCGGGCGGGTGCACCTGTACGAGGGCTACGCGCAGGAACAGGTGGTCTTCGGCGTGCGCGTGCTTGCTGGTCTGGGCGTGCGCGTGTTTGTGTTCACCAATGCGGCGGGCGGCATCAACCCGGCCTACGCCCGCGGCGGCCTCGTGCTGATCTCGGATCACATCAATCTGCAAGGCTCCAACCCGCTCACCGGGCCGAACGACGATTCGCTCGGGCCGCGCTTTCCCGACATGTCGGAGGCCTATTCGGCCGAGCTGCGAAAGGTCGCCAGTGACGTGGCGGCCGATTTGGGCATCTCCCTGGCCGAAGGCGTGTACGCGGCGCTGTTGGGCCCGTGCTACGAGACGCCGGCCGAGATCCGCTATCTGCGCGCGATCGGCGCCGACCTGGTGGGCATGTCCACGGCGCCCGAGGCGATCGCGGCCAACCACATGGGCGCGCGGGTGCTCGCGATTTCCTGCGTTACCAACATGGCGGCCGGCATGTTGCCGCGCAAGCTCGATCACGCCGAGGTGCTCGCTACCGGCGAGATGGTGCGCGGCACGCTGATCCGGTTTCTGAAAGCTTTGCTGCCCCGGATCGAAGTGTGACATGGATGCTCTCTTTGAGGCTGCCCTCGCCGCCCGCAATCACGCCCACGCGCCCTTTTCCGGCTTCCAGGTGGGCGCCGCGCTCGAAGAGGATTCGGGCCGCATACACACCGGTTGCAACGTCGAGAACGCGACCTACGGGCTGACGATTTGCGCCGAGCGCGTGGCGGTCTTCAAGGCCATCTCGGAGGGCGCTCGCAAGTTTCGGCGCATCGCGGTGGCGGCCGATACCGGCACGCTCACGCCGCCCTGCGGGGCCTGCCGCCAGATTCTGTGGGAATTCTGCGGCGATATCGAGGTCATCCTCGTCAACCTGGAAGGCCGCTCGGAATCCCTCCGTCTGAAAGACCTGTTCCCGAGGCCATTCGATGCTACGTTCCTTAGTTAGCCTTCTGCTGCTGGCTGTCGCCGCCTGGGCGGAGCCTGCCGACTGGATCCTGAGCGCCCGCTACGTGGTCACCATGGATGCCGGGCGGCGCGTGATCGCCGATGGCGCGGTAGCCATTCGCGGCCAGCGCATTGTCGCGGTGGGAACGCGCGCTGAAATCGACCGGCGTTTCCAGGCCCGCCAGCGCCTGGACCGGCCCGAGTCGTTAATCGCGCCCGGCCTCGTCAATACCCACGCGCACGCGGCCATGTCGCTGTTCCGCGGAATCGCGGACGACTTGCGGCTCCAGGAATGGCTCGAGAAATACATCTTTCCCGCCGAGGCCCGCAACGTCTCGCCGGAGTTTGTGCGCGCGGGCACGCGCCTGGCCTGCCTCGAGATGCTGCTTTCGGGAACCACCACCTACACCGACATGTACTATTTCGAGGACGTGGTGGCGGAGGCGACTCGCGAGGCCGGCCTGCGCGGCGTGCTCGGCGAGACCATCATCGGCTTTTCCGTGCCGGATGCGAAAACGCCCGCCGCCGCGCTCCAGTTCACCGAGCGCTACATCCAGCGTTTCCGCAACGATTCGCTGATCGTCCCGGCGGTGGCGCCGCACGCGCTGTACACCAATTCCGAGGAGACGCTGCGGGCCAGCCGCGCCCTCGCGAATCGCTACGGCGTACCGCTGGTGATCCACGTCGCGGAGACCCGGCGCGAACGCGACAATGCTTTGGCGAAGTGGAAGATGACGCCCGTCGCGGTGCTGGATTCCTGGGGCGTGTTCAACGGGCCGACCGTGGCCGCGCACGTAATCTGGGTGGACGACGCGGACCTCGAGATCCTGCGGGCGCGCGGAGTGGGCATCGCGCACTGCCCGTCCAGCAACATGAAGCTGGCCAGCGGCGTGGCGCCGGTGGTGAAGATGTTGGCGCTGGGCTTGGCAGTTGGACTCGGCACCGACGGGCCCGCCGGCAGCAACAACGACTTCAACATGATGGAGGAGATGGATCTCGCCGCCAAGCTCCAGAAAGTGACCGCCGGCGACCCTCGCGTGTTGCCCGCGCTCCAGGCGCTCGAGATGGCGACAATTCGGGGCGCGCGTGTCCTGGGCCTGGATAAGGAGATCGGGTCGCTCGAAACCGGCAAGCGCGCCGACCTGATTACGGTGCGCCTCGACCAGCCCAACGCCGTCCCGCTCTATGGCGTGGCCTCGCAGATGGTCTACGCGCTCAAAGGCGGCGACGTCCGCGACGCCATGGTGAACGGACGCCTGTTGTTGCGCGACCGCCAGCCGCTCTCGCTCAACGCGGCCGAGGTTATGGCCAAGGCCGAGGAGTTCGCCGCCAAAGTGCGGGAATCGCTCAAGTAACCTTTCTCGCAAAAACGGCCCGAATTTCCGGGCGCTTGACCCCGCCGCGCGGGTCTGGGAAAGTAGCTGACATGGGTGAAATCGTGCAGAGCATCCTGGCGAATAAGGGCAGCGCGATCTGGTCGGTGGCGCCGCAGGCGACCGTCTTCGAGGCCCTGAAACTGCTTTCCGAAAGGGACGTGGGCGCGCTGATGGTGATCTCGGAAGGCAAGCTGGCCGGCGTCTTTTCCGAGCGCGATTACGCGCGGAAAGTGGCCCTGCGCGGCAAGTCCTCCAGGGACCTGCGCGTCGGCGAGATCATGACCAGTTCGGTAATTACGGTGACGCCCGCGCACAGCATCGAGGAGTGCATGCGGCTGTGCACCCAACACCACATCCGGCACCTGCCCGTGCTGGATGGCGAGCAACTGGTGGGAGTGGTCTCCATCGGCGATCTGGTCAACGCCATCATCTCCTCGCAGGCGGACACCATCCAGCACCTGAGCAACTACATCGCGGGCGATTATCCGAAGTAAGGCCTCATCCCAGCACGCCGACGCCGGCGCGGCGAGCGGCACGCGCCAGGCTGCGGTCCAGGGTAGCCAGCGGGATGCCTTCCCGCATCGCCAAGCGAAGGAATACCGCATCGTAGACGGACAAGTTCTGCGACCTTGCCAGCACCACCAGATCCTCTGAGTTGAGCGATGGGCCGGCATCGTCGATACGGATGCGCAGGCTGCCGAGAAGACGCAAGGAACTGGAGACGCCGGCGGCGGTAATCCTCCTGCGGCGCTCGGCCACCAGCAAGGCGTTGCCTACCTCAATGGGCCAGAGCGCCGGCGCCATCGCCGTGGCCGAGGCCAGAAGATCGAGAATCCTGTCGGCCTGCGCGCTCTGTTCGTCTTCAAAGCACCAAGCCAGGGCGACCGAGGTATCGAGGACAAACCGGTTCAATAGCGGCGGCCCTCCTCGATCAACTGCCGAATAGTCACTCCGCGCAGCTTCCGGCCCTTGCGGAGCCGTTTCAACTCCGCGATCGCGTCTCCAGGATCGCGCCGTTCCGTCGCGCCCACAGGGACGAGCATGGCCACCGGCACTCCATGTCTGGTGATGGTGATCTTCTCGCCTTGCGCGACGAGCTGGAGGAGGTTGGGCAGGTGAGTCTTTGCCTCGTAGGCGCCGACGGTTTGCATCTTCGATCCTGAAATAGACTAGTCTTAGACCAGTCTAATCCTCTGGCGGGGCAAAGTCCAGCTCTCTGGGCAACTCGGTCGTCGCCTCTACCCGTCCGGCTTTTGCCCGCGAGTTATCATGGGCTGGAATGAACTACCTCTTCGTCCTCAACGACCACCCCTACCAATCCGAGCGGAACTACAACGCGCTGCGGCTCGCCACCGCGCTGGCGAGCGACGCCAGTAACGCGGTCCGCCTGTTCCTCATCGGCGAGGCGGTGTTCTCCGCGGTGGGCGGGCTGGCGGTTCCCGAGGGCCGGCACGATATCGAATGGATGCTGCGCCGATTCGCGGCGGGCGGCCGGCCAGTGGGGGTTTGCCGCACCTGCATGGAAGCGCGGGCTATCGATCCCGCCGCGTTGCTGGATTGCGCCTACCGCAGCACGCTCGACGAGCTGACGCGCTGGACGGGCGAGGCGGATAAAGTGCTGGTGTTCTGAGCCGGCCGCAGGATCGGCGCGCCGAGGACGGCGGCGTTGCGGCCCACGTATTTGCGCAGGACGGCGGCCAGATCGGGGCTGTCCTCGACGCGCATGTCGGAGCGCGCCGCGGGGTTGGGATCGTTGTAGAACGCCGCGTTCCACCACGAAAACCCGATCAGTCGGGGCCAGCGGCCGCCGGTCATGTCCGCGAGCGCGTCGATGGCCCAGGCGGCCTGACGGGGGTCCTTGATGTTGCCGAATTCGCAAACCAGAATGGGCTTGTCGGCTAGCTTCGCGAGCCGGCCGTACACCCAATCCATTTGCCAGCGAAATGAAACGGGGTGCGTGTCCTTGGGAATCTGGCGCCCATACACGCTGGCGCCCAGCCAGTCGATCCACTCGTCGCCGGGGTAGTAGTTCTCGAAGCGGTTCCATTCCACCACCGGCTCATCCCAAGCGTCGACGTGGAACACCCAGCGGATGTTGTACGCCCCTTCCTGTCTGGCGATCCGGATGATGTGGCGATAGGCTTCGCGAAAGCGGGCCACGGATTCGGGGTAGCTGCCGCCTTCCTTGTTCCAAAGCCCGTTCCAGGGAAACCAGAAGCCGTTGACCTCCACGCCGTATTCGGCCAGCAGCGGGCTTCCGTAGCGCTTCGCGTCGCGCATCCAACGGTGGAAATCCGCGTCGAAGCGGCCGCGCAGAATGTTCTCCAGGTTGAAGAGCGGATCGGGTGTGGGGATGGCCTCGTGCAACAGCATGAGGCGGATGTAGGGGATGCTGCCGTTCGCGCGGATCCAGTTGGCGGTGGCTAGGGGAAAGCGGCGGCTCTGATACCAGTTGTTACAGAAGTAAACCCAGGTCGGGCGCTTGCCGACGATCCGCCGATAGCTTAGGACATCGGCCGGCGTGATGTCGCCGCCCATCCCGTCGCGGCCACCCGGGTGGACCCCGTTGTAGAACCGGCCGGCGGGCGGTTCGGCGATCACCGCGACGGGGCCGGCGGCAAGAGCTCCGGGCGCCGCCGCGAGCAGGAGAACCGCGACTGTGGGGAACCTCATTCCGGGCTAACTACGAATCTAGCACTCCGCGGGGCGGCGGCGAGTTCAGGCTACCAGCCGGACGATAATCGAGATGTTCCAGGCGGCCAAAGCGGCGAACCCGTAATTGACCAAGCGGATTACGTTAGGGCGGTGGAGGCCGATCGCGATCCCTCCCAGCATCAGCGCGACCAGCTTGGCGGCCACCACGCCGAAGGTCGGGTCGAGTCCCGCCGAGGCCAGAAACCGTACCAGAGGGCAAGCTTCGCACGCTCCTAGTCTGAGCCCCATCAAGGTGGTCAGGAGATCCACGAGTTGGAGGGCCAGGAACGTGGCGATCAACATAGAGCACTCATCGGCCGGAAACCGCGCGGCTTGAGCTGTTTCTTGGGGTGCCCGGGCCGGGCTACAATCGGGGTAGGTGAGGAACAAACCCAGGCAGTTGCCGTCCTTTCTCTTTCCGGCGTGCCAGACCCAGGCCAAGACCCACTGGCGTCCCTCGGTGGACGTCTACCGCCTCAGGAACGGCTGGCTGCTGAAGTACGACCTGGCGGGCGTCCCGATCGAGGACGTCGGCGTCGAGGTGGAAGGGTGCCGGATCACCGTGAGCGGCGTCCGGCGCGACTATCTGGCCGAGAACGTGGAAGCCTGCTTTTCGATGGAGATCGCCTACAACCGGTTCGAGCGCACGGTGCAACTCCCGTGCGAATTCGCCGACCCGAAGGTAGCGATCTCGGCGAGCAACGGAATTCTGGTCATCCGGGTTACGGAGGGGTGAGTGAGCGATTCGGACGAAGTGCAAGTCCTGCCGATTCTGCCGCTAAAGAACAGCGTGCTGTTTCCGCACCTGCTGATGCCGCTGGCGGTGGGCAGGCCGGCGTCGCTGGCGGCGGCCGAGGCCGCGCTGGCGACGGAGGGGAAAGAAATCGTCATCGTGGCGCAGCGCGACTCCTCCCAGGACGAGCCGCAGCTCGCGGACCTGTACACCATCGCCACCAGAGCCGTCATCAAGAAGATGGCGCGGCCGGCCGAGAACCAGATGGAGCTGATCGTGCTCGGCGTCGAGCGGGTGGTGGTGCTCAAGCTCGAGCAGACGGAGCCGTATCTGAAGGCGCGGGTCCGGCCGTTGCCGTTGCCGGACGAGCGGACGCCCGAAGTCGAGGCGCTGCACCGTGCGGTGACCGAGCTGGCTGGGCGGGCGATTCAATTGGCGCAGCCCAACATTCCCGCGGAGGTGAGCCACCTGCTGGCATCCGCCGAGGAGCCGTTGCGCCTGGTTTACCTGCTGGCCTCCATGATGAGCCTCGAGCTGGCCAAGGAGCAGGCGCTGCTGGAGGCCCAAAGCCGGGGCGACGCGCTGCGGCTGATGCACGGCTACCTGACCAACGAAGTGCAGGTGCTCGAGCTGCGCAACAAGATCGCGAGCGAAGCGCAATCCGAGATGAGCAAGCAGCAGCGGGAGTACATGCTGCGGCAGCAATTGCGCGCCATCCAGCAGGAGCTGGGCGAGAAAGATCCCGCGCAGGCCGAAGTGGAACTGCTGCGCGAGCGGATCGAGAAGCTGGAGTTGCCCGAAGAGGTCGCCAAGGAAGCCCAGCGCGAGTTGGGCCGTCTGGAGCGGCTGCCGCCCGGCGCGCCGGATCACCAGGTGATCCGCACCTATCTGGATTACGTGGTCGAACTGCCGTGGAACACCTCCACCGCGGACCAGCTCGACGTCGCCCGCGCGCGGCGCATCCTCGACGAAGACCATTTCGACTTGAAGGAAGTGAAGGAACGCATCCTCGAGCACCTCGGCGTGCTGAAGATGAACCCGGAAGCGAAGGCGCCGATCCTCTGCTTCTACGGCCCGCCGGGAGTGGGCAAGACGTCGCTGGGGCAATCCATCGCGCGGGCGCTGGGGCGGAAGTTCGAGCGCATGAGCCTGGGCGGGCTGCACGACGAGGCCGAGTTGCGCGGCCATCGGCGCACCTACATCGGGGCGCTCCCCGGGCGCATCGTCCAGGCCATCCGGCGCGCCGGAAGCAAGAACCCCGTGCTGATGCTGGACGAAGTGGACAAGCTGGGGCGGGACTTCCGCGGCGACCCGGCCTCCGCGCTGCTCGAGATTCTGGACCCGGAACAGAACAAGAGTTTCCGCGACAACTACCTGGACCTGCCCTTCGACCTCTCCAAGGTGTTCTTCATCACCACGGCCAACGCGCTGGATACCATTCCGCGCCCGCTGCTGGACCGCATGGAGATGCTGCGCCTGGCCGGCTACAGCGAGGAAGAGAAGATCGAAATCGCCAAGCGCTATCTGATCCCGCGGCAGCTCAAGCAGGCCGGATTGAACGACGGCCAGTGCCACCTGCCGGATGTCACGCTCCACCAGATCGTCGCACGCTACACCCGCGAGGCCGGGCTGCGGCAACTCGAGCGCAACGTGGGGCGGCTGGCGCGCAAAGTGGCCCTGCGCCATGCGGAGGGAAACATCGAGCCGGTCGCGGTCCAGCCGGAGGATCTCCTCGAGATGCTGGGCCCGCCCGTGTTCGCCCAGGAAGAGCTGCGCAAGCAACTGCCCCCCGGCGTGGCCACCGGCCTGGCTTGGACCGAGAGCGGCGGCGAAGTCCTCTACGTCGAGGCGACCCTGTTGCCGGGCGGCAAGGGACTGACCATCACCGGCCAGATCGGCGAGGTGATGCAGGAATCGGCCAAAGCGGCGCAGAGCTACATCTGGTCGCACGCCAAGCAACTCGGAATCGGCCCCGAGGTCTTCAAGGAAGACGGCATACACATCCACGTCCCCGCGGGCGGCATTCCGAAGGACGGCCCATCGGCCGGCGTGACCATGGCCACCGCGATGGCTTCGCTCTACACTGGAGCCGCCACCCGCAGCGATACGGCGATGACCGGCGAACTCACCCTCACCGGCCTGGTGCTGCCCATCGGCGGGCTGAAGGAGAAAGTTCTGGCGGCGCGGCGCGCGGGCATACGGCGCGTGATCATTCCTATCGAGAACGAGAAGGACCTGCGCGATCTGCCCGAGGAGGTGCGCCAGCAGATGGAGTTCCTCCCCGTCGCCCGCATCGAAGACGTGCTCGCGGCGGCCATCCCGCGCGTTCCGGTGGAAGTCGAAGCGCCCACCGCCTGATGGCGCGGTTAGTTCCGCTCGCTGACCACGAAGTTGATCTTCATTTCTTCCGGGCTGATCGGCGGCAGCCCCGACAGCAGTTTGGCAAGCTCCTGTTTCCCATGGCCGGCAATCGCGATTGTCTTTGCACCCACCGGCACGGCGAACACGTACGCCACCAGCGTGTCGTCCCCCATGACCTGCATTCCCCTCACCATCAGTGCGGAGCGGGCGCCGGTATCGACTTGGATGAGCGAACCCACGAATGGCACTTTGTTGCCCCGTTCGTCGAAGCAACGCAGAGGCGTGGGTGACTTGTATTTCAATTGCACCACCACCAGCCGATCGCCAGTGCTCCGCTCGTAGTCCCGGATGTTGGTTGCCTGGAAGCCGGCCATTCCAGGGCTGATATCGGCTGTCTGCAACTTGTAATCGTCTGGAATGGCAAGGATAGAAACCACTCCTCCCCCGCATCCGGCACACGCCAGAACACCCACCAAAACCGCCAGCCAACCACTCGGCAAATGCCTCTCGGTCTTCATGCCGCAAAACTCCTCTCCGTGGCCAAACCTCACTATAGCTCTCATCGTCTCCATTCGGCCCGGCGAGCGCCGCTGCTGTACCATAAGCCTATGCCGCGCCAGGGCCTGCCCGACTACGTGCTCTCGCTGCCCGAGCGGGTGGTGCGCTCGGCGGCCGCGCTGGCGGTAGGATTGCTGCGCGAGGTTGGCAACGTGGCGCTGCCGCCGCGCCTGCGCCGCACCAGCCTCTATCGCAACCTGGTCGAGGTCGGCCTGCGCTTCCTCATCGAAGAGGTGGGGCAGGTGGAGGGCGTCTACGCTCCTCAGGACCAGCTCGCCAGCGAGTCTGTGCTGCGCTACGCCGCGGGCTATGGAGTTGCGTGGGCCGGCCTTCTGACCTTTCACGCATCGCCGGTTTGGGTGATGGCGGCGCTGGCCGATCTCTCCGGCGCGGGCCGCGGCCTCATCTCCGAAATCTCCGCGGCACTCCAGCAGGAGGGGTTGCTCGAGCCGGACTCGCACTTCGAGACCATCGACCAGATGCTGGATGGTTTCGAGCGCAGTGCCGGCCGCGCCGCTCAGACGCTCAATACGCCGCCGCTCGACGTGGCCAGTCTGCGCCGCGAGTGGGCGGCCGTGCGCGAGGAAGCTCGGAGCATCCCGCCGCGCAGCCTGCCCTCCGTGGATCTGATTCGCCGCCACTGGGAGGCGCTGAAGCAGGAAGCGGCGGCGCAGAATCGCCCCGTCTTTCTCCTCTCCTCGCTTCTGGCGCTCGCCGCGATCGGCCGCCTCCCCGAGAACCTGCTCTGGCTCTCGAAGTGCGCGCGGCTGGCAGCCCGCCGCACCGGCCAGGTCTTCGCCTCGGCGCTGCTCGATCACTACGCCGCCACGCTGCGCGAAATCCACTCGACGGGTTACCTGACCTACTGGACTCGCGAGTTTCGCCCCTACCTGCTGGCCGCCGCCCGCCAATTCTCTCCGCGCACCGGCTCGCTCACCGGCCGGCTGCTCCGGCGATAGGCCGCTATTCGATCACCTGCTTCTTCTTGATCCAGTCGATCATCATGTCGCGCAGCAGCGGCCCGGTCTGCGGAAAGCTGAGGCCGCGTGTTCCCATGCCTCCGGTGTCCACCAGAAAATCGATGGTGCTCAGCGTGTACTCGCGATTCGGATCGACCGCATGCGCCTGCGCGACCGCCGGCGGCAACTCGGAGCCTTTGAATTTCCCGGTGACCACCTGGTTGTCGAACGGCATCACGTTCCAAACGTGCCGCGCCAGCAGTTGGCCCTGCGGCAGCTTCGCGCGCACGCCGCCCTGGTTCATCAGGCCGAAGTCCGCGCCCGTCTGCTCGGCCATGGCGCGCTCGATCAGCGCCCGCAAATCCGCGCCCGCGAATTCGCGCTTGGATTCGCCGATGGGCACGTCCACCACTTTCGATACGCGCTCTTCCCACTTGGCCACTTCGGCCGCCATCTCCGGGTCCGGGGGAATCGTCGAGTCGATGCGGATGCGTTTCCAGTTCCAGGTAGCCAGCCGTTTGGCGGGCACGTCAACCTGGAGATCCAGCCGGTCCAGTTCCTGCCCGCAGCAATCGCCGCGCACCCACACCCGGTGCTCGAATTCCTGGAGTTCCTTGAGTCCGGTGTGTATGTGCGCTCCGATGACCACGGAAACCTGTGGAACCTCGTGCAGCATGGCGGGCTGCTCGGCGGCCTCCAGGTGGCCCACCAGCACGATGATATCGGCGCGGCTCGCCAGTTCCGCGGCCAGCTTCCGCACCGTTTCCACCGGCGGCAGCGAGTGCCACGGCCCCAGCTTGACCGGCGCTTCGTAGTTCTGTAAGTCGCCCATCAGCGCGCCGATCACGGCCACGCGAATCCCGTTCACGTTGCGGATCACGTAGCCGTGGCGCGTGAACAAGTGCCCGCCGCCATCCACCACGTTGGCGGTCACGATGGGCGAAACGCCGGCCTTCAGGAATTCCTCGGTCCGTTCCCACCCGTAGTCGAAGTCGTGATTGCCCAGCGTCGAGACCTGGAAGTGGAACAGCCGGGCAATCTGAAATACCGGCAAACCGCGGTAGATGGTCGAAACCGGCGTGCCCTGCACCAGGTCGCCGCCATTCACCAGCAGGCAGGATGTGCACCCCTGTTGTTCGCGCCGGATGGCCGTGGCCAGCCGCGCAAAGCCGCCGTGATCCTGCGAGTCCGGCAGCAGGTTGGCGTGCAAGTCGCCGACATGCAGCAGCGAAAGCGAGCGCAGTGTCTGCTGCGCGGTAGCCGCCGCGGCGAGCAGCAGAAGAACGGAAATCAATCGTCGAAGGCGAGGCACCTTTCAAGTATACGGAAGCCGCGTGCGGGAAACTCTGCCATCTTCTATACTCGGTTCAAGATGAAAATTGCCGCTCCCTCCCGCCGTTCGTTTCTCGGCGCGCTGACCGGATCTCTGGCCGCGCCGCTCATCGTGCCCGCTCGTGTTTTAGGACGCGGCGCCACCCCGCCCAGCGATCGCGTAGCGGTGGGGATCATCGGCTCCGGAAGCCGCGGCGTCTTCGAAGCCAAGCACTACATTCCCATCGATGCCTGCGAGATTGTGGCCGTCTGCGACGTGCGGGAAGACCGCCGCGTCCAGGCGAAGCAGTTTTTCGAAGGGCTCTACGCCAGGCAGAAGCCAGCCGGAACCTATCGCGGCATCCGGCTCTATAACGACTTCCGCGAATTGCTCCTTCAAAAGGATCTCGACGCCGTCTACATCGCCACTCCGGACCACTGGCACGTGCCCATCACCATCGCCGCCCTTCAGGCCGGCAAGGACTGCCACACCGAGAAGCCGCTGGGAGTCAGCATCGAGATGGACCTGGCCGCGCTGAAAGCGGTGCGCAAGTATCGCCGCGGCTTCCTGTACGGGGCCGAGCGCCGCTCCACTCCCGACGCGCGCCACGCCCTCGAACTGGTCCTCAACGGCCGCATCGGCAAGGTGCGCGAGATCTATGTGGTCTCGCCACCCTCCATCGCCGGCGGGTCCGCCACCCCGGTGCTCCCCGTTCCCAAGGGCTTCGACTACGAAATGTGGCTGGGACCCGCGCCCGAAGCGCCCTTCTGTCCCGACCGCGTGGGGCCTGGCATGTTCCACATCCGCGACTACTGTTTGGGATTCATCGCCAATTGGGCGGCGCATCCTCTGGACCAGGTGCAATGGTGGGCGGACCACGCGGGGCTTACCATCCCGGTGACCTACGAGGGCACGGGCCAGTTTCCAAAGGAGGGCCTCTACGACTGCGCCATCGCCTGGGACCTGCGCTGCACCTACGAAAACGGCCTGGTTCTGCACTTCCTGGATAATGAGACCTTCAAAACGGTTTCCGATGCTCCCCACCCGCCGTTCGGCTCGGGCTCGGTGCGCAGCGTGCATGACGGGGCCATCTTTGTCGGCAGCGAGGGATGGGTGGCCGTGGCCTACCAGCAGGTGCTGACGGAACCCGCCTCGTTGCTCGACTCGCCGATCGGCCCGAACGAGATTCACTTGCAGCAGAGCCCCATTCACGAGGAGCAGGTGCTGGCCAGCGGCCCGTGGGAGCGTCCGCCCGCCGGCCACCAGTTGGGCTGGATCGAGTGCATCAAAGCGCGCAAAGAGTTCGTGGATCCCATCGAGAGCGCCGTTCGTTCGGATCTGATCAGCCAGCTCTCCGACATCTGCCTGCGCACCGGCCGTCCCATTCGTTGGGATCCCGTCAAGGAGACCATCGCCGGCGACGACGCCGCCCGCCGCATGATGTCTCGTCCCATGCGCGAGCCTTGGGGCGCGCTCGTAAGAACGTTGTGCATCCTAGTCGCGATTCTGTTGTTCGCCGGCCGCCTGCCCCTTTTGGCCCAGCCGAGCGGCGGTGCCGCGCCGATCCAAAACGAGTTCTTCGCCCTGGACACCGCCATGCTGAAGGACCTGAGCAAGGACCGGCTGCAGCGCGCCGACATCGAGACGGTGGCCGCGCTCGGGTATGCGGGAATCGCTCCCGTCGCCGGAGACCAGGCCCGATGGCAGTACCTGACCGAGAGCGTCCTGCCCTGGATGGACGAGAAGAAGCTGAAACTGTTCGCCATCTTCACCTGGGTCCGCATCGATCGCGGCCAATACTCGGTGGACCCTGGAATCAAGCAGAATCTCGCCGCATTGCATGGGCGCGGCACGGCGATCTGGCTTTCGGTGCAGAGCCAGGACTTCAAACCGTCCGACCCGGCCGCCGATGCGCTGGCGGTGGCCGCCATTCGCGAGGCGGCGGATGCGGCCGCGGTTTACAACGTGCCGGTCTCGCTGTATCCCCACGTCGCCTATCTCGCCGAACGCGTGGGAGACGCCGTTCGCCTGGCGGAAAAATCCGGGCGCCCGAACGTGGGCGTGACATTCAATCTCTGCCATTGGCTGCGCACGGACGGCGCCGACTCCATGGAGCGCGTCCTGAAACTCGCCATCCCGCGCTTATCGCTAGTGACCGTCAACGGCGCCGATCGCGATGGCAAAGCCTGGATACAGCCGCTCGATAGCGGCACCTTCGACGTCGGTGCACTGTTGCGCGAATTGCAGCGCCTCGGCTACCGTGGCCCCATCGGGCTCCAAGGCTGGAACGTGGCCAATCAATATCAGATCGAGCCCGCCGATAATCTCAAGCGCTCCATAGAAGCTTGGAAGCGGCTCGTTCAGCCAGCGATTCTCCCGCCGTCCCGCCAGTGAACTACCGCATCCCCGCGCGCAGGAACCTCAGAAACTCCCCCGCATCCCGCGTGAGGCCGGGGAAGCTGGCCACCACTCGTTCGTCCGGACTCAGGATCGCGTAGTAGGGCATGGCGACCGTCGAGAATTTGGTCTCTTCCAGCTTCTGGTTCTCCGCCGAGGCAGCGTCCGTGCCGTCGGTGTAAAGCTCCACCAGCACGTACTCCTTCATCGCCGCCGCGACCTCCGGCCGCGTGAACATGTTGGCTTTCATCCAATGGCAGTTGGTGCAGGCGTACCCGGTGAAGCTGACCAATACCTGCTTGTTCTGATTGCGCGCCGCCTCCAGCGCCTCGCGGTACTGGTTCCTCATCCACTGCAAGCCGCTTTCGTTCGCGGATGCCGGCACGTAGGCGTCCAGTTCGCCCAGCCGCGCGCCGAACATGCCGGGCGCCAGGCTGATCGCCAGCGCCAAGAACGCCGCGCCGGTGAGCAGCCGTCCCAGCCCCAGCCTCTCGTCGCTCTCGCCGCCGGGCAGGCGCACAAATCCCAGCAGATACAGCCCGGCCAAGCCGAACAGCACGATCCAAGCGGCCAGAAACCGTTCGCGCGTGAGCAGGTTCCACTGCATCACTTGGTCCACCGCGCTCACGTATTTGAACATCGCCGCCAGAATCAGGAAACCCATCACCACCTTCACCCGCTCCATCCAGCCGCCGCTCTTGGGCAACCGCTTCAGATACGACGGGAACAGCGCCAGGAAGAAGAACGGCGTGGCCAGGCCGGCCGCGAACGCGACCATCCCCGCCAGCGGCCGCACTCCGCCGCTCTGAACGGAGGCAGCCAGCAGAGTGCCCACGAATGGCCCCACGCAGGCGAACGAAGTGAGCGAGAACGTGAGGCCCATGAGCAGCGTTCCCGCGATCCCGCCGCCTTGTGAGGCGCGGTTCAGGCGCGTGAGCAGGCCCGAGGGAAGCCGCATCTCGAAAGCGCCCAGCAGGCTCAGCGCGAACGCGAGAAACACGAGCGCGAGGAACGCGTTCACCCACACGTTCGATCCCAGTTGCACCACGCCGAACGGTCCCAGCACCGCCGTCGCCGCCAGGCCCAGCAGCGTGAACAGCACCATGATCCCCAGCCAGAACAGCGCCGCGTCCCCCACGCTCCGGGCGCGCGATCCCGCCGGCTTGTTCAGGAAAAACGAGAGCACAATCGGGATCATCGGAAAACAGCAGGGCGTGAACAACGCCGCCAGGCCGATCCCGAAAGCCACCAGCATGAACATGAGCAGGCCCTGTGAGGACGCCGCCGCCGGTCTCGCGCCAGGCGCCGCCGGTTGGAACAGCGTGTAACCCTCCGCCACCGGTGGCGCGGGCGTCTTGGCGCTGGCATCCAGCGTGACCGCCGCCGTCACCGCGACGCGCCGGGGCGGCAGGCACATCTTGTCGTTGCAGGTTTGGAATCGGACCGTGGCCGCCAGTTCGAGAGGTCCGGGCTGAGCCGCCGGCGCGGTCTGCACATCCAGCAGAAACACCGCTTCGTCCTGGTAACTGTCCACGTTAACCCCGAAATTCGGGTCGAACGTGGTGTGCGCTTTGGGCTGGTAGATCCTCACCAAGGAAATCGCCGGGTTCTCGGCAAGACGGATGCTGGTGGAGATAATCGGCTGCGGCGCGGCCAGCGAGTACAGGTGCCAACCCGGCTCGATGCGGGCCGTCAGCCGGGCCAGGATGCGCGCTCCGGGGGCCACTCGGTCGGGCTCCGCGGTCAGGCGCCACTGAACGGGATTCAGCTTCTGGGCCGCCACGGGAATCGCGCACGCGCCCGCCGCCAGAATCGCCAGGGCCGGGATCGAAGCGCGCCGGTTCACGTCAGACGGCTGCTTTGACGGCCTCGCGAAGTGCCGTCGACCAACGGCGCAGCTCGGTTTCGATGCGCTCGTTAATCCGGTGCTCGCCGAACTCCGCCGCCACCCGGATCGCGTTCTTGATCGCGTTGGCGTTCGAGCTGCCGTGGCAGATCACGCACACCCCGCGCACGCCCAGCAGCAGCGCCCCGCCGTATTCCGAGTAATCCACGCGCTTCTTGAAATCCTGGAACGCGGCCCGCGAAAGCACGTAGCCGATCTTGCGTGTGATGGTGGCCTGCAAGGACTCCTGAAGCATCTGCTTCACCACTTCCACCAGGCCCTCGCTCACCTTCAGCGCTACGTTCCCGATGAACCCGTCGCAGACGATGACTTCCACCTTTCCGCTGTACAGGTCGCGGCCCTCCACGTTGCCGATGAAGTTGATGGCCAGCGACTTTAGCAGCGGAGTGGCCGTGCGCGTCAGTTCGTTGCCCTTGTGCTCCTCTTCGCCGATCGACAGCAGCCCCACCCGCGGTTCCTTCATGTGCAGGATCACGCGCGCGTAGATGTCGCCCATCACCGCGAACTGCGCCAGCATCTGCGGCGAGCTGTCCACGTTCGCCCCCACGTCCATCAGCACCACCGGCGTGCCCTTCACCGTGGGAAAGGTCTGCGCCAGCGCGGGCCGGTGCACTCCGGGGATCATCCCCTGCACCGTCTTCGAGATGGCCATCGCGGCGCCGGTGTTGCCCGCCGACACGAGGCCCTGCGCGATCCCGTCCCGCACCAGCCGCGAGGCCACCCGGATGGAGCTGTCGCGTTTGTTGCGCAGCGCCTTGGCCGCGCTATCCTGCATCGTCACCTGCTCGGAAGCGTGCACGATTTCGATGGGCAGATCCGCGTGGCCGTCCTGCTGGCTCAGTTCCTTCCGCAGCAGATCCTCGCGGCCCACCAGAACCACCTTCACGCCCAGGCTTCGTGCGGCTCGGATAGCGCCCTCGACTTCCGTCTTCGGCGCGGTATCGCCGCCCATGGCGTCAACGGCTATGGTTACCATAGTGAGGCGTTCGCAGGCTCTACTCTTCGGCTACTTCGACCACTTCCCGCCCCTTGTACTGGCCGCAGTGCGGGCACACACGGTGCGGCAGCTTCGGCTCGTGGCAGTTGGGGCATTCGGATTGGCCCGTCCCCGGCAGCGCATCGTGCGTGCGGCGCTTGCCCCGGCGTTGCGCGGAATGTCGTCTTTTCGGATTCGGCATGATGATGTCCTAACTATTGTACTGGATTGCGGCCGGCTTGGAGTTCCTTCAGCTTCTCCCAGCGGTCGTCGGCGGTCGCCGCACGGCACCGGCACTGCACCAGGTTGCGGTTCTGGCCGCACACCGGGCAGATGCCCTGGCACTCCTCCCCGCACACCCTCTGCATGGGCAGCGACAGCAGAATCTGCTCCCGCAGAACTTCGCTCAGTTCCAGGCCGTCTCCATCGTAGAAGCCGACCTCGGTCTCCGCGCCACCCACCTCCACCTCTTCCCCTTCCGGCGCCAGGGCGGCCGGCCGGTAGACCAGGTCGAAATCGGCGTCAATCGGAAAGCTGGCCGGCTCCAGGCACCGGTCGCAGGCGGCTTCCATGCAGGTGCGCAGATGGCCCCGCACACGGATCTCCAGGACGGTTTCCATCACTTCGGCGCTGCCTGCGGCTTCAATCGGCGCGGTCTGCCTGATTTGCTGGTCCAAGAACTCCATCGCCCCGCTGGGGATGGTCTCGCTGAACCGCACTTTCCCTAGCTGCATCTGCTTGATGTCTAAAAACATGCTCGGACTCCCGGGCTCCGGACAGGCGGGAAGACCCCATTATAGCAGGCCGCCAGCCCGCTTACCGCCAGGCTTGCCGCAGCTTTTCGTAGGTCACGGCGAGATCCTCGGGCAGCACCCGCGTCTCCCCGACCACGGTCATGAAGTTGGCGTCCCCCATCCAGCGCGGCAGCACGTGCATGTGGATGTGCCCGGCCACTCCGGCGCCCGCGCACTGGCCCAGGTTCATCCCCACATTCAGGCCCTGGGCGCGGTAAACTTCGCGCAGGTGCTTCTCGGCGCGGCGCGCCAGCCACATCATTTCGGCCAGCGTGGCCTCCGCGGCCTCCTCCAGCCTCGCCACGTGCTCGAAGGGAGCGATCATCAGGTGGCCATTGGTGTACGGAAAGCGATTCAGGATGACGAAATTCCCGCTCCCGCGATGCAGAATGTAGTGCTCCTCGTCCCGCCCCGCCGCGGCCTGGCAGAAGATGCATTCGTCGCCCGGGCCGGCCTGGCTGACGTACCGGTAGCGCCACGGACTCCAGACGTAATCCATGCCGGTTCCGGGCTGGGGCTAGGCCGCCGGCGTCGGTTCTGTCGCGGCTGCCGCCGGCGGAGCCGTTTCCCCGGTCGCCGGGCCGTTCACCAGGTCCTTCAGTTCCTTGCTCGGCTTGAAGAACGGGATGCGCTTGGCAGGCACCTCGACCCGCGTGCCGGTCTTGGGGTTGCGGCCGATGCGGGGCTGGCGCTGGCGCGTCCGGAAACTGCCGAAACCGCGGATTTCGATCTTCTCGCCCATGCGAAGCGCGCGCACCACGCTATCGAAGATGGTCTCGACAATCACCTCCGAGTCCTTGCGGCTCATCTCCACCACGCGGGAAACTTCCTCGATTAGTTCCGCCTTCGTCATGCTGTCATTCTCCCTGTACCGGACCCCGCTGTCAACCGCGCGAACGCGTCCTCAGGATTGCGGTCGGGCTTCCCCCTGCCCTTTCAGATTCATGACCTCTTCGATGGTCATGGTCGCCGCGGCGGCCCGGCGCTGGTATTCCTCCAGCCGCGTCCTCTCCTCGTCCTCTCCCAGCGCCCGCACGCTCAAGCCGATCTTCTTCTCCGCCTCGCTCATCTTGATGATCTTGAAATCCAAATCCCGCCCGATCTCCAGCAGCGCCTCGTCCTTCTTCTTATCCGTCCCGCCTGGAATCTCCGAATTATGGCACAATCCCTCCACGCCCTCGGCCAATTCCACGAACACTCCGAAATTCGCGGCCCGGCAAGCCCGCCCGCGCACCGTATCCCCCACTTGGTGCGAGCGGAAGAACATCTCCCAGGCGTCCGGCTGCAATTGCTTGATGCCTAGCGAGAGCCGCCGCGAGCCGGCGTTGATGTGCAGCACCACGGCTTGCACGAGCTGGCCCTTCTTCAGCACCTCCGAGGGATGCTTGATGCGCTTGGTCCAGGAGACATCCGAGATGTGCACCAGCCCGTCGATGCCTTCCTCGATCTCGATGAACGCGCCGAAATCGGTGAGCTTCCGAACCCGCCCCTCCACCACCGAGCCCACGCTATAGCGCTGCTCCACCGTGGTCCAGGGGTCCGCCTCCAGTTGCTTGATGCCCAGCGAGATCCGCCGGTCCTTCGGCTGCACCGCCAGCACCACCGCTTCCACATGGTCGCCCGGCTTCACCACTTTCGACGGGTGCTTCATGCGCCGGCTCCAGGTCATCTCCGAGATGTGGATCAGCGCTTCCACGCCCGCCTCCAGCTCCACGAACGCGCCGTAATCGGTCACGCTCACCACGTGGCCCACCACCCGCGTGTGCACCGGATAGCGCTCCGCCACGCTCTGCCACGGGTCGGGCGCCAGCTCCTTCAGCCCCAGCGAGACGCGCTCTTTTTCGCGGTCGAATTTCAGCACCTTGACCGAGATCTCGTCGCCCACGCTCACCACTTCCGAAGGATGGTTCACGCGGCCGTACGACATGTCGCTCACGTGCAGCAGCCCGTCGATGCCGCCCAGATCCACGAACGCTCCGTACTCGGTGAGGTTCTTCACCACCCCGGTCACTATCGAGCCTTCGTGCAGCCCCTCCAGCGTGGCCCGCTTCCGCGACGATACCTCGTCTTCCATCGCCAGCTTGCGCGACACCACCACGTTGCCGCGCCGCCGGTTCACCTTCACGATCTTGACCGGAATGTCCTGATCGATCAGAACGTCCAGGTTGTGTACCGGCCGCACATCCACTTGCGAGCTGGGCATGAAAGCCTTCACGCCCACATCCACCGAGAGGCCGCCCTTCACCCGTCCCACCACGCGGCCGGATACCAGCAGTCCTTCCCGATGCGCTTTTTCCAGGTTGTCCCAGGAACGGATTCGCGTGGCCTTGTCGTGCGACAGCAGCACGTAGCCTTCCGGTTCCGGGCCGGTCCGGTCGATCATCACGTCGATCGTGTCGCCGGGCTGCACCAGAACCGTCCCATCCGCTTGCATGCACTGCGCGATGGGCACCAGGCCTTCCGATTTGTACCCGAAATCGACGATGACTTCGCTCTCGGTGACCTTCAGCACCCGCCCTTCCAGCAGCTCGCCTTCCGCCGGCGGAGCAAAATGACTGTAGTCCTCCAGCAGGTGCTCGTAGTCTTCCTCGGGCAACGCGGGCTGAGGTCTTACGTTCTGGTCATCTTGCTGGTTGGCCATGGCCAAATCTCCGGGCCGCCCAATCTCTGCACTCTCTTGCCACGTGCGAGCCCGGCTTAGCTGGCCTGCGTGCGGACATTCTGCGCGTCATGAAATTGCGACGACCTCACCCTGGGAGCGATTTGCTTCCATCGCCTTGATCCGTCACCGACAAATGGCTGATAGATCAGTGCTTTATGAATCTTAGCGGAGGCGCTCCCGCTTGTCAACCGCCGAAAACGCCCCATATTGCCTCCCGCGTTGACCCCTTCCCGCCCCAACCCGTACAATGAAATGGAGAATCGGCTCGCGATCCGGCGGCTCCGGCTGCCCCGCGGGCTGCGACGAGCGGGAGTAACTCAATGGTAGAGTCACAGCCCTCCAAGCTGTTGGTTGCGGGTTCGATTCCCGTCTCCCGCTCCACTTCTTGCCGCTAGCCGGCTGGCGTAGCTCAGTTGGTAGAGCATCTGATTTGTAATCAGAGGGTCGGGGGTTCAACTCCCTCCGCCAGCTCCACTGTTTTCAATCGCATACGCTTCTCCGAGTCCGTGGCGAACCCGCGCATACAGGGATTTTCAAAGGGTTCCCTCCAAGCTTTCGCCTCCGGGGCGCAACCTCGCGCCCGCCACGGCATCGCGCTTCGCGGCCATCCGAATGTGGCCATTTATGCCGGCATCGGGCGTTCGGACACCCCTCGTTCCGCTACCCCGATGGCGAACGTGTTCGCTTGCGGCTATGCCGCGCTGTGCCTTTGTGGTGAGACAATAGAACTGATGCCTGAACCCGTCATCATGACCCGCATGGTCCGTGGCCGTCCGCCTGGCCGCGAGTTCGACATCGCTTTTTGGCAAGCCGCCGGCCCAACCCGTATTTTCGAAGCCGCCTGGGACCTCGTCGTGACCGCCGCTGCCGTCCGGGGCATCCATGAAGATCAACTCCGACTTCAAAGATCTGTTACGCGAGTTAAACGCCGCGGGAGTCCGCTACCTGATCGTCGGGGGCTACGCGGTGATGGTCTACACGGAACCGCGTTACACCAAGGACCTTGACATCTGGATTGAGCCAACCGAGTCCAATGCACGGAAGCTGCTAGCCGCCCTCGATCGGTTTGGCGTCCCTATCAAAGGCGTTGGTCCAGGCGATTTCACGGAGCCCGAGGTCTTCTTCCAGATCGGAGTTGAGCCCGTCCGCGTCGACATCATGACCTCCGTTCCGGGTCTCGAGTTCAACCCGGCCTGGGACCGCGGACTGGCCGTCGACTTCGGCGGGGAGACCGCCCCGGTCCTCTCCCGCGCCGACCTCCTGGCGTCAAAGAAGGCTACCGGCCGGGTCCGCGATCGTCGTGACGTCAAACGGCTCACCCACCCCTGATTTCGTCTCCCCCCGTCCTCTGCGCGTCTGTGGTGAGGCTTCGCTCTTCATGTTCGCTCTTCCTCATGCTGCCTGACGATCAATTCCCTCCGCCAGCTCCACATTCAAAAGGGTTCATCTTCACGGTTGCGTAGGAAGTTCACCGGGACGCTTCCCAGGCGCGGGTGGGGCGGATCGCGTACAGGCCGGCGCGCCGCCACTGAGGGATGGTCGGGAGATCGGCGCCGCCGGGCTCGGCGTGCTCCTTCCCCGCTCTCCAAACGCGTCGCCGCTTGACCGGCCATTCCTGGCGATGGGGAAATGTGCATAATAGATAAGCGGGTTTTAGGGTCCGGCCCCAGCTCTGCCGCCTGCGCTCGCTCTGACGGTAGTGCCCACGGTCGCGGTGCACGCGGGGCCGGCCCTTCGGATTAACGATGCGCAATTATTCCAACGCCGTCGCGCCGCGGACCATCCAGCCGGCAGCCCACGGGCCGCTTCGCGGATTGGTCCACGCGCGAGCTCGCCGTACTGCCGCGCTTCTCCGCGGAATCGACAAGTTGACTGGAGGAACGTCATGAACATCCGCAGCTTATGCGGGAACGCCGGTGTTCTCATCGGGACCATTTTGTTCGCTTGCTCACCTGCCGCGGCCGCCAGCGCCGGGGGGGCGCGCGAACTCCGTTCGCCGGACGGGAAAATCGCCATCACCATCTACGCCGACGGCCCGCTGGGCTACAGCATCGCTTTGGGCAGCAAGCCGGTATTGCTGCGCAGCCGCCTGGGTCTGGAACTGGCCGGCGATGTGAAGCTGGGCGAGAAAGCGGTGGTGGTGAGCGAGGCGCGCAGAACGGTCGACAGTCATTGGATCAACGAGTTTGGCAAGAACCGCGACGTGCGGGATCATTACAGGGAATTGACCGTGACGCTGAAGGAGGGCGGTCGGTCCTTCAGCGTGATCGCCAGGGCCTACGACGACGGCGTGGCTTTCCGCATCTTTATCCCCAAGCAGCCCGGCCTGGATTCCTTCACCGTCACCCGCGACGCTACCGAGTTCACGTTCCCCGAGGACCAGCAAGTCTGGGCCGGCTGGAACAATCCTGAGGGCGCCAGCCGCCCGGAAGGTGGATTCGTCGGCTCGCAGGAATGGCGGTATCTGCCCAACCAGCTTTCCAAGCTGAATCCCAATTTCAAGTATGGACTGCCGTTTCTGGTCCAGACACGCGCGGCCTATGTAGCCATCACCGAGTCCGATCTGCTCGATTGGTCCGGCATGTGGCTGGCGCCCGTGGCCGGCGCCAAGAATACGTTGGAGGTGCAACTGGCGCCCCCGCTACCGGTGCGGCCCTGGCCGTCGCGCAACCCTTCGGAGGCGAATAGCGCGGCCGTGAACGCGCCGCCGGCCCCGGCAGGCGAGGTCCGGAAAGGCCTGGTGGTGGCCCAGACTCCCCACAACTCCCCTTGGCGGGCCTTCATCATCGGCCGCCGGGCCGCCGACCTCATTGAGAGCGACCTGGTCTTGAACCTCGCCACCCCGAGCAAACTCGCCGACGCCTCCTGGGTTAAGCCGGGCATGTCGTCCTGGGGAACCTGGTGGCCCAACGTGGGACAAAACGACCTTCCCACGCTCAAACAGTTCATTCAGCTTGCCGCCGACATGGGCTGGCCGTATCAACTCTCGGAGATCGAAGATAAGTCCATCGTGCCCGAGTTGGTGGCCTATGGCAAGCAACGGGGCGTGCGCATCTGGTTGTGGTTCCACTTCAACGATTTCGTCGACCCCGCCGTTTACAAAAGAGACTTCCCCATGTACGCGAAGTGGGGCTTGGCGGGACTGAAGATCGACTTCATCGATCGCGACGACCAGTGGGCCGTCAACTGGTACGAAGATATCGCCAAGACGGCGGCCGAGAACCACTTGATGATCGACTTCCACGGCGCGTTCAAGCCCACCGGCCTGAACCGCACCTGGCCCAACCAGATCACCCGCGAGGGCATCCAGGGCAATGAGTACAACAAGTGGAGCGCCAAGGAAACGCCCGAGCACAGGGCCACGCTCCCCTTCACCCGCGTCCTGGCCGGCCCCGCCGACTACACCCCGGGCGGCTTCGCCAACCGGCAGCCCGCGCAGTTCCACATCCTCACCAAGCCCACACAAGTGCAGAGTACGCGCGTGGGCGAGTTGGCGATGTTCATCATCGTCGAGAGCCCCTTCACCGTCGCCTGCGATTCCCCCGAGGATTACAAAGACGCGAATGGCGGGTATCTGCCCGGCATGGATTTCCTCCAGGGACTGCCGACCGTGTGGGACGAGACCCTCGGCCTCGCCGGTGAGGTTGGAGAATACGTGGTCGAGGCGCGGCGCAAGGGGGAGAATTGGTATCTGGCCGCCATCTCCGACCGCAAGGGGCGCGAATTGTCCGTGCCGCTGAAGTTCCTGGCCAAGGGCGACTGGAAGGTCACACTCTGGGAGGACGCGCCCGATAGTGCCCAGAACCCCGAGCACCTGGTCAAGGAAGATAGCACCGTGAGCCCTTCCGACACGCTGAAACTGAAGTTGGCGCCCTCGGGCGGAACCGTGGCCATCGTCTCGCCCGTCAAGTGACACGCTGTAGAGCCACTGAAAGACATGAACCTGAGCGCTCTTCCGATTGCGGCAATCCTGACATCGCTTCTGTCTACGGCGGCCTTCTCGCAAGGGAAACCCTCGACGGACATTCCGCACCTCGCAAAGCAAGGAACGGCCACGCAGTTGATCGTGGACGGCAAGCCCTTCCTGGTCTTGGGCGCGGAATTGAACAACTCTAGCGCCTCCAGCATGGGGTACCTGTGGCCGCTCTGGCCCAAGATGGCGGCGACCAACCTCAATACCGTGCTGGCGACCGTGTCCTGGGAGTTGATGGAACCCGAAGAGGGCCGGTTCGACTTCAGCCTTGTGGACGGTCTGATTCAGGATGCCCGTCGCCACAACCTGCGCCTGATCCTGCTGTGGTTCGGAAGCTGGAAAAACGGTAAGTCCACCTATCAGCCGGTGTGGGTCAAGACCGACCAGCAGCGGTTCCCGCTGATCCAGGACGAGCGGGGCAAGGGCCTGCCGACCTTGACCACGCTGAGCGACGCCAACCGCGACGCCGATTCGCGCGCCTTTGCCGAGTTGATGAAGCATATCCGCGAGGTGGACGGCGGCCTGCACACGGTCCTCATGATGCAAGTGGAAAACGAAGTGGGAGTTCTCGGCCCGTCGCGCGACCACTCGCCGGTGGCCAACCAGGCCTTCGCGGGCCCCGTGCCTAAGGAGTTCATGGACTACCTCCAGAAGCACCGGGACACTCTGACTCCCGAGTTGCGCGAGCGCTGGAAAGCCGCCGGTTTCAAGACCTCGGGAAGCTGGGAAGAGGTCTTCGGCGCCGGCATGGAAACCGACGAATTGTTCATGGCCTGGAACTACGCCCGCTACGTCGGTCATGTCGCGGCGGCCGGCAAAGCCGAATATCCGTTGCCCATGTTCGTGAACACCTGGCTGCGCCAGGGAAAGTTCAAGCCCCTGGAAGACATGCCCGGCGGTTATCCCAGCGGCGGCCCGCTGCCCCAGGTCATGGATGCCTGGAGGGCCGGAGCGCCGGCCATCGACATTCTCGCGCCGGACGTTCACGTCCCGAACTACAGCGATTGGTGCGCCTGGTACATGCAATCCGGCAATCCTTTGTTTATCCCCGAATCCCGCGGAGACGCTCGCGGCGTCGCTCATGCGATAACGACGGCCGGCAAGTATGACGGCATTGGCTACTCGCCGTTTGGGATCGACCGGCTCGCGAACCCGGACGGCGAACTCGCCAAGGGCTACCAGGTCCTCGCGCAGGTGGCTCCGCTGATTTTGGAAAGGCAGGGCCTCGGGAAAATGACGGCCGTGCTAGTGGATGCGGAGTCCCCCAGAGCCAAGGTGCGGCTGGGCGACTACCTGATCGAGGCCCGCTACGCGAAACGCAGCCAGGATCCGAATGAGCCCGTCGCCGCCCCGGTGGACACGGTGGCCGGTTTGTTCATCCAGTTGGGCCCGAACGAATACGCGATCGTGGCCAGGAGCATGAGTGTTTACTTCGAGGCGGCTGCCGACCCGACCCAAAGCGTGGGCCTGGCTACCGTGGATGAAGGCCAGTACGTGGACGGCCGCTGGGTCCCGGGACGCCGGCTGAACGGCGACGAAACTCCGGACTGGAGGGCCCTCTGGTTCGCCGGCGACCGCTACACCATTCAGAAGGTCAAGCTATACCGCTATCGCTGAAGGCATCCCATGAAGACCAAACCGATTCTGCGATGCATTCCCCTCATCCTGTCGGTGGGCGCCCTGTGCAGCCTGGCTGGGCAGGAAGCCAAACCCGCGGCGGAGAAGCCCGCCTTTCCCAGCCCCCTGCCCGGCATCGGTCTGGCGCAGCACGATTTCTTCTACGCCGGAGAGGCTAAGTCGCAGGATATGTTCATTGTGCGGAAGGGCCAGATCGCTTGGGAGTATCACGGTCCCACGGGAAAGGGCGAAATCAGCGACGCGGTGCTAGAATCCAACGGCGACGTACTCTTCGCGCACCAATTCGGCGTGACGCTGATCGACCGGAACAAGAAGGTGCTGTGGAACTTCGACGCTCCGCCGGGCACTGAGATACATACGGCGCAGCCGATCGGCAAGGATAAGGTGCTGTACGTGCAAAACGGCGACCCCGCCAAGGTGGCAGTCGTGAACATCGCGACCGGCAAGACCGAGCGCGAGTTCGTCGTCCCGGTCAAGAATCCGAGAAGCGTTCACGGCCATTTCCGGCATGCCCGGCTCACCCAAGCCGGCACGTTGCTGGTGGCGCACATGGACCTGAACAAGGTCGTGGAGTACGATTCGAACGGCAAGGAACTCTGGTCGTACTCGCCGGGAGCCGCCACCTGGTCGGCGGAGCGATTGAACAACGGGAACACCCTCATCGCCGGGGCGGGACTGGTCCGCGAGGTAAACCCGTCCGGGGCTACCGTTTGGGAGTTTACGCCCGCCGACGTGCCGGACTACCAGTTCAGCTCGATGCAAATCGCGAAACGGTTGCCCAACGGGAACACGCTGATCAATACTTGGTTCAATCAGTGGAATGGGCCCGCGGATCCCGCCACGGCTCCCGTTCAGGCGCTGGAAGTCACCCCGGACAAGAGAGTGGTCTGGGCGTTGCGTGCGTGGGGGAACCCGGTGGACCTCGGCCCCTCCACGACGATTCAGTTGCTCGACGAGCCGGGCGTTCCCGAGGCCGTCCATTTCGGAGATCTGAACTAGCCGCCGCTAGCGGGCCGCATAGAGCGGCGCGATGGATACCATCCCCAGGCCGGCCAGGAAGAGCGCGAACATGAGCGCCAGCAGCCGGTTCACCCGCGCCCCGCCTCCCGCGAATTCCTTCCACACCAGGACGCCCCACAGCGCCCCCACCATGGTCGAGCCTTGCCCGATGGCGTAGCTGATCGCCGGTCCCACCTGCAACTCCTTCGGCGCGCTGGCGGCTACGAAGTTCGAGAGCGCGCCGCCGATCCATATGATGCCGCCTGCGATCCCGAGAAAATGCGCCCACGAGCTCCCCTTCAAGTAATCTCCAAACCTCAGCCGCGGGCCGTCAATCGGGAATCTCATGAAGTACGGGTTGTACACGAAGACGGAAGCCAGAATGCCCAGGCCAAAGACGAATCCCACCGCGTATGGGCCGAGTCCGTTCGGGCCGCTCTTGCCGATCTCCACCAGCGGGTAGAACGTGCCCATTAGAATGCCGCCCACGATCGCGAGCCGGATCCCTTTCCACGTGGCCGCTCGTTTCGCCGCGGCATCCGCCTGGTCTCCGGCCGCGCCGCGGCTGGCGGCGAGCGCCCGGTAGGCGATGGCGTCCACCACGATGGCACCCACCACCAAGGCGACGCCCGCGAACAGCAGCCACGGATTCCCCTGCGGATTCACGATGTAGTTCCAGCTCGCCCCCACCACCAGCGCCAGGCCCACGCCGATAGGAAACCCGACCCCCATCCCCGCCACCGAAATGGCACCCACCACCAGGATGTTCGAGAGATTGAAAACCACCCCGCCCCCGAACCCGCACAGGATCTTGATGTGGCCCGCGTTCCCGAGGTCGTCCATGAAGCGGAAGCCGTCCGACCCCCACGTGCCGAAGGTCAGCCCAGCCAGCAGTGCGCCCAGCGCCACGCCGATCGAGTAGTCGTAGTAGAGCAGTTCGAAGCGCCAGCCTTTGGCGATCTTGAGCACGTTGGCCCAGGACCCCCAGCAGATCATGGTCAGGATCGTGAGCAGCAGCGCCATTCCGTACGAGTGCGGCAGAGTCATGAGGCTTCCTTTCGCTGCTCCGAATTCTACACCATCCGCCCGGCGACAGTTGCCCTCGGCCGGACCTCCTTGCGTTCCCCAGTGCCAGGGGCTCCGGCCACGGAGGAGGATAGGCATTAGACTAGGAGTAGGCTAGCGAAGATGCTCGGACAACAAGCCGCAACACCAGCTCTGGCGAAGTACCTCAACGATCATCGCGCCTTTCTGGCGTTCAATGCTTACTTGTGGAAGACGATCGTCATTGCCCAATACGGTCGGGGAGGGAACCAGGGCCTTCCATCGGCCGACCCGTCCTCCGCCCAACGAGCGGTGGAGACTGCGGGTCCGGTTCACGAGATGAACATTCACACGCAGTACTTCTGCCAGATGACATTCTGTCGCGGCGTGGATAGTTTTCTCGTGTACATCAGCGACCTCCTGTCGACGATTTTCAGGACGAGGCCCGAGATATTGAAGTCGAAGGAGACTGTCACGCTGGACTTCCTGATCGAGCATCTGGCTGCAGAGGATCTCATATTGGCGCTGGTCGAAAAGAAGGTCAATGCACTCGCGTACCTAGGCATGAAAGATGTTGCTGAGTTCTTTCAGAAGAAGTTGGCTCTTCCGTTATTCACGGACAGCGCTGATCTCGTGAAGGCCACGATCTACGTTGACATCCGAAATCTCATCACTCACAACCGCGGAGTGGTGAACCGTCTGTTTAAGCAACGGCAGCCGGCGGTCCCGGCCGAATTGGGCACCTCGATCGAGTTTGAGAGTGACAGTCAGGCGGGAGAGATGCTTGGGTTTCTGGTGCACTGCGCGAGAGATCTGGACACGAGGGCTGCCTCCAAGTTCAGTCTCCCCACGATCCTACCGATTCCTAGGGATGGCGCCGTGGAATGAGCGACAGTTCTACGGCTGCGCTCGCGGTAAACCGCCCTGCTGGAACTTGAGCATCGCAAGACGTATTTCGCTACCTCCGGCTTGGCGTTCCTATGCCTGGGAACTGGTCTGGTCAAGCTCGGCCTGTCGGGTATCGCCCTCGCAAACTTCGACCAAGCGCTCCCAAACCCTCCCCACCGCCCCATACAATGAAACAAGCATGCCTTTTTACCAACGCCCCCTCGTCATAATCGCCGCCGCGCTGATTCTGCCTCCCGCCGGCCTGGTCCTCCTCTGGCTCCGCCAGGGCGTTTCCATCCTGAAGAAGAGTTTCGGATCGCTTGCCATCCTGGCCGTAGCCATCGCGCACCTGTTCCTGTTCTACGGCCTGCAAATGGAACTCTCGGGAGGGATTCGCCCGATCTTCTATTTTGGAGGCGCACAGCGCCAGTACCAGATCCTCGAAGAGGCCCGCGCCGCCCAGCCAGCGCAGCCGCCCTCCACCGGCTCGACCTACTGGACCGACTACCGCGGACCGAACCGGCTGGGCCGTTACGACCAGGCGCCTATTCTGACCAACTGGCCGGCCGGCGGCCTGCGGCGGATCTGGAAGCAGCCGGTCGGCGGCGGCTACGCATCTTTCACCGTCGCCCACGGCCTGGCCTTCACCATCGAGCAGCGTCGCGCGAGCGAGGTGGTGGCCGCCTACGACATCGCCTCCGGCCGTGAGCGCTGGATCAACGCCTGGCCCGCCCTGTTTCGCGAATTCATGGGCGGGAACGGTCCCCGTGCGACTCCGGTCTGGGACCAGGGACGGATCTATGCCCTGGGCGCCACGGGCGAGTTGCGCTGCCTGGAAGCCGCCACGGGCCAGCTCGTCTGGAACAAGAACATCCTGGCGGATAACGGGGCGCGCAACCTGCAATGGGGAATGGCCGGCTCGCCGCTCATCGTGGACGGCAAGGTGATCGTCACGCCCGGCGGCCCCGGCGGCCGTTCCGTGGTCGCCTATGACAAGCTCTTCGGCCAGCGCCTCTGGAATTCGCTCGACGATCAGGCAGCCTACGCCTCGCCGGTGGTGGTCACCGTCGCCGGGCGACGCCAACTGCTGATCGTGACCGCCTCGCGCGTGGTGGGCCTCACGGTCGAAGACGGCCGGCTCCTGTGGGAGTTTCCGTGGGTCACGCACATGGGCATTAACTGCACGATGCCGCTCGTGGTCGGGCCTGACCGCGTTTACGTTTCCTCCGGTTACGACCATGGCGCAGCCGTCCTGGAACTCGCTCCGCGGGGAAACGGTTTCGAGCCCCGGGTCGTTTGGGCCAACACTCGCATGAAGAATAAGTTCAACGACCCCGTGCTGTACGAGGGCCACATCTACGGACTGGACGAAGGCATCCTGGCCTGCATCGATGTCGCAACCGGCGACTTGAAGTGGAAGGGCGGCCGTTACGGCTACGGCCAGGTCCTGCTCGCCTCCGGTCATCTCGTCGTACTTACCGAGGACGGCGATGTGGCCCTGGTTCGCGCCTCTCCGGACCGGTTCCAGCAAGTAAGTCGATTCAACGCCCTCAGCGGCAAAACTTGGAACAACCCGGCCATTTCCGACGGCCTCCTGCTGGTTCGCAACGAAATCGAGATGGCCGCCTTCCGCATCGGGATAGAGTGACTCAGCGTGCCGGCGCTTCCGCGGCTCCAAAGCAGTAAATCCGCCCATCCTGCGACCCGATAACCACGCGTCCCCCCGCAATCGCCGGTGACGCCGTAAGCGGCGCGCCCGCCTCGAACTCCCAGAGCATTTTGCCGGTAACGAGATCCAGCACGTAGAAACGCCCGTCGCTGGCTCCCACATACACTCTGCCCCCGGCGATGGCGGGCGACGAATCCACGCGCGCTCGCGTCGCGAAAATCCAGTTCGATCTTCCGGTTCTCGCATCCAGGCAGTGCACCATCTTGTCCCGCCCGCCGGCCACGACGCGGTCCCCCACCGCCGCCGCCGAGGAATAGAACGGGAACTGCGCTCCCGGGTTCCGGTACCGCCAGAGAATGCGCTTCCGCACCACGTCGGCCGCCACCACTTCCTCGTTGAAGTTGCCGAAGAAAGCCACCTGGCCAATCAGGGCCGGAGAAGCCGCGATAGGACCGCCGGCCGCAAACTGCACTACCTCGCGGCCATCGGCGATGCGAATTCCGTGGAAGATTTCGTCGCACCCGCCCACATACGCGATGCCGTTCGAAACCGCGGGCGTCGCATGAACGTAGTTCGTGCTGTGGAATTTCCAAACGAGTTTTCCCCCGCGCCGCGAAACGCAGTACAGGTTCCCGTCGTAGGAGCCAATCAGAACGCGGTCGCCGGCCGCCACTGGAGACGACTTGATCTCCGCCTCCGTCTTGAACGTCCACAGCGGCTTGCCGTCGGCGGCATTCACGGCGTGCAGGATGCCGGCCAGATCGCCCACGTACACCGCGCCCTCCGCGACGGCCGGCGAGGATTCGCCGATCTCGTCGATCGCGCGGTATTTCCAGCGGAGTTTTCCGGTTTGTAAGTCGATCGCCAGAAGCTCTTTCGAGCGGGAGCCTACGTAAACCGTTCCGCCGGAGATCGCGGCGGACGATTCGACGGATTCCCCGGCGTCGTACGTCCACAGCAGCTTCAGCGTAGCGGGAACGGCCCCGGCCGCGACGCCCGTGAGTTGCGGGTTCCCCCGGAATTGCGGCCAATCCGCCCCCGCCGCGAGCAACCCCGCCGCCAGCGGTAGGACAAGCTTCAGCTTGTCCATCTTCCCAGTCACGGCTTCTGCCCAATCGCAAAGAGTTGGTTGCGGTTCGCCAAAAACAGCGTTCCATGCGCGGGTGCCGCGGTGGAGTACACGCTGCTTCCCAGGCTCGGCTGCGCAATCAGCTTCTTTTCTTTGCTCACTTCGAAGATCGCCACATCGCCGTCCTCGTCTCCCAGGTACACCTTCCCGCCGATCGCTATGGGCGAGCCCCACACCGCGGCCAGCATGTCGTGGACCCAGTAAGCCTTCCCCGTGTTCGAATCCAGGCAGTGCAGGAACCCGCTGGTATCGGCGATGAACAGCAGGCCGTTCGCTATGGCGGCCGTGGACACCGAGCGCTTGGTGCCGTCGTAGCGCCAGATGCGGCCGCTCACCGTGATGTCGCCGCGTTTGCTGGCGTCGATAGCGTAAAGGTGGCCCGGCCCGGCGCCGCTCGAGGGGTCCTGCCCATTGGCGATGTACACCTTGTTCTGCCAGATCACCGGCGTGGCGACAACTTCATTGCGCGTCTTCGGCGAGGTGGCGTCCTTGGGGTTGGTGTCGAACTCCCAGAGTTTCTTGCCGGAGAGCGCTTCATAGGATCGCACCCACCCGTCTCCCTCCCCAATCACTACCTGGACCACCCCGCCCACCGCGCCCACGGCAGGCGACGACCACTGCCCCTCCAGGATATTCGCGCCCGCGCCGCCCGCCTGCCACACCGGCTTGCCCGTATTCTTGTTCACCGCAATTATCGACGGCGCCCTCGGTGCGGGCACCCGCTGATTATTCTCATCCCGCCCGTTGGAGGTTCCGGTGAAAATCAAATCGCCATAGGACGCCGGCGACGAGCTCGTTTGATTGTGAGGAACCACGCCCAGTTCCTTCCTCATGTCCAGCTTCCAGATCGCCTTTGCGCCGCCCTTGCCATCGCCGCGCGTATCCAGGCACACCAGCTCGCAACGGTTCGACACGTAATACAGGCGCTCGCCTTCCACCAGTGGCGACGAGCAGACCCCTGTTTCCGGCCAGTCGATCTTTGGGCCGAGTTTCTCGCTCGCGTGCTGCCATAGGAACCGCCCGTCGGATTCGCGGAAGCACATCAACACGCCGCGGTCGCCGGGTTCTTTGGGGTTGCGCGCCAGCGCGTTGTTGGTTCCCACGTACACCTGCCCGCCGGCCACCACCGGGTTGCCGTAAGTCTGCGAGCCAAGCTTCGCCACCCACTTGATATTCTTGCCGGTCTTGATGTCCCAGTTAGTCGGAAGGCCGCTCATGGACGAAACCATGTTGCGGTCGGGAGTGCCGCCCCACATCGGCCAGTCGCTCCCCAACGGCCCGGAGGCAACCACAATGCACGCGCCCACGGCCAGGCCCAGGAGCATTGCCGCTTTAATGATTCCGGTGTTCATCGCGCTCCTCCAGAAATAGCGAATAAATGCCGCTCGCCCCGGATCAGCAGTAAGTCGTCCGCCCATGCCGGCGTGGCCAGGATCGGCTCGCCGATCGCGTTCTTTCCGATCGGTTCGTACTTCGGCCCGGCTTTCACCACGAAAACGTCGCCGTCTTCGCTGGCCAGGTAAAGGTTCCCGCCCGCGGCCACCGGCGAGGCCACGAACGAGCTGCCCGGCACGCGCTGCTGGTAGACCCGGTTGCCGGTCGCCGCCTCATAGGCCGAGAGAACGCCGTTGTCGCCGATCGTGTACAGTAAGTCGCCGTATAGGATCGGAGTCGGCAGATACACTCCGCCGCTGCGTTTGCTCCAGGCGATCGCCTCGCTCGAATCCTTGCCCTCCTTCAGCGTGAGATCGCCCTGCGACCCGATCCTAATCGCATAGACCGGCTGGACCGGCGGGTACCCGGCCGTCACAAAAATCAGGCCCTGGCCGGAAACCGGAGTCGTGCAGGCGATCTCCGAGTTCGGACCCAGCGTCCAGAGTTCTTTTCCCGTGTCGGCGTCGTAGCCGCGAATCGCCCTGGAGCCGTTGGCTACCACCTCCACCCGGTCCTTCCCCTGCACCAGGGTGGGCGTGCCCCAGGTGGGGATCTCCGCGCGCGCCGTGCGCCACAGCTCCCGCCCGTCTTTCAAATCGAAGGCCGCGATGAACGAGTCCTGCTGCCGGTCGCACAGCACGATCGCCGAATTCTTGTGGATCACCGGCGAACTTCCCACGCCCCATTCCGAGTCCGGATCGAAGAACCACCCCGCGTTCTGTATGCCCAGGTCCTTCTTCCAAAGCAGCTTCCCATCCGTGGAATAAGCGTACAGCCCCTCGCTTCCGAAGTAGGCCACCACCACGCTGCCATTCGTCGCCGGAGAGGCCGAGGCCTGGGAAGATTTCGGGTGCCGCTTCGTTTTCGGCACGCCCTGGCAGGCCAACTGATCCCACAGCAGTTTCCCGGTCCGCTTATCGAATGCCATCACCCTCCACTGATGCGGGCTGCGGTCGGGGGCCGAGTCGGTATCTCCGTACAACCCGGTCCGGAACTTTTGCGATGGGTCGCTGGAGATCGCGGTGGTCACAAAAACCCGTTCGCCCGTAACGATCGGGGACGAGACCGCCAAGCCGGGGATCTCCACCTTCCACGCCACATTCGTGCCCTTCACGGCGTCCCACTCCACCGGCGGATTCCTGGCATCGCCCACGCCGGAAGCCGCTGGACCCCGAAACTGCGGCCAGTCGGCGGCCAGTCCCAGCCCCGCCAGGCAGGCGCACAGCCCCAGCCATCGAACCGTCTTCATTGGGTCACCGCCTTCTTGAACTTGTAACTGCCGGGGCCTTGTTTGAGCGTGAAACTTGAAGCCGAATCGAATTCGATCTGGATTCCGTACTGCGCGAACTCGAATTGCGTCGCGCTCTTGGCCTTCAAAGGGAATGCCGGTTGACCCGTGGCCTGCATATAGAGCTTGCCTTCCTGCACGAACGCCATAATATCCAGCGGAATCTGCTCCGACTTATACGTGCCCGCGTACGCCTCCAGCGTCTTCGGGTCCGCGGCGAACGCCGGCGCGGGCTCGTGTGCGCCCGCCTTCTTCAGCAGCGCGGCGAGCTCCGCCTGTTTTTGGTCCAGCGCCGATTCGTACGCTCTATCCAACGCCGCGTGCGATGGTTTGCCGGTCTCCAAAAACGCCTGCACCAAGTCGACTTTGCCGGTCCCGGCTATGGACGCCAGCACCACGTCGGGATTTCCCGCCCCTTTGCGCACCAGCATCCCGGCCACCCCGTAGTACTTGCGCGTCAGGACGAAGTCCAGCGCCGAGGCTTTGTAGAAAGTGTCCTTCACATCGGCGCTGGCCCCCTTCTCAAGCAGGAAGCCGACCACCTCTTCGTGCCCGTTCATGGCCGCGAGATACAGTGGCGTCTGCCCGTAGGCCGTCTTCGCCTCGATCGCCGCGCCTTTCTCGATCAGTTGCCGGACCGCCGCCAGGTCGCCGCTCCGCGACGCCGCCAGCAGTTCCTCGTTCGCGTCCCCGGCATACAGCCCCAGGCAACTCGCGAAAACCAGCCATACCATCCGACGCATTCGGCCGTCTCCCTTCCCGGTGGGGCAGCTCCCCGACCAAGGTTAGCGAAAGGCGCGCGCGGTTCGCAATCGCCGGCGCCGCCGCCCTCAGCCGCCCCGCTGTGGGAGCGGCTTGACCGGACCCAACTGCCGGTTGCGGCCTATATCTAATTGGATATAATTGAGGCGAGCCTTCCCCGAGGCGACCCGCCCGACGATTCCAAGCCGCTGACCTCCATCGGCCGGGCAACTGTTGGGAGGCGGACATGAGCAAACCTAAGAGCTACGCAAGTATTTGGGATGCCATAGCGGACACCCCCGAGCAAGCTGCGAATCTGAGAGCGCGGGCCGAATTGATGCAGAAGATCGCGGCACGCCTGAAACAACACGACTGGACACAGGCCGAAGCCGCGAACCGTTGCGGCGTGACGCAGCCACGAATCAACGATCTGATCCGCGGCCGGGTTTCGCGCTTTTCGCTCGACGCCCTGGTCAACATCGCGACGGCGCTGGGCTGCCGCGTGCGCGTCGATCTCGAAGCTGCCTGAGCCACGCTCATCCCCCCGCCAGCGGCAGCCGGAACGCCACCATCTCCCGCCCATTGCGCACCAGCAGAATGTCGCCGGCCACCGCCGGGTGGTTCCAGGTTTTGCCCTCTACCGCCGGGATACGCGCGAGCTCGGTGAATTGCCCGGGCGCCGCCGCGACCAGCGCCACCTCGCCCTCCTCCGAAGTCACCAACAGCAAGCCCTGGTCGCTCAGCAGGACCATCTGGCCGTAGCCGTAGCGTCCGCCCTTCCACATGCGCTTGCCGTCCCGCAGGTCGATGCAGGAGAGAATGCCGCCGTCGAAGCCGTAGGCATAACCGTTGTGAATCGCCAGGTCGTTGAAGTAGGGCTTCAACCCGGGCGATGTCCACACCTCCTTGGCGCTCCATCCGCCTGGCCCCTGTGTCACCGCCAGCCGGCGCACGCCGATTCCTCCGCCGGCGTTGGCGTTGGCGATCAACACGTCGCCATCCGCGGTCGGGGCCGGCTGCAAGGATGCGAAGCCGCCGCCCGTCCATGCGTGCTTCCAGAGCACCTTGCCGTCCGCGGGCGCGACGCTGATCAGGCCGGCCGCGTCCAACAACAGCACCTGCTCCACTCCGCCGATGGTCAACAACTGCGGGGAAGCGTAGCTCTCGCCGCCGTCCGGACCGCGCCAGCGCGGAGCACCGGTGGCCCGATCATAGGCTGCCAGCCGGCCGGAGGCCGCGACAATGACCAGGTCGCCAACCACCAGCGGTGAGCTCGAGAAAGCCCAACCCGGGAGCTTGGCCCCGGTGTCCGTCGCCGCGTTGCGCGTCCACTCGACCGCTCCGTTACCGGCGTCCAGCGCGTTCAGGATTCCCGTCGCCCCCAGCGCATACACGCGCCCGTCGTGGACCGTCGGCGTCCCCCGAGGACCCGCGCCGCCATTCGACTCAAAGAAGCGAACCGCGTCGCGGTGCGTCCACACCGGCTTCCCGGTGGCCGCCTCGTAGCAGGCCACCACTTCGAACTCGCCCCGTTGCTCTTGCGTGTACAGCAGGCCGCCGCCCACCGCTATGGACGACCAGCCCGGTCCCACCGCCCGCCGCCACAGTTCCACCGGAGGAGAGGATCTCCAGTCCGTCTTGATCCGCAGGCCGCTGACTATGGCATCGCGATGAAGTCCGCGAAAGCCGGGCCAGTCCGCGCCGGTCCGCGCCGTGGCCACTGTCGATGCCGGAGCCGCCGCTTCGGCGCCCGCTCTCTCCAACAGCTTCTGCTCCGATGTCTTCGCCCACCGCCACGCGAACTGCGAATGGAACCCGCCCGTCACCCCCTCCGTGCGCAGGCACGCGAACACCCCGCAGGCAGCCAGAATGGCCGCCACCAGCGTCCAGCGTCGAGCTCCGCGAGCCAGGCCGCCGCACGCCACCGCCCAGCCAACCAGCGCCAGGCACAGGACCGGGACCACGTACGCATAGAACAGCATCCCCATGCCCGCCCCAGCAATTGACGGATCCAGAATCCGCCGCGTTCCCGCCACCGCGCCGATAATCAGCACGAGTGCCCCCCAGCGCTCCACATGCGGCGCCCGGCTGAACAACGCCCACCACACCAGCACCGCCAATCCGCCGCCTATGAATCCGCCCATCACCGAGACCATGATGGCCTCCGGCTTGATGAGCGGCAGGCCCACCCATAGGAACCACTGCAAGATCACCGCCACCACCCCGGGCCAAACCCGGAGCCGCACCTTCCCTTCGCTCGTCTGTGTGAGGGTCATACCGACATCATACGTTCAACACCCGCCCGCCGTTCCCGCCTTTTTCGCCGCCTCGGCCACCCATCCCGCCCGCTCTGCGCCTACCATCGCCCCCAGCGGCCAGTTGGTGTTCCAGGCGGATCATCCGCGCCTGCGCGCCGAGCGCCGCCCCGGCGGCTCCTCGTTTCTAAGCCAAGCCGCCAGATCCGCGAGATGGGGACAAGCCGTCAATGTGGACGCCATCACCGGTGTACCGGGAGGAATCCGAGTCAATCTCGAAACCGCTCGATCAGCAGCCCCAGATCGCGATAGCACTTTTCAAATGAGCGAGCGGCCCTGGCCTGGTTCAGGTCGAATACCGAGGCTAGCGCAGGTTGGTCGACGGTCTCCGAGTAGATTTGCCCGCGCATACGCTTCCGGAGCCATTCCTTGGCTCCTCGAACCTCCTCTGGATCTTGGGGAGGGGCCAAATCCGCGGGCAGTCCTCGTTTTCCGCGGAGCGACTCGGCAGCTGCCAGAAACCAAACCTCAAATTCACGCTTGGGAAGGATTACGTAAACGGGCAGCCCCATTCCTGCACCGCTCGCGCGAACCAAGAGATCCGGGGCCAACTTCGCCGGGCAATCGTCGTCGCTGTCGAGGAGAACGAACACCCCTCCACGCGGGCGAACCTTAAGCGCCGCTAGCTCCACAGCTCGCTCGAGTTCACCGGCCGTCTTTACCAGGCTGCTCCGCGGCTTCCGGATAGGCTGCTGGACGTCCAGCGGTGCAGCGGGGTCGATAGCGTTTCCAATGCGGCGAAATAAGATCGGAACCGCCTTGACATCACCGTGACCTTCGACCACAACACCAACTTTGATTGGCGTCACAGGCCTGCTCCGTCGAACAGATCCAACTGGTGTGAACGTCTCGGCCCGAAGAGCTTGGTATCCGGCCGCAACTGGTCAAGCCTGAGCAGGTCGCCAGGTGTGTACAGTCCTTTGCGAACAGCTTCGCGACTCGCCTCATCGACCGGTGCAAGCTTCGTCGTGCCCTTCTCAGCATGGACCGCAAGAATGAGTTCGGTTTCAATGTCCGCGCTGTCAAGCAGATCGGGGCTGTGCGTCGTGAGGATCACCTGTGTTGACAGGCTCGCCTCCCGAAGCGCGTCCAGTAGTGCACCGACCGCGGCAGGGTGCAGGGCAACTTCCGGCTCTTCAATTCCCACGAGCGGTACGCTTGAAGCGGCAGAGTCCTCAGATTGAAATAGGGCGACAAGAATGCCGAGCGCGCGGAGAGTCCCATCCGACATGTTGCCCGCGAAGAACCGCCACGGATCGCTGGAACCCGCGACTTCTTGCCGGAACTCCAGGGTCGCTTTGGGTGGAACGTCTTTCACCTCGACGCCACTGACGCCTGGCACGATCGAAGAAAGATACTCCTCAATACGTTTCTTGCGGGCCTCGTCGCGGACAGAGAGTTGTCGTAGAACGCTGGTCAGGTTGCTGCCGTCGCGGACCAAAAGCTCTCCGGAATCCGGCGCTTGAAAGTCGCGGATTCTGTCCGGATTCAGGTTATAGAACCCCATCCTTGACAGTGCATCGTAAACCGGCCTGAATTCGGGAACGCCCGAAACGTTCACGAGGTAAAGGCGATCCCTCACGGCGGCAGGTGGAGCGATGCCATTTCGTGTTCCTGCTAGCTCGAATTTCTTAACCTCTCCTGTGATCACCAGGAAACTGGTCCCCCCGGCGCCACGAATCACGCACTCCTCGGTCTGAACCTCGTAGCCGCCCTGCGGACGGGCGGCAATCCTAAAGGCATAATGGCCTGCGGCAGAAGGCACCTGGAATTCCAAGCGGATTCCAAAGTGGGTCGGATGCCCGCCGCTGCGCCGACGCACTTCGGCAATGCCTCCGCGCTCGCGCAAGGCATTGTCTAGCGAGGTTCGCAGGGAATCGCTGGTGAACCGCAAGGCGTCTAGAAAGTTGCTCTTCCCGGAGCCGTTTGGACCCACCAGGAAGGTTAACGCCCGCAGGTCCACACTGCTCGCGGCGATGCTCTTGTAGTTCCTCAGCACGACACGCGTCAAGAAGGGTCGCACATTCGTCATTGTAGCCTCACAAGAGGTGCCCGTTTGAGACCACCGACCATTTTCGCACGCCGTTGCCGGAACTAGTTGAGGTTGCCCTTAAGACGGCGGCTTACCACGCCTTGCAGCGATTTGATCACACCCCTGACGCCCCGGTCAGGTTAACTTGACGTATCGCGCCCAACCCATCGATCTCCCCCCGCCCTCCGCCCTCTTCCCCAGTCACCACCCGCCTTCCCCTCCATCTCCTGTCCTTTCATTCCGAATCCCTCGCGAGATTTCAGACTCCCCCCCGCCCCCATGCTATTGCTACATCGGGGTTCATCCTTCCATCACCATGCCCACCAAATCCAGCACCATCTCCCCTAAACGCCTCGCCGCCGGGGCGCCCCCTGGGCCCGCCAACGCCGCCCGCTCCACCGGACCGCGCTCTCCCCGAGGCAAGACCATCGCCGCCCAGAACTCCCGCCAGCACGGCTTCGCCGCCGCCAACTTCGCCGTCATCCGCCTCGAAGAACTCGACGCCGTTGCCCGCCTCCGGCAAGACCTCATCGCCCTCTACCAGCCCATCAATTCCCAGGAGCTTTTCGCCATCGAGCGCATGGCCCTCGCCCAGCAGTCCCTCCTTCGCTCCGCCGCTCTCGAAACCGGACTCTTCTCCTGCTGCCTCAACGAATCCCTCAATCGCGATAACAGCCTGATCTACGAACTCGCCGGCGCTCAACCGTCACCGTGTTGCGCCACAGTCCGCAGTCCCGGCGGAAGTCTCCTGATCGGCAACCTGTGAAGCATCCCGCGCCAGCCTCCTCTTGACAAGTACCCAATCGTCTTGTTATCGTTAATCGACGATATGGAATCGCGCGCCAAGCACTCCAACGGTGACCTCTGCTGCCCACCGGAGCCAGCCCCGCCAGCACTGAGTCTGCCCCCTCTGGAAGGACCGGAAGCGGATGAGGAACTGGCCAAGCTGGCCAAGGCCATCGGGCACCCCGCTCGCGTGCGCGTCCTCCGGCTGCTGTCGCGAAAGGAAGCGCGAGTGTGCAGCCAGATTGTCGACGAACTGCCGCTGGCCCAATCCACCGTTTCCGAGCACCTTCGCATCCTGAAGGAGGCCGGCCTCGTCCGCAGTTCTGAGGACGGGCCACGCGTGGGCTACTGCATCAACTTCGACGGGCTGCGCCGGCTCAGAGCCCTCGTGGCCATCCTCTGAAGCCAGGAGTCATCTCTTGCCCAATCAATCGCCAATCGACGATGCACGAATCTCCCCGCCGAAGAGGCTCAAAGGATTCGAACGCTACCTCAGCCTATGGGTCGCCTTGTGCATGCTTGCCGGCGTACTCATCGGCAAATCCATACCCCAGCTCATCGACCAACTCCGCCGGCTGGAGTTCGGCGCGGGAAGCCAGATCAATATCCCAATCGCCGTGCTCATCTGGCTAATGATCGTCCCCATGATGATGAAGGTGGACTTCGCCGCCATCCGGAACGTGGGCCACAAGCCACGCGGCCTGCTCGTGACATTGTTCGTGAACTGGCTCGTGAAGCCGTTCTCAATGGCCCTGATCGCGTGGGTGTTCTTCCGGCTCCTCTTCAGGGCTTGGATTCCACCCGCGGACGCCGGCCAGTACATCGCCGGGTGCATCATTCTCGCGGCAGCTCCGTGCACGGCGATGGTCTTCGTCTGGAGCTACCTCACCGACGGCGATCCCGCCTACACACTCGTGCAAGTCTCCATCAACGACCTCATCATGCTCTTCCTGTTCGCGCCCATCGTCAGATTTCTGGTAAACGGCGCCTCGACGCTGCAAGTCCCATTCCAAGTGCTCCTGTACGCCGTCGGCATCTTCATCGTCGTTCCTCTCGCGGCCGGCACGGCATTGCGGATCGGCTTCATTCGCACCCATGGAAAAGAGTGGTTCGAACAACAACTCCTGCCCCGCTTCGCACCCGTCGGCATGACGGCGCTGCTCGCAACACTCGTGCTGATCTTCGCGTTCCAAGCGGACAACATCACCGCGAAACCATTTCATGTGGCCTTGATCGCCATACCGATCCTGCTTCAGGTGTACGTCAACTCGTCGCTCACGTATGGCCTGATGCGCTTCTTCAAGGTCCGTCATTCAGTCGCCGCGCCGGGCGCGCTCATTGGCGCTAGCAACTTCTTCGAGCTTGCCGTGGCAACGGCGATCGCGCTGTTCGGCCCAGGATCGGGAGCGGCTTTGGCAACGGTTGTCGGCGTCCTCATCGAGGTGCCCGTGATGCTCTCCGTATGTTCCTTCTGCAACCGGACGCGCCACTGGTTTCCGGAAACAGAAGCCGTCGGTACCGATCGCTGAATCGCAGTTGAAAGGCAATGCAACAGAGGGAGAAAAGATGACAATACCCATTTCCGAGGCAGCTATGACGCCACGGCGCTTCAACGTGCTCTTCCTGTGCACCGGCAACTCGGCGCGGTCCATCATGGCGGAAGCAATTCTGAATCGGAAAGGACGGCCGCACTTCACCGGGTACAGCGCCGGCAGCCACCCCACCGGTCGCGTCCACCCCGAGGCGCTCCGGCAACTGCAAGGCGCCGGCTTGCCGACGGAGGGGCTGCGCAGCAAGAGCTGGGACGAGTTCGCCACAACTGGCGCGCCCAAGATCCACTTCGTGTTTACCGTGTGCGACAGAGCCGCCGCCGAAACCTGCCCCATCTGGCCCGGTCACCCGCTCACCGCCCGGTGGGGAATTCCCGACCCAGCGGCGGTGAAGGGAACGCCGCAACAAGTAGAGCGCGCCTTCTTCGAAGCCTTCACGATCCTCGATCGAAGGATCACACTCTTCCTATCACTGCCGCTAACCACGCTGGAGAGAGAAGTCGTCCAAAGCGAGATTGACCGCATCGGCCGGCTCTAGACCAACAGACGTTGAGGTCCAGCCACGCCCGCGGCGATGCAACCTTTTTCAGTCACCACCCCCCATCCCCTCTATCTCCCCTCCTTTCAACGCGAATCCTCGCAAGATTTCAGACTCCATCCCGCCCCCATGCTATTGCTGGGTCGGGGTTAATCCCCGCACCGTCATGCCGACCAAAACTCGAAACATCTCAAAGCAACGCCTCGCCGCCAACCGCGCCAACGCCGCCCGCTCCACCGGACCGCGCTCTCCCCAGGGCAAGGCCGTCTCCGCCCAAAACGCCCGCAAGCACAGCTTCTCCGCCGCCAACTTCGCCGTCATCCGCCTCGAAGAACTCGACTCCGTCGCCCGCCTCCGCCAAGACCTCATCGCCGTCTACCAGCCCGTCAATTCCCAGGAGCTTTTCGCCATCGAGCGCATGGCCCTCGCCCAGCAGTCCCTGCTTCGCTCCGCCGCTCTCGAAACCGGACTGTTCTCCTGCTGCCTCAACGAATCCCTCAATCGCGATAACAGCCTGGTCTACTCCCTCTCCGACGACCTCACCAGCAATATCGAAGTCGCCAGAGCCCAGAACCGCGCCTACGCCCTGGCCGGGGGTTTCCAAATCCTGGCTCGCAACTCCAACGGCTTCTCGCTCTTCCTTCGCTATCAGGCCCAATCCGACCGCCTCTATCGCCGCGCCGTCGAGGAACTCGAGCGCCTTTGGGCCCTCCGCCCAAATCTGTCAATCGAACCCATCGTGGACCCCGATCCTCTGGAAACCACGCCACTTCCCCCTCCGGAAACGAACCCACCGCTACCCCAAGCCGACCCATCCACCCAGGACGTGCACCCGCCGCAATCGGCAGCAGTCCGCTTTCCCGCCGACGATCAGGCGGTACCAGGCCGAGGCGAAGCACCATTGGGTGAACGCCGCGCCGAACGCCAACGGGATGATGACGAGGGCCGGGATAAAGGCCAGCAACGGCCGCTGCCAGTAGAAACCCGTGCCGCTGAGCATCAGGATTCCGAGCGCCCACAGATAGGCGAGCGTCCATCTGGCCAAGCCGCCGCACCGCACTCGCCCCCCGGCCCGGCCTCACCCGTAGGGCGAGCTTCAGCTTGCCACGAGGCCTCCCGGCCCACCATCAAGATATACTACAAGCTGCGGCAGAAGTCTGATGTACACTCGGCGGGATTGGATCATCGGGGCCGGTGGGCTGGGCATTGCGAGCCTGCTGCCGGCCGCGGCCCCGGCCCTGGATTGGCCGCAGTTTCGCGGTCCCGACCGCTCCAACATTTCCAAGGAGACCGGGCTGGCCCGCAAGTGGCCCGCCGGCGGTCTGAAGCCTCTGTGGTCCGTTCCAGTGGCCCAGGGCTATGCCGCTGCCGCCATCGTAGCCGGCCGCGTCTACCATCATGACTACGACGAAGCCAAGTCCGAGTGGTGCGTCAACTGCCGCTCCCTCTCCGACGGCAAGCTGATCTGGCAGTTCCGCGAGGCCCGCGAGATTCGTCCCAACCACGCCATCACCCGCACCGTCCCGGCCGTGGACGCCAGGTTCGTCGTCTCCCTGGACCCCAAAGCCATCCTGCATTGCCTGGACGCCCGCACCGGCAAGCAGCTCTGGCGCAAGAGCCTGGTCGCCGAGTACAAAGCCGTGATCCCCGCCTGGTACAACGGGCAGAATCCGCTCCTGGATGAGGACCGCGTCATCGTCGCCACCGGCGGCGACGCCATTCTGGTGGCTTTCGACAAGGCCACCGGCAAGGAAATCTGGCGCACGCCGAACCCTCGGAAGCTCCTGATGTCCCACTGTTCCGTCATGCCCGCCGTGCTGTGCGGCCTCCGGCAGTATCTCTACGGCACGCTCAACGGCCCGCTGGGCGTCTCCGCAAGAGACGGGAAACTGCTCTGGGAATTCCCGCGCAAGTTCAATGTCGCGGTGGCCCCATCGCCCATCGCCGTGGACCAGGACCGCGTCTTCATGACCGCTAGTTACGACGCCGGCTGCGTCATGGTCCGCCTCCGCCGCACGGGCGACGCCTTCCAGGCCGCAGCCGCCTTCGACATGCAGAACAACGAGTGGAACTCCGAGGTGCACACGCCCGTCGTATATAAGGGCCACATGTTCGCCGTCGGCAAGAAGAAGCGCGGTCTGTTCACCTGCCTGAGCTTCGACGGCCAGGAGGTCTGGACTAGCGAAGGCAAGGCCACTTTCGGCCTCGGAAGCTACATGCTGGCCGACGGCATGTTCCTCGCGCTGGACGGCGATTCCGGCAAGCTGCGGCTCATCGAGGCCGGCGCCACCGGCTACCACGAACTCTCCAGCGCGCAGGTGCTGGGCGGGCAAGAAGTCTGGGCCCCCATGGCGCTATCCGGCGGCAAGCTGGTCCTGCGAGACTTGACTAAGATGGTGTGCGTTGACGTAAGAGGCTGACCCATGCAGTACCGGCAAGTCCAAACCATCGGTGGAATGTTCAGCTCGGCGCTGCGCGGCCTGGCAACCGATAAGCAGGGCCTGCTCTACGCAGCGGGCGATTCCCAGATCCAGGTCTTCGACACCAACGGCCGCCTGAAACGCCGCTGGCCAACCGCGCGTCCCGCGCATTCGGTGGCCGTGGCGGACGATGGTTCCGTCTTCGTCGGCCAGGAGGGCCAAATCGAAATCTTCGATGGCGTGCCATGGCGCAACCCCGAGTTATTGGGTCGCGTCACCGCCATCGGCTTCACAAAGGACAGCGTTCTGGCGGCCGACTCAGTTGGCCGCGTGATCCGCCGCTTCGATCGCGGCGGCAAGTTCCTGAGCAACATCGGCGCCGACAACCCGGTGAAAGGTTTCCTCATTCCCAACGGCGTGCTGGATTTCGCCGTGGACGCGCAAGGCCTGATCCACGCCGCCAACCCGGGCAAGCATCGTGTGGAGCGCTACTCGCCGGCCGGCGAACTGCTCGGGCACATCGGGCGCTTCGACGGCATCGACCCCGCGGGGTTCACGGGCTGCTGCAACCCCACCAACGTGGCCGTGAGCGACCGCATCTACGTCACCGAGAAAGCCGTGCCGCGGGCCAAATCGTACGATTTCGACGGCAAGCTTCTGGCCGTCATCGCCAGCCATGTCTTCGACGCCAACGTCAAGAACATGGCCATCGCGGCAACGCCGGGCGGGCGCGTCTACGTGGTGGACACGGTGAAACTGGCCATCCTGGCCTTCGAACCGGTGGCATCATGAGCGACCTCACCAGGCGGGATCTGTTGGGCACGGCCATCCGAGGCACGGTCCTGGCGGCCATGGGCGGCGGCGCGTTCTTCCTGGTCCGCAAGGCCAACGGACAAATTCTCTGGCAGGTGGACGCGGCCCGCTGCATCAACAGCCGGCTCGGCGAGGTCGGCGTGGAAGCCTGCAATCTGTGCACCACCGAGTGCGTGGTGGCCCTCTCCGCCGTCAGGGCGGTGAACGAGTACCGCAAGTGCGGCCGCTGCAACATCTGCCCGGCCTACTTCAACATCACCAGCCCCGTGAACGAGCTGGGACAGCCCAGTGAGAAGCTCTGCCCGCGCGACGCCATCCTGCGCAAGCCGATCGGTAAAGTCGATCCCGAAGACCCCGCCAACAATTTCTACGAGTACCTCATCGACGAGGCGAAGTGCGACGGCTGCGGCAAGTGCGTGCTGAAGTGCAAGGAACCACTCGGATTGGGGTCGATCGTTCTCAGAGTCCGCTACGACCTGTGCTTGAACTGTAACCGCTGCGCCATCTCCGAGAAGTGCCCCCAGGATGCCCTCCGGCAGCTTTCCGTCGGGCAGGCGCTCGGATGACCGCGGCGATCCTAGCGCTTCTGTTCGTCTCTCTCGCGCCCGCGCAGCCCCTCCAATACCAGCGGCCCGTCGACACCGCTCCCCAGGAGAAGTCGATCGGCGGCGGCTACAAGACTCCGCCCGTGCAGAAGCCTCTGCCGCGTGATCGCTGGCTGCAGGTGCTCGACGTGGCGCTGCTGGGCTTCGCGACCGGAGCCTCGGTCTGGCTGGTCCTCAAACGCCGCAGCCGCAAGGGACTGGCCTGGCTCTCCATCGGGTCCCTGGCTTACTTCGGCTTCTACCGCCAGGGCTGCATCTGCCCGATCGGCTCGATTCAAAACGTAGCGCTCGCGCTCGCCGATCCCCGCTACTCCATCCCGCTCGTGGCCACGGCGATGTTTTTCATCCCGCTGGTGGTTGCCCTGTTTTTCGGCCGCGCCTTCTGCGGCGCCGTCTGCCCGCTGGGCGCGATTCAGGATGTCGTGGTTCTCCGGCCTATCCAAACGCCGCGCCGGCTCGACCGCATTCTGGGCCTGCTCAAGTACCTCTACCTCGGCCTCGCGATCTTCTTCGCCGTGCGGCCCGGCCTGGCGCGCGATTTCCTCATCTGCCGGTTCGATCCGTTCGTCGGCTTTTTCCGCCGCACTGGCGCTCCGCACATGCTTCTGCTCGGCGGGGCCTTCCTGGTTCTCGGGATGTTCGTGGGGCGGCCCTACTGCCGCTACCTGTGTCCCTACGGAGCGCTTCTCGAGTGGTGTACGCGCCTGGCCCGCCGCGGCGTCACCATCACGCCTAACAAAGAGCTGGACTGCGGCCTCTGCGCCGGCTCTTGCCCGTTCGGCGCCATCGACAAGATGCGCGCCGTCCGCAAGGACTGCCTCTATTGCGCCCGCTGCTTCGCGGCGTGTCCACGCGACCCCGGGAGCAGACTGTGAACCGCGCCGCCGCCGTTGTCGTGCTCGCCTGCATTGCTTTCCTGCTGGCCGACTACGTTACCGCCCCGGCCGTTTCCCCAGCGCCCAAGTCGGCCACGGCCGCGCGCCTCGCACGCAAGAGCCGGGACGCCTGGCTCGCCTGGATCCTGATCGCCGCCTCCGCAGCCTTCCTGGCCAGCGCCAAGCCAGCTCCCAGACGACCAGCGAAAGCACGCCCCGTCCCGCAGCCCGCCGTCGCGCAAGCTTCAGCTTGCCCCGTAACGGAACCGCCGCCACTGGACCTCTCCTTCGTCGAAACCGCCGTCGCCCTGCACGGCCGCGGCAGAGAGTCAGCCATCCCGCTCCTCGCAGCCATCCAAACCCACTATCGCTACCTTCCCGATGAAGCGCTGCGCCGCCTCTGCGAGCTCACCGCCGTCACGCCCGCGCAGATCGCCGGTACCTCCTCCTTCTACGGCCAGTTCCGCCGCTCGCCAGTGGGCGAACATCTGGTCCGTGTCTGCCATGGGACGGCCTGCCACGTCAGCGGAGCGCGGCAGATCACGGAGGAACTGCGCCGCTATCTCGCCATCCCCGACGGCGCCGATACCGACCCCTCGCGCACCTTCACCGTCGGCGAAGTCGCCTGCCTGGGCTGTTGCAGCCTGGCGCCGGTGATGATGGTCGACGGTCGCACGGCTGGGAAACTCACTCCGGCCAGCGCACGGGACGCGCTCAAGTCATGAAACCCGGCGCCCTCGAGATCCGCATCGGACTGGGTTCCTGCGGCGTCGCCAGCGGCGGCGAATCCGTACGCGATGCGCTCGAGCGTGAAGCCGTGCGCGCCGGAGCCGGAGCCGTCGTGAAGGCCGTCGGCTGCAACGGCATGTGCCATCGCGAGCCGCTGGTCGAAGTCGTGGAACCGGGCGGCGGTAGCACTCTCTACGGCAACGTGGATGCCGCCTCAGCCCGGAAGATCGCCCGCCGTCACCTCCGGCCGCGCTGGCGCCGCTGGGCCACGGCCGAACCCCCGGCTCCATTTCAGGCGCCCGAGTTCCTCCGCAAGCAGCGGCGAATCGTGCTCGAGAACTGCGGGGAGATCGATCCGCTGAACGTCGACGACTACCTGGCGCGCGATGGCTACCGGGCCTTGCAGCGCTGCGCGAGAGAACTTTCTCCGGAGCAGGTGATTGCCGCCATGTCGGCCTCCGGGCTGCGCGGGCGCGGCGGCGCCGGCTTTTCCACCGGCCTGAAATGGGAGCGCGCGCGGGCGCAAGCGGACCCGGTGAAGTATGTCATCTGCAACGGCGACGAAGGCGACCCCGGCGCGTTCATGGACCGTGCGGTGCTGGAATCCGATCCCCACCGCGTCTTGGAGGGGCTCGCCATTGCGGCCTACGCCGTCGGGGCCGCGGAAGGTTATCTCTACATCCGCGCCGAATACCCGCTCGCGGTACGGAACATTCGCGCGGCCATCCGCCAGGCCCAGGACCGCGGCCTCTTGGGGAGCCTGCGCCTGGAGGTCCGCGAAGGGGCTGGCGCATTCGTCTGCGGCGAGGAAACGGCGCTCATCGCGTCGCTCGAAGGGCGGCGCGGGACGCCGCGGCTGCGCCCTCCTTATCCCGTAGAGAATGGCTTTCGCGGCCGTCCCACGCTCATCAACAACGTGGAAACGCTGGCCTGTGTGCCGCGGATCGTCCGGCACGGCGCCGAGGCGTTCGCGGCGTTCGGCACTCAGACCAGCAAGGGTACCAAAGTCTTCGCGCTGGCCGGCAAAGTGAACCGCGGCGGCCTCATCGAAGTGCCCATGGGCATGACCATTTTCCAGGTCGTGGAAGAGATCGGCGGCGGCATGAGAAACGGCCGGCAGTTCAAAGCCGCGCAGATCGGAGGGCCGTCCGGTGGCTGCCTCCCGGCGCGCCTGGCGGACACGCCCATCGACTACGACGCGCTGGCCTCGACCGGCGCCGTCATGGGTTCCGGCGGGTTGGTGGCGTTGGACGACCGCGACTGCATGGTGGACATCGCGCGCTTCTTCCTGCGATTCACACAGGCCGAATCCTGCGGGAAGTGCACCTTCTGCCGCATCGGCACCAAGCGGATGCTGGAGATTCTGGACCGGCTGTGCGAGGGCAACGGCCGTCCGGACGATCTTCAGAAACTGGAGACCCTGACCGATTATGTCAGCCGGGCCAGCCTGTGCGGGTTGGGCCAGACCGCGCCCAACCCGGTCGCCACCACGCTCCGGTATTTTCGCGAAGAGTACGAGGCGCACCTGCACGAGAAGCGGTGTCCGGCCGGACGCTGTCCCGCACTGATCCGTTACCGCGTGACCGACGCCTGCATCGGCTGCACTCTGTGCGCGCAAGCCTGCCCCGTTGGCGCCATCGCCTATCGGCCGTATGAGAAGCACGCGGTGGACGACAGTCTCTGCACTCGCTGCGACATGTGCCGGCAGGCCTGCCAGGACGACGCCATCGAGGTCGTATAGCATGGTTGCTCTGACCATCGACGGCCGGCCGGTGAGCGTCGAAGACGGGACCACTGTCCTCGGTGCGGCCCAGCGCCTGGGCATACGCATTCCCACTCTGTGTTACGTTCCGGGAATCGAGCCGGCCGCTTCGTGCTTCCTCTGCGCCGTCGAGATCGAAGGGCGGCGCAACCTCGCGCCCGCCTGCGCCATGCCGGTCGCGGAAGGAATGGAGGTCCAGACCAGCAGCCCCGATGTGCGCTCCGCGCGGAAGATGGCGCTCGAGCTGCTGCTCTCCGATCACGCCGGCGAATGCGTGGCACCGTGCGTGGCGCGCTGCCCCGGCGGGCTGGATATCCCTGGGTTCGTCTACGGCATCGCGACGGGGGATAACCGGCGGGCGATGGAAGTGATTGGCCAACGGCTGGCGCTCCCCGGCTCCCTGGGACGCATCTGCCCGCGCCTGTGCGAACAGGAGTGCCGGCGCTCGGATCTCGACCAGGGGCTGGCGATTGGCGCGCTGCACCGTTATGCGGCCGATCAAGCCGCGTACGTTCCGCCGCGCGCTCCGGCGACGGGAAAATCGGTCGCGATCGTAGGCGCGGGGCCCGCGGGTCTGGCCGCGGCGTGGTTTCTCTTGCAGCACGGCCATGCCTGCACGCTGCTCGACGCGCATCCGCTCGCGGGCGGCATGTTGCGTTACGGCGTCCCTGCATTCCGATTGCCGAAGGATGCGCTCGATGCGGAGATCGGCGTCGTTCGAGAACTCGGCGCGACATTTCAGATGGGCGTTCGCTGGGGCGAGCACTTCAGCCTCGCCGAGCTGCGCGAGCGGTACGACGCCGTGTTCCTGGCCATCGGGGCGCAACGCGCGCAGGGGCTGCGCTGCGAAGGCGAAGAACACGCCATGGCCGGCGTGGAATTTCTCGAGGGCGTCGCCAACGGCAATTCCGCGCCGCTGGGCGAAGACGTCGTCGTGGTCGGCGGCGGGAACACCGCGGTGGACTGCGCCCGCTCCGCCCTCCGGCTGGGCGCGCGCAACGTGCGCATCCTGTACCGGCGCGGCAGAGAGGAGATGCCCTGCCTGATGGAGGAAGTGGAGGCCGCCGAGGCCGAAGGCGTGCGCATCGATCTGCTGGCAGCGCCCGTCCGGCTGGAGAAGAATGCCCGCGGCGTTCTGGTGACCTGCCGGAGAATGACGCTGGGCGAGCCGGATTCGTCCGGCCGGCGGCGGCCCGTGGAAGTGGCGGGCTCCGATTTCGGCATCCAGTGCTCCACGGCGATCTCGGCGATCGGACAGGTGGTGGACAACGCGCTGGCCGAGCGCGAAGGGCTACGCGTGACAGGCCGGGGGATTGCCGCCGACGAAAGAACGCTGGCCACGAATTTGCCCGGAGTCTTTGCCGGTGGCGACGCGGTGCTGGGAGCGGATCTGGCGGTGCGTGCGGTGGCCGCGGGAAGAATCGCCGCGGCGTCCATCCATCAGTACCTATCGGGCCAGGCGGTGACCGGCGAGCCAGCGGTGGCGGGAATCGCCCTGCGGCCCCTGGACGACGCCGAGTTGGCCGCCATCTTCCGGGCCATCGAGAAGGCCCCGCGCGTTCCGATGCCCTCCGTTGAAAGTGGACTGCCCGACGAGGACGCAATCCGCGAAGCCCGCCGCTGCCTGACTTGCGGTTGCCGCAAAGCGGACTGCTGCCGCGTGCGCTCGCTCGCCACCGAGTACGACGTCGATGCCTACCGCTTCGCGGGCGCACGCCGGCGTTTCTCGCAGGACCTCTCCCACCCGGAGGTGATCTACGAGCCGGGCAAGTGCATCAACTGCGAGGCCTGCGTGCGGATCGCGGAGGCCGCCGGCGAGGAGCTCGGCCTGGCGACCATCGGCCGCGGATTCGAGGTGAGGGTGGCCCCGCCCTTCGGCGCGACGCTCGCCGAGGCGTTGCGCAAGGCCGCGCGCCGCGCCGCCGACGCCTGCCCGACCGGAGCACTGGCGCTGCGCACCGCCAGATCCTGCGACCTGTGTTCGATTCCCGCTCTCAGCATCAGGTAGAGGCTACTGCCCTGCCTGCGCGCAAGCCTTCTGCTGCCGCGAGACCGCCACAGCGCCCACGGTGCAGTGGGAATGCCAACACAACCCGGGGATCAGGCACGACTGGCCGCGATCCAAACTACCGGCCGCTCCAACCTTGACCGCTATGCCGCGCTGGCGTTCGGGGCAACGGGCACAGTCTTACTTGGTTCTTCACAGGGGCGGCAGCCTCAATTCTCCTGGCCTCGCGTGGGTTATT